>JAVVEL010000218.1:0-519 GCA_032260385.1 Bacteroidales bacterium | reverse complement strand
AATGGGAACTTTATAATATCTGACATATTGTGGCTCGGGGCTTCCTGGAGACTGGGGGAAGAGGTTCTGGTTGGTATTGTTGAGCTGAAGATAAGTCAGCAAATGAGGATTGGTTATGCCTATGAATATAATCTCGGCAGTATAAGCACTTTTGTGGGTGGCACACATGAGCTTGCCCTGAGGTTCGAGTTTGGTAAAACAGTGAGTGCCGCTAATCCACGATATTTTTAAAATGAGAAGGATATACTTCGGATACATATCACTGATTCTTATGTTTCTGCCTGCAGTTTCGCTACGGGGGCAGGCAAGCAGTATGTTCGAGGTCGAAAGGCTTCCCGTAAGCTCGGGCCAGTTCAATGAAATGTCGGCAGTTCTTTTGAATAAGGGAATTGTTTTCTGCTCTGACAGGCGTACTTCAGGTGTGATTAACAATAAAACATTTGAAGGGGATCGTGTTTATAATATATTTTTTGCTGAACGAAAAGACACACTCGAGTGGGGCCGGGCGGAAATTTTCTC
>JAVVEL010000217.1:0-523 GCA_032260385.1 Bacteroidales bacterium | reverse complement strand
ATCACGAGAAAGTCGGAGTTGCGGAATTAGAATGCTGAAAAAAACATCCAACATGCAGTGAATTCCAGTGGATTGAGTCGATTCCAGTGGATGTGAATCTACGAAAACAGCCCGAAATCATTGATTCCGGGCTGTCTCGTATTGGGGAGCGGAGAGGGTGGGATTCGAACCCACGGTACGCTTGCACGTACACACGCTTTCCAGGCGTGCCAGTTAAGCCACTCCTGCACCTCTCCAGGCTTCTCTCTTTCCATGATTCATTTCCAGAGAGACAACAAAGTTACGCAAATTTCGCAATTCAGCAAAGAATCAGCGCACATCGAATCCTGAAAATCTGCGCCTTGCTCGATTTCAGTTGGAATTATGAATAAAACTGCATAGTATGTCACTAAAGTGATGACATACTGACCATTATTTTACATGGCAGCACAGATCGACATAGTTGCATTGCGTGAACGCATCACGGAAGAAGAGTTTGACTATCAGACTCTCATGCACGCGCTGCGCGAATACGTGCATCCGA
>JAVVEL010000216.1:0-530 GCA_032260385.1 Bacteroidales bacterium | reverse complement strand
AACTGTTCTTTCAAGGTAGTGATTGTCGTCAGCCCAACCAATAATCCCTTCTTGTGACCTGTAGCGTTGGGCGCTCGCCGGCTGAATTAGCGGGAGCATAAGCGTCATTAGGAAAAATACAAAACAATAGTTAATCCTGTTTTTCATCTGTTTAAATTTTTAAAA
Source organism: Bacteroidales bacterium (assembly GCA_032260385.1). Lineage (GTDB taxonomy): Bacteria > Bacteroidota > Bacteroidia > Bacteroidales > VadinHA17 > UBA9300. The sequence goes on along the minus strand of JAVVEL010000216.1, from coordinate 365 downwards.
TTACTTCGTGAGCTCGCAAGCTCGGTTCATGGTTGTTTCATAATTATACCGGTGTAAAAGTTTGTTAAAAAACTAAAAGTAAGTATTTGTTTCCAATTAACTAAAACATACTGTTCAACAACACAAATAAAGTTGCTAACTTTACAGTCAATGATATTTTGAGGATGAAACGCAATTACCAGACCGATATTGAGAGCAGGGGATGGATGACATTGGATAATGCAGCAAAGATTTTTCCTCCCGTAATCAGTAAATCCCTGAGCTCGGTGTTCAGAATAGGGTGTGAATTAACCCATGCTGTGAGAATAGGAGCCCTGCAAAGATCTGTTGAAGAAACATGCAAGCGCTTTCCCTATTATCTTACC
>JAVVEL010000215.1:0-532 GCA_032260385.1 Bacteroidales bacterium | reverse complement strand
AAAATCAAAAAAGCCTGAAAATCAAACGATTTGCAGGCTTTTGAATTCATTTGGAATTGCTTTCCGTTGTCCTGCCAGGGCTCGAACCTGGACTCTTCTGATCCAGAGTCAGACGTGTTGCCAGTTACACCACAGGACAATAACTTTTTTAAGTTGGGCTACAAAAATAAAATAAATCAATTAAAGATGGATGGTCTTTTTCAAAAATCTTCTGCCAGCTGCTGATTTGAAGTATTTTTCTCTTTTCAATGCTTCTTCCCGGGTTTCAAAATGTTCGAAATAGATGATTTCCCATGGAATAAATGGACGGGTTGATTTTGTAATTCCTGAATTATGTTGTGCCAGCCTTTTGTTTAAATCCTGACAAGAACCTTTATAATATCGGTTAAATTTTTTGCTGTATAATACATAAGCGTAATAACTCATTTGTAATGCAAATTTTTTAAGTAAGTTAACCTGGACTCCCCGCCCGAACGTACCATGCTCAATAAAAAAATTAATAACAAATTCTTGTTCGGTACGGGCGGGCCCG
>JAVVEL010000214.1:0-535 GCA_032260385.1 Bacteroidales bacterium | reverse complement strand
ACAAAAAGGTTGGTATCGAGGTCTTTACATCATACAGGGTATGAAGTTTGATACCAGCTTTGGTTCTTCGGAACTCTGCCCACCAAAAGACACTTAAACAGAGGTCTATGGTAGTTGAGTCCAGAGCATACACATTTCCATCAACGTTGATTTCAAAGTCGGCCTTGTAACAACTGCATCTTGCTTCATCGATTAAAACGTAAGCAAATTCCTCGAAGATTTTATAACTGCGTCTTTCATTGGCTTTGCCAAGATTCCGTCGCGTTAACGTTGGACTAAATCCCAGATGATAAAACTTGGAATGATGTCCTTCCAGGCTTAGAATCAAGTCTCGCATGCTATCTCTTGATGTAAGCTGACCGAAAACCATGCAAAGCATTTGATTCCAGCAGGTAAAGGATCTTACATACTTGTTTCCATTATGCTTATTCACGATTCTATCGAAGACTCTACGAGGTAGAAAATCTGTAAGCTGAGCGAAGATATATTTGCCTTGATTCATGGATTAATGCATTTAATACTGCAAAAATCCACA
>JAVVEL010000213.1:0-537 GCA_032260385.1 Bacteroidales bacterium | reverse complement strand
AGTGTCCATGATCCAAAGGTGAGCACTATGCTGACCAGATTGGCTAACCTGGTCTTCTTCCATATCCAGCCAAATAAATTAAACAGTATGAGGGAACTGTGAAAAACAACAAAGGCAATATCAGCTATCCTGTAAATCATAACATAAAGATAAATTATTATTGTGAACAGCTTGCCTTTCGTGGCTCTGTTAAAATTCTAATTATATTTGTATTTTAATAAAATATATCACTACAGTATCAAACAGGAAAAAGTCAATATTTTGAACCTAAAAATTTTAAGCATATGAAAAAGCTATTAATCCTTTTAGCCGTAGCATTTGCCCTTGGTGGCTGCCAGCCTAAAAACAAGATACCTGTATATGCATGGGAGTCAGGCCCCAGGGAGAAGTCAGATAAAGAAATACTTGATGAGTTTAAAGATCTGAAAAAGAAGGGAATTGACGGGCTTATGTACAATGGCGGACAGGATCCTGCCGTATACGAAAGGGTGGGAGCCATTGCAGAGGATGCAGGCCTTGAATTCCATGCGTGGATAC
>JAVVEL010000212.1:0-544 GCA_032260385.1 Bacteroidales bacterium | reverse complement strand
TGCTGAAACAAGAGCACTGGTTTATGAGGCCCTTGCCGGGTGGCCCGATTATAGCTCATTTTCTGTGCTCTATGATATTTGTGCATCGGGGAATAAAAACTATTCAGAAAAAGCTTTTTATGACTATATAAATAAAGTGTTTAATGCTCCCGTGGAGGACAGGCAAAAGCTGAAATTACTGAAGAAAATTGAACCCTATGCATTGAGAGAAGACCAGAAAATTGCACTGGATGAGAAGTGTAAACTGCTTGAGGAATCTATATCTTCACAGGCAGGTGAGGAGAAAACAGCACAGGATAACAGCTACATCCTTCCCGTGGAGGAGAAAGCAGAAGGTTTTGTGGCTCTTTTTGACGGGCTTACGCTCGACAATTGGACAGGCGACAAGGAATCTTACGTGGTTGAAGACGGGTGTATAGTTGTCCGACCGGAAAGAGGAAGCGGGGGAAACCTTTTTACATCTGAGCAGTACGGTGATTTCATTCTGAGATTTGAATTTCAGCTGACACCCGGTGCCAATAACGGTCTTGGCATACGGGCACCC
>JAVVEL010000211.1:0-551 GCA_032260385.1 Bacteroidales bacterium | reverse complement strand
CTGAGTATAGATATCCGGGAGTCCCTATGATGGAACTACACTCCATTAACGAAAGACCGTTTGATATTGAGAGTATCCGGTTTATCTCCATTCGTTGTTATCATCATAAGTTACCCGTTCTTGGCTTTAGGGTGGGAGACTTAACTTACATCACCGACACAAACTATATTCCTGAAAATGAGATGAAAAAACTTGAGGGATCACGCATATTAATAATCAACGCACTTCGAAAAGAAAAACACCTTTCTCATTTTAACCTGGAACAGGCGTTGGAGATAATTGAAAAAATTAATCCGGAAAAAGCTTTTCTGACACATGCCAGCCACAGTTTTGGCAAACATGGTGATATTCAAAATGAATTACCGGAAAATGTTTTTATGGCTTATGATGGGTTAAGTTTAACGCTCAAATAATATTATTTGTCGGGCTTTAACCATGGTAATACAACTGCAATTGCTGTAATTAAATAAATTCCTCCGGCAAGCAAAAAAGCAATATTTAAACTTATGTTGTCAGTTAACCATCCAAGAAGCGGACCTATAACAGCAAAG
>JAVVEL010000210.1:0-574 GCA_032260385.1 Bacteroidales bacterium | reverse complement strand
CCGAAAGATGCACAGGGCAATTTCATTCAGCCCTTCGATTACAGGTTCTCCGGCGGACAGGGCGCCAGGGGATATTATGACGAAAACAACGGGTGGACCTACCGGTGGGATGTCCAGCACAACATCCCCGACCTGATCAGCCTCATGGGAGGGAAGGAAGCATTCGTGAACAACCTGGATGCCACCTTCCGGGAACCACTGGGAAGAAGCAAGTTTGAGTTCTATGCCCAACTGCCCGACCAGACCGGGAACGTGGGACAATTTTCCATGGCCAACGAACCTTCGCTGCACATTCCCTACCTGTACAACTATGCCGGACAACCATGGAAAACACAGAAAATGATCCATAAACTGGTCAATGACTGGTTCAGGAATGACCTCATGGGTATTCCGGGCGATGAGGACGGCGGCGGAATGTCGGCTTTCGTGGTGTTCTCCATGATGGGTTTTTACCCGGTCACCCCGGGTATGCCCGAATACGCCATCGGCAGCCCGTTCTTTGAAGAGACCACGATCCGCCTGGAAAATGGAAACTCCTTCGTGGTGCGCGCAAAAAACTTCAGCCAGGACAATA
>JAVVEL010000209.1:0-594 GCA_032260385.1 Bacteroidales bacterium | reverse complement strand
GGGATGAACCGGCGGTTTTCAGGCCGGAGTAGGTACAGGTATCGAGTTCCCCACCCGCGTGGGGATGAACCGCCTTAAATTCAGGCCGTGAGGGTGAAAAATGAGAGTTCCCCACCCGCGTGGGGATGAACCGGGTACTCTATTGATTTTGATCCTCACGCAGGAGAGTTCCCCACCCGCGTGGGGATGAACCGCAGCCAGTGCAGGCACCCCCAGCATATCGGTAGAGTTCCCCACCCGCGTGGGGATGAACCGGTCACAAATTCAAATTGACAGTATTACAAATAGAGTTCCCCACCCGCGTGGGGATGAACCGCCGTACTGTTCAATTCGTTCCTCAATTTGCTTGAGTTCCCCACCCGCGTGGGGATGAACCGATATATTATCTAACCTTTTCAATTTTATCCCTGAGTTCCCCACCCGCGTGGGGATGAACCGGTAGTTAATGGGCTTAATATTAACATTGTGTCGAGTTCCCCACCCGCGTGGGGATGAACCGCATTAAAACCAGTCCTAAAAGACAAAGTTCGCGAGTTCCCCACCCGCGTGGGGATGAACCGAAATTACCATGAGATTTATTCGAATAGAACTCGA
>JAVVEL010000208.1:0-595 GCA_032260385.1 Bacteroidales bacterium | reverse complement strand
ACAAAAAGAGAAAGTGCAGAAAGAGGATAAAAGGGACAGTAGAAAAATAGCCAGATCATTGCGTAGTGGTGACCTGATCCCAATCTATGTTCCTTCGGAAAGTACCCTTGATGATCGATCATTAGTTCGTGCGAGGTCAATGCTTGTTGGAGATCTGACCAGGTTTAAACAACGCATCAAGTCATTCTTGTATTTCTACGGCATTACTTTCCCACCTGAATTTGAGCGCAGAAGCACACATTGGTCAGCCCGTTTTATGAAATGGCTCGAAAGCATAACTATGAAAGAGCAGTCCGGTCGACAGGCATTGGACACATTAATAGAGGAGTCCAGAAATCAACGTAAGCTGTTGTTGGAAGTTACGAAAATGATTAAAAAATTATCTGAAGGGCCAAAGTATAGTAAACAGGTAAAACTTCTCCGAAGCATCCCTGGAATTGGATTGACAAATTCAATGATCATACTTACCGAAGTGGAAAACATTAAACGCTTTTCTAAAGATGAAAAATTTGCATCTTATGTGGGGCTGATTCCTACATCGCATTCAAGTGGGGATAAAGAAAAGATTGGAGAGATAACCTTCCGTTCACATAAT
>JAVVEL010000207.1:0-606 GCA_032260385.1 Bacteroidales bacterium | reverse complement strand
AAAATATTTCGGTTTGAAGAAATATGATATCTATCATGGCCGGTACTTTCTAGTTAAGGTTGATTGATATAAAACAGAGATAATAGTAAGAGACTGTCGGGAAAGTCGATATTTCGAGGTATTTCAACCAGACCTAACATTTTAATATGGCAATGCATAGTGATTTACTGTGTCAATTTTCATACAATATTTCGATTTTTGTACTTTTCCGACAGTCTCCATGTATAAAATATTTAAGGGGGTAAAAAATGGCAAAAGTAGAAAAAACAAAAGAAAATTTGAAAAAATGCATTTGCATGAAATGTCCAAGCTATAAGATGGGATGTAAGATGAAAGCAATGCCTAAAAACATGATGACTATGTTAAAAGGCAACATTGGAGAACTTGATCATTTTGAAGGTTTGTTCTGTGCATTTGAAAAAAGTAACTGTATTACAGAAGAAGCTGGGTGCATCTGTGCGACATGTGATGTATATAAAGAGAACAAATTAGATAAGTTGTACTTCTGTACACAGACAGGTGGTAAGTAAAAATGACTAAGTACAAGTGTAATGTATGCAATAAGTTTGAGTATGATGATGAAAAAGGCATGGAAGGAATAGAACC
>JAVVEL010000206.1:0-614 GCA_032260385.1 Bacteroidales bacterium | reverse complement strand
ACTGGCACCAAAAAAAAAGTTACAACTTTTGAGGTTGTACCTTCTTGATTTTGAGTGGGCCCAGCTGGGCTCGAACCGGACCGAGGGAATAGGAATGATCCGGGGGATCATTCACCCGAGGGGCCAGACTGCCGCGAAGGCTTGTGTGCGACCCCCTGATTATGAGTTTCCTTTTTTTGAGATGTTATCCGGTCCGAAAAAGTTGGGAAATTTGAGTTATCCTCAACGCATTCAGGATTTTATGTGTTTACACCAGTAAAATAAAATGTATATTATATGTAGAATATTACATTGTTTTACATGGATTTACAGGAATACTGGCGAAAAAACTGGCGCCGTTTTTTCTGCTTTTATATGGTGAAAAGCCATGATCTGGCAACCTGGATAAAAAGTTTGCATTTTTTCCAAAACAATCTTAACTTGTTGAATCAATAACCTTTAGACTCAAACTTTTAAATAGCCCTAACATCTCGAATTATGAAATATTCAATAAAGTTCATTAAATCCGGGAAATTCAGTTCTTGTTGTCTGCTGCTTTTAATATCATTTTTTCTGAATCCCTTAATAACAGGAACTCTTCATGCTCAGGAAAAGACAGGCAAGGATCAATCATT
>JAVVEL010000205.1:0-621 GCA_032260385.1 Bacteroidales bacterium | reverse complement strand
ACGGTAGAGTTGCAAGTTCCTCACGGTTTAAATTAGCTAAAGATTTAATATGCTCACTAGTCCAATTATGAACCTCATCACTACAACTATATCGTTCTTCACTTTTATCACAACCCATCAAAATAATGGAAAATAATGGTATTAATAAAAAATAATTCAAAAACTTCATAATAATTTGGTTTTAAATTAATAAATATTTGAAATTTCATGTAAGCTGGCAAGGCTTGATTTGGCTATTGTTGCCTGAACCTCCTTATAATTTTTAATTGTGTACCTAAACCTATTTATTAAAGAATAGAATAAATTTTCAAATCGGGTATGTAATTAATTACTTATTGATGTTTATTAATAACAGTTCTATTAAATCCTTACTTTTTAATCTAATGCTCTATGCATATTGATGTATTCTCTACTTCGGATATATATAATTGAGATTTATAAAATCAATAAAGGGAGGAAAACTTCTAATATTAATCAAGGGGGGAAATAGGTAGTTTTTTACCTATTATGAATTTCATAGCTAGTCGCCGGTGTAAGCTCAATTGCACCACCTATTACACCACCTATTGCACTACTTGCGGCATTAATTGAAATAGAGAACGAATAGGCTTTGAGTATTGT
>JAVVEL010000204.1:0-666 GCA_032260385.1 Bacteroidales bacterium | reverse complement strand
CAGGCAATAAGGAATATTACCTGCCGTGAAAACAATCTTGATAGCATTGATAAACAATTCAATATCAAAATTACAATTTAATAGTTATAAATAAAAGACATCTTTCCCCACACAGGTTTTATTTAAGGGGGGGATAGGTGTGTGTAATATTCTGTCACTGAATTTAATATACAAAATATTAGCTCTCAAATTATTTTAAAAATTACTAAATATTTATCAATTAATCGAGTGAAGATGTAAGATCGCATATACAGTACAAAACGATAGCCATGAGAAAACCCTCCGTCACTAAACTCTCTGCGATTAAAAGACCGGGTAGATTATATGCCATACTGCGTAATGGCCAATGCGCAATAGCAAGGCTGCAATAAATCCATATCTGCGGATAAAAAGAATAGTTACCAGGTTGAAAACAAGAACAGATATCGACAGTGGAAGGGCAACAAGCCCTACTTCCCTGATGATGGATATTCCGGGATTGGTAAGGGGCTCGTAGAATGCTATAAGGATACCTGCAGACCAGTAAACAATGGCTTCGGCTTTGCCTTTCAATATAAGTCTGGAAACAAGGTGTACACGATAATGGAGAGGGGGATAAGATAGTATATACTACTAACAATAATTGCGCCTCCAAGATAAATAGGGATTGAATATGGAAAAGCAAGA
>JAVVEL010000203.1:0-668 GCA_032260385.1 Bacteroidales bacterium | reverse complement strand
GGTTATGACAACGGCCGCAGGACCTGATGGGTCATTGTGCCAAATTACAAGACAGCCCGACGGAGCGCGGCCGATTAGATGCCTGTCAAGACCCGCCAGGGCTTTAGGGCGGTTCACTACTTACCACCCCGATAAAACAGCTTTCCCCAGATGCCACGCCCTGCCCGTGACGCCGCAGATGCGCCCTTCACAGTAAGGGAAATACCTTGCCGCCCGCCCCAGGTACCCAGCTTGATCCCGCCACGTTTAACGGATTTTTTGAGTTTCTTGCCTGTTTTTTTTGTAGATGCTGCGGCCCACTTCGAACCAACACCGAGATACCCCGGTACGTAAGGTTTGTATGGTTTTGATTTTTTCATAATTCATCACCCTTGATCTGCTTTTTCATTTTACTATACTTTAAACTATTCTTACCCGTAAGGATGGCAAGATTGGAGTGTTTCAAGATGCTGCGTTTATTTTTGTGTTTCATATTGGTACCTACTATTGTTCGATTAAGGCCATTGCCGCTGCGGCGGCCGTGTAAGGATAGGCCCCCCTTCAGGGGTAAAACCCCGTGAAGCGTGGCCCGTTGTGTCGGGTTTTTTTTTTTCGGTGTGCGGCCGCTGCTGCGGCACGGCGTGTTCATCATCAGCATTATCTTCTTTGGCGTCAATCGGTTCTTTTTT
>JAVVEL010000202.1:0-729 GCA_032260385.1 Bacteroidales bacterium | reverse complement strand
CTCCGGAAGCATTTGTTATCCGGTATTGTGCACCATCTACGAAAGCATATGTTGCACCCACTGATACTGTTGCTGTTATCTAAACATGTTCACCCGTAGTAACATTGCGGGAAGAAAGTACAGGTGTGGTGATAGATGGTTTTTGGAAATTGTTATCAGCCTGACTTTGACAGATAAATAATAATATTGTCCTCAGCATGTTTGTTATTAATGACATACCAAACGAAACTAAGGACAGATGAAATAATCCCAAATGAGAATATATGCTTTCCTATTGGAACCATTCTTGCTGTAAAAAACAAATATGAAAAATTAGCCTTTTCAGGTGTTTTTGAGAAATACAAAAAGAAAGGAAGAGACATAAACTCTCTCATCCAAGCTCTTTTAAGTTACAAGCTGACAGAAAATCTCAGCATAAGTAAGGCCAGTGGATGGATAAATCGAGGTGAAGTCCTTGAAACCTTTAACCTTAAGATCTTCGAAGAACGGACACTCTTCAGAACACTCGAAACCATAGGAAAGAACAGGGAAGAAATAATTTCAGATATCCAGGACAGATTATTCCAAACTTATAATTTTGAGCATACTGATGTCAATCTGGATTGGACAAGTCTGGTTCTGTATGGCGATAAAAGTAAACTGGGAAAATACGGATATAGTCGTGATCATAGACCCGACAAGAAACAAATAACTGTCGGGATAAGTGAACTTGCAGGTCCGATCAATATT
>JAVVEL010000201.1:0-814 GCA_032260385.1 Bacteroidales bacterium | reverse complement strand
GCGTTGATTTACCACATTGCCTGGGCCCGGTAATTGCAGTCACCGGGTTGTTTTCAAGCGATTCAAGAACTTTCTCTTCAAGTACCCTGCTTATATACATATTAAATTACTTAACCATGCAAATATAAAATAATACTTTAAATATACATGGATAATAATAAAAAATATCCTGGCTCTCCAAAGAACTTTACAAATAACCCTCCGAAACCACCTCCTCTTTGTCTCATACCTCCTCCTCTGTCTCGCTCCTCCCTGAAGTAAACCCACCAAATTAATTATTAACCACCCCTCCTTTTCCCAAATCAATCTTTCATCCCACCCATATTATTGCTAAATTGCATCCAGCAACAACAAAGACCCATGATCCCTCATCACACAGTAGAACAGATACTTGACACTGCACACATCGAAGATGTCGTACAGGAATTCGTCTCGCTCAGGAAACGGGGGGTCAACTATATCGGCCTCTGCCCCTTCCATAACGAGAAAACACCCTCCTTTACCGTATCACCGTCAAAAGGCATCTTCAAATGCTTCGGCTGCGGCAAAGGCGGTAATGCCGTTAACTTCATAATGGAGCATGAATCACACAGCTACCCCGAAGCCCTCAGGTACCTCGCACGCAAGTACCACATAGAAATAGAAGAAAAAGAGCTCACCGCCGAGGACATAGAAAAGAAAAACGAGAGGGAAAGCATGCTGGTGATCACATCATATGCAGCGCGCACATTCGAACAAAACCTCTTCAACGACGAAGAAGGTAAATCAATAGGCCTGTCCTACTTCCGCGAAAGGGGCTTCCGCCAGGGTACAC
>JAVVEL010000200.1:0-866 GCA_032260385.1 Bacteroidales bacterium | reverse complement strand
GAATTAATGGATAGCCAGTTAGCGCCATTAGTGAGAAGGTGGAAACTTCTACCGCACTAATTGTCACAAGTCAGGATCCGGGCCAGGCTAAGTGCCACTTCAGAAAGCTGGGTGGCATGTATTTTCTTTGTAATGAACCTGATAAACTATCAGGTCAAAGATTTTTTGTGCTCATTTTTCAGATGGATTACCAGATGGATGGACCGGTGGCTTTTGATCTGCTTGCCATTAAACCCATATCTGGATCAAAATCCAACCATCGGAACTAATATGAATCAGAAAGTAAAATATTATAAACTGGTTTGCTGACTTTCTCAGCAAACCCTAATTAATAAGGAAGAACCAGATATAGTATTACACCACCCACATACAACAGACTCTTCAAAGATATGGACCTCGGCCTGGAATGAACTTGTCAGAACATCTACCACCAAAATAAGATATATCAGTGCGGGCAGGTACTATAATTCAGAAGGTGAAAGATCTTCAATTGAAGAAGTTCTTAAAAAAACAAAATCAGGAAATTCTATCGATTTTGTTGTATACAATTAAGAAATTATTCCATAGAGTTTAATAGGTTAGGATTCACTACTTCAATCCTTTTACCCAAAAACCAAACCACCTGAATAAAAAAGGAGTAAGCCCTGTCAGAATGACCATGGCAGTTTTTTATTTGGGGTTAAATTTGATCAGCATTAGGGGTCAGCTTGCTCGGGAATAGATTTCAGGGAGCTAAAGTGTAAGCAGTTGACCATTTGCAGCAACCTGCCAAAGTGAAGCCATCAGTCCAGGTGTGACACATTTAGCACTCAGATGACCAAAGTCATATTGTGAAAATAGCCAACAAAAGTCACCACAAATAGGTC
>JAVVEL010000199.1:0-912 GCA_032260385.1 Bacteroidales bacterium | reverse complement strand
AATACTGGCCTGGTAACGGAACCTGGCACTTTTTAGCAAACGTTCAAAACGGCTGTTGCGCCGTTGTTCTTCTTCTGCCTGCAATAACATTTCCATACCATCTTGAAAGGATAATTCATGGATACTACGGGTTTCTTTCATGGCTTCCCAACTTTGTAACATTCCTTTCAGGCGTAATTGCTTTAATTTAGTTTCGATTTCTGTCATAGGATTAAAAATTAATGTTTAACTGTTTATAGTATTCCTTCCCCCGGATATTCTCATGTACAGGTAGAGCGGCCGGCGGGGTTTCCTGTTCAGGATATTTATTCATGTTTTCGATGACCCTCATCAAAAAACGGTAGGAGTATGTTTTGCATTCCAGGGCATTTTTGCAGGCCCTGGAGAAGATCCCCGGACTTGTTTTCCTGTACAGGCTAAATAAACCCTCACAGGTTTGGTAGTTCTGTTCCGGGAACCTGCCACCCTGAAACAGTAGTTCAACTATTTGCTGTAATTCATCTGTCATTTTACCTGCCCGGGCAATATAATATGCCGGGCTCCTGTCAAGGTAATGCTGGTGGTGAGAACACAAATGCTCTTTGACAGTGGTATAGCCATAGGGGGTATAATCCCTTTGATGGATAGCTACCTGGTCTCCTTTAGCATATATGCGCACCATGGACCTTGTATAAATGACTTTTACCTTTTCACCGATCCAGCGATAGGGGACACTGTAATAATGTTTGTCACAACTCAGACGGATATGGTTGTTTTTAGCAACCTTTAATTCCCTGTAATACTTGATCTCATAAGGTTCTTCAGGCAGTGGTTGTAATTGCTGCTTTTCATTGGCCAGGAAGCATTCTTCACGGCAATAGGGCTTGTGTTGCATACGGGTCTGATTATGCCGGTGGTTGTATTTGGTAATAG
>JAVVEL010000198.1:878-986 GCA_032260385.1 Bacteroidales bacterium | reverse complement strand
ATATTTACCTCTCGAGTTTTTTTCAAAAACTCAAAAATATAATTCAATAAATTACTGGAACACATTTTTATATTTACAAAAATATAATTCCATAAATTACTGGAACAC
>JAVVEL010000198.1:277-778 GCA_032260385.1 Bacteroidales bacterium | reverse complement strand
TTTACCTCTCGAGTTGGTTTACCAACTCAAAAATATAACCGTTAAATTTATTTTATATTATTCATGTTTATATTTACAAAAATATAATTCAATAAATTACTGGAACACATTTTTATATTTACAAAAATATAATTCCATAAATTACTGGAACACATTTTTATATTTACCTCTCGAGTTGGTTTACCAACTCAAAAATATAACCGTTAAATTTATTTTATATTATTCATGTTTATATTTACCTCTCGAGTTTTTTTCAAAAACTCAAAAATATAATTCAATAAATTACTGGAACACATTTTTATATTTACAAAAATATAATTCCATAAATTACTGGAACACATTTTTATATTTACCTCTCGAGTTGGTTTACCAACTCAAAAATATAACCGTTAAATTTATTTTATATTATTCATGTTTATATTTACAAAAATATAATTCAATAAATTACTGGAACACATTTTTATATTTACAAAAATATAATTCCATAAATTACTGGAACAC
>JAVVEL010000198.1:0-177 GCA_032260385.1 Bacteroidales bacterium | reverse complement strand
TTTACCTCTCGAGTTGGTTTACCAACTCAAAAATATAACCGTTAAATTTATTTTATATTATTCATGTTTATATTTACCTCTCGAGTTTTTTTCAAAAACTCAAAAATATAATTCAATAAATTACTGGAACACATTTTTATATTTACAAAAATATAATTCCATAAATTACTGGAACAC
>JAVVEL010000197.1:0-1179 GCA_032260385.1 Bacteroidales bacterium | reverse complement strand
AATCCGGGATAAAACCGAAAGGACGGCAATATTATTCAAGACGAATTCAATTAAAAGATGGGGCAGGTGTGACGCTTACCTTTCACAGTATATTTACTATGGGGAAAATATGTAATGGTATTGCCTTCCGGAACAAATATTTCAATGATACCGTCATTAATGTTGTCAAAAAACAGTTGCTGCGCAAGAGAGTTGTTTACACTTGCCATTTCATTAATAATCTCGGTGTCAACAGAGCCGCTTCTGATGCTTAATACAAGTAAGAAGACAGAAAGGCAAAGGGCTATTACAAGACTACAGATAATTTTTTTCATTTTTCCGCTACTGTTTCAAAACAACACTCTTAAATCCACATTAACAGAATGTGGAGCCATTCACTTGGAAGAACTTCGCATAGAAAAAATCCGACTCACATCAAACTTTTAGTCTGTATATATAAGGTTGGAGAGGAGACACTTTATTTCAAAACATTCCCAAACCTGTCAGTACATCGTTTTTCTACGGAAATATCATTCCACCTCCCCCATGCCCCCCTTAATTTCCCCAATTTTCCTGGAGCCTTACATATCTGTTTGCGTTTTGTTTGAAACCATCCCTTTGCTCCGCTTTCAGAACAACATCTCTTCTGGGTTTGAAACCAATCCCCGGTACGTGTGTCTCCAATGTCTGCGGGACAGGTTTCGATGCCGTCTTTTTTCCCGCCAAGACAATGAGCTATCTTAAATTTCTTACTATAAGTGGAGCTAGGAACATGTTCTCCCCTGGGTTCTGGAGTGTCGTTTCGTGAATGGCCGGTAACTCCCTCAACTATACTCATCGTTTCTCCGGAGATGTTGTTCCTAGACGGGTCTTCAAAATTTTCAGTATTGACAGTCCCTCCATTATAAGGGCTTGGTATAATCCCAGCTGCTTCAGCCGCTGCTCGTGCTCGCGCATTTTTTAAGTTGTTAGCTGGACTGTTTCCATGAGCACCATTATTGCTCGTGTTTTTGCTTGAGGACGCCATCCCGAGATAGTCATAATACAGTTCTGAGGTGTTGAAGAATGCAACATATATGTTAACTCCACCATCCTCTCGGAACGGATCCCGGTTGATCCAGCGGCCGAGGGCGGGATTGTATGAACGGTAAGCGTCACACCTGCCCCATCTTTTAATTGAATTCGTCCTGAATAATATTG
>JAVVEL010000196.1:0-1205 GCA_032260385.1 Bacteroidales bacterium | reverse complement strand
AATCCGGGAGCCTTCCTTAGCATAATTAAAGCACACATACATTTTTACAGGCACAAAAAGGCACTGCGGTCAAAAAGAAAAGAGCTCATTCATAATAATTCACACTATCCCGGTGATTTGATCCTGAACAAAAGTCTCGTTTTTAACTTTTATATAAGGAGGCGGAAGACTTTTACAGAATTATACAATAAATAAGTTAGTGACAGGAGATATGCGTTCACGGGATATAATAATTTTTTTCAGTGCAGTTTTCATAATTTATTCGGGGGCGAATATCTTTCTCTATTTCAGGGGACTGGAAGCTATCTCGGGATTAATGGACAGGGGCCTTTACACAATCTTATTCATCCTGATCTCCCTTTCATTTATTGCAGGCAGGATACTTGAACGCAGTTATTCGTCAGTGACTGCGGACATACTGAGTATTACCGGGGGATTCTGGCTGTCCTTTATGTTCTATTCAATAATGATAATTATTGTTTCCGACCTTTCCACATTTATCCTCAGGCTATCCGGCATTATAAGTGCTGATACCGCCGTAAAAATCAGGGAGGCTTCCTTTCTTTCTGCCTCCTGGCTTTCATTATTAATCATAATCGCCGGCTTCATCAATACCTTATTCCCCCTCATAAAAAAGTACGAAATAAATATTTCAGGGAAAGCAGGTGCAGGCGGGCTGAAGATTGCAGCCGTATCAGATATACACCTGGGCAGTGTTATCGGGAAAAGGAGTATGAGGGTACTCTCGCGCAGGCTGAAAAAGATTTCGCCTGATATGCTTCTTTTACTTGGCGATATTGTTGACGGTGAGATAAATCCTGTCTTAAGGAATGACCTGCTGGGATCATTGAAAGTACCGGCAGGGGTGAAATATGTCTTTGCCATTACAGGCAATCATGAATACATAGGTGATCGTTCACAAACGATACCCTACATAGAGAGCAAGGGGATAAAAGTACTTATTGACGAAACAATAATCCTTGATGAGGGCATTGTCCTTGCAGGCCGCAAAGACAGGGATGTCATGCGCTACACCGGGGAGGCCAGGAAGAGCCTGGATGAGCTTCTGAAGGGTGTTGATCATGATATGCCTGTCATAGTGATGGATCACCAGCCTCCCATGAAAAAGGAAAATAATCTTTCAGGCTTCGACCTGATGCTATCCGGTCATACACACAGGGGGCAGATGTGGCCGCTTAACCACC
>JAVVEL010000195.1:0-1238 GCA_032260385.1 Bacteroidales bacterium | reverse complement strand
AGCCGTCCTTGTGGTATTGCCACGGGTGGTGACTTCCTTCCTTGCCGGCTCAGTTCTTACGGTAGTGCTGCGGTTTGAAGTGGCCTGGCGTGTGGGAGCCGTCCTTGTAGTGGTGCTGCGAGTGGTAGTCCTGTTCTGATTAGGAGCAGTTGTTTCTCTGCGCGTTGTGCTGGTATTGCGACTTGTTACAGGGCGTTCTTCAGAGCGTGCTGCGGGACGGACTTCCTGGTTGTTCGTTCTTCTTGAATCCCTTGTCCTGACATAGAGCTCTTCACCTGCTCTCCTCTGTTCAGGCCGTGAGTAGGTATCCCTGTAGACACCCCTGTTAATGTTTACCACAACTGTTGGGGAATAAACCCTGACCCTGTTGCAGTAGTATCTGTCATACCTGTCCCAGCGAACATGTTTCCATGGCCTGTAATGCCTGTGGTAATAGGTGTTCCAGTTATAGTGATATCCGTAGTAGAAGTGCCAGTAATAAGGCCTCCAGGGATCCCAGTATACCGGATAATAGCCCCAGTACCATGATGAACGCCATACTACGTACCTGGGATGATACATATACCTTATCACAGGCCAGGCGGCTATATCATAATAGTTATATGTTACCACCCGTACAGCGGAATTATTGGCCTGTCTGCCAATATATCCCGGGTTGGGCGTTTCGCCGTAAATAGGTTCTATTATATAGTTCTTCCCGTACAAAGCTTCGTCGCCAACAAGCTGAATCCTGACTTCACCGTTACGCAGCTGCTCCACAATAAAGACAGCCACATCCTGGCTTTCCTGCTGGTTAAGGAAGACACGTAAGACTATGTTGTGAACATTTTCGTCAACATAATCGGATACGGTAATATAATCAACCATGTTATCGCCATTAAGATCGAGATTGTTGATCCTGGAGTCTTCATGGTTAAGATTTCTTTCAAAACCTTCCAGTGTTTCAGATTCCTGGAACAATTTCATTACAGCATAAAGATTCAGATTGTCACCCGGCAGGCCCAGGTATTCTTCAGGGTAGTCCGGGGCTCCCATTGCGCTCCATCCTGTTATCAGGAGTGCGAGGATCGATGTGAGTATTGATTTTTTCATCTCTTTAAATTTTAGAAGAACCATCTCTTCATACTAAACGCATCAAAAGCCGTACCATAATTTGCATATGCTCATAATATGGACGTTTGAGTATTATATTTCTAAAACTTATTATACCTGGTGGGATTTCGGCCCTGCTTTTGTAT
>JAVVEL010000194.1:0-1301 GCA_032260385.1 Bacteroidales bacterium | reverse complement strand
CTCGCAGGCCCGGTTGGCTCCGCAGAGCTCGCAGGCCCGGTTGGCTCCGCCGAGCTCGCAGGCCCGGTTGGCTCCGCAGAACTCGCAAGCCCGGTTGGCTCCTCCGAGCTCGCAGGCCCGGTTGGCTCCGCAGAGCTCGCAGGCCCGGTTGGCTCCGCCGAGCTCGCAGGCCCGGTTGGCTCCGCCGAGCTAAAGGTTCCTCGCAGCTTGCAGCGTGGAGAGTCAATTACGCGAGCACATTTAAAATAAACAATTAATAGGTTATCCCGGGGAACAACTTCGGGGAGAATCAAAATACAGGAATGAAAGAGATAGCCATAATAAATAATAACTTACCAAGGGTGGTTGTCATCGGGGCAGGTTTTGCAGGTTTACATCTTGTTAAAACATTGGAAAATAAACCGGTACAGATCATATTGCTCGATCAGAACAATCACCATCAGTTCCAGCCCCTGCTTTACCAGGTGGCTATCGGGGGACTGGAGCCTGACGCGGTGGTATCGCCGGTCCGTAAGTTGTTCAAATCATGTATTAACATGATATTCAGAATGGTAAAGGTTGAGTCCATTGATGCTGAAAACAAGAAGGTGATCACCAACCTGGGTTTTGTTCGTTATGATTACCTGGTGATTGCCACCGGGAGCAGAACCAATTTTAACGGACTGGACAAAATTGCTAACAACAGCATTGGCCTTAAAAGCATCAATGACGCTATTAATCTGAGGAGCTGGATCCTGCAGAATCTGGAAAAGTCAATTGACGGGATCAGCGAGGAGGAGAAGCAGAAATTGATTAAATTCGTTGTGGTGGGCGGTGGTCCGGCAGGAGTGGAGATGTCAGGAGCACTGGCTGAGTTTAAAAAATACCTGCTGGCTAATGATTACCCCGAGATAAAAAGTGAATATATGCAGATATATCTTATACAATCTGGTGATAGGGTACTACCTACCATGTCTGAGCGTGCGTCCGTTCATGCCATGAAAATGCTTCAGCATTTAGGGGTGGAAGTGATTTTGAATGCCCGTGTGAATGACTATGATGGTCAGCATTTGCATTATTCCGGTCCCGCGGGAACGATGCAGTTATTGTCAGGTGTCATTATCTGGACCGCAGGGGTCAAGGGCAATACAATGGAGGGCTTGAAGCAGGGCTTAATAGTGACCGGCAACCGGATGGCCGTTAATGAATACAACCAGGTCAGGGGCTACAATGATATTTTTGCCATCGGGGATATTGCTTTCATGCAGACACCCGACTTTCCGGCCGGGCATCCCATGGTGGCACAGGTTGCAATTCAGCAG
>JAVVEL010000193.1:0-1306 GCA_032260385.1 Bacteroidales bacterium | reverse complement strand
CCGCCTGCTTCGAGGGCAAAAGACCCTTTAAGTTCAATATCCAGGTAGAGATCGAATGTTCCGTCATTATAGTTATATCTTGCTTCAGGGTATACACTTTTAACGTTTTCTTCAGATACAAGCCTGAAATATTTTTCTTTCAGCTGGTATATATCTACTAAACTGTCTTCCGGGGAAATAACCTTTTTTATATAATCCTTCTGACCCTCGCTTACTCCGTCGATATGGATATCACGAAAAACCAGTTCAGGAATACCGGACCTGAACTTTTCCCTTCTTTCTTCAATCGCATCAGCTGTCACTGTAATGGTCCTTTCCCTGAAATTCTTCAGTTCTTTCCGGGTCCTTTCGTATCCTTTTGATATTATACTGTCTGCTTTATGAAAGTCGAGCAGGTTAACGTCATTGAAATCTATGTCTATTACATATCCCATGCTGTCGGGTATAGTGTAATCCGTTGGTTGCATAATCATGTTCTCCAGCTGGAGCATGATATCATCTTTGACCGGTCTCTCAGGTTCTTTTACAACCTTGCTGCCTATAATGAAGTCAGGATTAAAATCTTCCGCCATGACATCGTAGGGGAAATTATTATAGATACCCCCGTCAAAAAGCAAAGTACTGTCCACCTGCAGGGGCTCAAAATACAGTGGATATGACATTGTGGCCCTGACGGCACTGGCAAGGTTTCCCCGGCGGAACACCACGGGTCTCTTTTCATAAATATCGGCAGCCACACACCTGAAGGGTACCATTAAGCTGTCAAAATTTCGATTTGCTGCTGCTGTCTCCCCACATGTGAGCTGCATTATGGCAAAATCGATCACAGCAGAAGAGATCAGGTGTGAAGGCAGGGACGCTTCGGGTTTTTCCTCCTCTATCCTCAGGTCAATATTAAACATTCCTGCATCAGGCTCATTATTCTTGTATTTGAATTGCAGATCCTTGTCTATATTACCGCTCGACCACTGCAGGAACTGATCGGAGGTAACGAGCATTATCATTTCTTCGGTGGTATAGCCCATTGCATAAAGTGCAGCTATTATACCACCCATTGAAGTACCCGCCACGTAATCAATTTTTATACCTTCTTCCTCGAGGGCTCTTATTACACCAATATGTGCAAGGCCTTTGGCGCCTCCTCCGCTTAAAACCAGGCCCGTTGTCTGTGACCTTAAAACACCGGTATTTACTACCAGCATAATAAGCAGCGGTGTAAATATATATTTAAACTGCCTTATCACAATGTTTTATAATTATTCAGAATATTAAATAACAACTTTTATCTTTGTGCTTAAACTTTTCA
>JAVVEL010000192.1:0-1320 GCA_032260385.1 Bacteroidales bacterium | reverse complement strand
CAGGCAATAATTCTTCAATCCTGAATTTACCGGCAATGTACAGGGTCTCCCTCCTGATATCATTATCCTCATCACGGATAAGTCTCATAAGGTCTGTTACCACCGGTGCTGCCTGCTGCGCCATTATAGCCTGCAAGTGCATCTTTTTGTTACTGCTGTCTTCTATTGTGGAAACAAGGTCTTTGGTCCTCCCCAGCCCTTCTTTTTCCAGGCCGGCCTCAATATCCCTTAACACTGATTGCAGCCTCTCTCCAATGCCGTTGCTGTTGTAACGACCCGATTTTAAATACCTGAGCAGGGGAAGGAGATCAGGGTTAAGGTTATTTTCTGCTTTATTGATAACCTGCCTTATAATCAGCCTGTTGTCAATAATGCTTTCATGTATTTCTGAAGCGGTAATAAGCTCAAAATAGTTGTTGTCAATATACAGGCCTGCCGAACCGGCCGAATCAAATATTTCTTTCTCACCATGTTCCGGAAAAGCCTTTCGTTTCATCTCGCTCTCAGCGAGCCTGGTCCGGATAAATTTCCTGTATTCCCTGTAAAGGCGTAATGCAGCAAATACCCATGAAACAGCCAGCAGCACAAGGACCCAGGAAAAATGTATCAGCTCTACAAAGGCCAGTGCTCCTGTTACTGTCAGCAGTAAACCTGCAATAACAACGGCGACCTCATTCCCCATACCATTTATAAGTGACAGCACATAACGCCCCTGTTTCTGTCCCAGTGGCTGGCATAATATATTCAGTGAGGGCTTTTCCACTGCAATATTTAACGATCTGGAAAATACACGGCTGAATGCCAGTATAAGGAAAAAGAACAAAAATCCCGGAGTCCCTGTTGAAATATCACCGGCAGAGGCAAGTATTATAACAACAACCATAAACAGGCCTATAAGCACTGGTGACAGGCTAAGGGCTATATCCATACCCTGCCTCCTTACGATCCCTGAAAAGAGAAAGGAATTTATAAGCAGGGCAACTATCATCATACAGCCCTCGAAAAGGCCAAGGAAATTTGCCATGTCATATTCAGCGGGATAGCGTATCCTGGTTACAGCCATAAATGAATATTGCACAAAAAAGAGCACTATTACAGACAGGGCGAAGAATAAAGCAATTGAGCGCAGGTATTGATTGCCTGTTAAGGTCAGGGTACCTTTCCTGTATTCAGCCGGACGTACCTTCATCCCCATGTACTGTTTGCGCCTGGTGATTATATCTGCCTGGACCAGGGATATCACTATTATGCTCAAAATACTTATAAGAAATATATTGTGTGTGTCGATATTTAGTGCAAGCATAGCTGGAACCAGGAAGC
>JAVVEL010000191.1:0-1330 GCA_032260385.1 Bacteroidales bacterium | reverse complement strand
ATATCATAAGTTTAAAACTTATGATATTAGGAATCAATAGATTATGAGTTTGCCTGCAACCCGCAGCAGGGGCTGGAGGCTATTTGCAGGGGCTGGAGGCCGCTGATGAAAAACAATCAGCCTACTCCATCAGAAAATTTACATCGTCACCCTGCTCAACCTCTTCTGCTTCGCGGCCAAAACGGAATATGCGCAGCGGACGGGTTCCCTTTAGCTTTAATTCATAACCATCAACTTCAAATAAAGAACTCTCCCTGAGGCCGGCAACAGTCATCTCTTTATTCACAACCAGGAATTCCTGGATGCGCTGCTCACGGGTTTCACCGCCGTGCCCTTCGGGATTGGCATCAAGGTAATGCGGGTTGATCTGAAAAGGGATCAGGTTCATGCATTTGAAACTTTCGGGTTCGATAATGGGCATATCATTGGTGGTCATCAGGCTCGGACAAGCTACATTCGACCCGGCACTCCATCCCATATAAGGTGTACCATCCAGGACCCGTTTACGGATCGCGTCCATGATGCCGGTCTTATGCATCATATGAACAAGATGAAAAGTATTGCCACCACCTACTGCGATAGCCTCTGCTTCATTTACCGCCTGAACAGGATATTTCTCCCTGTGGATGGAATAGATTTCATATCCGAGTTCATTATAGACACCCTGCACACGCTTTTCATACAGGTTGTATGACTGTTGGATATCGCCATCCGGTGATAAGCCTACCCCTGCATAAGGCACAAATAATATCCGCTTTGCATTGGTCGAAGCCATAAATTCTGAAATATAAAGCCTGGGCCATCCCAGGTATTCTTCGCCATAATTGGTTGAATTGCTGATAAGTAGTAGACGCATGATCGTAAATTATTTAATCCAAAAAAAAAATGAACCATAAAAGTAGCATTTTTCTTCTACGACTCCGATAAAATCACAAGAAATCAATACGGATCACGGGTATAATAGCACACTCTAAAATTTATGTCACAGGAATACAACAGAAATCCCGGTTGCTCATAGAAACATTTTATAACAGCATTGCTGAAAACACATGAAGAAGTGAATATTTACCTGATTAAGCATTCTGAATGGCAGGTAATTGTACCATATCTTACCCAATTATACTGATTGACTGGCAGAAAAATCCTATATCAAATACCGCATAAAAAAACCCTTCAGTATTCAATTGATTACTAAAGGGTTAATTTAATTGTGCCCAAGAAAGGACTCGAACCTTCACGACCATACAGTCACTAGTCCCTGAAACTAGCGCGTCTACCAATTCCGCCACTTGGGCAATTGTGTGTGTGTGTGTGTGTGATTATTTTTTTG
>JAVVEL010000190.1:0-1373 GCA_032260385.1 Bacteroidales bacterium | reverse complement strand
AGTTTAAGAGTTTTTTTATCGATCATGTTATCGGGAAAGAGAGGCCTGTAAAAGTCGTAAAATGAAGGTGATTCATTGAGGGCTTTTACAAAATGCAGCCTGAAGGAGGCTTTATCGCCTGTATAAAGGTATGCTGAAGCGAGTATGTATCTTAAGCCGTGGACATCACCTATCACTTTCATTCCTTTTTCGAGTATTCCCACTGCATGGTAATAGTAGGCTCCTTCAATGATCAGTTTACCTAACCTGAGCCATGTGGGGTCGTGATAAGGATCGATATTAAGTGCTTCAATAAGGGATCTGAAAGAATCTTTCACCCTTTTACAGTTAAAATAAGCTTCGGCGAGGTAATACCAGTATTCACAATCATCATTTTTAAGTGAAACTGCTTTCCTGAAATATTTTACACTCTCTTCCGGCTTGTCATCCAGCAGCAGCAGTCCCAGTCCATACCATGGTTCCGAAAAATCAGGATCAAGGTCAATAGCTTCATTGTACATTTTAAAGGCCTTCAGCCTGTCGCCGGTTTTCCCGTAACATTCTGCTGCATATGTGATTGCCTCTGAGCTTTCTTCTTCAAATTCAAGATAGTGATGATATGCTTCAAGTGCTTCACTGTATTTGCCCTCTTTGCTGAGTATGTTTGCCATATTAAAGATAGCGAAGAAGTTATCCGGGTTAATGGCAACGGAAAATTCATAGGCATCGAGTGCTTTTTTCATCATTCCTTCCCTGGTATATAGAAGGCCCAGGTTATACCAGGCATTGTCGGAAAAGGGCTCCATGTCCAGGTATTTCCTGTAATACTTTATACTGCTCTTATAATCACCGAGCTTCTCATAGGCAAAGGCAAGGTCATACAGATGGTTAATATCGTCGGGTTCAAGGCGGGACAGGCGCTCCAGGTAATTGGTCAGCAGTTTATAGTGATTGAGGTCGTTGAGTATCCCGGTTATATTGAGAAGGATATTGATTTCCTCATTTTCGTCAATTGAAAGGGCTGTATCGAAATATTTCCTGGTGCCGTTCAGATCGCCGAGCATCCCGAGGGCTGCTCCTTTAAGAAGGAAGACCTCATAATTGCTGGCTTCTATTTTTTCTATCAGCTTGATTATTTTAAGAACATCAAGCGGCCTGCCCTTATCGATCAGCACTTTTGCCTTCTTTATCTGTATTGATGTTGACGTTGGGTGCTGTTGACATGCTGATTCAGCAACTTCAAAAGCATAGTTTACATCACTGATCTCAAGGTAATAATCGATCAGGGTCTCAAACTCTGCAACATCAAAGAAATAGTTTTCATTATTATTGCGCATACTTTCATAGCGCTTCACTATTTCCAGAATCTCCTCCTCTATGTTTCCAAATCCCTG
>JAVVEL010000189.1:0-1414 GCA_032260385.1 Bacteroidales bacterium | reverse complement strand
CAGGATAACATCTTTCCGGGTAAGGCCTCCATTCTATTTTAGCCCGCTTGCACTGTTTATATACCTGGGTATCCTGTTTTTAATATTATACTTAGTGTTCAGGAATTTTGTGTCCAGGCAAAAATCCAGGCAGGCACACCTGGAATCGATTATACAAGAAAGGACTGAAGAACTGATGAGTGAGAAGGAAAAGACAGATAGTCTGCTTGCCAACCTCCTGCCTAAAGGCACTGCTGATGAAATAATGTCAAAAGGGAAGGCCACGAAGCAAAAATATAATTTTGTTACAGTATTGTTTTCAGATATAGAAGGTTTTACAAGGATTGCCGAGGAGGTAAACCCGGAAATACTTATTGATGAGCTGGATAATTTCTTTTTCCATTTTGATTCGGTGGTTGAGAAATACAATATCGAGAAAATAAAGACCATAGGCGATGCTTATATGTGTGCGGGCGGTATTCCTCATCCAAACAGGACCAATCCTATAGAAGTGGTAATGGCTGCACTTGAGATGCAGGACTATATGGAAGGACTGAAAGAAGAACAGACCTTAAGAGGAGTAAGCTTATGGGATATCAGGATAGGTGTCCATACAGGCACAGTTATAGCCGGTGTGGTGGGACAGAAAAAATTATCCTATGATATCTGGGGTGACACAGTAAACACAGCGAGCAGGATGGAGTCGTCGGGGCTGCCGGGTAGAATAAATATTTCGGGGGTGACATATGAATATGTCAAAGATTTTTTTATCTGTGAATACAGGGGTAAGATGCCGGTTAAATACAAGGGCGACCTGGAGATGTATTTCGTTAAAGGCATCAGGCCTGAATTAAGGGCTAAAGGAAAGATTGAGCCAAACGAATTATTTGTCAACAGGCTCTTAACTATTGGGATACAAGATCTTGAGGATTATTATTTTGCATGGTACTCGGAAAATGTTCCAGCTGACTTTGTTTTCCACAATACTAAATTCATTAAAAACATATGTACGCAGACCGAGCTGATTGCCAGGGCTGAGAAACTTGACGAAGTGAAAATACTATGGCTCAGGCTGGCTGCCATCTTTGTTAAGTCGGGACTGCTAAGCAATTATATTAGTCCTGTTGAGCAATCAGTGAACAAACTGCGTGAACTGGCCCCTGAGTTTGGTTTTAAAACCAGGTATATTGAACAGGCTGAATTAATAATCAGGGGCGTTTATTCAATGGATGCCGGGAGGAAAGAAGTGCAGATACTGATGGATGCCATAAATGATTATTGCGGGCACGTGGATTATCCTGATGTGGTTGAACAGCATTTTAAGGAAGAAAGCACGATGATGGGCCTGAAGGATAGGGATAAATGGTATGCCGCTGAGCTTGAGAGGATAAAGAAGCATGAATTCTATACTGACTCAGCTAAGCTCCTGAGGTCA
>JAVVEL010000188.1:0-1484 GCA_032260385.1 Bacteroidales bacterium | reverse complement strand
GTTGCGATTCAATGACCGAAGTCTGCGAAGGATTGCGTGCTATGGGAGGAAAGCTTAATCATCTTGGTATGGATCAGGCACCGGCAAAGAGTACAGCATGCGACGGATTACGCAACAGGAGCCATAAGTTCTTCGAAGAACTTTATTTTACACTGGTAAATCGTTATCAGAGTTTTTTATCGGACAGCCGAACTTTTGGATTGACTTTTAAAGAGGTACTTATCATTGATTCAACGACTATTCGGTTATTCAGCGACATCCTAAAAGGCGTAGGCCGCAATCCCAAAGGAGATGGTAAAAAGAAAGGCGGGATGAAGGTTCATATGCTCATCGATGCAGTTCAATCGGTTGGACGATTTATTAAAATGACGGCAGCAAAGGTCAATGATCAAAAGTTTTTAAAGAGTCTTGACCTGATATCAAACAGCATGATAGTCTTTGATAAAGCCTATAATTATTATCACCAGTTTGCAATCTGGACCACACAGCAAGTATATTTTGTCACCCGAATGAAAAGGAATGCTGTATATACTGTACTTGAGGTTAAAAGAGTTCATTATCGTAAGAAAGGACAGGCAAAAGTTTTAAGAGATGAGATAATTGAACTGGAATATCATCCTGAAGGCGCAGATGGTAAGAGAGACACAAAGACCAAACTTAAAATAATGCTAAGGAAGGTCAGCTATCAGGATGAACAGAATCGATATTATGATTTTCTGACAAATAATTTTGATATATCAGGCGAAGATGTGGCATTTCTTTACAAGAAAAGATGGGGAATAGAGATACTGTTCAAAAAAATGAAGCAGAACTTCCAACTACATTACTTTTATGGTGAAAGTGAAAATGCCATCTATACCCAGGTCTGGTGCACTTTAATAGCTCAACTGCTGCTAACTGTGACCCAGAAGATCGCCCAAGCGAAAAAAGCTTTCTCGGTAGTAGCTACATTAGTGCGGATACATCTGATAAGTAATCTTGATGTTAATGAGTTGCTGCGGAGTAAACAGAGAGCTTTTAAAAGTAAATCAATCCCTCCTGGATTACAATTATCATTTAATCTATAGGAGGTCATTTAAAAAATGAAAATTACTATGCCTGATAATCAAATACATACAATAGTATATTACGAATCTAAATTATTAACCGGATAACAGTGAAATTATTTACATAATTCTGAAATTCAGGGTCTCAAGAAAAAGCCACACTGAAACTCTGAAACTCTGAAACCCTGAAACCCTGAAACCCTGCACATGTCACTCCATCCCCTGGATATTGCAATCATCTTCGGCTACCTGGCCCTGACAATTTTCCTTGGGTTCTGGATTTCCAGGCGGGCCTCCCGCAATCTTGATTCTTATTTTCTTGGTGGCAAAACCCTTCCCTGGTGGATGCTTGGTATGTCGAATGCCTCGGGTATGTTCGATATAACAGGTACGATGTGGATGGTGGCTGTATTCTTTATATACGGGGTGAAGAGCATC
>JAVVEL010000187.1:0-1530 GCA_032260385.1 Bacteroidales bacterium | reverse complement strand
GGGTAGTTGCATTCAGATGTTGTGCCGGTGGAGTGTTGCCATGGCAGTAAAAATATAATTATTATAGTATTTATTTAACCGCAGAGTACGCAGAGGGACGCAGAGAAAAATTCCAGCTCTCTGCGAAACTCCGCGTCCTCTGCGGTGCTGAACTCCTATCCCATACAACATCTTACATCCACCAACCAGCCGCCCGTTTCTGCCTCACTCATACGGCCCCCCGCCAGCATTAAATGATGCGGGAGTAGAAGGACAGGGGTAGAATATATCTCGCAGGGGAAAATAGAATTACTTATTCGACAGAAATTACCTTCAGGTTAAAAAATTCATCTCCAATCTCTATGGCCAGTTTGTTGACAACAGTAAAATGCTCATCATTTGTCAGGATATATTCATCATGGATCCATGCCGTAGCCGCAATCAAAGAATCCATAACCCCAATATCGCATCCTGCCCTCAATGAGCTACTATGAATAATAGAAGCAGCACTGGCACATTCATAATTGAAATCAAGAACACTAACAGAATCAAAGAACTGTTCAACTTGAGGTATTTCCTTAGAGTTATAGAACCATGAACCAAACAATACCTCATAGACTGTTATTGGAGATACAGAAAAATCGCACCCGTTTTTG
Organism: Bacteroidales bacterium; assembly: GCA_032260385.1. GTDB lineage: Bacteria > Bacteroidota > Bacteroidia > Bacteroidales > VadinHA17 > UBA9300. Next base: position 895 of record JAVVEL010000187.1, on the reverse strand, counting down.
TCTAATGCAAACATCTTGTCTGTTACTGATCTTCTCCCTTTTAAAAAATCAATGACAATATTGGTATCAATACATACCATCTATGTGCTCCGCGATTTTACCTGTTCCAGAAATTCCCGGTCAGCTTCAGCCCTTTGCTCCATAACCTTTTTCCTGATACCATCTGCCATATCATCACCGAGCACACCCGCAAAAGACATAATATTGCGCCCGGTCATTTTTTTGGATATATGGGCTTCCATACGCATGATGATATCATCGAATCCTTCAGTTCCATGTCTTCTTCGATTAAGGACATTATAGGTATGCTCCGAGATTTTAATTGTCCGCGATTTCATATATGTTAATCACTTTTTATCTATATAAAATACTTCTGTTACATCGTCTTATTAATTGCACATATCTCATTTCTAAAAAGAGCATATACTACCTTCAACTCTAAATATCATTGGACAGCGGGGCTCCACATAGCAGCTAATAAAGTAGTTATGCCGTTCTCCTCAACATCACAAACCCAACCTCCCCAGCGCACCCACCACCCCGGGCCCGGTCGTGCCTCCACTGGCCGGCGGCAGCCACTCGCGGTATTCATGGTGTCCCGGTCCGGAGGGTGGATACGGTAAATCGGGTGTCCACTCTGGTTTCAGACTCCTGCCCCCCTCCTGCACTGGTGCCTGGGTGCGGGGGTGGTGCGCTGGATGGTGGGGTGGGGTAGTTGCATTCAGATGTTGTGCCGGTGAAGTGCCGCCATGACTGTAAAAATATAATTTAATTCAAATACCACACAACATCTTACATCCACCAACCAGCCGCCCGTTTCTGCATCATATACCCGGCCCCCACCATCGCACCCACCACCCCGGGCCCGGTCGAGCCTCCACTGGCCGGCGGCAGC
>JAVVEL010000186.1:0-1537 GCA_032260385.1 Bacteroidales bacterium | reverse complement strand
GTCTTTGCCCCTTGTGTATCAGGTGGTTCCGGATGCGCCACACCTCATCGGCAAATAATTTGGCTTTATCGATTCCGGCACAACGCGGACAGTGATCATCACCCAGGTAAAATACTTCGTCCATGCCGGCATGGAATGCCGATGCGTCAAAAACCTCCATTAGCTCATCCACCAGGGCAAAGACAACATCATGTACTTCGGGATGAAGGGGACAATAACTTTTACAATAGAGGCCATCATCATTAGGCCATTCAAATTTAACCGGCATCTGAATATGCGGGGTCTCGTCAAATTCAGGAGCTTCCCTGAGCAGGGGATTCACAGTTTCATGCCAGCTCTGGTGTCCCAGAAGGTTGATATGTGGGATAATATTTATCTCCGCGTCCTTACATGCTTCCACCAGTTTCCTGACATCGTTTTTACTGAGTGGATTTTCTGCACGAAGTTCAGGGTGGCTTTCATATTCATAACCATAGTCAACCATCAGCACAAGGGTATTTACACCCATTGACTTCAGATCTTCAGATATGAATTTCACAAAGAGATCCACTTCCTGGCTGTTGGGAGCACCAATGCATAATCCTCTGATCGGCATTATGGAATCGATCTGTTCACCGGCGGTCCCTTCAATTACGGCCACACCCAAAATAAGAATGGCCAGAATAATCTTTTTCATTGGAATAAGGTGTTTAAAGGTTTGAGTATTCATCTTTCTATGGTTTAAATATATGAAAATTTCAGACTTAAGAAGTGAAATCCCGCTTCAACTCTTCAACAAGTCAACGATTAAACAACTGCTAAACCCCTAAATATCTAAACATTTTTAATATCTTAGTGTTAAATAATAAAACACGAACCATGAAAATAATATCACTCGACCAGGTAGAAAAGAACAAAGTTAATATGGAAGGGGCCGTTGGCGCCTGGAAACAGCTTCCGCTGGGTAGTAAAGACGGGGCCCCTGTATATTCCTACAGGGTATTCACTGTTGAGCCGGGAGGACATACCCCGTACCACAATCACCCCTATGAGCACATGAACTATATTATTGAGGGTCTTGGAGCACTGGTTAATGAAAAAGGGGAAGAAACGCCGCTAAAAGCAGGAGATTTTGCCCTTGTTGAACCGGACGAAAAACACCAGTATCGTAATAAAGGTGACAAAGCACTTAAAATTATCTGCGGCGTCCCGAAGGAATTTGAATAATATCTTCTCCTCCTCCATTATTCCATGTTCCGTAAAGTTCTGTAAATTGTATGGGCAATAATTGCTTCACCAACCGGATCCATGCCTATGAAAAAACCATTCGATCTCTGGCAGGAATTAAAGGACAGGAAGGTAATCCATGTTATAACCATCTATGTAGCTGCAGCTTTTGGACTGCTTGAACTGGCAGATATTGTCTCGGGATATATAAATATGCCTGACCTTGTGATCTATATTATCATGCTTGCAGCCATTGCCGGATTTCCATTTGCAATCTTGTTTTCATGGTTTTTCATCACAACTTCTGGTGGTGTTAAACTAAGGAAAAAGG
>JAVVEL010000185.1:0-1552 GCA_032260385.1 Bacteroidales bacterium | reverse complement strand
GGAGCATACCGGGAGGGGACCCTGCATAAGTGAACCGAAAAGGGGCAGCAGAAATAATATTCATAGTCTGCACCCTGTATAAGTGAACCAAAAAAGGAGCGAGAAAAGTAACTATATAGAGATAAGTATTTACATTTGCGTCAAATGGCCACCCATTTAAGCATAGAAATAGAAATCAGTATTTGGGAAATAGCCATGACAATAAGCCCAGAACGAAAAACAGAATTCAGAAGTGTCTGGATAAAGACAGCAGAACATCAGCTTTTCCATGAACTGGAAACAGAATATGGATTTCCACGGGCTACATGCCGATCGCTCGTGCAATTGATGCAAGAATTCATTGAAGATAATTACGGAAACCTGCGAGGAGATAATCAGATAATCTATCATGCCGTGAGCAAAGATGAACCGCCAGGAAAGCAATTGGATAAAATAAAAACCGTATCAGTAAAGCTCACCTTATCCCATCCAGAGGATGCTGAGATCCTTGAAAAAAAAGGAATTCATGTACTCCGGCAGCACAAAATGATGCGATTTGCCACCGAAGCATATGATCAGGGAGGACTTCTTGTCCAGGAAGATCTCGCGTTGCTCCTGAACAGCGGAAGACGGACAATACAGAGGGACATGGCTTATCTTAAAAAACAGGAAATCATCATTCCCACAAGAGGATCGATCCAGGACATTGGTCCGACCATATCTCATAAAACGAAAATCGTGGAACTATATCTCAAAGGATATGAATACACGGAGATCGAGAGACGGACGAGGCATACTGGACAATCAATAAAACGGTACATCATAGGATTCTCAAAAGTTGTGATGCTACATAGCAAAGGCTTCACTCCAGATCAAATCCGTGAACTTACGAATACTAGCGAGAAAGTGGTAAAGGAATATCTTGAGCTATATCAGAAATATGGGGAACTCAGCAAGGATAGAATGGATCAATTGCTTTCAACTCCAAAGATCGAAGTAGAAAATAAAAAAAAGGAGATGAGCCTATGACCTCAAATATTTCAGGAAAAAGCATTGGCTCAGCCATCAAATCACTTCTGAATTCAGAATATAAGTTCATGGGAGGGGATAGGGTCCAGGAGATGTTCATTGGAGATGTCCTTCAACTTTTCAAGAAATATAACCGTGATGCCTGGAATCTTGAACCAGGTCAGACTATGTGGTTTGCTGTATGTGCAGATGAAAAACAGAGTTATGGGAAAACGCTTGAGAAAACCAGAATTACACCAGTTATCCTGTCTGTTGTCCATGATGAAGATAGAAAAACAAGAGAGAACGGCTATTCTCATAAAGAATTAAGAAGGTTCAAGATTGCCAGGATCCTGAGAGAAGCGTTCAAACAGAACGGTGTTCTTTCACAGGCAGATGTGGCAGAGATGCTGGGTGTCAGCACAGGAACGGTCAGCAAGGATATCAGAGAGTATCAGATTGAGAATCAGGTTGTACTCCCATATCGTGGAACTATTCATGATCTTGGCAGGGCGATTACTCATAAGAAGATGATTATAGGACATTTTCTCAGAAACGTGCAAAC
>JAVVEL010000184.1:0-1559 GCA_032260385.1 Bacteroidales bacterium | reverse complement strand
CCTGTGCAATGATCGAAAGAGATATTATCATCAGGACGACCGAGGTGATGATTTTTCTGCTTATTTCAGTATTCATATCATTCCGGTTTTGTTACATCCAAAAATAAGCAAGCATTATTGATTTGGGAAATAAATAATGTTGCTTTAAATCATATGATCTTTTTTTTCTGACCTTTCATTTTCTGGGAAAGGATAGAGTTCTGGTTTCTGCCGGGACGCATTGTCTGGCAGTTTGACAACTCAATCTCTTTGTCGATTCTTAACAGAATTTACCTGAATCTTAACAGCTAACTGCCTGGTATTTTGTAAATTTACTATGCATTAGCCAGTCAACACCCATGAAAGCCTACAAACCAGGATCCCGGCGAAGAAAAATTGTCCTCTATTTTTTATTGGCTGTTGTATTGCCTGGTATTATTCTGGGCTATATGGCCTTCAGGGGCATGCGCAATGACCAGGCACTGCGCGAAAAGGAGAGCCGGCAGAAGCTGGAAATTAACAGCCAGGCGTTTTTTACTGAGATTGATTCGGGTTTTATAAGTCTTGTGAATGAGATGACCGATGACTCCCTTCATCCGGTAAATGGAACAGTAGATCCTTCAGTGCTTGCATATTATATTATTGATTCTTCAGGTTCAAAGAAACTGGTAGGCCATAAATTACTTTATGTCCCCGTGGAGCTTATGCCTGAAGGCGACGTAGTGGCAGAACCGCATGCTGGCCTTGCTGAAGGACAGCGCCTGGAGTTTGCAGAAAAACGATATGTGGAGGCTCTGAGATTTTACAGTAAAATGGCTTTAAATGACAATGATATCGATGATAAGATTCAGGCTTTGGTGGCTGCAGCCCGCCTGTATAATAAGATGAACCAGCCTGAGCAGGCAAAATCATTATATGAAGAGATATGGAAGGATTACAGTGGGAGACTGCTGAACGGGCAAATACCGCTCGAGCTCATAGCGGGACTCGAAATTCTAAAGATAAACAGGGATCTGGGGCAAAAAGATGAAATGAGGATCAATTCCCTTAAGTGCCTTGAGCTAATGCTTCACCCCTGCAGTGAATACGACAGGGACCAGTTTGAAATGTTTTACCGGTCTTTTCAGGAGATCATATCAGAAAGAGATCCCCTTATTGATTCACTGCTCATGGAACTGGATAACAAGAAAGCAAGAACCGATTACCTGATAAGGTTATTAAGTGAACCTGATCTGACTGAAAACAGTGTGAATGGATTCTCAGTCACCGCTTTTAATTCAAATGAGCTGGCAGCGGTTTATCTGACATGGGAGAAGAATAATGGGGTACCGGCTGGAATGGTGATTGATTTCCCGGCGTACCTGAGATCGATATCAGACAGGCTGATCGGGAAAATGGACCCTGATTCCATGCTGAGCGTGAAAATTCTGGACCGGAATGACAGTGTTGTCCTGTCAAGGGCTATTTCTGAAGAAACAGTCTATCTCTCTTTCCCCTTCCCTGAGAGTCTTCCCCAATGGAAACTACTGCTCAGTGAAAACAGACCCGGTTTCCTGGCAACATTGATGAAAGCCGGCAGC
>JAVVEL010000183.1:0-1577 GCA_032260385.1 Bacteroidales bacterium | reverse complement strand
ACACTCTTAACCAGCCATGAAGGTAACATTATCTTGATGCGTTTAAATCCCGTAATATCATCAACAATGTCATAAAACTCCTTATAGGTCAGGTTCGCATTTGTAAGAAGGTATTTCTCGCCTTTTCTGCCCATTGTCAGTGCATTACAGGCTGCTTTTGCCACATCTTCCACCGGGACGAAATTCCTTCCCCCTGATGTCAGGAAGACCATCCTGTTGCGATATCCTATCAGCAATAAGCTGCCTGAACTGGGTTTGGAATCATTGGGTCCTATCATAAAGGAAGGATTCAATATTAAGGCATTCAATCCTTTCTTTTCAACCGCTTCCAGTACTTCTTTTTCAGCCATGAATTTGCTTATTGCATAATATGATTCGGTATATGGTTTCATGGCAGGTTTTTCTTCTGTTCCAGGATTCTCTTTATTGCCGTAACCAATCGAATTAGTGCTGCTGACATAAATAAGCTTCCTGATTTTATTCTTTAAAGCGGCATCAATGACATTCTGTGTGCCTCCGAGGTTTACTTTGAGATAATCCTTCAGTCCCGGTAATGTCTGGCGGGTGACAGCAGCAGTATGTATAATATAATCACAGTCCCTGGTGGCTGCTTCAAGGTCTTCGTATTTTGTAATGTCTCCGAAAAAATATTCAGGTTTGCATCCTTTAAGTGAAAGCAGACGCGCATTGGGCCTTAGCATAGCCCTGGCCTCCAGTCCTCTTTTCTCAAGTTCCCTTACAATATTAGAGCCTAACAGCCCGTTTGCTCCTGTTACGAGTACTTTCATATATGGGTGCCGATAGTTTTTTATATAAACCTGGTAAAATAAATCACGAATATCGTAATTTTTAGCTCATATATAAAGTTTCATAAACCAGAACTGCGCCCAGAAGGTCAAAAAGGGCAGAGCCGACAGACTTGAACACCATGACAGGACCCTCCTGTTTATCTCCTTTTAATAGCTCACCTGCATGAAGAAGGTCCGTTTCCTTTATTAAGCCCTTCTTAAGAGGGTAAATCAGGTCACCACTTTCTTTTATGGCATGCATTGAGTCGAGGTATATACAGCCGGTAATTTTATAAAGCGAATCGGGAAATTCTCTCATCTCTTCCTTATAGCTTCCTATGCCAATAATTATTTTGTCTTTCAGAAGTTTTTCATCGTCAGGCAACACCGGGCTGGTGGCATTGGTGGCAGTGATGATTATTTCAGCATTTTCACATAATTCACGGCTGTTCCCGGCACTTCTTATTTTGATACCGGGATATTGTTCATTGAACCTGCTGATGAAGCTTGAATATAGACCCTTGTTTTCATCAAATATGGTCACTTCGTCAATATCACGTTCCGAGCATGCAAAAACTGCCTGGTGCATCCCCTGCACCCCAAGACCCGCTATCCCCAATCGTTTTGCCCCGGCAGGGGAGAGGTGCCTTACTGCAAAGCTGCCGACAGCTGCTGTTCGCATGGCGGTTAGCGTGGGCCCGTCAAGCACTGCAAGCGCTTTTCCGTCCTGTCTGTCATTAAGTATTATCAGACCCTGCAATGCAGCTTTTCCTGCCCGGGGATTGTGAG
>JAVVEL010000182.1:0-1581 GCA_032260385.1 Bacteroidales bacterium | reverse complement strand
CAGTACTATCGTGAACGGGAATTCAGGCGCGACAGGTTAAAGGCTATTCTTGAAAATGTTTCACTGACAGCACATAATTACATAAAGGACAGGGGAATGAACCACTCAACAGGCTATGACAGCCTGGATGATCTCCTGAATATTATCCCCGTAACAAACCTGCGCCTGACCCTTATTGACAAAGAGGGTAATGTTTTGTATGATAGTGATGTGGAAGATTACAGGTCTATGGTTAACCACATCAACAGGCCTGAAGTAAGGGAAGCCATCAAAGCTGAAGGAGGATCTTCCGTAAGGCAGTCATCATCAACAGGCAAGAAGTATTTTTATTATGCCTTTAATTTCGAAGATTATTTTATCAGGGCTGCTGCGGAGTATACCTTCGAGGTCAGGTCATCACTGAAAATAGATAAACTCTTTTTAATTTTTATTATCGTGATGTTCCTGGTTGTGCTGATAGCCCTTATATCTATAAATGAGAGAATGGGACAGGCAATCAGGCAGCTTAAGAATTTTGCTGCCAGTGCTGTGGAAGAAAGGGAATTGAAAGATATTGAATTTCCCAAAAATGAACTGGGAAATATTGGCATGCAGATCCTTGAGATTTACAATGAACTGAAACGTACCCGTGATGAGCTTCTTACCGAGCAGCAGAAAATATTCCGTCATCTCCAGACCATGGAGGAAGGAGTTGCCGTTTTCTCCCCGGGGAAGGAATTGCTTATATCAAATAACGCTTTCATACAAAATGCAAATCTCCTGTCGGGCAGCACCCTGCAATCGCCTTCAGATGTATTGAATATAAAAGAGATAAAGCCTTTGATGGACTACCTCGGGCAGAAGAGCAACGAATTGAAGCTGGAAATCGCTAACGAGGTCCCCTACAAGGAGATTGTATGTCATAAAAAGAATAAATACTTTCTGGTAAGGGCAAATGTATTCAAGGATAACAGTTTTGAGATAATCATAAAGGATATAACAAAATCTGAAAAGAACAGGGTGCTCAAGCAGGAGCTGACATCAAATATCGCGCATGAGCTCAGGACACCCGTGACATCAATCATGGGTTATCTCGAGACTGTTTTGAATACGGACATAGACCCGGAACAGGGGCGCCTGTTCCTGTCAAGGACAAGAGACCAGGCAATGAGGCTCGCTGAGCTGATTGATCATATTTCCGTATTGAATAAGCTGGAAGAGGGGAAGGGCTTTTACGAAATAGAAAATATTTCCGTCCATGATGTAGTATCCGGTGTTGTTGACAGCATGAGGATGAAGCTTGAATCAAAGAATATGACCTTTAATATTGACCTGGATAAAGGCCTTAGAATAAAAGGCAACAAGATTCTTATGCATTCAATATACCAGAACCTTATAGAGAATACGATCAATTATGCCGGTGTTAATGTAAAAATACAAACAGGGCTTTACTATGAAGATGATAATTACTATTACTTCCGCTATTCGAATGACGGTAAGAGTATCCCTGACAAGCATATACCAAGGTTATTTGAGAGGTTCTACCGGATTGATGAAGGCAGGTCGAGGAAAAAAGGAGGTACAGGCCTGGGGCTGGCAATC
>JAVVEL010000181.1:0-1618 GCA_032260385.1 Bacteroidales bacterium | reverse complement strand
TGAAAATAAGATTGCTAACCGTCTCAAATACAAGTATCACTGGCAGACAGAAAATGGTGAGTTAATAGAGCGCTGGGATAATGTGCCCCATCACAGGGAAATTGATACATTTCCCCATCACAAACATGATGGAAACGGAGTATACCCTTCTTCCAATATCGATTTAAAAACAATCATTGACCTGCTTATAGATAAAATATTCCAGTAAATAAAATGATACTCCTTGCCCTCTGTTACCCTATGTGGTTAACATTAAAATGATTCCAGCCCCCCTTCTCTGCGTCTTCTGCCCCTCTGAGGTAAGCACCCCATATCCCAGCACAAAACCTTAGACGCACTTTCACCTGCCCCCCATCCCGTAGCACTCACCCACTGCCCGGACATGCTGCTGCTGGCCTGGTGTGGGTGTAACTATTCAACTGACACTGCCACCGCAGCCCGCCAGGGTGGCAGCCAGCCTTGTGGATTTACGTTGCCCGGGTCTGGAAAATAAGGAATGAGAAACAGGTAAAAGACTATGGATGTGATTTCTGCCGCCCCTTTTGGTTCACTCATTAGAGTACCCCTCCCTCTCTGCTCCCCCCGCCCTTGTGGTGTGGGGAGCTGGCAGGCGCTTTTTGATTATTCCAATGGATACTTGCTGGTGGGAGTTTCTGTTTGAAAACAATTATTAACAATTAAAGCATCAATTTAAATGAGGTAAAATATGGGCAATGTCAAGGACGAAGTAATAAAAATGATACATACAATGCCAAATGGTGTTTCAATAGATGATATAATGGCTGAGTTGTTTTTTCGGCAAAAAGTGGATGCCGGTTTATATGCTCTTGATATAGATCAAGGTCTTGAACACGAGAAAGTAAAAGAAAAACTGAATAAATGGCTAGAATAATCTGGTCCCCGAATGCATCTGATGATTTGGAGTCTATCTGTGAATTTATAGCGATAGATTCTCAGTACTATGCTCGATCGTTCGCAAATGGAATTATTAAAGCTATAGAAAGACTCATTGAATTTCCCGAATCAGGTAGAATCGTCCCGGAATATAATTTGGGTAATGTTCGTGAAATAATTTATCAGAATTAGCGAATTGTCTATAGGGTCAAGTCTGATATTATTGAAATTGTTACTATAGTCCATGGTGCAAGATTGTTCTACCACTTGTAAGTTATGCTTTTTTAACTCGTTGAACCAAATAACCATATTTACACACTCATTCCGCCCTTTCGCCTTCACATCACAGGGTGACCCTCTTGGTGTGCTCCGCCCGCCCTTTTAGTGAGGGGAGCTGGCAGGCGTTTTTTATACCTATTGATGTATAGCCGGACCCTTAATCTAAAACCTGCTAACTTTTCCTTTTGACTTTGAGCATGTTCTGGACTGATACAAAAGCATATTTGTATATCCTCGAATATTTGTTTAATAAGAATTAATGTTGAAATATGCAAAGATGTAGATTATGATGAAAGTACGTGATGCAATAAAAATTATAGAAGCAGATGGGTGGTATCTTAATAAAAATAAAGGAAGTCATCAACAATACAAGCATCATACAAAACCGGGCAGAGTAACAATTGCGGGCCATCCAAACGATGACCTAGCTGCTGGTACTTTAAAC
>JAVVEL010000180.1:0-1633 GCA_032260385.1 Bacteroidales bacterium | reverse complement strand
CCTGGGGACAATAGTCTTGTAAGCCAGACCGGCCCCTGCGACGAATCCTGTGTTGCTCTGAGGGTCAACGGAGCTGTACATTGCCTGCAGGTGCATGTCTGGAGTAGCTGAATTACGGAGGTAGGCTGAACTAACTCCATCCTCCCCCCTGGACGTATAATCTCTCTGTGATAGTGCGGCAGCCATGAGCCGGAAGTTAGAAGCTTTAATGCTCAGTCTTACCTGAGGGTTCCTGGCAAAGGACTGAAGGGGGGCGCCGGTATTGAAAGAAACAGTGCCGGGGAAGCATTCGGTAACAAAAAGCGGGTTCCAGTACTGCCCTGCCAGCAACTCCACTTTTGTCCAGTCAAATTTCACAAATGCATGTCTCAGTCTCAGCAGGTTAGTATTGTCATCAGCCTGGGCAAAAAAGTCGGTTTCTATAACACCTGATGTTTTTGCACCAAAGGCATCAGGACCGCTAATAGCAGCCTTAAGCCTCGACTGTATGGCAAGGAAGTTGAAATTTGCTTTTGCATTAATGTCCTCCCCATTAAGGTCCTCATTCACAGCTGCGGGCCATAATAAAAAATGACCTTCGCGGGCAGACACCGTCTGCCTGCTGTCAAAGAAAAAATCATTTTTCACGAAGCCTGACCAGCTAATTCCAAATTTAGATTCTTCCTGGGCAGTCAGGGGTAACACTGTAAAAAGTGCAATAAATAGGATTCCTGTTTTTTTCATATGTTTAAAAATTTTTATCCTTAAACTTTATTCTAGCGTTCCGGGGGAAACATTTTCTGGATAATATTTCTTTTTTTCAATGGTTTACCCAGGAGAATATTCATATTGTTTTCCGCGCTCAGGTTCCTGTCCCACAGTTCCAGTGCCTTCTCATAAGATCTTACTGCCTGTTCATATTCTCCTCTTTGTCTTTTTATCACTCCCAGGTTTGTATAGCATACTGACAGCCTCCTGTCAGTTTCTTCGACTGCCCTTACAATCTCCTCCGCACGTGCATCAAGGTATTTATCTATCACAGCAAATTCCTGTGCCGGCATCTTCCTTCTGAAATTATCGTCTATCATCTCTCTTATTTCCTCACTGCTCTTACCTTCATATTTCACCATCCACCCTTCGTACAGGGATATTGCCTTCTCAACTTCCGCTTCGGCCATATTCAGCAGGGAATCAGGCTCAGTCCCTGAAAAGGGATTATAATCGGCACGTATACTATCCCCGAACAAAAATATTGTAATATAGGCTGCCGACCTGTTATTATGTATAACGCCGAGCTCGAAAGAGTTCTCATAGTGCGGGTATTCCTTGTAAACAGCTTCCACCGAGTCAAGGAGGGCAAAAATTTTATAATAATCACCCTCCTTTGCATAATTATCATACTTAGCATATAACTCCCTGGCCGGCACTATTCTTGGGTCAACTGCACTGTTGACGGAGCTGTAATATTTGTTCGCTATAAAGAGTCCTGTTACAACAAGGGCAATCATTATTACAATGAGTGCCCCTGTAGCTTTATTTCTGAAAAAAACCATTAACTGTGTACCTGTTCAATAAGGAATTTTCTAATTTCCAGCGGTGTCGGACTGGTTAATTTTGAGACAATAATATTTACCAGTATTGCCAGCGGTGCACC
>JAVVEL010000179.1:0-1664 GCA_032260385.1 Bacteroidales bacterium | reverse complement strand
GAGATACAGGCTATTAAAAGTTTTGAACTTGCATTAAGGAGTCTGGTTGCTGAAAAGGGTTTTGATATTTATTGTACAGGCAGCAATGCAAAATTATTGTCAGGGGAGCTGGCAACATGGTTAGGTGGCAGGTATATTGAAATACCTATCTATCCATTAACGTATAATGAATTCACGCTTTTTCATCAATTGAAAAACAACTCTGACACTTTAAACCTGTATCTCAGATATGGAGGTTTACCTTATCTTAAAAATCTTGAACTCAGTGACGAGGTAGTCTTCGATTATCTGAGAAATATTTATCAGGCCATACTTTTCCGTGATGTTGTAGCCCGACATCATTTGAGGAATGTCGAATTTCTTGAGAGGCTTATCCTGTATCTTGCCAATCATACAGGGAGCCTTGTCTCAGCCAATAATATAAGCAAATACCTAAAATCGAAGGGAATAAATGTGGCTGTTTCGGTTGTACTGGCATATCTTGATTATCTCGCTGCAGCGTTTTTTGTTTCGAAGGTAAAACGATCTGACATAAGGGGGAAGAAGATTTTTGAATCCGGTGAGAAATATTATTTCACTGATATTGGCCTGCGCAACAGCATTGCCGGGTATAGTGCTTTTGACATGGGTTTGATTATTGAGAATGCTGTTCTCAATCATCTCTTAAGTAGCGCTTACAGGGTCAGGGTAGGCAAAAGTGGTGATAAAGAGATTGATTTCATTGCAGAAAAAGACAACGAAAAAATTTACCTGCAGGTAGCACTCCGGATCACTGACGAATCGACCCGTGAGAGAGAGTTTGGTAATTTGCAGGAGATACCCGACAACTACCCAAAGATGCTTATTACCATGGATGAATATACAGGCCCATCACATGAAGGCATCATGCATATCCCACTGCGTAAGTTTCTTGCCGTAACTAATTGGTAATCAGTGTATTTTATCTCAAAGTTTCAAAAAGGCTACACCTATGGTCCACTATTTTTTAATAAGCTTTTTAAAGTGCCTGCCTGTTTGGCTTTTTATCTCAACAAAATAGATTCCCTTTTCCATGGATTGATTAATATCAAAAGAAAATGTGTTCAGGCCGTAATCCAGGGGGCCACTGTACATCTCCCTGATAAACCTTCCCTGCATATCATAGATCTTTATCGTTACCGGCTGGTTAATTTTATTCTTGAACCGGAGGGTGAAGTATGAACCGACAGGATTCGGGAAAAGTGATATTTCATCAATGCCGTTTGATATTTCATCAATACCTGTAGCGAAAAGCTCAAAATCAAAGTAGTTAATATTATACGCATTGCTGGATGCCAGTGCTTTCATTACATATTTACCCCGGTGAAGGTACAATGGGGTCTGGAAATCGGCCCAGGACTGCCATCCATTGGTTGAGCTGAAGTTGATGCCGGATGATACAGTGTCATTGAAAACAAGTGTTAAGGTTCCTGAATTATACCCTGAGATTCTGCCCGTGATACGATATAAACCAGTAGTTTGTATATCAAGATAGTACTTCATCCAGTCTCCCGGGTCAATCCATCCAACATTCAATCCTCCACCCTGGTCGGTGCAGTTCTCTGTGTCTATCCCGGACATCTCAAAATAATCTTCTGCCTCTATGCGGCCCGGAACAGCCAATGGTGTACCGTAATTCTTAAAAT
>JAVVEL010000178.1:0-1672 GCA_032260385.1 Bacteroidales bacterium | reverse complement strand
CCCGGCACAGATCTGGCTTTGTCCGCCGTAGCCCGGCACAGATCTGGCTTTGTCCGTCGTAGCCCGGCACAGATCTGTAGATCCGCGCCAGCGAAGATGGAGATCCCCGCCAGCGGACTCAACCCCTCAACCCTGTGATGTCATCAAACGCATAAAATATTATAAACAGTCCGCTCAGTGGCAACACCATGTAGACATACCACATGGGCAGCTGCATGGCGGCCGATAACTGTTCCAGCTTAATATTTATAATAACAAGGCTGGTGCCTCCCGTAATCAAAACCAGGGCAGCAAACAATATTATCAGAATGTTTATGAAGATTTTAAGCTTTTGCAGGTTTCTTTCTGATAGTTTTTTGTTAATGACTTCTATAGCCAGGTGCTGTTTTTGTCCTGTTACATAGGCAGCCCCAAGGAGCCCCACCCAAATAAGAAGGAACTCAGCCAACTCATCGGTAAAAGAGAAGGGATTGGATTTGCTTATGAAAATACCGCCAAATACCTGGAGCAAAACATCAATAACAAGTACTGACATTAATATTATCACAAGCCTGCTGAGAATAAGGTCAATTATTTTTCTCATGCTCAGTACTTTGTTTTATCTTTTCAATAAGGTGCCCGACCACCGGATCGGCTGAAGCCCTTTCATACATTCCGTCCACAGCCTTCCGGAAAGCTTCCCTGTCAATTTCTTCGGTGGGAATGATAGTTACCCCTGCTGCCTCTAACTGCCGCATCGATTCTTTCTCATCTTCAATCCACAATTTGCGCTGGTATATTGATGAACGACGGGCTGCATTTTCCAGCCATTTCCTTTCTTTTTCATCCATCTGTTTCCACGTTATTGTACTTATTAACAGCACATCAGGCACGGAAGTATGCTCATCGAGGCAATAATATTTGCACACCTCATAATGGTGCGAATGAAAAAAGCTGGGAGGGTTGTTCTCAGCAGCGTCTACGCGTCCTGTCTGCAATGAGGTGTATAATTCGCCCCATGAAATTGGCGTCGGGTTTCCACCAAAACTGTTTATCATCTCTATGGCTGTTGGGCTTTTCATTACCCTGATGCTAAGTCCTTTAAGATCGTCAGGATGTTTCACCGGCCTGTCTTTGGTGTAGAAGCTCCTGCTGCCGGCATCATAAAAGGTAAGGCCTCTGAGCCAGTATTTTTCTGATGACAGTAAAATTTCCCTACCGGTATTTCCATCCAGAATTTCATAGGAATGTTCCCTGTCGTCAAAAATAAAGGGTAAACTGAGTACCTTGTAGGCAGGTGCAAAACCTTCCAGCGCCGAAGCAGATACTTTCGTTATATCCAGGCTTCCTATCTGCAGTAATTCAATGCATTGCCTTTCAGATCCAAGTTGTGCCGATGGGTATATGTCTATTGTCAGACTGCCTCCTGATTCTTCCTTCAGTATTTCGGCCATGTAAACCATGCTCTTGTGAACGGGATGTTCAGTATCGAGTCCGTGAGCAAGCTTTAAAACCTCTATTTTGCTGTCATGCATGCAGGCTGCGGACAATAATACAAGGAATATCAGTACGGATGATCTTAAGATTTTCATCAGGCTTGCATAAGAATCATTATATCATGCAAGAAACAAAAATAAGCTGATAAATACTAGTGTCATGTCAACTTGAATATGTCTGTTTTATTTTATAACTT
>JAVVEL010000177.1:0-1693 GCA_032260385.1 Bacteroidales bacterium | reverse complement strand
GTCAACCAGGTAGCCTTCAAGGTAATAGGTAATGATCTTACCGTCACTATTGCTGCCGAAGCCGGACAGCTGGAGCTTAATGTCATGGAGCCTGTCATTGTGCAGAGCATCTTCGAATCGATGGAGATGCTGAAAAACGGGATGATGACCTTAAAGCACCGCTGTATCGACGGAATAACGGCCAACAGGGAGAGGTGCCTGGAGATGGTGCAGAACAGCATCGGTATAGTGACGGCCCTTGTTCCCGCGCTTGGATATGAAGCATGCTCCAGCCTTGCCAGTGAAGCCCTGGAAACTAACACCGGCGTATATGAGCTCTGCATCAAAAAGAAATTACTATCAAAGGAGGAACTTGACAAAATACTTTCACCAGAAAGGATGATCAGGCCTCAGAAGATGAAATAAAACTTGTAAAAGAAACATCAATAAAAAACCTTACAAAAATACCCGGTGTTGGTAAGTCCGTTGCAAGCGACCTCTGGCATATAGGCATAAAGAAAGTTGAGGACCTGAAAGGACAGGATCCCGAAGAACTGTACGAATTATCAAACCGTTTTGCAGGACAGACCCAGGACAGGTGCCTGCTTTATGTTTTTCGCTGTGCGGTATATTATGCAGAAACACCGGAAGACAAACGCGACCCGGAAAAACTTAATTGGTGGAACTGGAAGGATGGAAAATATTAGGATGGGGCTCCTGCTGCCAGGTTCGTAAGGCAACTAAAGAAGACGATTGAGTCAGGTAAAACAGAGAATCAATAAATAATTTCAAACCATGAAAGAAACATTCATACTCAAAGCGATTGGTTCGGTACATATTGATGGCAAAAAATATTTTATAAGAATTAGGGAGGAATATAAAGAAGGCCTGAAGGGACTGGAGGGATTCAGTCATCTGCACATTGTCTGGTGGGGCCACCTGTGCGATAATGATGAAAGCCGCGCGAGGCTGAATATGGGTAAACTGTTTAAAAACTGGCCTGAAGAGATAGGTGTGTTTGCAACCCATGCACCCATGCGCCCCAACCCCGTGCTGTCAAGCACTGTCAATGTCCTGGAGATTGATTTTGCCAGGGGGATTATCCATACCCCTTATATTGATGCTGAGGACGGCACGCCGGTACTTGACATCAAGCCATACCATATGATGGAAAGGGTAAGGGATTGCCGGATGCCGGAGTGGGCGAGGCACTGGCCGCAGTGGTTCGAAGAAGCCGCTGACTACGACTGGGATAAGGAGATCAACAGCTAGCAGCAGCTACCGCTCTTAACCCGAATTTCCTGGTATATTTAAGAAATTTCTGACCTGATATGAATTTACAGATTACAAAGCCACGTTATCTGATTAGTTTGAATTTATCAATAAAAGACTGGAAAACGTCAATTGCCAGGGAAGTACTGGAAACAAACACAGGGGTATATTAACCCTGCATCAAAGAGGGATTATTGTCAAAGGAAGATCCTGACAGGATACTTTCACCCGGAATAATGATCAAACCACAGAAGATGAAGCAAGCTGTGAATGATGTAACTTTTTATTTGAATTCTGTAACTTCTTGATATTCTAATTGTATAATTTGCAAGCTACCTCTACGGCTATTTAATATACGGTAGAAAGCTTGACGGATTATATGGTATAGGTTTGATTATGATATCATTAAGGCTCACTATAGCTTATATTATTGTCGAAAAGG
>JAVVEL010000176.1:0-1712 GCA_032260385.1 Bacteroidales bacterium | reverse complement strand
GTATCAGTTCATAATCCTTATTTTTTATTTTCTCCAGTGTTTCTTTACCGTTTACTGCGATTTCATAAATGCAACCAAACTTCTCCAGTATTATTTTACCGAGCAGCCGGTTAACGCTGTCATCTTCAACCAGTAAAACTTTCCTGCCCTTTAATTTGTTCCGGTCGATCTGCCCTGTATTATCCGATAAGATCTTACTCATCCTGGCTTTCTCGTATGGTATGACAAAACTGAAAGTTGAGCCTTCATTTTCACGGCTCGAAACGGAGAGGCTGCCATCCTGCAATTCTATCAGGTTCTTGCATATCGTCAGTCCCAGCCCTGTCCCCCCGTATTGCCTTCCCCAGGCTGATTCGGCCTGCCTGAATTTGCTGAAAATAGTTTTCAGGTTTTCCGGACTGATACCTATTCCCGTATCTATAATATCAAAGCGTACCCTCAGAAGGTCACCCGATTTTTCTCCGGCCATGCACCTCAGCTTAACATAACCCCGGTCAGTGAATTTAATGGCATTGCTAAGCATATTCAGCAGTACCTGCCTGAGCCTGAATGAATCGCCTATGACCACAACATCCAGTGCATCATCTATCTCATATGAGAAGCGTATATTTTTCTCTTTTGCTTTTGCCTTAAGTGACTTGAAGGCATACTTTATAGTATTATCTATCTTGAAAGGCCCTGCATCCAGTTTTATTTGCCTGGCTTCACTTTTTGTATATACAAGTATGTCATTTACAAGGTCATACAGGTGCTCGGATGATTTATCAATTATTTCCAGGTATTCCTGCTGTTTCTTATCCAGCCCGGTTTGCATAAGCTGTTCGGTAAAGCCCATTATGGCACTCAGGGGGGTCCTGATATCATGACTTATATTTGCAATAAACTCGCTTGTTGCCTGGCGTCCTTTATCTTCTTTGTCCTGGCTGCTTTTTCTGTTACCGGAGCCGGGTATCAGCCGAGTTGCTTTTTCCGCTATTCTTCCATGTATGAAAAGGCCCAGTGGGCGCTTGTCGCTATCGCTTATTACACGGGTATATGATCTGATAAAGTCTCTCTCTTTCCTATCAGAGCCTGTAAGAACATGGAAATTATATTGATGCCCGGCATTATGCTTGTCCTTTATTATCTTTTCAAGGTAGATCCTGTAATCATTCCTTTCTTCTTCAGGTATGAAAATATCAGGGAAGCTCTGCCCGAAGTAACTATTATCATTAAAGCCCAGCAGTTCGCCGGCCCGTTTATTGGTGAATTTGATTCTGCCCTGCATATCGAGTAAAAGGATCAGATCATCAATAATGTCATAGAAATGCTGTATCAGGCTGTTATTACCTTCTAAGGGTTTCTCAGCGCTAAAGATTTTCTCAATGAACTGCAGGCTTTCATCCTTATCCATATGTGGCGAAAAGATTTGTCAATAACACTTAAAGTTACGAATTCCGTGGATATTTTTCAGTTTATGGTAGTAGTTTTAAGTCCATACAGGACTATCCCCCTGGTAGTGTCTTCTGCTGGACTTACGGTGCCTGTCCCAAAAATACGCCCGGCAGATGTGCCTACTCTCTTTCTGATTTGTAGCTGCCTTTTCCCGGTTTGAACAGGTGCCCGGCTTTTTTATATGCCTTGTTAAAGGATTCGATATCCTGGTAGATATTTTTTTCAAACTTATCCCATTTCTCTTCCATGGACTTATCGAATGTCTCATATTTCTCCAC
>JAVVEL010000175.1:0-1735 GCA_032260385.1 Bacteroidales bacterium | reverse complement strand
TAATCCGCCATCGAGATGGCATTGGCGTTGAAGGTATTGGTCGATATGATATCCGCCCCCGCGCTCAGATATTTATGATGAATCTCCTTTATTATCTCCGGCTGTGTGATGCAAAGCAGGTCATTATTCCCCTTCAGTGGCACCCCGTGCTCCCCGAAGCGATCCCCACGGTAATCCTCCTCGCTCAGCCTGTACTGCTGGATCATGGTGCCCATGGCCCCATCCAGCACCACCACCCGCTCCCTGACAAGCTTATGTAAATCGTCAGTTTTCATCCCTGCAAAGATAATGCATAGTGCGCAGATTACACAGATTAACACAGATTACACTAACGCGCTATTGAGATAATATAATCGCTGCCCTGCTACATTGTTAGGGCAAGACCGATCCTGTATGGACTCATTATATGGTTTCCTCCGCCCCAGTCAGCTATACCGAATAAATTTGTGTACTCCGCATCCACCACCGGTGAGGCCAGGTCTCCGAATATGCTTATCTTACCAAAATCACCCATTAAAAGATCAATCCCTACCTGGTAGGTAATTCCTGCCTGTCCCTTTGAAAATTCCCCATAGGTTCCGTCACGCTCTGCAGTCAGGAAATTTGCATTCACCGTGAAAATACCCGGTGCTATGCCACCCCATATCCGGAACTTTTCCATGGGATAAACATATCTTATAGCTGCACGCAGCGATACAGCATCAAAAAAATACTTGACATCGGCAGGGAATACACCGGTTTCATGTGACCCAGTTTCAACATATACCCAGCCCCCGCTTGATACTTCCCCTTCATAGGCCACATCTGCACTCTTCCTTCCAATTTCCCCAAGCAAGCCTATCTCAATATTCTTTGAAAGAGGATACAGTATCCCGAATCCGAAAAACCAGCCTCCTGCCATTACGGCATCTCCACTTGATTCAACTGTTGATGAAACAGGATTACATGGAAGTGCTACCCATGACGGCGCCTGGATACCACCCTCTACCATAAATGATGATTTCTTCTTTTCCTTAACCTGGGATATCGCAGATGTTGTATCACTAACCTGGCTGAGTATTACAGGTGTTGCTAATGCCAGGACAATTAAAGTCAGAATTACATTTTTCATTCTAATATAGTTTAGTAAAACAAATAAAACTTAGCTCAGGATAATATTCCTGATTGAATAATGCAGTATTCTAATCATGAATCATCCTCTCATAAATGGATTAAAACCCGGTGTAAATTTAATTTTAAATCCATAGCACCGGATATCCAAAGGAGTTATTTTCGAAAAATATTTTGTCGATCCCATGACCGGGGAAATGATTCAAAAGGCCCGGAAGATATAATCCTAAAATTCTTTCTGACGGACTGAAAAATCTTATCGGCGAGCGATTGTGCTGTCGTGAATTTTGCATAAATTTCCTGAAGTCAACATACGAACTTCCTATGAGAGATACTTTCGTCCTGAATGATTATCTAACCCTTAATAATGAATCCCATGAAAAAGAACCAAAAACTCCTTGCCGGCTGTTTTACCTTCATTGCCTTCTTATCATTCAAACATGGTCCGGCATGACAACTCCGGCATATTGTTGGCTGGATAACGATGAATCAACTTATAAAGATCCCTATGGAGCAATATATAACTATTATGCTGTTGCTACAAACAAACTGTGTCCGACAGGATGGCATGTTCCGTCAGATGACGAGTGGAAGCAATTAGAAATGTTCGCAGGGATGAACCAGG
>JAVVEL010000174.1:0-1736 GCA_032260385.1 Bacteroidales bacterium | reverse complement strand
TGCAACGGATTATTTTAAGAATGAACTTTTAAAAAACAATTGGAAGATTGAGGAAACCTTACTTAATGTGATGGATTGGAAAACCAACGGGGCTATACTGAAGTGTGGGCAAAACAGCTATGAAGTGTTTTCAAGTCCCTATTCTCTGGGGTGTTCCACAGAGGGGGAGTTAGTTTCGATAGGTACCATTTCCGAACTGGAAAATAAAGAACTATCTGGTAAAATTATATTACTTCATGGAGAAATAGCTAAGGAGCAAATAATGCCCAAAAATTTCGTTTTTTATAATCCCAACGAACATAAGCGTGTAATATCAATACTGGAAAATAGCAATGTTAAAGCAATTATTTGTGCTACCGGTCATAATCCTGCCCTTGCTGGAGGTGTTTATCCATTCCCTATGTTTGAAGATGGTGATTTTAATATACCATCTGTTTTTATGAAGGATACTGAAGGAGAAAAGTTAAATAATGATCGGGAAAAGACTGTTGTCCTGGAATCCAGAGCAGAGCGTATTCCCGAAATAGCATATAATGTAATTGGCCGAAAACCTGGCAGTACAAAGAAAAGAATTGTTATTACAGCCCATATTGATGCTAAAAAAGGAACTCCGGGAGCCATTGATAATGCAACCGGTGTTACCGTTTTGCTGCTTCTTGCTGAATTGTTAAAAGACTTTTATAGTAATTACACTATTGAATTAGTTGCTTTCAATGGTGAGGATTATTATGCAGTTTCAGGACAAATGAAGTATATTGAACAATATGAAAATTCATTTACTGATATATTATTAAATATCAACATTGATGGAGCCGGTTATAAGGTTGGAGAGTCATCATTTTCATTATTCGAACTGCCTGATAACATTAAAAGTATTGTGCAAAGGATAATAAAAAATAGTCCGGCTTTGAAGGAAGGAATTCCATGGTATCAGGGCGATCACAGTATCTTTTTACAATATGGATGTCCATCAATTGCAGTTAGTTCTAATTGGTTCATTGAAAATATTGATAAGCAGGATATAACTCATACACCTAAAGATAACCTTGATATCGTTAATTACTACAGGGTTTACGAGATTGCATTAGCCATTCATGAGATAATTAACAACTTGAGTAAATAAAACCTCTTAAACGAATAACAAACACCAGCAGGTAACATGGGGTATAATTTTTAGCCTGTAATTTTGCATAAATAGTGAAGCTTTCAATTTTATAGAAATATCAAATAGTGGGTGCAAGGTTATTCATTAGTACTTATGAATTAAAGAGTAAAAGATATCATGGGAATACAAAAAAGAAACGACCTTATTTGCTATGCTTTGCTTATTGCAGCACTGATCATTATACGTTATATCATTATCCTGGGTCCGGACACCCCGATGCTTGAGAGCCAGAGAGCCTTATTCTCCTGGGGAGCCATCGGACTTATAGGCCTTATCGGATTTGCGGGTGTTTATGTACTGAATTTAACCGGGTTGAAAAAATTGTGGGACGCTGATGTAGGGATAAATAAGAAAATTATTATACCCCTGCTTGTCGGTCTGCTGCTTGGATCCATGCACTCATTATATGACATGTTCAGCGGGGCAGGAGACCAAATAGCTGCAGCTATGGGTCTTGAGGGCATCCATCTTGCTTTTCCATATTCAATCCCTATTTAGTGCCTGAAAGAAAACTCACGTTTTCCTGGTTTTTCATAAAAAAGTCTCTTCACTCCGCTTCGGATGAATTTCG
>JAVVEL010000173.1:0-1781 GCA_032260385.1 Bacteroidales bacterium | reverse complement strand
GAGGTATAAATGTACTGAAAACTGATTAATTAAGCCTTCAATAAATAATATTTAACAGTTGCGGCAAAAAAAACCGGGCTCTTATCAATAATAGCTGCTGCCGTCCCAGCAATGTGTGCACAGCTGTTCCTTTGGCAGGCCTATGGCAGCGACCAGGTCATTAAGATTCTGGAACATAAGGGAATCAATACCCATGTCGAGGGCAATCTGCTCAACCATGCCCCGGTATTTTTCCGATGAAGGTAAAGCATATTCGTGCAGGTCTTTCTCTGATCCTTCAAGCTTCTCAATGGCTTTCCTGCTGGCCAGCTCGAGTGTTGAACGTGACTGGGAAAAGTTCAGGAAGTCACAGGGGAAGGTAAGCGGGGGACATGCTATCCTCATATGTACCTCCGCGGCACCTGCCTTTTTCAGATCTGCCGTATTGTCTTTTAACTGGGTTCCCCTGACTATTGAATCATCGCAGAATACCAGTCTTTTTCCTTTAATGAGTGACTTCACGGGAATGAGTTTCATCTTGGCAACCAGGTCTCTCATATACTGGTTCTGAGGCATAAAACTCCTGGGCCATGTGGGCGTGTATTTCAAATAGGGCCGCGCATAGGGAATATGCTTCTCGTTGGCATAACCTATGGCATGACCGATACCTGAATCGGGTATGCCTGAAACGAGGTCAGCCTCAACACTGTCACGGCGCGCAAGTGCAGCCCCGCACCTGTACCTGCACTGTTCAACATTAATGCCCTCATAATCGGATGAAGGGTAGCCATAATAAACCCATAGAAAGGCACATATCTGCATCTTATCCCCTTTCTTTCTCAGTGTCCTGTAGCCGTCAGCTGTAATTTCGACAATCTCACCCGGACCTAAAAAATATACTTCCTCGTATCCCGTATTGGGAAAACATGTTGTTTCCGAGGCCACGGCATAGGAATCTTCCTTTTTCCCTATGTGCACGGGTGTGCGTCCCAGCTTGTCACGCGCTGCAATAATCCTGTCAGGGGTAAGTATGATGAGCGAACATGATCCTTTAACCTTGTCATACACATTCTCAATGCCGGCGACAAAATCATTTTCCTCACATATAAGGTTGGAAACCACTTCAGTAGGATTGACATTGCCTTCGAAGTTTTCAGTGAAATGCTTTTTATCGGCCAGGAAGTAAGTCTCCAGTTCCTCTATATTAACCATGCGGCATACGGTGGCTATGGCAAAGCGCCCCAGGTGTGAATTGAACATTATGGGTTGCGGATCGGTATCACTTATCACCCCTATGCCCTGCCGGCCGCTGAATTTGTCAAGATCATCCTCAAATTTTGTCCTGAAATAGCTGTTCTCCAGGCTGTGTATGGTACGCTGAAAACCATCTTTCGGATTGTAGAAAACCATGCCTGCCCTCCTGGTACCAAGGTGTGAATTATAATCAGTCCCGTAAAATATATCCCTTACAGTATCGTTTTTTGAAATTGCCCCGAAAAAACCGCTCATAAGATCCTTTATTTTTTAAATGAAAAATACTTCGCGCCTAAAATTTATGAATTGTATAACTCTTATCGGCAGATTAGCAAAATTTATTATACATTTTTTTTAAACCACCTGATTTTAACTTCCTGGCAGGGTGAATATCCACAGTATGTCAGGACCAGGGCAAAAAGTTTTTAAGATAGCTCAGCCCGGTATTCACCAGAATGACAAATTATTCGTAAATTTGAGCGCTTAAACAGAATAAAATCACAACAATGGAAGAGGACAAGAATCTTAACGGGACGGAAAAGTCTGAC
>JAVVEL010000172.1:0-1797 GCA_032260385.1 Bacteroidales bacterium | reverse complement strand
CGCCAATCTGTCACCCAACGCAAGACGACGGCAACGACCACCTACAACCATGATTATCAGAGCAGGCTGTCACAGGTGACGACGTCGGACGGGAAGACCGTCACCGTCGACAACTTTCCGGACGGTTTCAGTCGGCTCGCCAAGACCACTG
This sequence comes from Bacteroidales bacterium, assembly GCA_032260385.1. Lineage (GTDB taxonomy): Bacteria > Bacteroidota > Bacteroidia > Bacteroidales > VadinHA17 > UBA9300. The sequence continues at coordinate 1,646 of JAVVEL010000172.1, read as the reverse complement.
AAGCGGGTACAACCAGTTACTTTCACGATGGTATGAGCGTCCTTTCCGAGTACGATGCGTCGGGAACACGGACGGCCCGTTATACCCTCGGAATCGGGATGGACGAAATAATCGCCAGAAAGGATGCCGACGGAACATTCTTCTACCATTATGATGGATTGGGAAGCGTAACGGCCATTACCGACAGCACGGGCAAGGTTATGGCGAGATATGACTACGAGCCTTTTGGGAGGATGAAGGAGGCAACCGGCGCAACGATCAATAATCCTTACACCTACACCGGAAGGGAATGGGATCGGGAGACGGGGCTGTATTTCTACCGCGCCAGATACTATGATCCGATGGAGGGGAGGTTCGTCTCGAAAGACCCGATTGGCTTCAAGGGTGGGATAAACCTGTATGCTTATGTAGGGAACCGGCCCACAACTAAAAATGATCCATATGGGCTCAAGTATGATTCTTATGGAGAATGGGAGGCCCAATTCATTATCGGCTATGGCCAAGCTTATGTGACTTGCTGTGACGGTTGTACATTATGGAAACACAAGTATAGAAAAGTTTGCTTTGGAGCTGGCTTTGTTGGAGGGGTCAGTAGTGGCGCATCCCTTTATGACGTTCCTAATGGCTGCAAGAATCCACCAAAACATATAATTGCACCTCAAGGAGGTTTTGGTATCTATGGGCCTCTGGGGATCGAGGGTGGTTTTAGTTTTGATGTAGAAGGTGACGCTGATAGCCCATATATTGGTGGTAGTGGAGGCACTGGCTTTAAGGCCACCGTTTGCTATTACTGGCTTTCTGAATCAAAAGAGATGGGGGGATGTTCAAAATGATATATGAACATCTTGATACTTTCTCTTCTGTTTTTGGTGCTGGCTTTATCCTGATTTATTTTTATATTATTATAAAATTAAAGACTTTCGGTGTCTTTAGTTATACCGAAATGAGACATAATCCTTTGTGGCCTTTATTAGTATTTGAATATAAGAGGTTATCCAAAGAGAGGTATGGAAGAGTAGGCAAAGCATATTATCTCCTTATAATATGCTTTAGCTTGGCTTTTTTGTCCTTGATAATGGAATTTTTTATATGGGTTGCCTCGTAGAAGTCAGACACTGACACGGGCAACTTACATGACCGGAAGAATCGCATCAAGCAGCCGCTTACCTATACCGGCAGGGAGTGGGACAAGGAGACTGGGCTCTACTTTTACCGGGCTCGGTACTATGATCCGATGGAAGGGCGATTCATTTCAAAAGACCCGATAGGCTTCAAAGGTGGCATTAACATTTACAATTATGTTGGCTCGAACCCCATCAACAATACTGATCCGACAGGTTTGATAGTAAAAAAATGTTTTAGGCCGCTGAGAAACGCCTTTACAAACTATCATCAATATTTAGTTGTCGATGGTGTTCCTTACGGCCATTTTGGAGATAGCACTGTTCAGAGTTGTTGATTCCCACATTATTCGGTCTTGTGCTTTCTGATTATTTGGTACCATTTGCGAGTTTGTCACCTCATTCGGACTTTTGGCGAACGGGGGCAACTCGGGTTGCCCCCGACGGGTACGGGTGCGTTGGGGAGTGGGGGACGTCCATGAAATTATGCGTTGCTTCAGTTTGAGCTTCATGCCATACTTCCTC
>JAVVEL010000171.1:0-1802 GCA_032260385.1 Bacteroidales bacterium | reverse complement strand
CAGGCATGGCCGCCAGGTTGTTATAGCTGTTCCACCCGGCAGGTCCCACCACGATATAATGTTTGTTATCGTATTCCCTTATTGTTTCTATCACTCTCCCCTGTATCCTGTTCCATACCCTGTCCTTTATGCCGTGCGGCTCGTTTAGTATCTCGTAATAGATATATCCTGACCTGTCAGCAAATTCCCGGGCCATCTGCGCCCATACTTTGTGGAGAATGTCCTCCACATCGGGATCGGTATCCATGGAAGGGTCGAAAGTATGGTTATCGAGGATCAGGTGCATCTGCAGTTCTTCGGCCCAGTCGATCACACGGTTCAGGTTCTCCAGGAAGGTGGCATCAAGGGTATAATAAGGTGCCCCTTCCGTCATGTCACCATTTACTCCTCCCGTCTCATCACCTGGTTTCCTTTCCATGATATCACCATTTGCCCCTTCCGTCATGTAATGCAGGTTTATGGGAAGGCGAATATGGTCAAAACCAAGGCTCTTTATATTGATAAAATCCTGTTTTGAGTATTTATCATACTGCACTACCCCTGCGCTACTGGCCTGGAACCATCCTGTAAGGTTTACCCCTTTGCGGAACGGGGTCTCAATGGCTAAAGAGGCCTCCTGGGCCGTTGCACAGGCCATAATCATCGTTAATGCCACCATCCAGGGCGCTCTTTTCACTAACAAAAGCTTCATTCTTTAAATCTTTGGGTTAATTACACTAAGATATGCAAAGTTCCAAAAAGCTCCGCCTGAATGGTTTTTCTTTCTTATTTTTGCAGGTAATAATTTTAAAAATACAACGACATGAATATAGTTGAAATACAGGGCTTTATCAGGCAGATAGAACTTTTCCAGGGACTCGATGAGCAGGAATTCAGGAAATTGTCGGAAAGCATAGATGAGGTCATCTTCCAAAGGAATGAACTGCTGTTTGAAGAAAACGGTGAGCGTAAAAATCTCTTCCTGATTTACGAGGGCGAGGTGGTACTATTCAAGAAAAATATTTACGGTGAGGAAAAGCGTCTCTCATTCTTTACCAGGGGTGATTTCCTTGGCGAGGGCAGCTGGTCGAGCGACAGCAAGCATTCGACAAGCGCCAGGGCCATAGAGACAACCCGTGTGCTCTCGGTTAAAAAGGAATATTTCCTTCAGAACAGTGCTTCTGCATTGAAGATAATGTCGAATGTTGCCCAGGTAATTTCCCGCAGGATGCGCCATGCCAATAACCGCATGGTGAACGTGGCAGCACAGTATGAAGCAGGTGAAACAAGGGAGGAGCACGACCTGCTGGGTTACAGAAATGTGCCCAACCAGGCTTATTATGGTATACAGACTATGCGTGCTATCGAGAATTTCAACATCAGCGGGGTTACACTCAATTTCTTTCCTGTCCTGGTGGAGGCCCTGGCCATGGTGAAAAAAGCAGCGGCAAGGGCAAACCATGACCTGGGACTGCTTAATGACAGGATTGCGGAGGCAATTATTGCCGCATGCACCGATATACAGAAAGGCAAGTACCAGTACCATTTTGTGGTCGATATGATACAGGGAGGAGCGGGGACATCAACCAACATGAATGCCAATGAGGTGATAGCAAACCGTGCCCTGGAGATCATGGGAAAGAAAAAGGGTGAATATGAATACTGTCATCCCAACAACCATGTTAATCTTTCCCAGTCAACCAATGATGCCTATCCTACAGCAATTAAGATTGCTCTGTATAATAATAATGTGACACTTATCAATACCCTGCAGGAACTTATTGAATCTTTCAAAAAGAAGGGGGATGAGTTTAATGAAATCT
>JAVVEL010000170.1:0-1813 GCA_032260385.1 Bacteroidales bacterium | reverse complement strand
GGATGAAATTGCCAGTATTGCATCGGTATGCATGGATGCAGCTATTAAATACATACGCCTTACACTCTGGCGTAAAGAAAGTTCATTCGGGTTAAGCAGGTCCTGTATAGTCATACGATTCGCAGTATCTTCAATGATCTCGGGTCCAATGAGCTTGTGGGTAATTTGCCTGATGGTCTGTTTTTGTTCTGTCGAGATACGCTGTGAAATTAATTCAATTATATTGAACCCAGCGATATATGAAGCAATAATTTCCCTTACCAGAGGTTCCCCGTGTTTCCCTGTAACATCAAGTTGCTTTTTAGAAGGGGATGGAGACGAAATATCGGGTGTTATAATAAGGGCCCCGTCTGGTCTGATAGTAATCCCTACATTCGTGCCATTGGTCACACCTACCCTGTCAGCCCATCTTTTTGGAAGGGAAACAATATATGTAGCTCCTCCTGTCCGCTGGATTTTACGAATATCCATATTTATATCCTGTTATATATTGAATATATAAAATATATGGTAAATATATATGAGTTTCGGACATTTTGTCACCAGACTTATTGTATACTGACATAATATCCTAAACTCACAGGTAATGGAAGCGTTTTGATCCCGGAACTGTTTGAATAGTAAGATTCTTATTTACCTAGTATGTATCAATACCTTGATGTCTGAAATTTTACACAGGTCGGTTGAGGACATTATTAAACCTGGCAGGGACATACTGTCTGTTGAAATGGGATGTGATGAGGTTCATTTATACTGCACTACCGGTAAGATTAGATTATGGTTTGGCAGACAGACTACCCGTGATGTGATATCGATAGTATTACAATGTTTTGCAAAGATCGATTCTTCTTTTACCCATGAAAAGGAAATAATCTGTGATTATGACAGGATTCCTGTGTATGAAAACCATGATTATGTCCTGATGTCGTACGGAAAGACGAAAGGTGGTTATCGCGCCTTGTTCAATATACAGTTTTCAAAACAGCATGCTCTGAATCATTTTATTGAAAATACGGCAAGGGAATTGAAAAATGGTGAATTGGATAAAACCTTCCACTGGAACGGAAGCATCGCCAGAATAATTTTGATTGGCAAGGAACTGGAATCACTTGATGGTTGGAAGATATCAAGAGTTGAATATAAGGATGAAGCATGACAATGAACCGAAAATTTGCGAAAAGGGTTGAAAGTATCGATATTTCAGGTATAAGGAAAATATTTGAATCTGCCGGACCGAATGCTGTTAATATGGGTCTTGGACAGCCCGATTTTGACACCCCATACCATATAAAACAGGCAGCAATTGATGCGATTATTGACGGGTTCACAGGATATACAGCAAACCTGGGAATACTTGAACTCAGACAGGCCCTTCGTGACAAATTCATGCAGGAGAATCATTTTGACGTAGCCCCTGATGACATTATTATCACATCAGGAGCTTCCGAAGCGCTTCATATCGCCCTGCTGGCACTGGTGGAACCAGGTGATGAAGTGCTGGTCCCTGACCCCGGCTTTGTGTCCTATCGGGCACTGAGCGGATTTGCAGGAGGTAATGTGGTAGGTGTGCCACTGAGCGAGAACTTCACCCTTACTGCCGATACTGTGGCTGAACATATCACTGGCAGGACCCGGGTGCTCTTTATCAATTCCCCGTCCAATCCCACGGGAAGTGTGCAGACGCGGGATGAGATCAAGGAACTGTGCCGGCTGGCAGAGGACCATAATATCACCATACTATCGGATGAGGTGTATGAACATTTCATATATTCGGGCGAACATGTCAGTCCTGCCAGTTTATATGAAAATACGG
>JAVVEL010000169.1:0-1826 GCA_032260385.1 Bacteroidales bacterium | reverse complement strand
CTATAGGCGTTAAAATCCACAGATTTTGGAACATCGATATATTTGGTTCCAAAACGTGAACTGCTCATGGAATCATTTGTCACCCAGCAATCCTCATCTGCACCACCCCAGGAATGTGTCTTTTGTAAAGGGATAATAGGATATGCCTTTTCTTCAGAATTGATATCATTATTAATTATATTAAAATCATTTTCGCTGATCGGCATAAGTGCCCTGTCCCGGTTACCGTTATAGGCAACATAGCTCCACCCCCTGTATGCAACCGGGAACATTCCTGTCTCGTTAATGCTTGAATTTAATACGGAAGAGAAGGTTTCTGGTGAGCCGCCAGTTTGTATGATTTTTTCGTAAACCGGGCCGTTTTGATTTATTGATATTGCAGCTTTTTGAAGGAATTCGCCAAGATTTCCATCTGTAATGATTAAATAGAATTCAATCTTGTCTCCCTCGGAACTATTAATAACTGTTTCATCGGCAACGAAAGCCGTCTGTTTATCAACACTGACGTCAAGCTTTTCTTTGTGAAGAACTTCTCCATTCTTAACGATCATAAATAATGCCCTGCCGTCAGCCTCTTCATTACCCTTGAGGTTAAAATCAAGTAAAGGAGTAACTTTAATTGTTTCTTTCACCTCACTTACCCATGATACCGCTTCGGCATAAAAGATCTTTGCACTATGGTCTTGAATATAGGTGCGTAATTCAGGCTTACGGGTACTGAAATCAAGGAAAAGCTCTTCACCAACTTTGACGCCAGGTACAAAAATACTTGAGAGATAGGATTCCGTCACCTTGTTGTCGGTAATATTAAGGATAGATTTGCCGACAAGGGCACCCCGGCGCTTTACAGTGAATGCCACCTTGCTTTTCGGTACCTGGGTAAGCGGCCCTTGATATTCAGGGTCGTCTGTGATCAGGCCCAACTGGGGTAAGATAATAAAGGCACCTTCTTTGGAGGCCTGCCAAGGGAGAGAAGCGCTATTCTTTCCATTCTCTGGATACATATCCACAAAATAGGGCATATCAATATTTATAATATAATTACCTTCTTCATCTACAAGACTGCCTGAATTTTCATCATTTGTCTCAATATAGGTGACTACCGGTGCCCAGGTTATTTGTGCCAGATCAATAGGAGAATCTGTCTGAATTTCGAATCGAAGAGAGTCCATGATTTCTATAGGATCGGATATATTGTCGGGCCTGGAAGCTTCATCAATACCCAAAGCACTCAATTGGCTTTGATCATAAATCATGATATCTGCAACTCCGATAGCTACTTCATCATTCAAAATCACTGCCCCTGATTCATTCCACGACATTACCTTATTAATTATAGGCTCATCATTTTTATAGACAACTATCCTAATGTCATCGGTCGTGACGTCGGCTTTATTTAAATCACCGGTAATACGCACCTTGCCTTTATAGGGCATGGGACTAGAACCGCCACGACCCATCAATACAAAATCTTCAGAGGCTTTGTACTTGTAAACATTTTTATTGTCAGCATTAATTATTTCTTGCGGTTTATCAGTGTATGTGATCACAGGGTCCCACATAACTTTATCATAGGCGCCGTCAAAGACAGACTGAACACGAAAATAAATCCGGTCTCCCTTTTTGACATTCACTGAACCAGTATTTACCGGATTATGAGATGAGTAATCTTGGGCATCAATCCTCTCTGCCCATATTTCACTACCGTTATGCTGAATGGCAACTCTAACACCATCGGCAGTCTCATAGGCATTTCTGTCATCAGTTGTATCTTCAAACAATGCTACGCTCCCGTTGATACTTACGATACCATCATAGGGCGCAAC
>JAVVEL010000168.1:0-1848 GCA_032260385.1 Bacteroidales bacterium | reverse complement strand
GCCGGAGTTGTGGGACGGTAAGACAGCAGCCAGGTGCCTGAAAGAAATACTGGCTAAGCGCTTAGAGCAGAGCGCTTAGAGCAGACGACGAAGGGCGAACGGTAAAAGACAGCGGACGCCGGGGGGCTTCAAGCATTAATTACATCATCCGGTTCTATTATTAAAATATCCTCCCGTGTTTTTTCAGGCCTGTGTTTGAGAAAGAGGACAGGCAGTATTTTATGGTGGTGAACAAAGGGCAGATTGCGGCTCTTCAATTTCAACTCATTATATATCTTCCCGGGGTTAAGCTTATCTGACCATTTTGCTTCTCCGATCAGGAGGGTTGATTTATCCATGGATTCAGCAAGGATATCCACTTCAAGCTGCTTCTTATCCAGGCCGGTGCCCCACCATCGCGCCGCCGGTTTGAAAGTCAATTCATTAATATGGAGTGATGGCACTGCCTTCCTGCATAATTCTTCCCATATTGCTGAAGTGTATTGATCCAGCTTGCCACTGATCTCCTGCCATACTTCTTCAACAATACCATATTCCAGCCGGCTTTTGTGAGGAACAACAAAGGTGAAATAGAAATTCATGAAAGGGTCCGCAATCTTATAGAGACTTTTTTTTGTTGACCCTGACGATATGTTAAAAGGCGTTTCCCTCCTTATATAGCCAAGATCGATCAAGAGCCTTACCGGCCTGTTAAGATGTGTTACCGGCTTCTCCAGTCGTGCCGCTATTTCAGATAAACGGTTGCAGCCCATCCCAATAAGGCTGAGTATTGAAAAGGCTATCACAGATGTACGCATCTCATCATAAAAGAGCATTTCAGGCTCCTTATGTAGAATCCCGTCTGTGTCGAGTATATGATACTTAACACTCTCCGCAAGCTTATCATGCTTTGCCATTAACTCCCAATACCTTGGCACTCCTCCGTAAATACTATAACCCGTGACAGCTTCTGCGGCACTGCAACTGAAATACTCCTTAAACCACCGTGCAGACATGGGTTTAATATTTAATATCTCATCACACCTTCCATACATTGGGGAAGCACTGTTCAGGATCATGTCTTCCATCATCTGCTGTGAAGAACCACAAATTACAAGGTTGAAATTCTTATTGATATTGTTGTCTATAATATTCTGGATAATTGAAGGTAGTTCCGGTGAGTTTTTCACCAGGTATGGAAACTCATCGATGCAAAGAGTAATTTTATGTTGCAGTAAACCCGCAAGATTGTTAAAAAGTGCGTCCCATCCGGGATATTTAACAGATGAAAATCCCTTAAGCTTCAGGTCAATACTCCCTGCCAGGGCTTCTATCTGGAGTGATTTTTCTCTAAGGTCAGCTGCAAAGTAAATATCGCCGGCGGTCATTATTCTCTTTAAGAGTGTGGATTTTCCACATCTGCGTCTGCCATAGACTGCAAGTAAGACTGATTTATCCCCGGCAAGGGCATCGCTTATACGTTTTTGCTCATTTAACCTGTTTACAAACATTTCATCTTATATAATGTTTAACAAACATAATGTTTTTCGAGCATAATTACAAAAAATAATATGTAAAAAGTGTAAACGGCGAACGACTAACGACTAAAGACTAACGGCGAACGGTGAAGGGCTAAAGCACGATGCGGTCGCCGAGGGCGCGGGAGATTTCCTTGAGCATGGCGGAAAGGACCTGGTATTGTTTGAGAAGGTTGTTGGCCTCGCCTGTGTTTTTGCTTTCCTGGGCTTCACCGAGCTGCTTCTTCAGTTCTTTTATCATGATCTGTATCTTATCGCTCTTGAACTTGAGGACGCACTCGGGCACCAGCTCTTTGAGGATCATATCTTCGGTTTCGACATAGGCTCTGCG
>JAVVEL010000167.1:0-1888 GCA_032260385.1 Bacteroidales bacterium | reverse complement strand
CAAGGCAGGCCAGGTTTAAAACATTAAGACCTGATGTGGAAAATGTCCGCATACTGTGAAACTTAATCAACAGTTCCACCGGTAATCAGAATACACAAAATTGTAATATTTCACCTTCACTGTTTTTTTTCCTGCTTCTTGTTGAGCAGTCCGCCCATCCCGGTAAATTATTGTTATCAATTAAACCTGCTGTTTTTTATTGCAGATTATATTTATGGAGGCAGGACGTATTTTTGCCTCTATTCTATCTTTCATTCCCAGGGGTTCACCGTCAATCTGCAACTCCTGTGGGTTATTTGTAGTGATGTCAGCCGTCCTGGCTTTTAATATATACCTGGTAGTTTTGTTACTGTAGTTTTTGTAAAAGATGGTTATCAGCATATCCAGGAAGAAGCGCAGGGTGTAGGCTTTTACAATAACGATCTCAAACCGGCCGTCGTCAGGCTGACCCTCCGGTGTTATCCTGGCCCCCGTTCCATAATAGGATGAATTGGCCAGCACTACCATTACGGCTTTGCCGGTGATATGCCTGTCCCCGGCATCCACATAGAAGCTGAATTTATGTTTATATCCCAGCTCTTTGAAATATTGTTTAACGTAACCGAGGAAACCACCCATATCTTCATCCTTACGCCTTTTAATTACCCTGGCATTCATCCCCAGGTCGCACATATGCAGGCACAAATGCCTGTCATTGATTATCAGGGTGTCAATTCTTCTGCTGTCACCCCCGGCTATCAGATCCAGGGCTTCATCCGGACTGACCGGTATATTTAGCTGGTATGCAAGTCCGTTGGATGAACCCAGGGGGATAATGCCAAGTCTGATACCTTTACCTGCTATATTCCTTGCAACAAGGTTTACAGTACCGTCGCCACCTCCTGCAACAGCAATTGTAGGACGGAACTTATCAATGGCATCATTTATCTTTGCCCGGTCAGCTTCTTCGGGGATATTAAAAATTCTGAACTGGTAATTGTGCTGTTTTGATTTTTTTCTTATTGTCTCTTCCGGGTTTTCAAAAATTCCCTTACCTGCCCCGGGTTTCAAGAAAAACATTATTCTCTCCATGTAAATATTATTTTATTCCTTCCTGAAGGCAGGTATTTGGTCTGCCTTTTGATCATATATTCAAAAACAATGCAACATTGCTTTTATGGCTAAAAAAACTTTACTTTTCTTTTTAAGGAAGGCCGTGAACCCGTTCAGGGGGGCGCGAATAGCCATCAAGAGGCGCCTGGGCATGCTGGGAGACCCGGTTATACTGCCATACAATGCATATGGCACGGAGAACAAGGTAATGATCACCGGTGCTGTCATCGAAGATAAGGGTCTGGCAAGACCTGAGCCGGGACAGAATATGTGGAAAAATATACTCACTATGGTAAAAAGATACTCAGGCGATGAGCTTGCAGGTGTAAGGGTTGAGATCAGTTATTGTGGTCAGAAAGTTATTGTAAAGACTAATGAAAGGGGCCTTTTTCATACAATACTCCCGAGAAGATCATTACAGGACGGGAAAATATCGGATAGTGTGAGCTTTAAGCTGATAGACCGGCTGGATAAAGGAGGAAAGACGGCCAGGGCCACCTGTAAGGCTTTTATTGTTAATTCAAAACCTGACTATATAGTTGTGTCTGATATTGATGATACCGTACTGGTATCACATTCAACCAGGACACTGAAAAAACTCAGGGTCATGATGTCAAAGAATGCTTTGACACGTTCTCCTTTCGAAGGGGTGGCTGCTTTTTACCGTGCCTTGAATAAGCCGAAGGAAGGTGAGGAAAGGCCAATCTTTTATGTCAGTGCCAGTGAGTGGAACCTGTATGACCTGCTGGTGGATTTTTTTGAGGATAAGAAGATACCGGCCGGGCCTTTATTGCTG
>JAVVEL010000166.1:0-1892 GCA_032260385.1 Bacteroidales bacterium | reverse complement strand
CATAATCTCTGTTTTTATTCTCTGTTTTAATTTTTTCGAATTTCAACTCTATTGGTAGATTTACTGGATTACTGGATGGGATATAATATAAAAAATCACGATATGCATATTCTTGTCCAATCCGGACACTGATTCCTGCTGATTCCGGACAGTGTTCTTGCTGAAAGCGGACACTGGTTCTTGTTTAATCCGGACAGTGATTCCTGCGCAAACCGGACAGTGATTCTTGCTGATTCCGGACACCATTCCCGGAAGTAAAAACGGACCATTATTCATCCCCTTTTTCCATTAAAATTTGTACTTCTGCGGGTTTATTATTCACCAAATAAATCAACAGGAGGATCAAAATGCCAAAAAGAAAAACAGACATGGAAAAAGTCAGAGAGATACTCCGTCTTTGCTTAGATCTAAATTATAGTATCCGAGATGCCGGAGCAGCCTTGGGAGTTAGTAAAACTACAGTAGGCGAGTTTCTATCAGAGTTTAAACGCACAGGATTAAAGTACCAGGACATTAAGTGCATGAGCGATACAGAGTTTTCAGAGTTGTTTGAGAAAAGCAACAAGTCCTCCAATCCTATGTATGAGGAGCTTTCGAAGGATTTTGAGAATATGTCGAAAGAACTCAAGCGTACCGGGGTGACACTGTACTTATTATGGGAGGAGTACCTCCAGGGCCACCCGGAAGGATTTAGTTATTCAAGGTTCTGTCATCATTACAGGATGTGGGAGCGCAGACAGGATCCGGATATGCACATGGAACATAAAGCCGGAGATATTACCTACATGGATTTTACCGGCAAGAAGATGGAGATCGTGGATCCGGAAACTGGAGAGATCGAAAAAGTTGAAAGTTTTGTGGCCATACTAGGAGCAAGCCAGTTAACGTATGTGGAGTTTGTTCGCACTCAAGGGCTGGAGGACTGGATATGGGTAAATGAAAATGCGATCAGGTATTTTGGAGGTGCCACCAGAGGTCTTACCCCGGATAATATGAAATCTGCTGTAACGAAAGCCTGCAATTACGAACCCTTGGTTAATGAGACTTATAATGCTTTTGCACGCCATTATGGCACGGTTATACTGCCCACCCGTTCAGCAAAGCCAAAAGATAAACCACTGGCTGAGAATGCAGTTAATCTGGTATATCAAAGGATATTTGCTCCGCTGAGAAACAGGACCTTCCATTCTCTTAGAGAGCTGAATGAGGCAGCATGGGAGTTGATGGAAAAACACAATAATACCCCTTTTCAGAAAAGAGATACCACTCGCCGACAATTATTCAATGAGATTGAGAAAAGCGAGCTGTTGCCTCTACCAATGAAGAGATATGAATTAAAATGGTACCAGGTCTCCAAGGTAGAGTTCAACTATCATGTATATCTGAAGGCGGATAAACATTACTACAGCGTTCCGCATCAGTATACCGGATTAAAGGTCAAGACCATCTATACCAGCAGGATGGTAGAGATCTTCAAGGACAATAATCGTATTGCCATCTATCAAAGAGATCGCAGACCATACCAGTATACAACAATCAAGGAGCACATGCCATCAAATCATCAGTTGGTGAACGGTTGGAATCCAGACAGGTTTACCTCCTGGGCAAAGAAAAAAGGGGGATCGGTTAAAGAGTTTATCCAGCTGATGCTTGATCAGAGGGAGCACCCACAACAGGCATTTAAAGCATGCCTGGGGGTGTTGAATCTGGGAAATAAGTACGACGATGAAGCCATGCAGGCAGCATGTAAGAAAGCCATAGAGATAAACAGTATCTCCTATCGGTTTATCGCAAACTCATTGAAAAACAAGACCTACAAGATAGAAGATCAGGAAACTGAGAATATTAAAATACCCTTTCATGAGAATATCCGGGGAAAAGAGAATTACAAA
>JAVVEL010000165.1:0-1897 GCA_032260385.1 Bacteroidales bacterium | reverse complement strand
CTATGTCTTCATAATTTCCCTTAATCAAATCAACCTGTTTTTTAAGTTCCCAATATGATGCAGTATAATCATTTTCAAAGTTGTCATCAATTTGTTTTATTGGGATTACTTCAATTAACCTATTATTAAAATATCGTGCACGTACATTTTCATCACGATTTTCTAAATCCAGTACCGTTACCTTTTCATCAAATCCATCCATGGATTGAAGTGTTTTGCCGTTGCCTGCCTCACCAGACAATATAATTATCATTTTAGTATCACCTCTTAATTAAAAAAAATATGGGTGTTTGTGCACACCCAACTATACTAAGGTAAACTCGTTACCTACCTTTTTGATTATTCCTGATGTTGCCATATCCTCGATGGTTGTTCTCCTGACATCGTTCATCTTTTTCTGGTCTTTAGCATCAGGGACCTTGATTTTCATAGCTTTCATCAATCCTCCCTCGGATACATTACCCGCAGATAACACATCCATTATGATGTCATTCCATAACTCAACTTCCTTGGATGTATCAACTGGTTCATCAGGGGTTACGGGACGGGGAGGTTCGGTTTGTTTAGGCGCAGGAGTACCATTTGATGTGATACCTGTCACCTTCCAATCGTAGTTCTTGCCCTCTTCACCGTTCCCTTTTATGTATGTCCTGATGGTAACATCATGAGATAATGTTTTCCCACAGATGTCAGGTTCAAATCTGATAGATTCTAATGTTAAGGTACCATCATCAATGTCGATGTATGTCTCAACACCGCTGTCTTGGAGAGACCTTAAAAACATACCCATTGCCATGTATCCAGGAATTTCTCCCCCGTTGATCTCATTGGGGGCGAAGATATTAAGTGCGGGACCGTCAGTGTATTCAAGCACCAGCTGTTTGCTTCCTGTTTTAGTTTCCCTTATTTCGTAGTTCGTTACTTCACTCTCGAAGGGTTCCTGACGGAATCCATCGGTTATTTTTGCTTTATATTCGGTCATTTACTATTCACCTGTTTATTTAGTTCTGTGTCGTAATTTGGGACGGGGAGGTTTATCAAAATCCTATCAAGTGCTTCAGGGATTGATAACCCCAATTCACCACGATAAACAGCTAAACGCCGCCCAGCCAAATCACTCACCTGTGTTCGTATATTATAGGTCATCTATTTCACCTAACACATTATATTATAATATTGTGTATTGTTATGTATGATACACAATGATATAAAGGTTTCTATTATTCATTTAGAAATCACTCAACAGCGCATATCCCTGTTTACGTGCCAGTATCTGGGTGTCTTTTGCATTGTATAACTCGGTAGTCTTTTTCCAATTTAAATAAGCTGTGCAGAATCTACAACCGCATCGAGCAATCCCCATATCATAAATGGGATTGTATGGAAGTTTAAACCATTCAATATAATCCCATACATCTTGAGCCGTCCAGTCGTGAATGGGGTGGCATCGATAACTTTTATCGTGTTTATTCCAATAATATGGCCCCATTCGTTTCAACATCATCATCCGTTGTCGGCTTTCATCTGCGGTTAATCCAGTAAATCCTAAGTCAATATCATTATCTTGACAATATTTTAAGATCGGCTTTTCTTTCAACCACAAACAGCACATATTACCATGCCGTTTTGCTTTTGACTTCATCACAGGTAAACCGTACTCTTTTTCACACTGCCAGAACGACTTTTCAGGATGTAATTCAATGATGTTATCAAACGAACGAGCATAAGGAACCGTCTCTTTATATTCTATTCCGGTGTTTGCGAATATCCCGATCGTCTCCGGCCTGATCCGTCTGACCAGGTCCATCACAACCAAACTATCCTTTCCTCCTGAAAAGGATATACTGGGATTTTTACTATGGCCCAATGCATATTTTATCATCAGCTGCGCCCATTC
>JAVVEL010000164.1:0-1913 GCA_032260385.1 Bacteroidales bacterium | reverse complement strand
CACCAATTTCTTTAGTAGAGGTTACAAGCACTATTAATCCTATAACGCCTATCGTTGCAACTATTATTTCAGGTAAAGCGTCCATAATTCCGCCTTCATCACCATTTTCTTCAGCAGCCATTACAGTATTTGAAAACATCAATACTGACATACATACAATCAAAATTATGGACATCAATTTCTTATTCATTTTTTATATACCTCTAAACTATAAATTAAGGTTGTTATAAATACAATCATTCTAATTATTATACTTTTTCACCAATTAAGTTCAAATAATTATGCAATAATTCAGGCCATCGTAAAATCATTGAATATATTTTAAAAGATAAACATTCTAATGATATCTGTGATTGGACATGAATGTCATAGACCTTACCGATGAACACACACCTTTGTACTTACTGTGCCTTGAAGACTGGTCAGAAGAAATAAAAGAGGCAGGTACCCGCAAAGAAGCCTGGTGTGGGAGGATGAAAGAGAGAGGGTTCAGGGTAAAACTTGCCCTGGATGATGCCGGTGAAGTGGGCGGAATGATTCAGTACGGCCCCATCGAGCATTCATTCGTGGACGGGACAGGCCTGTATTTCATATACTGTATCTGGGTACATGGAAATAAAGAGGGGAGGGGGAATTTCCAGAAAAAAGGGATGGGCAAGGCACTGATAAAGGCTGCAGAGGATGATGCTAGGGACCGGGGGGCACAGGGCATGGCTGCATGGGGTATGTTATTTCCGTTCTGGATGAAAGCTTCATGGTTCAGGAAACAGGGTTATTCAAAAGCTGACAGGATGGGTATTTCAGTGCTGCTTTGGAAACCATTTACCGATGCTGCCGAACCCCTGCGATGGATAAGACAAAAGAAGAAGCCTGGAACGGTGCCGGGAAAGGTAACGGTAACAGTTTTCGTGAACGGATGGTGCCAGGCGCTGAACATGGTCTTTGAAAGGGCAAAGCGGGCGGCAGCAGAATTCGGGGATGTTGTGGTGTTCAGGGAGATCGATACGACGGATAGGGCCGTGTTCATGGAATGGGGTATATCGGATGCGCTTTTCATTGATGGAAAAGAGGTCCGGATAGGTCCGCCGCCTCCTTATGAGAAGATTTACAAGCTGATCTCGAAGAGGGTAAGGAAACTCTGAGAGAATTTTTTAGGTATTGTCTTCTCGGGATCATAATAACAACTGGTGGTTCGACATTCCAGACTGACAGTTAACCATATATGCTATGAGGATTAGATTTTACTTGGGGTTTCATTATGAATATTCGCTCCTTTTCGTTATTAATCATTCTTACACTATTACTTCTTGTCAGCAGTCCGGCCTGTGCTGTTCTTGATTATAAGGATAAAGAAATTGTCGGTGCAGATACGGTCATTGATGACGACCTGTTGATATACGGGAATACAGTAGATGTCAGGGGAACGGTGCTGGGTGATGTTACTGCCTGCGGAGGGTCTGTCCTGATATCAGGTAATGTCACAGGCGATGTCATGGCCTGTGGAGGTCAAGTGACCATACGCGGTACCGTAGGAGATGATGTCAGGATCGGCGCCGGTGAAGTGGTAATAGAAGGAAACGTGGGTGACGACGTATTTATCGGTGCAGGCTCTGTAGTTGTTTCCGAGGGGGCATATATCGGTGGAGATATGTTCTTTGGTTCCGGCCGGATGGAAGCCTGGGGTGAGGTTGCCGGAAATATTGAAGGCGGTGCTGGTGAAGTTACCCTTGCCGGGCCGGTTGGCGGCAATGTGGACCTGGATGTGGGTACTATCAATGTTCTCTCCACAGCCCGTATTAATGGCACTCTTGAGTACACGAGCCAGAAACAGGTGACCTTTCCATCAGGTACAGTAATTCAGGACGTGGTTTTTACTGAAAAAGAACCTCATGACAGGTCTGCTTTATCCCTGG
>JAVVEL010000163.1:0-1943 GCA_032260385.1 Bacteroidales bacterium | reverse complement strand
TCCAATATCAAACCTTTAGGATTTCAATGGGAGACCATTGATCCGTTTTTGTTTTGCGTTCATCATCTGGATGGCTATCCCGCAGCTAATGATGAAATGGGTCCGGCTGTATCGCTGGAAGGCAGAAATCTCGGACAGGATTTTACCATAAAGGATGGCTGGCGAATGTATCATGGTGATAAGGTGCCCGGCTTTCCGGCACACCCGCACAGGGGATTTGAAACCATAACTATTGTATTAAATGGTTATGTTGATCATTCAGATTCACATGGTGCAGCAGGAAGGTATGGTGATGGAGATGTACAATGGATGACTGCCGGAGCCGGACTGCAACATGCAGAAATGTTTCCTCTCCTGGATAAGGAAAACCCTAACCCCCTGGAGCTTTTTCAGATATGGCTTAACCTTCCGAAAGCAAAAAAAATGTGCAAACCACATTATGATATGCTCTGGGCAGAGGATATTCCAGTATACAGGGAAAAAGACAGTAATGGAAAATTAACAGAAGTAACAATAATTGCAGGAAAACTGGGCGATATTAAAGCACCCCCTCCCGCACCTGACTCATGGGCAGCCGACCCAGGTAACGAGACAGGCATCTGGTTGATAAAGATTGAAGCTAATGGTTCCTGGACTGTTCCGCCTGCTTCTCCCGAAGTAAACCGTTCCCTTTATTTTTACAGAGGCTCTCAGATTGATATTGCCGGAATTACCATAGAAAAATATAATTCAGTTGAATTATTGGCGGATCAACCGGCAATTATAGATAATGGCAATTCAGATGCATTTTGCCTCTTACTCCAGGGACAACCTATTAACGAACCTGTAGTCCAGCACGGTCCTTTTGTGATGAATAATGCCCTGGAAATACAACAGGCCTTTAATGATTATCGAAAAACTCAGTTTGGCGGCTGGCCATGGAAAAGGTACGATAATGTTCATCCACCTGATAAGGGAAGGTTTGCCAGGTATTCTGATGGCCGGGAAGAAATTAAGTAAGGGAAATTTTAATAAATATGTCAGCTTAAACAATGCAGTATATTATTAAATGCAATTAAATTATGAAAATGAGAATCAACTATATAGCATCGATAACACTAATAATATTGTCTGTATTGGTGAGCTGTGAGAAACAAAACCCGGATAATATTGATGTAGATACTTTTGTCGAGCAGTTAGTTTTTGGTCTATATGATTCGAATGAGTTACCTGCCTTCAGCGAATCAGACATCCCGGCATTGTTAACCTACAGAAATGAAACTACTGTTATAACTAATTTTCCGAGGAATTGGTTATCCTCATATTCTCAGCCGGAATGCAGGCTCGGAATGTATGTGCTGTGGACTATTGAGTCTGTCAGGGCTATTGAAATTGACAGTGAGTCCCTGGTAGG
This sequence comes from Bacteroidales bacterium, assembly GCA_032260385.1. Classification (GTDB taxonomy): domain Bacteria; phylum Bacteroidota; class Bacteroidia; order Bacteroidales; family VadinHA17; genus UBA9300. The sequence goes on along the minus strand of JAVVEL010000163.1, from coordinate 550 downwards.
CAGGTTTCCGTCACTTAACCCTGTCCTGGCTTTAAAGGATGCATCTCCCCTGGAGCTGGTAAATAATGATCAATCACATCTTGATGCTGCAAATGCATATAATGACTGGTGGAATTCATCATATTTGTTCAGTGACAAAATGGAAATCGATCCGCTTGAGGACACTGCCTACAGATGGCATTAGAATAGTATTGGAGTAAGCTGAGAATAATACCCTGTCCGCTGCCTTCGATTCAAGCTTCCTGATGCCGCCATTGGTGAAAACAGATGACTCAGCAGATCCTGAAACAGCTAAGGAAAGAGCTGGAATGTATTATCTTGATGGCGGTCATTTGGAACTGACAACTGATGACACAAGGCTGGTTGCTAAATTAACTGCAGGTTACTGTTTCGGATTCACACTATTAGAGCATGGAAGACTCTCCGGCTTCTTCAACCCTGCATCAGTCAGATACTACCGTATTTGTTAAAGCAATTATCAAAAAGATCTGATAATATTTTAAAAACCGAAATTGTTATACAGTTGAGCCGGCAATAATAAACAATCCTC
>JAVVEL010000162.1:0-1967 GCA_032260385.1 Bacteroidales bacterium | reverse complement strand
CCCGTAAGGTGTCGCCTGAAGAATGGTCAAGGTTATTTGATAAGCATATTAGATCCAAACATTCACCGTCAATAAAAAAAGAGAAAATACCCGAGAGTAATTTCAGCATACCAAATAAGCTGAAACAAATGGTGCTGTTTTTCAAAAGAGACCTTACATCAAAACTATCGAATATACAGTACCTCCTGATAACACTGCTTGAAGCTCCCCTTCTCGCTTTCATACTTGGCTATTTTACAAAATATATCGATATATCTTCGGACAGCCCGGGGAAATATGTCTTCTATTATAACGAGAACCTCCCTGCCTATCTCTTTATGTGTGTCATCGTTGCCCTTTTCCTGGGACTGATCATAAGCTCTGAAGAGATAATAAGAGACAGGAGGATACTTAAGAGGGAATCCTTCCTCAACCTCAGCAGGGGCAGTTACCTTAACTCAAAAGTACTTCTGCTCTTCCTGCTGTCTGCCATACAAACTCTTTCCTTTGTGGTGGTGGGCAATGTTATTCTGGAAATAAAGGGAATGACCGCAAGCTACTGGCTGATAATATTCTCTACAAGCTGTTTTGCCAACATGCTTGGCCTTAATATTTCAGCGGGCTTCGACAGGGTGATCACCGTATATGTTCTGATACCCTTCCTCCTGATACCGCAATTGCTCTTCAGCGGAGTAATAGTGAAGTTTGACAAGCTCCACAGGTACTTTACCAATTTCGATTACGTTCCTGTAATAGGAGATATCATGACATCCCGCTGGGCATATGAAGCACTGGCTGTACACCAGTTCAAGGATAATAAATATCAGACTCTTATCTATGATAATGAAATGGATGAGAGCCAAAACTACTGGTACTACTCATTCCTTATACCCGAACTGGTAAAGAAAACACAGGAGTGCAGGCTGGCTGTCGGAAAAGATGAATACCGGGATCACTTTGAGAACAACCTCAACAAACTTGAAAGGTATGTCGGGCTTTTATCAGATAGGGCAGGTATAGACAATAGTGATCTGATTAATAATTATAATAAAAGCCACTTTGATACAGCCATGGCAAACCTTAGCCTTAAACGGCTCGATGCCCTGAGTAAATATTACAGGTCAGCCTTCCTGGCCGCTCGGGCAACTTCTGATTCTAACAAGGTTATAATTGAGGAAATTAATGGCAGGGGTTACCTGGAAAAGCTGGAGATGGACCATCATAATGAAAGTCTTGCAAATTTCTGTCTTAATCTCAGGAGTGAAGACCGGATCATTGAAACAAGGAAAAAACTGATCCAGAAAGCCGACCCGGTCTACATGCTGCCAACCTCACGCATTGGCAGGGCTCATTTCTATGCGCCATGTAAAAGAATAGGTGAGTTCCATATTGACACCTACTGGTTTAATTTGGGAGCTATCTGGCTGCTTACCTTCTTACTCTATATAAGCCTGTATGCAGATCTTCTCAGGAAAACAATAAACTCGTTCGGCCGGATCGAAAAAGTGTAAACTTTCACAGTGATTTATACAGCTCCAGTATCTTTTCTTCATATTCTTCATCTGCCATCAGTGCCCCCCATCCCTGGGTCTCCTTGTATAAACCATCAAAGGCTGAGCCGCGGTAGCTTCGGATAATATGAGGAATGCCTTCCTTATCAAGCATCTCCCTTATTCTCTGGGCTTCAAACTCATTTTCCAGTGTTAGTATTTTTTTGGTCATTTTTTCCATGTTACGGGGTTTAATTGTATTGTTGAGTAGTTGAATCGTTAAATCGTTGATTTGGGTCAACTAAACCAAGGCCTGGTGTTGATCAGAAATCATTAAAGTTCCATTTGCCTCGGAATGGACGTTTTAGCAGGTCATTGGCCCCCTCGTCATCAATGAATCTTTCATGAGCCGGTGACCATTTAAGCGGCCTTTCCAGGTCGTATGCAATATTAATGATATTACACAGTGAAGCTGTACGGTGACCTGTTTCAACATCC
>JAVVEL010000161.1:0-1983 GCA_032260385.1 Bacteroidales bacterium | reverse complement strand
GTAGCGATAAAACTACCGGGGTCGGGTGAGGAGGAGCAGACCGACCTCGACGGTGGAGAGGGTAGTAGGCGAGGGGTAGGGAGTGGGGGACGCTGCCTGGTGAGATTACTATTTAAAACTGATAAATGCGGACTAATCCTTAGAATAAATTTATTAAGGAGATACCATATCCAAAACAAAAAGGGAATCGAATTCAATACATAAACACCTATACAGTAAATTTAATACAAAATATCAATAAAACTTATATAAAAATACATCATTTTCACCGAATATGCCCACACCAACTAAATGGGATACACTGTTGTACTTAAGCTTCACAGAAAGTACCACCTTTAACGAACTCTCAGAAACATTGAGTCGCAACATTCTTTTTGAAGACTTGAACAGCAGGGTTCTCTATAAAAGGCTGCATGAATTAATTGATTCAGAACTCGTTATCAGAAAAAGACAGTCCACCAGAAAAAAGACCATCTACTGCCTAAACTACGGTACCCCATCTCTAAATAATTACATGGCATTCCTGCTATGGTCAAGGAAAGAAAGTCTTGACTATAACAATTTACTCACCAAATGGGCACAAGATATCTTATTTACCCTTATTGAATATGGTCCAACAAGTCTCAAAACACTGCATGAACACACCGGTATTTCAAAAAGTAGCCTCACAAAATACATCAAAATACTTAATGAAAACAGGTTTGTAAGGACATTAAAACAAAAACCCCTTTGTATTGATATCAACCTGAATGATCGTACACTGTTCTACCTCACACTATTGCAACACCCCCCTGCAGTAGGAAAAATGACTGGAAAATATCATGAACTGACCCAGGAAATCGACGTCATAAAAGAGGGGATAAAAAATTCAGATGAGCTTATGGAACTTATCATCAAGCTTCATGTTTATTCAACAACGGTAACAGAGGGAAATACTGCGAGTAAAGACGACGTGGAAAGAGTGATGAATGACCTCCCAACAGGTCTTACACCCAGAGAGATTATTGAGATAAGGAACACCTTTGATGCCGTAAATCATCTTAATCGTCATTTTCCTGAACTTGTACTGGATAGTAAGAGTATAAAGGAATATCACAGCATACTTATGAAAGGGTTGATTGAAGAATGCGGGGAATACTATGCCTCATCCAGTAAAAGGATAATAGGTTCAAAACTAAAACTTCCTTCCACCATCAAGGAAATCGAGTTCGAAATTGCTGCTATTGTCAATTTCTATAATTTATACCAAGAGCTCATCCACCCATTGCTTATGGGGGCAATCATCCATTTCCTGCTGGTAACAATTCATCCATTTAAAGATGGTAATGGACGTGTCACCAGGATAATTCATTCCTTGATACTCTTAAAAGCAGGATACCCGTTATTTGTTTTTGATCCTGACAGAAAGAATCGGTACTTTGACATGCTGGAGGAAGGACGGATTATCCACCTTGATGGATTTATAGGTTTTATCCTTGAAGAATATAAGAACGCACTGGAAGAGGTATCTGAAATGTGGGGGCATTGAACGACCGCGACGGCCTGACCGACGGCTGGGAGGCCATAACCGACCTCAGCATCAATCCTTATGGCCCCACGAATCCCACAAACAGGGACTCGGACAATGATGGTGCCATAGACGGCGGCGAATCCAATGTATACCCCAGCACGCCCATCGATATCGATGGTGACGGCGAGGTCGGGTCAAAAGAGCAGACCGACCTCGAGGGTAGTAGAGAGGAATGGGTGAGGGAGGGGTATTGGGGGACGCTGCCGGGTGATAATTTATATGAAATAAATTAATTCTGCGGAAAAGTTTAAAGCATCATTGAATAAATACAGACATAACCACATAAAATATCTACACAGTTCTAAAAACCATGATTTATATGAATCATCCCGACACCGACCGCGACGGCCTGACCGACGGCTGGGAGGCCATAACCGACCTCAGCATCAATCCCTATGGCCCCACAAATCTCA
>JAVVEL010000160.1:0-2007 GCA_032260385.1 Bacteroidales bacterium | reverse complement strand
CACAAGAGGCTATACGGAAACGCCTGAAAATCTACGCTTCTAAAGCTCATAAGACCTGTAGCGATGTCCCATTGGATCTTCATAGTCACCAATGGAGACATGCAAAAGCCAGTCATTGGTTGGGAGACGGTATTAACATCGTAGAAATCAGCAAATTGCTGGGACATGAAAGTATAGAAACCACTATGGCTTATCAAGATATCACTACCGAACAGCAAATGCGGGCTCTGGCTACTCTGGAAGATGAAGTTGCCAGTACAACACCAAAGAAATGGAAGCTTGAAAAAAACAAAGGTCTGTCAGACATATTTGGTTTTACAAGACCATAGGACGAATACTAACAAAATATTATCCCAACTTCTTAGGCGTATAACTTTGAGAATGTATTATTTAAAGTAAAAGTTGGGATAATAAAAAAGTTGGGATAAACTGCATTATCCAAATGTTGAGATAATCTGGTTGAAAGCAATGTTCATTTTCCCACGGATTACAACCTGTTATGGGACAGTGCCCGTAAATGCCTGGACATGGTGGGTAAGTTCCAGAAGAAGTATCCCTGGATCCCTGGGTGGAGAAAGAAGCATGATTGGTACCGTCAGATGAAAAATGGAATGAGGGCTGTAGGCAAAGCCTGTTCCTCGGGAGGCAGAAACAAGGAGCAGAGGATCAGGCAGGCAGTAAAGTATTATTTGACAAAAGCCCGGGCATTACAGGAGAAGCTGAAGGAATCGAAGATTCCCGTACTGGATGAAATGGATATGTTGATGCTCATTAGTCTGGGCAGGTATATGGAGTTTTTGGATAAATTCATCGACTTACTTGATCGCAGACTCTTACAGGGGGAACAGATTCCTCATGAGGAAAACGTGTTTTCCATTTTTGAGGGTTATACCGAGTGGATTACCAAAGGGAAATTGAACCCCAATGTGGAACTGGGTAAGAAGCTGGCCATAACCACTGATCAGTACAATTTGATTGTAGACTATCGGATCATGGAGCATCAGAGTGATAATGAGATTGTTAAAGAACTGGCCAGTAAACTGACTTCTGATTTTTCGATCAAGAGCTGGAGTTTTGATAAGGGTTTCTGGCACAAGGAAAACAAGGCTTTCCTGGAAAACTGCGTTGAGAAAGTTGTCATGCCCAAGAAGGGAAAGTGTAACAAGGAAGAACAAGCCGAGGAGAGTCACCGCAGTTTTAAACTGCTAAGAAACGGACACAGTGCAGTAGAGTCAAATATCAATGAACTGGAATACCGTGGGCTGGACCGGTGTCCAGACAGGGGGTATGGTCATTTCAAGCGGTACGTTGGGCTGGCCGTTTCGGCATATAACCTCCGGCGGATCGGGCAGGAGTTGATTGCCATTGAGCGTAGAAAACAAGAGGCAGAAAGAGAATATATAGCCGCGGCCTAAGTGCCGTAAATGACATACATTTTTGATAGTACATATGGGAAAGGTGTGTCCGGAGGTCAAAAAACATTCATATATTTTTGATGCCGGTCAGAAAAAAATGTTGAAAACAGGCCCGAAAGCTGGATTTTGGGTCAAAAACTGACTTTAGAGTCCTGATGAAAGGGCTATTAACGATATAATTTTAGAAAAACGTGAGTTTTCTTTTAGACACTAGTTATGCTTTCGAGCCATTTCATAAAACGGGCTGACCAATGTGTGCTTCTGCGCTCAAATTCAGGTGGGAAAGTAATGCCGTAGAAATACAAGAATGACTTGATGCGTTGTTTAAACCTGGTCAGATCTCCAACAAGCATTGACCTCGCACGAACTAATGATCGGTCATCAAGGGTACTTTCCGAAGGAACATAGATTGGGGTCAGGTCACCACTACGCAATGATCTGGCTATTTTTCTACTGTCCCTTTTATCCTCTTTCTGCACTTTCTCTTTTTGTGTTGTGGGTATGTCAGCCGGGTTAACCACTATGTTGTTAACTCCCAATGCCTTTAACTGGTAATGCGCCCAAAGTCCGCTAAACCCAGCTTCATATGCTG
>JAVVEL010000159.1:0-2013 GCA_032260385.1 Bacteroidales bacterium | reverse complement strand
ATGGGATATCTTCAATGCCTCAAAGGACTCGGTTGCATGGTATTACATATCTATGCTGGATGCTTTTGGCAATGGGGATGAGGGGATAGGTGATATGCCTGCGTTTAAGGAGTTCGAGAAATGTGTCGGTGAGATGTTTGGGGATGGGTGAGAAGTAGGTGAGTGGGATTTGAAGATAAGGCTATGTTGGGAAGTGCCGGAGCCAGTTAAAATATATTATTTATGTGATAAAAGTATACTCCATATATTGTCTTCATTCCCTGCTGCCTCCCTTCCTGCACCTGACCAGCTGCCACTTCTTCTGCACTGATAACCTGTGCCCGCTCTGTACTTTATAGCACAGGTTTCGCTGACACATTAGGATTGGCACACGGGAACGGCCTATAATCTAATTGGGACATATAGGGCCATAAAGACGCCACAAAGACGCCATAAAAATGATAGAATCGTATAGTAAACCTCACAGGCAGAAGAGAGCACGATTTTACATGTTATTGCCCGCATTATCAAGTATCGAGGAAATGAATGCGAACGGCAGGTATAATACACCATCACTGTCCTTGAGGACTTCTCTTGATGCAATAATCGTCCTGTAGGGCTCATACTTTTCTTTAAAATGCATAAGGGATTTTGACTTGCGCTGGTAGCTGCTCTTTGATTCTATAGCAATAAGCCTACCTTCCTTTTCCACAATAAAATCAACTTCTGCCTTGGATTTACTTCTCCAGAACTTTACTTCCACACCCCCATACGTCAACTGGGAAAAAATAAATGCCTCATTCAGCATGCCGATATCCTGCCTCATATCGCAGGGCCTGAAATCATCAATAATGGTATTCCTGAACCCATTGTCAAAAAAATACACTTTTGGAATCTTGATTATCTCAGTTCTTTTGTTGGTAAAAAAAGGAACAATCCTTTTACAGATAAATGTTTTCTCAAGAATGTTGAGATGCCATAAAAGCCCCTTATAGTCAAAACCCGAAACTTCACCAAGACTTGAATAGGATATAAGCCCACCAAGTCCTATTGATAGCGCCTTGATTAGCCTGCTCAGGTTAAAATCCGTAGTTAAGCTCAGCATATCCTTAATTTCCCGTAAAAAATAAGTGCTGTATATATTCTTCAAAACGAGCCTCTTTTCTTCACCGGACTTTGAGATTGCAACCCTGGGATATCCGCCATAGACAATATACTCATCATAGATTGCGTTTAGCATTTCCATAAGCGGTTTGCTGATCACAGGCAATTCGCCACTTTCATAGAGATACGCCCGAATTGCATCTTTCCTGCTCAGGAAGGTATCAAAAAGCTCCTCATTCCGGTATCTTAGAAACTCTTCAAAGGAAAGTGGATACAGGTTGAAGACAAATATCCTGCCTACGAGATATTTTATACCATGAATTGTAAGCCCGGGAGCAGAAGAGCCTGATACCAATATTTTTGTATCCGGGTAATGGTCATAAATGTACTTTAACTTCTGCCCCCCTTCCTTTGCATACTGGAACTCATCTATGAAGAGGTACCGATTATTCTTTGCATAAAGTTCTGCGAAGGTTTTCTCATCTTCAACGAACATCTCAAGTACCATCCTGTCATCAAAACTTATGAACACTGCATTTTCAAGAGTCTGGAAAATATGCTTGAGAAGAGTTGTTTTACCTGATTGCCTTGGCCCGAGAATTGCAATTATTTCAGGTTTGTCAAGATTCTCCTTTATCAGGTTCTCCAGGTTTCTGCTTATATATACCACAATATTAACCCTGCTAAAATTATATTTTATAATGTATTAGCAGGGGTAAAATATAAAGATATGCATGGGTGTGCAGGACATAATCAATATCTCCATTCATATGCTGAGAATCCCGCCATAAAAATTAAATATCTTCCTCCATAAAATTATTAATAGGTGTTCATGGGACGATTTTTGTCAAATTAATTTAATCTGTATTACAGTCATATTTACTATTTGAGGTGAAAAAACGTGATTTCAACAATACAGAATTATTATAC
>JAVVEL010000158.1:0-2022 GCA_032260385.1 Bacteroidales bacterium | reverse complement strand
ATCTTTTCCTCTATGCTGTCCGTTGTTATGTATCTTTTAACAAAAACATTTTTATCCTGTCCTATCCTGTGAGCCCGGCTAAGTGCCTGCAATTCGGCAGAAGGATTCCACCATGGATCGAGAATGAAAACATAATCGGCAGCTGTAAGGTTAAGGCCAAGTCCTCCCGCTTTGAGGGAAATAAGGAATATGTTTGTTCTCTGATCAGACTGAAATCTTTCCACAATATCCCCTCTTTTTGTGCTGCGGCCCGTGAGCATTGAATATTTCAGTTTTCTTGAATCAAATTCCCTTGCAAAAAGATCAAGGTGACGGACAAAGGATGAAAAGGCCAGTATTTTATGACCCTCTGAAATAACCGATTCAATATCCTGCAGTACGTTTTCAAATTTGCCTGACCCGGAGGTGTAATCGGGATCAGACAGCACGGGATGGTTGGATATCTGCCTGAGCTTCATCAGGCCCTGGAGTACGATTATGGCAGATTTTTCCTCATCCGGCTTCCCAAAGGTCTCCAGGATGGAATTCCTGACAATTGATTTTTCTTCTTCATACTTTTTGTGCTGTTCTTCACTCATGTCACAGTAAACCATATTTTCAATAACAGGAGGCAGGTCGGAGGTGACTTCCTCCTTTGTCCTCCTCATTATGAAGGGCTTAATCAGTTTTGCCAGCCTTTCTTCACGTTCCTCCGACTGCTCTTTTTCAATAGGCCTGGCAAATTGCCTGTTGAAATATACCAGGCTTCCCAGCAGGCCTTTGTTAACAAAATTAAGCTGTGTCCACATATCGGTCAGGGAATTTTCCACGGGAGTGCCCGTAAGAACGAGCTTATGTTCCGACTTCAGGCGGGAGAAGGCCTTATATAATTGTGAAGCCGGATTTTTAATAAGCTGGCTTTCATCGAGTACTATGTAATAAAAATTAAAAGCCGAAATAATATCTATATCCTGCCTTATGGTATGATAGCTGGACAGTATAATATCATATTCGTGGAAGTACCGGCTTGTTTTTTTTCGCTGGCTTCCTTTATAGCTGCAGGTCCTCATTGACGGGGTGAATTTCATTATCTCATTTTCCCAGTTATAAATAAGTGAGGCCGGAACGATTAGGAGAGATGTGCGCCGGTTCTTTGCATCTGCAAAGAGATTATCGCTCCCGGCGCCTTTGTCAGGGCTTGATTCCTCAGCCTGCTCCTTACATAGCTGAAGAAGGGCCAGTGTCTGCAATGTTTTGCCCAGACCCATATCATCGGCCAGGCAGGCACCAAGATTATTGTCATGAAGAAAACTCAGCCATTTTAATCCTTCTTTCTGGTAGTCTCTAAGTTCGGCTTTAAGTCCATCCGGAATTTTTGTTGCCGGAATATTATCAGGGATAACCAGTTTTTCCAGGGCAGGGCAGGATAGACACTCTTCTTCATTGAATATCTCATTTAATAGTGAGAAATGTTGTTTATGCAGTTTAATGCGATCCTCCTCCTTTTTTCCCAGCTCAAATAATTCACTGTATCGGGCAAACCATTCCTCCGGCAAAATAATGACTGTATTGTCATCCAGCCTGTATTCCCTCCGGCCCTCCAGGATATTTTTTCTTAAGCTGATAAAGGGAATTGACTTACCGTTGATCAGCACCCTGGCTTCCAGGTCAAACCAGTCATTTGATGCTTCATAATTGATATCCAGTCTTACAGGTTTTAAATTGTATTGCCTGTCGAGGCTCCCGTGTTTGATAATGAATCCGCCTGAAAGGAGTTCGTCATAGGAATTATTAAGCCATTCTATCAATGAATATAATTCCTCTTTCGTTTCCCCGGTTCTTGTTGCAACAGTGAAATTTATATTATCATCACTGTAGAATCCCTGTTCGTTCAGTTTGCCTATATATTCCTGTTCCCTGTTCCGATCCCTGAAGATCTTCCTGAAAATGAATCCCTGCTCTTCCTCAAAAACAGTGAAAGAATTGACCGGGTCGGTCTGAAATATTTCTTTTGCCCCGTAACTGAACCTGAGTATCAGAACC
>JAVVEL010000157.1:0-2038 GCA_032260385.1 Bacteroidales bacterium | reverse complement strand
CATGAATGGTTTGGAGGTGGGCAGTAATTCAATTCAAACCACAGAGAACACAGAGGGACACAGAGAAATTTTAAATGCTCTTTGCATTCATTGCCCATAATTATTATATAGATTATATATTTTAACAGCCATGTGAGCACTCCACACACAACAACGGAATACAACTCCACCCAAGCATCCATCCCCACTTCGCACCCAAAGCCCGCAGGAAGAATCGAAAAGCGCCTGCCAGCCCCCCACACCACAAGGGCAGGCGGAGCAGATCGGGACGGGCACCCGGGCAGAGTGAACCAAAAGGGGGCGGCAGGAGAGCTGAAGAAGGAGTGGGGCTGGTTTTCATTATTTAGTTCACCGCAAAGGGCGCAAAGAACGCAAAGGAATATGTTGCATTGGCTTTGCGTTCTTTGCGGTGCAGTATGTTCATCGAGAGGGGTATATGAGAAGTCAAGCCTGTTACGGGCGACCATGACGGCACCGGGATTTATGTCTATCCCGATGGCGTTGCGCTGGAGGAGTCTGCATTCGACCAGGGTGGTGCCGCTGCCTGCCATCTGGTCAAGGACGGTGTCGTTTGTGTCTGTGTAGCGGAGGATGAGGTTGCGGGGGATGTAGGGTGACCAGTTGCCGCGGTAGTTGCCTTTGTGGATCTGGGTGGTCAAAAGAACGGATACTTTTCTTGATTCTCTGAGAACAATCAGGAAAAATAACGAAGCACTTTCTGAACTTGATAACAAACTCAAGAGGCTGCAGGATGACCCTCTGCATGTGGGAGGCTGGCTTTCGGGCGAGCTGCATGGTAAGAAATCGACGAGAATTTCAAGAAGATATAGGTTGATATTTACTCCAGAATGGCAATCGTTATGCATCAGGAAAAAGAATATACACTTTACAGGATAAATAAAAACATTATTAGTTCTTACCAGTACAGATTTAGAACCTGAGGAATTCATTATGACAGAAACAGAGATAATTGACGCAGTTTATGAGAACGGGGTTCTTAAACCTTTACAAAAGATAGAACCTTGTGAAGGCAAAATAGTTGAGATACGCATACGGAAAGTGGAGAATATTCTGAGAGAAACGTCTGGAATATTCAAAGGAAAATACGATAAGAAAATGAGATATGAGATGTATGATACTCATTGATTCCTCTGTTTTCCTGAAACATTTTCTTGAAGGTGATTCAAGAGCACATGATTTTTTGAAAAACGCTAAAGATAAAGCGGTTATTTGTGATGTTATTGTAAATGAAGTAATTTATATTTTAATGAAACAATACATTGTAAATAAATACGATCTAAAACACTACGATGCTATTGATCATCTTAAAAAGCCAGATATTTTCCCGGAAGCATTTAAAAATGCGTTTATTTTTACAAAATTGATAACAGCCATTGACTGCGAAGTACTTCCTAATGCGAGATACTTTGAAATGATGGATATTATGGGAAAATACAACCTTCTTCCGAATGATGCTTTGATCGTTGCTACTTGCAGAGCCTATGGAATATCCAGGGTTGCAACATTTGACAGCGATCTAAAATTGTGGATTTTATCGAGCTTATTGAATTATAATTCTCTTTCTGCTCATCCTGACCCCTTTTCTCAACTATCTCGCGCCATCCCTACCACCATTTCATGCTGTTCCTGAATTTAGCTGCCGATTCACCATCCTTCAATTTCCTGAAAACATACAGATTCTCATGCCCGATGAGCAAAAAGTTATACTTTGTCCCGCTCCAGTTCTCCCTCGTCCCTTTCATCTTCCACTGCAACTTGATGATATTCTCCCGCAGCACAAATCCCACATCAAGGAAGGCCTGGAGGACCCTTGGTGTGATTGGAATGAAGTGGGCATGCTTGCGGGCATCCCCCATCAGTATAGCGCAATGTTTCCCCGGTTTAAGCACGCGGATGGATTCGGCAGCCACCTGCCGCATCTCCCGGGCAAATTCATCGATGCTGTGGACGCTTGAGAGGTCGCCTTCGCCGGTCTCATGGGTGTACGGGATGATGTGTGCATAGGGGGGATGGGTGG
>JAVVEL010000156.1:0-2052 GCA_032260385.1 Bacteroidales bacterium | reverse complement strand
CCAGGATTTATGCTGTGGTCAGCTTCATCCGTTATTTGAGAAAACGTGGAAAAACAGATATCATGGAACCTGAAATTCCCAGGAAAGAAAGGAGATCTTACATTCCTCATGCATTTACGGAAACTGAACTGAAAAATTTCTTTTATGCCTGTGACATCTTACCTAATGAACCCCTCTCAAGGGTGCCGAGGTATAAAAGAATCACAATCCCCGTATTTTTCCGTCTTCTTTACAGTAGTGGGATCAGGACAAATGAAGCCCGTCTGCTGCGTATGGAAGACACAGACCTGAATCAAGGTATTCTGAATATCTGTTGCTCCAAAGGCCATGCTCAGCATTATATTGTGCTTCATAATTCCATGTTGGACATCATGAAGCATTACGATGAACTGATAAGGAAACAATATCCTGCCAGGACATATTTTTTCCCAGCATCAGGTGATACTTTTCATACCCGGAAATGGGTACAGAGAAGTTTCCTCCGGATGTGGAACAAGTATAACAGCAGCTCAGCAACAGCATACGAATTAAGGCATCATTATGCGACAGAAAATATTAACGGCTGGATGGATGAAGGTTTTGGATTTGATGCGAAACTGCTGTATCTAAGTAAAAGCATGGGCCACAGCAAGCTGGAAAGCACCAGGTATTACTATTCACTTGTGCCAGGCTTGGCTGATATTCTAAAAGATCGTACAGAAAGAACTTTTGACAACATTTTGCCGGAGGTGAGTTATGAAGAAAGCAACTGATGAAGCCGTCATGATCGCACGCTATATAAATGCCTTTTTATATGAATATGCTCCTTTCCGAAAGAGCAGTAGCGGTCACACATTAAAATCCTATCATTATGCGCTAACCTTGTATATTGGTTTCCTGGAAAAAGAGAAGGGCATTCACACGGGAAATCTGCACCGGGAATGTTTCATAAGAGAGCATATCGAAGATTGGCTGGTCTGGCTTGTGGAGAAGCGTGGATGCACCCCTCAAACCTGTAACAACCGTCTGTCATCACTCAGGGTGTTTCTTAAATATTTAGAGATCAGAGATATTTCATTTCTATCTGTTTCAGAGGACGCATCAAGGATTTCCAGAAGAAGAGAAGTGCATAAAAAGGTAAAAGGAATGAGTAAGAAAGCGGTACAAGCATTGTTATCTGCTCCAGATCTCTCTACGAAAACAGGACGCAGGGATCTTGCATTGATAATTACTATGTATGGCACTGCTGCAAGACTGGATGAAATCCTATCCATGAAGATAAGACATCTCCATCTGGATACCAAAAATCCAAGTGTTTCCATTGTAGGAAAAGGTTGCAAAATAAGGACGATGTATCTCCTTCCAAAGGCTGTTCTACATATAAAGAAATATCTGAAAGAATTCCATGGCGAAACCCCCCAGGCAGAATCCTATGTTTTTTATTCCCGAAACATAGGCCCTTCTGGAAAAATGAGTCAACCAGCAGTAAACCAACAACTGAAAAAGCATGCACAGACTGCACATGCTTCATGCAATGAAGTCCCGCTTGACCTGCATGCTCACCAGATTCGACATGCAAAAGCGTCTCACTGGCTGTATGATGGTATGAATATCGTACAGATATCATTTCTGTTAGGACATGAGCAGCTTCAGACATCAATGGTGTATTTAGACATAACCACTGAACAGGAGGCTAAGGCACTTGCCACTCTTGAAGATGAAAACGATAAAAGAGTATCTAAGAAATGGAAAAATAATAATGGTAGCCTTGCAGAATTTTGTGGTGTGAAAACAATAAAAAAGTAATTAAAGAATCCAAACCTTTTTAGTAATAAATGTCTGTTAATCAATGTTTTTACATAAAGGTTTGGATTTTATTTTTGTTTGGATAAAGCCGATCGTGCCCCATTTCATCAATAAGCAACAACTCCGGGTTAATGTACTTTTTCATTCGTTTGTCCAGGTTTTTCTCAAAGACTCCGAGATTGAGATCTTCGATCATATCACTCAGGGTGGTGTAGTAGGTTTTGTACCCTTGTTGACAGGCCATCAGACCCAGGCTGCGGGCTATGT
>JAVVEL010000155.1:0-2092 GCA_032260385.1 Bacteroidales bacterium | reverse complement strand
CAACCTTGAGTATTTCACCGATACCGTTTACTATTTCCCAGAATATCTCCAGTAAATACCGGGTGATATTCTCTTCCTCTGCCTGAGAGCTCAACATATCAAAGATACTACCCAGGCTTTTTCCGTAGTGCATCTGCTTATACAGTAGCAACATCATATACTGCATCATGGCCAGGGTGGTGGTGCCGATCTGCGAGTCGAAGTTATTGCACTGACATTTGCCAAGCTGCAAGTGCTGTTTTCCGTCCTTGAAAAATACTTCGCAGCTCCATCTGATATGATACGTCTCCATAAGCTTGTTAAATGCTATCTCCAGATCATTGGTAATAAAGGCTTTCCACTTATTCCCAGATCCCAGTTTTACAAAGAACAGATTCACCCTGCGGTTATCATACCAGACAGCAACCTTAATATACCTGGCATTATACTTCCGGTTACGCGTTTCTTTGTTCCGGTACCTTCTTCTCAGCGTGCTTGCATCCATATCCTTGCCACTCAGGCAATCCCTGTATAGATTCTTTCCCATCTTGACCATTGCAATAAGCTTCATGCCCTTCGTACGAAACGACTCAATGCGGGTAAGGATCTCTTTAGAGAAGAACCAACTGTCGAACAGAACATAATCAAATTCAAAGCCTCTTTTTACCGCCCTGGACAACATATTGAGTACACTCTGGGTTTTGCTCATATCGGCTTCCGATCTGCGTTGGTACCCGGGGCTGTTCTTATCCCTGTTTTTCCTATACTGCTTTCTCCGCTGAGAAGGGGTCAGTCCGTACAGTGGTGCTTTCTTTCCCTTTTTCCTGACTACCTCTTCCTTTTCTTCCAGGATAGCCTGGGCCAACTTCATGCTCTTACGAAGACTTGATTGCTTCTTTTTGGAACGGGATACGCGTTTTTCCTGCTTCTCATATTCCAATGCGGTAGTCTTCTTTGAAGTAGCATGCATTTCATCTCTCAGCGAGTTCAGTACGGCCCTTTTCTCCAGGTGCTGCGCTCTGTGCTCCCGGTAAGCAGCCTCAGCCTGCCTGGCCTTCCGGCGGGCACGGTTACGCTTGCCCCGTGCCTTATCAAGCTCATTCCCCCGCTCGCGGTGAAGGGAAAAATCAATAGGAATGAAGTTATCACCATCCCAATACCCACATACCAATATCTTGTAACCGAATAAATATCGACCGGTAACATGGTCATGCATCTTACTAACCGCCTCTATCTTCTTCCCGCTCTTCTCTATCGGGCTGTCATCGAAAATCAAAGCCTTGATCTTATGGCTATGTGCAGCTATCCTACCCGATAGACTCAAGTACCGCTTAGCAAACAGATACAGGAGCGAACGCCAGTTGATATGCTCATTACCCAGCAAATCATAGTATGGATTCTTGCTCCCATCTCTTTCCAGTTGTCTCACCTGTTGCCTGGAAAAGTAACTGTGGATGTTCCTGCTGCGATAAAACAACATAACCAACAAGGTGGTCATTATCATCGTAACCCTTATACCGCTTTGCTTGACAGATTCAAACTGTCCAAATATGCGCTGTATGTCAAAGAACCTGATCGTGTCCTCCAGGCACATGCCTGTTTTGCTGTCACTATCTATAAATTTTTGAAATTCTCCCAGATTATCTGTAATTTTATTGTGTTGCATGTCGCTATTTGTTGGTAACTAATTCAAATATAGCCTTTTAGGCTAAGACATGCAACATTTTTTGTTTATTTTTTTACCTCATTATCAACAATTTATCAACTAGGAAACTTCAGTTAATAATAAATATAGCTTTAGTTGTAAAATACTATTTAAAAATGATAGCACTGTACATTGTAAAAATCTTAAAGTTGACCCGCTATGGTGATATTTATAGATATGATTTTTTCGATGAAGAGTAAGATGATTTATCAAAACAGGAAAATCTTTGCTTTAAAGGAAATGGAGAGACATTACCCATGATACGTTGAGAGGGATGAACTTGTATCTACGATAACCTTCCTGGTGAATAATAGGAATTTATACACCAGTGTATTAGAACCGGGATAGGAGGACCTGTAATTATTTCATGTCTTATGCTATTGCTGACGGGGATCTTACCCGAAAAGT
>JAVVEL010000154.1:0-2143 GCA_032260385.1 Bacteroidales bacterium | reverse complement strand
TGGTTTTTCGGGATTCATCATTCCTTGTCCCCTGCCTGCCCGCCGGAGTCCGAAGGACGGAGGAGGGTCCCTTTTCCCTTGTCCCTTGTCCCTTGTCCCTTGTCCCTCTGTTGTTGATACTCAATACTAAATACTGTACGAGCATCCCTGGCAGACAGTGATGAAATTTGCTATTTCCCATTTAACTTTCATGTAAGGCAGGAAAGGGCATCACAAAGCTTTGGTAGTTTATCAAGATTTCATGAACATTAAAAAATATTTTAAAGATTTCAGTGATTCATGGTTTCAGGGCTTATGTGTTAATAAGTGGGGCGGGGAAATGGACAATGGGCAATGCCGAACGGGCAATCTTCCGCGCAGCGGAAGTTACTGTTCCCTTACTTTAATACAAATATAAAGCCATTTATCCCTTACTTTGTTACAAAATTTATTATATTTACCCCATACTTTAAAACAATTTATCAATGTTCGACAGAACTATCCTCGAAGAACTTAAAAAATGGGCTGAAAAAAAGGACAGGAAAGCTCTTGTTCTGAGAGGTGCGCGACAGGTAGGGAAGACCTCCGCCGTAAAAATATTTGCCAAACAATTCGAGATATTCATCGATCTCAACCTTGAGAAATCGGCGCATCGCAATATTTTTGAAACTGAATACCCGTTTGATGATCTTTTGAACCGAATTTTTTTTCATGCTGGTAAAATGAGAAATTCAGGAAAAACACTGATATTTATCGACGAAATCCAGAATTCTCCCAAAGCGGTAGCCCTGCTCCGTTATTTTTACGAAGAGGCCCCGGAGCTGTTTGTCATCGCCGCCGGTTCCCTGCTTGAAAACATACTTGACAAGAACATTTCTTTTCCTGTAGGCAGGGTTGAGTTTATGGTGATGCATCCTTGCACCTTCAGGGAATACCTGGGAGCTATCGGGGAAAAAGTCAGTCTTTCGGTTTACGATGAAAATGAAATCCCTGAATATGCCCATGACAAAATGCTGACACTGTTCAAAAGGTATTCTTCCATAGGTGGTATGCCGGAAATTATTGAAAATTATGCCAAACACAGAGATCTTACCAGACTGGGAATTGTTTATAGCAGCCTTTTGACATCATATAAGGAAGACGTTGAAAAATATGCATTGACAGATGTAGCGGCAAAATATATCAGGCACATTATTTCCACTGCATTCAGTGAGGCAGGTTGCAGGGTCACCTTCGAGAGATTTGGTTATTCTTCCTACCGTTCAAGGGAGATCAAAGAAGCATTTGATGTCCTGCAAAAAACCATGCTGCTGAGACTGGTATATCCGGTTACATCGGTAAAACTACCGGTAATTCCTAATTTGAGAAAAAAACCCAGACTGCATGTATTGGATACAGGCCTGGTCAATCATTCTCTGGGTATTGAGGAAGAACTGATTGCAGTAAAATACCTGGATGATGTTTACAGAGGAATTATCGCCGAACATATTGTAGGACAGGAATTTACCGGAACTTCACATCTTCCCGACTCTACCCCCGGGTTTTGGGTCAGGGATAAAAAACAATCCAGTGCAGAAGTAGACTACATAGCTCCGTACAAAGGAATGATCATTCCTGTGGAGGTCAAGTCAGGTCCTTCCGGAAAACTGCGATCCCTGCATCAGTTCGTTGATACTGCTCCCCATAACTGGGCCGTAAGGTTTTATTCCGGAAAGTTTGTGGTTGAAGATGCAAAAACACTGGCAGGAAAAAACTTTAAATTAATCAGCCTGCCTATCTACACAGCCGGAAAACTGCATACGATCCTTAAACATATTATTGGCGGATAAGGGCCATTAAGTCCAAAATAAAAAAAAGTTTATAAGTAGGGTAAAGAATTTCGGTGGCTTCAGTGCCTGCCCCGAGGACTCGGTGGTTAATAACCGGCACCATTTAGGCTTGAAATCAGATATCAGATATCAGAAAAGCGAAATCAGAAATGAATACAGTATTTAGTAATGAGTATCTGGTATTAAGTACCCAGATTTGTTATTTGCTATTTCTTTTCGTGTGCTCGTGAGTTCGTGAGTTCGTGCAGTCGTAACCAGTGACCAGAAACCAGATTTGTCATTTGTTATTTGTTACTTGTTATTTTTAAGTTTTTTTCACCGCAAAGGCCACGAAG
>JAVVEL010000153.1:0-2161 GCA_032260385.1 Bacteroidales bacterium | reverse complement strand
ATTCAACTCTCCCTGCCACCGCTGCCCTTCAGGGTGGCATGGTGGCAGCCAGCTTTGTTGATTCACGTTGCCCGGGTTCGGAGAGTCAGGAATGAGAAACAAGGTAAAGATTATGGATGTGATTTCTACTGCCCCTTTTCGGTTCACTCAACAGGGTGCCCCACCCGAATTGCTCCGCCTGCCCATGTGGTGAGGGGGGCTGGCAGGCGCTTTTCACAAAAAAAAATTCTCCATTCGATCGTCTATTTTCTTAAACCAACCAAGAACAACAGGAACATTATAACACACACTACTCCTGCTGTAAGAAAAACGCCATTAAGTCCTGATGTTAAGAAAACGGCACCAAAGAGGATGGGAGATAAGAACTGTCCGATAAAACCGAACGTCCCGAGATACGAAACAACCCTTCCACGGTAAACAGAGGAAACCGTCTCACCTGCCCAGACCATCACCGCAGGCATTACCATTCCCTGCCCTATACCAAAGAAGGCTACGGAAACCACAACAACCGGCAGTAAATACCCATAGGAAAGGACCGTAAATCCAACAATCCATAGTAAAGCGGCTGCAAGTACGATCTTTTTATATGATAATCTAGCCCTGATCTTTCCATAATTAAAAGAAGTTAATCCAGCACATATCATCATTATCGTAAGAAACAGGCCAACAAATGCCGAATTAGAAATCCCATAATTCCTTAATAGCGTGGGAAGATATATCACAACCACATAAAGAAGAATATTCGTTAATAAGAAAAGGCCATAAATGGCAAATAGTAATGGGTTTTTCCTAAAGACCGCTAATAAAGAAGTTTCTTCATCAGTGACCTGTTTACTCTTTCTTTGAGTTTCAGGTATAGTAAAGAGCCCGAGAACACCGAGAGGGATTCCCAATAGATAGACTCCGAACGGATAATGCCAGGATAAGCTGCCAAGGAACCCACCCATCAACGGCCAGATAAAACCCAAGCTATTGGCACTTGCCCGCCATCCCATGACCTTATCCCTCTCTGTACCTTCGTACAAGTTCAAGATGATCACGGTGATTGAAGTAAAAAACGCAGCAACACCTATTCCCAGAAATGCCCTGCTGATAATAAGTACCCAAAATGACGTGATAAATAATCCGGCTCCTCCTGCCACTGCAAAAAGTAGAATACCGAAAATATACGGCTTCCGGGGTCCCATCCTGTCAATGACATTTCCGAACAAGGGACTGAAAATCGCAATGAAAAGTCCGTGGGTGGTAATAATAAGACCTGCTGATGCCGGGCTAACACCCAGTCCTTCACTCATCCAGGGGAGAACCGGAGCAATGATCGAACCGGCCATGACGGTCAGTGTGGCCGAAGCGAGAATAACCCATAGAGTATACCTTTCATGTATTTTCATTTTGATTGCTATTTTACAGGTGATTATTGACGCTCAGGATGAATGATAACTGCTTTTGTTGGTGTCTCAACTGGTTCGATAACGTGTTCCACACCACTGGGTATCACCACAAAGCCGGGAGATTTGTAAGAACTTATCTTATTCTCATCACTCCGCTCAAGCTTGATTGAACCAGCAACAACCACAATGATCTCATCAAACGGATGGCTCTCCCTTGGAGACTGGTGTCCGATCTCACCGAAAACCACTTCCACTTCAAACTCATTCCTCGGGCCTTTAAATAATCTTGTTATGTCAGGTATCTTTAAATTTTCTTCACCTGAATTTCCACCTTGCTCCATGTTTTGTCCTCCTTTATACCAAAAAAGCAAACATTGAATGTCGAAAATTTATTTGATTTTTACATTATTAATACTTTGTTAACAGGCCGTCCCAAAACCCCGATAAATCAACAAATTTTCACATTTATACATAATATCTCACATAAGTTTTGATTTATAGTTTTCAAATGTATTTCACCTTGAATGATTCATCGAGATCAATCAACTTTTTTCTTTTCACCTTATCCCCTTATCGATATCAATAGAAGCCTTTAAGTACTTTTATTGTATTCATTACTTAAAAAGTATACTTTTTATGAAGATAAAATAGGAGTATAGCCATGTTCAAAAAATATGACCAACAGCAGCAGTTTTTGTTACCTTTAAGATTAGATAGTTTTGTTCCAGAAAACCACACAGCCAGAATACTGAATGACATCATAGACGCAG
>JAVVEL010000152.1:0-2195 GCA_032260385.1 Bacteroidales bacterium | reverse complement strand
TAGTTTAAATAAGGTAATTTCACTCACATTTAGGAATTAGGTTCTGTGAAATTCCCTATCATCTCGTAGCAGTAATTTCATGTTCATACTCGTATGATGATGTACGCCCTAAGAAAACAAACTCGTTGTATTTTTCGTTCAATTTTTCAACGTAAAATCACAAAATTTTAAACAATGAACTGACTATTCATTTATTTGATTATTGAAAAAACGTCAACGGCTTTGGACGTCGCTTCGCTATGTGCGGGAAATCTAAATGATGCTCGGGGTTCATATTCAATTAATTGAAATAAGGCCAAATGACCTTTTGCTCATAATTTAGGATGTTCATAAAATTCATAACTCTTACGCTCCTATTTGGAATTCTTTCTTAAGATCCAGATACTCAATAACCAACGACTCACTCAAATTCGTAATATAAGCGATATCTATCGGCTCGAAAATACCTGAAATCCTGGTAACACGCTCATAATCATTGATATATCTATCCACTGCCTCCTCACTATGGTTTGTTTTTCTGGCAATCTCAGGAGTGGACATTTTCTGAAGTTTCAACCGGACAATCTCACGCTTATGAGTAACTGTGGGCCCCATATCATGAATGGTTCCACGATATGGCAGAATAATTCCCTTTTCGTTTTGTATTTCATGAATATATTTGACGACTGATGCTCTTGAAATAGCCAGTAGTAAAGCGATATCGGGCTGACTTAACGTCCCTTTTTGTTCATCTGCTTCTTTCATGATTCGTTCAGTTACTTTTTTTCTTATCTGTGTAATAGAAGTACCATTTATCCGCATATTGATATCCTCATCACTGACAAGCGTCAGAATAACCGGAATTGTCCTGGTATCACTCATTGACTTTCCATATGAACTGGTTTCGTTTTTGGCCACGGCTTGCCAGAGAATTTGTCCCTTCTTAACTTTACTCAATGGCAGTTGATGTTCATTTACGATCTTCAATAGATCATTGACAATCAGCTCGATAACCTCTTTGCCGCCCAGAAATCCATATTCTGAGATAAATCTCGAACATAGTACTGTTTTCATGCTCTTCTGAAGTTGAGGCTCATAAGTATCAGCAAGAGAATTGGATTTCATACATGAGTCCCCCCTTTTTTTACGACGACTGCATTTGATTTTATCTCGTTTAGCCTTGAATTGTTTTCTTTTTTATATCTGTTGTAAAGATCGATATATTCACCAATAAGCCTCTCGGACATGCTGGTTGCCTGTCTAATGTCCGCAATATTTAAACCATTGTTGAGAAGCATCACTACCCTGGAAAAATCCTGTATGTAACGTTCAATGCTTTCAGTGGAATGTCTGGTCTGTCGCTGAATATCTGTATATTGAAAATTCTTGAGATACAATTCTACTATCTTTGTTTTATGGGAAACACCTTTCCCGATATCCATTTTCTGACCTCTGGTTGGAATATCTATCCCCAGATTCCTTAACTGTTCAATATCACGTCTTATGGTTCTCACACTTGAACAAAGAAGTACAGCAATATCCTCCTGGGTGAGATATGCGCCTTGATCTCGTGCTTCTCCCGTTATTCTAGCGATTTTTACTTCACGCAATGCCTGCATTCCATTTTCCCTCAAAACCGAGATATCTGTGCTGGAATTCAGGGTCAATCTGATTTGTTTTAGTTTCATCTCTTCTATTGCTTTACCTGCTGGTTCTTTTGAGGATGCTGCCCAATAGAATATTGTACCTACTGGTAGGTTTGAAGTGTTGTTTGATACATTGTACGAATCGATTTTATTCAACAATGCTCGTGCAACGATAGGAGAAAAACCAAATTCATTTTCCAATTCAACTTTAAGCATCTGTTCTGGTGTTTTCTTTTCCATTCTATCCAATTCTTCGGAATACAAGGCCATCACGATAGGCAAATTTAACTTTCTTCGATTTATACCATAGGTCATTTGGCCGAGATGTAAATATTGTAGAAAAAAAAAAACTGAATGCCAGACACATAATTGAAAACTGCTGCCCGATACAGAAAGGGTTATGAAATGCTTGAGCCGTATGCGGTGAAAGTCGCACGTACGGTTCTAAGAAGAGGGAGAACGAGCAATCGTTCTTCCTTATTCGACAAGAACGCAAAGGAATATGTTGCATTGGCTTTGCGTTCTTTGCGGTGCAGCATGTCATAAAAATTATATTTTAACAGCCATGGC
>JAVVEL010000151.1:0-2254 GCA_032260385.1 Bacteroidales bacterium | reverse complement strand
AACCCATGACCTCTTCCTTACCAAGGAAACGCTCTACCCCTGAGCTACATCGGCAAAGATATAGAGCGGGAGACGGAGCTCGAATCCGCGACCCTCAGCTTGGAAGGCTGATGCTCTACCAACTGAGCTACTCCCGCTTATTTCCTTAACGGAGGCCATCTGGTCACAATAACCATCTGCGAAAGTGCCGGCCCTATAATCCTTGTTCAGTGGGGAGAGCAGGATTCGAACCTACGAAGTCATTCGACAGCAGATTTACAGTCTGCCCCAGTTGGCCACTTTGGTATCTCCCCTTCAAACGCAGATGTCTTTGTAAGACATTCACTTGCATCATTTCAATGAGCCGATGAAGGGATTCGAACCCCCGGCCTGCTGATTACAAATCAGCTGCTCTGACCAGCTGAGCTACATCGGCAATTTTAAAGAACGCTAATAATTAAGTACTTCTACCCTTGAAAATCGGTTTGCAAATGTAGAAATATTTAATTTAAACAGCAAACTAAAAGGATAATATTTTTGAGACCCTGATATTACTTACCTCTCATCTTGTCTTTCTGCTTTGTAATCTGCTTTTTCAATGCCTCTATAACGTTATCTGTTGCCTCCTCAAATGTTTTGCTCTGCTTCTTCGCGAATAAGGGCCCCCGGGGATATTCAATCCTGATCTCAACAAGTTTGTTCTCTTTCTCCTGATCCTTGATCACACGTAAAAATACCTCAACAGCTATAATGTCATCACTGAACTGACTCAGCTTATTTACCTTCTGATTAATAAATTTTATCAACTTCTTGTCTGCGTCAAATTTTACTGAATGGATCTGGATATTCATTTTTTGTCCTCCTCAATTTTTATTCGCTCTGGGATGAGCCTGTTTATATACTTTTTTTAACTTTTCAAATGTGTTGTGAGTGTAAACCTGGGTAGCCGAGAGGTTGGCATGACCCAGTATTTCCTTTACCGAGCTCAGATCAGCCCCGTGATTAAGCATATGGGTCGCAAATGTATGTCTGAGCACATGCGGACTCTTTTTTTCGATGGTTGTCACCATGTCAAGATATCTCTTCACAGTATTATAAACAAATCTGTCATATAACTTGTTTCCCTTATCGGTTAGAAATAACCAGTTTTCACCAGGGTCCGGAAAACTTTCATTCCTTATTTCTATATATTCCGCCAGACTCCTGGCAAAGCTGCCCAGAAGGGGGATAATTCTTTCCTTGCTCCGCTTACCCAGCACCTTAACCGTACCTTCCCCGGTATCCACATCAGTCAGCCTGATACCTATCAGCTCGGCTTTTCTCATCCCCGTTGTATATAACATCTCAATAATGGTACGGTCACGCTTTCCTCCATATCCCTCACCAAAACTGTAAGTGTCGAGCAACTTATTGAGTGATGCTTCCTCAATAAAAACAGGCAGCCGCTTTCTTCTTTTTGGCAGAATAATATTCTCGGCAGGGTTAATCTTAATTAATCCTGCCCTCATATTATACCTGAAAAACGTTCTCAGGGAAGAAATTTTCCTGTGAACACTTACCGGCGAATATCCCCCGTCAAGCAGGGAAATAATCCATGAGCGTACATCTGTTGAACTTATATCGCTCAAATCACCTTGACCCTTATGCACATTTATAAATGAAAAAAACTGCCCGATATCGTTTTCATACGAACGAACAGTATGTTGAGAATAATGCTTCTCAAAACGCAGGTAATCAAGAAATGATTCCTTATTTATCATAGAAGGAACCCTGTAGGTTAAAAAAAACAGAATTACTCTTCTCCTTCCTGTAATTTCTGTATGTAAATCGCTTTCTTCACTTCTTCCCTGCGTTGCACTGAAGGTTTGACATAGGCCTGGCGGCTTCTGAGCTCGCGCACAACACCCGTTTTTTCAAACTTGCGCTTGAATTTCTTCAGTGCCCTGTCAATGTTTTCGCCTTCTTTTACCGGAACAATTATCATAATCTAATTATTGTTTTTAAAAATTGAGCCGCAAAGATAGAAAGTGTAATCATTTTTTCAAAACAATATTAAACAATATTGTCTTCAGATATGAATAAACCCTCATAAATTTGAAATCAACCAATCCTAAATATAATCAAATAATCCGATAAAAGCAAAAGATTTACAATTAGGGATATCCCCCTGTTGGCTGAAATACAGGTAGGCCCTATACCTTTAAATAAACTCCTCACCTGAAATCCAGGTAGGGGCCCAGCTTCTTTAGCTCTTCGTTGCTAAAGATTCTGTTGC
>JAVVEL010000150.1:0-2282 GCA_032260385.1 Bacteroidales bacterium | reverse complement strand
GAAAATCCCCGATATCCGGGTTCAGCTCCGAGGCAAAGAAAAAGATATCCTCATCCTCGAAACTAAGATAGTAGACCACCGGTCCAAAGCTCTGCCAGCAGGAACCGTTGAAGCCTGTCAGGTTAAACCATAGCAGTATATTACCCGTAGCCTTAAGACGGGTCATCCCCGGAGAATACAGCAGGTATTCCTTCCCTGAAAACACATCCTCCATCAGGAAAAAATCTTCAGCAGGCTCTCCTTTGATCTCCGCAAAGCTGAAGCGCCAGGGCACTTCCAGTCCGCGTGACAGGAATTCACGCTCTTCACCCCTGAAATAATCCAGGGCAGGATGCCGGAGAAACTTCTTAATAAGACCTTCTTCCCTGAAAACCTTATGTATAATATACTGACTTTCAAACACTGCAACATCTGCCTTCTCCAGGCGTGAAGTAACATGCCTGTATTTAGCAAAGTGTTGGTTCATCTTCTTCCCGAGACCATGGTGTCTTGCTGCGAAAGAAAGGAGGAAATCATCAAGCACATTTTGCGAAATCAGGCTGTTCTTTTCACATTGTTGCCGTAGTGCCTCGTAATTAGTATTATGTTGCCCTGGAGTCATAAAGGATATAGTTTTTTTCGGTAATTATTATATTGATTACTACCTCAAGATAAAAAGAAACCTGAGTATAAGCTATTGATTTTGCACAGATAAATAAATATTTTCATGTTAATCAGAATATCTGTTAATCCGTATTATTACACAATTCAAGGTTATATATAAAAATTTTGTTGGCCGGGTAGGCACTGCACAGCTGTTCACAATAGATCCTGGCTTTTTCAGGAGAAGGGTCCACTTCGAGGTAGATCTTTGAAAGGAAATAACGTGAAATGGTCAGGCTTACGCTATCTGACGAGCTGAGATTGGCTTCAAGTATCTTAATCCCTTCTTCCCTTAATCCCGGGTTATTGAAAAGTAATTTGCTTTTGCCAATATTGAAGAGGGCCAGGTAGACATTGAACAGCTCTTTTTGCGCGCAACTTAAAACGCCTGTATCAAATCGCTGGATAATATGGTTAATCTTCATGAAATCAATCATCATGGGAATAAGATTACCCTGCATTGCTTCCAGCCTGAAAGAATAGCTCAGGGTGATCAGTTCTTCAAGACTGTAAGATTTCCGGCTTTTCTTTATGTCAGAATAAGTGGACTTCAACGCTGACTCAAAGTGCTTATAATCTTCCCGCGAGTTAGCTGTAAGTGCTTCCCACCACAGCAGGTCAATATTAAGAATGTTGTATTCCCATTTATCCAGCCCGGTTTTTGCCCTGTCCAGTTCACTCCTTGCTTCCTCAAAGTCCTGGTTATAAATAAGATCAAAAATCC
Source organism: Bacteroidales bacterium (assembly GCA_032260385.1). Lineage (GTDB taxonomy): Bacteria > Bacteroidota > Bacteroidia > Bacteroidales > VadinHA17 > UBA9300. Next base: position 916 of record JAVVEL010000150.1, on the reverse strand, counting down.
TGGTAAAATCCCCGTCGTTCACAGCAACAGCGAAGAGTCTGCCGCTAAAACACAGTAAAAGGATCAAATGAACCGGCAATATGCGTGCTGTACTTTTCCTGAAGCTCATTCTGATGCTTGGTTCTGGTATGTTTCGATCAGTGTTAATATTTCGGAATAAACCCTGCTCTTTTCATCCTCAATCTTTTTAACGGCAAAATTTGAAGCATTGGTGTATCCCCCGGTATAATACCTTACAAACCATGAAGACAGTATAAGCAGCCCGTCTATTATGCCGTAGCTAAGTGCTGTATAGACTGCATAGTATGAAACCCCGCTTACCAGCAGGAAGGAGTTTATGCCGTTAAAAACTTCACCCGTATGAATCTGTCCCAGTCCCGGCAGGAGGATGCTCATTAGTTGCACCTTTGAGGGCCTGTATTTCTTATTAAAATTTTCGAAATCAGAAAACAGGTTATTTATTTGTGCTGTTCCTGCTGAATCAAGTATCTGTGTAAAATATTCACGTGATTCTTCAAATTCATCCATCCCGTAATGACAGATTGCCATATAAAGATTTTTCTTGTCGCTTAGATACCCTGGGGGATGTTCCGGCAGGTCAAGCAGTTCATACAATGCCAGCAGGTAAGAGCCCTGGTTAAAATTACACAGGGCCTTATTGAGCTTTATTTCAAATTTAACACTGTCGTTATTCTCAATATTCAGTGCAAGGTCATAATACTTAAGTGCATCATCGAAATCAGACAGCCTGTAATAAATTGAGGCAATCCTGGAGTACAGTTCATTATACCGGTTATCCCTGTCAAAGAAAAGCACACGCTGGTATTCCTTAAGGGCAAGCGGGTAGTTACCCATGGCAAACTGTTCATCAGAGAATTTCTTCATCTGGTGAATATCCTGTGCAGCCAGGGGAGGC
>JAVVEL010000149.1:0-2342 GCA_032260385.1 Bacteroidales bacterium | reverse complement strand
ATGTAGTTGCGGTAATAGAAAGGATTAAGTCTGATGTTGTTACCTAGGTGTTTACTGACGGTCTGAAATTCGGTGATTCCAAACAAATCAATTACCTGAAAACTCTACGTGTTGAACCCGTAGAAGAGGAATATATGAAAGAACAGGGTATTCTATATAAAAACATGTCCCCTTTCCAGGTTCCGATTCAAACCATATTTTACCGTCAGCAGTTTCTACCACCCTCTTAACAATAGACAGACCCAGTCCCATGCCGGATGATTTTGTAGTAAAGTTAGGGGTGAATAATTTATTCTTCAGTTCATCGGGAATGCCCACCCCGTTATCCTTCACCTTTATCAGGACTTTCTGGTCTCTTAGGGAAAGGCTGACATTTATTAAGCCCCTGCGCTTACCCGGAATTGCCTGTACTGCATTCCTGAGAATATTTGACAGCATACTGTTCAATTGCTCTTTATCAGCAAAAATTATTACTTCACTCAGTCCGTTGAATTTAATATCCAGGTCGATATTTTTAATATCATTATACAGGTCAGCCACGGCATTGATATGGTTTACGAGGTTAGTCTCCCTGGGGTTTGCCTTTGGCATGCGGGCAAAACTGGAAAATTCAGTCGCTATAGAGGAAAGATTATCGATTTGTTCAATCTGGTATTGTTTAAAACTTCTCAGATTTTCTTCAAAATTTTCAGGGTTGTCTTTCCATTTCTTATACAGCTGCTGGACGTTCAGCTTCATGGGTGTCAGGGGATTCTTTATCTCGTGTGCTATTTGTTTGGCCATATCTCTCCATGCATCTTCACGTTCCGATCTTGCCAGCTTCAGGGCACTCGATTGCAGCTCGTCCAGCATCTTATTATACTGGTCGACGAGTTCTGAAATTTCATCCTGCCCGCTGTACTCAAGAGGCTGGCTCTTTTCTTCCAGGCGTACCGAAGCCAGTCCCTGCTGAAGCATCCTTAAAGGACTTGTTATCCTTACGGAAATAAAAACAGCTATACTGAGTGATATTACCAGGAGTATCATAGTGAAGTTGATCATTGCCACTATCAGATTTGATGTTTCCTCGCTTACCCTGCTCTGCATATTAAAATAAGGCAGGTTAATATAGGCCAGAACTTCCTTCCTGTTATTCTCGAAGCAAGTATATGCCGAAAGGTATTCCAGTTGTCCTATTTTCTCATTATGAATATATTGTGCTCTGGCCCCGTGCCTTAATTGCGAATAGGCAGCAAAATTCATCCTTTCACTTTTCAGATCTTTGTCAAATATTTCTCTCCTGGAGGTTGCCAGCAGTTCCCCCCCTGTATCATAAAGATTAATATCTGTTGCAAACACATTGGAAAACTTTACCAGCAAGGCATCGAGGTCAGGGTAAGAATCAGCACTCCAGTCCTGGTGAAGGCTGTCGAGGTCAGATAATTTATGATCGAGTTCGATAGATACCGATCTTAATTTATCTTCTATATTTTCGTAATGCTTGCCCCTGTACTGGTTAATACTCAGTATTACAACCACCGTTCCTATTGCCAGCAATGATCCCAGGAGCAGGCTTATAAAGGCAACCTGCAATTTATGGGTAAAATTCATCTTCCCCGGGAAAAGTGTTTCCGGTGGATTCAGGATCAGCTGCACGACAAGGAAAAGCACGAAGAAAGCGATGAAAAGGTGGGTAAATGTAACCACTACATCCATGAAGTCAAGCAGAGGTCTCGCCGCCACCACTGTTATTGAGCCATCAGTGTAAATAAAATATTCTATGTCTCCTTCACCGGGTACAGCCTGGTAATTCGTTGAATCATCAATATCCAGTTTCAGGCGGGTATCATAGGGGAATTCCCCTGTCTGCAGCACCAGCGAATTATCAATATATTTCGCGATGGAATAATCTCCGGTATTAACCTGTTTATCATAATTTTTGTCAAGCAAGAGTTCGGGATAACCCGACTGTGTATATTTTACCAGGTTTATCAGTTCGATGAACAGGCCATTCTGCCTTCCGTCATCTCTTTCATAATACAGGCACCCCAGGTAATAGGGCCTGCCTGAATTATTATCCAGGAATACCAGGTTGCTGTCTGTTACAGCTATACCAAGGGCCTCTGCTCTTTCACGGAAGAATTCGAAGCAATTCTCTACCCTGAAGGTATCAGATTCAAAATACAATGGTGAATCATCTTCACAGATGGTATATATCCTTTCATAATTATCCCAGTAAGCTGTAAAATAAACGCTATCTAGGTATGAATAAACTGATTGAACCTCTTCAGAACTTGAGAAATCATGGTCCATCATGTCATTCAGAAGGCTGTCTCTCTCAATATCAGGCCAGAGATCAAGCA
>JAVVEL010000148.1:0-2357 GCA_032260385.1 Bacteroidales bacterium | reverse complement strand
CTGATAATATTCTCTACAAGCTGTTTTGCCAACATGCTTGGCCTTAATATTTCAGCGGGCTTCGACAGGGTGATCACTGTTTATGTTCTGATACCCTTCCTCCTGATACCACAGTTGCTCTTCAGTGGAGTAATAGTGAAGTTTGACAAGCTTCACAGGTACTTTACCAACTTCGATTATGTTCCGGTAATAGGAGATATGATGACCTCCCGCTGGGCATATGAAGCACTGACTGTACACCAGTTCAAGGATAATGAATATCAGACTCTTATCTATGATAATGAAATGGATGAGAGCCAGAACTACTGGTACTATTCATTCCTTCTGCCCGAGCTGGTAAAGAAAACACAGGAGTGCAGGCTGGCTGTCGGAAAGGATGAATACCGGGATCACTTTGAGAACAACCTCTACAAACTTGAAAGGTATGTCGGGCTTTTATCAGAAAGGGCAGGTATAGACAATAGTGATCTGATAAAAAATTACAATAAAAGCCATTTTGATACGGTCATCGCTAACCTTAGTCTCAAACGGCTCAATGCACTGAGTAAGCATTACAGGTCGGCCTTCCTGGCGGCACGTGCTGCTTCCGATTCCAACAAGGCTGCAATTGAAGAAGTTAACGGCAGGGGTTACCTGGAAAACCTGGAGATGAACCATCATAATGAAAACCTTGCAAATTTCTGCCTTAACCTCAGGAGTGAAGACCGGATTGTTGAAACAAGGAAAAAACTGATCCAGAAAGCCGACCCGGTTTATATGCTGCCAACATCACCCATTGGCAGGGCACACTTCTATGCCCCGTGCAAAAGAATAGGTGGCTTCCATATTGACACCTACTGGTTTAATGTGGGAGCTATCTGGCTGCTTACCTTCTTGCTCTACATAAGCCTTTATACAGACCTACTCAGGAAAGCAATAAATTATTTCGGCAGGATCGAAAAAGTGTAAATTGTCACAGTGTTTTATACAGTTCCAGTATCTTTTCTTCATATTCTTCGTCTGCCATCAATGCACCCCAGCCCTGCGTCTCCTGGTACAAACCATCAAAGGCTGAACCACGGTAGCTTCGGATAATATGAGGGATACCTTCTTTGTCAAGGACCTCCCTGATCCTTTGTGCGATAAATTCGTTATCCAGTGTAAGTATTTTCTTTGTCATTTTTTCCATATTTCGGGGTTTAGTTGTATTGTTGAGTCGTTAAATCGTTGAGTCGTTGAGTCGTTGAATCGTTAAATCGTGGAATTGGGTCAACTAAACCAAATCCTGGTGTTGATCAGAAGTCATTAAAATTCCATTTACCCCTGAAGGGACGTCTCAGCAGGTCATTTGCTCCATCGTCATCAATGAATCTTTCATGTGCCGGTGACCATTTAATCGGCCTTTCCAGGTCGTATGCAATATTGATAATATTGCACAGTGAGGCTGTACGGTGACCAATCTCCACATCCGATACCGGCTTTGTCCTCTTCTTTATGGCATCTATCCAGTCCTGGTAATGGTTTTCACTCTTATAAAGCCTGGTATCGCCGTGCCCCGGTTCCTTATCGGTTAATCCTTTTATGTCAGACCGGTAGAATTCCCTGCTTATCTCTATTTTACCTTCTGATCCCAGGAATTGTACCGCATTGAACTCTCCCCAGTCTTTATGGTACATTTCTATCCCATTATCATAGAGCATTTTCATACCTCTTTTTGCATGGGGTCCCGGAGCAATGAACTCTACCGGGCCCGAGTTATCCATCCCCAGCGCCCACTGGGCAATATCAAACATATGTGCTCCCCAGTCAGTAATATAGCCTCCTCCGAAGCCCCTGTATTCTCTCCACAGGGCCCACCTTGTATCTTCTATAGGAGGTGCCAGGTCAGGGTGGTAGCTCCTGTAGAGTGAGGGACCCACCCAGAGGTCCCAGTTAAGGTAATCCGGAGTTTCAACAGGGGGCAGCTCGCAGGCCCGGTGAGGATCGCCCACGCTTACGTTTATAGTTTTTACCTCACCAATATATCCGTTCCTCACCATTTCGCATGCATGCCGGAAATTCCGCCATGACCGCTGCATGTTGCCTGTCTGGAACACCCTGTTATATTTCCTTGCCGATGATACCATAGCCCTGCCTTCGTTAACGGTGAGGGCCAGTGGTTTTTCACAGTAAATATCCTTTCCCGCCTTGGCGGCATCCACAGCCATCATGGCGTGCCAGTGATCCGGCGATGCTATAACCACAGCATCAATATCATCTCTTTCAAGCAGTTCCCTGTACTGTTCGTATATGTCAACTGCCTGTTTCCCTCCATTGAGTTTTTTGGAATTTGTTTTTTCTGCTTCTTTCCTGAAATTGTTAAGCTTTATGCTATCCAC
>JAVVEL010000147.1:0-2364 GCA_032260385.1 Bacteroidales bacterium | reverse complement strand
CGCTTTAGCCCCGGTATCTACCTGCTAAAGATCAATATGGGAGAAAATTCTTATAACACAAAAATCATTAAAAACTGACAGACACATTATACCGCCATACCAAAGAATGAAATTTTGACCAAAAAAGCTCTTTTTGATTAATGAACCCATATCCCGGATAAACATCATCCGTATGTTGATATCTGGCTTGATTTTTGAGATTAACATAGGCCGAATCACCTGATTTACTAGCTGTTAGGACGCCTGAGATTTGCATATGATATCTTTTTAGCCGACATTTATTACTGCATTGTAAACGCCGGAATGCTTAGGTATTATATGTTATGGCCTATAATGAATTGCCATATTACGAAAAGGTATCAGTCCTGGCTCCCGCTACAAGGAAAGGAATTGCGTGGGCCGGTTGCCTCGACGGTGAAGGCAAAGACTGGTGGTACTATCTTGAGGTTGACTATATGGAAGATGGGACAGGCTCCCCATATCCCGTTGCCTCCACTGAAACAATATGGGCCAATCGCCATATTGATGTTGGCACCGTTACATATGACCCTGGAATGAATACCATCACCATCCGTTTAAGAGGAGGATGGTCATTGAGGAACATACCCGAACCTGTCAAGATACAGGGATACGACGAAATTCCAAAAAGCACCCCCGGGGCAAATATTTTAAACAGCTACAGGGGAAAAGATTCAAGCATTGAAGTTCCCCCTCACCCTTACTATGCAATACACCTCGATGTGCAACTCTGCATCTGAAATATAGACTTGCATACTTTTGCCCGGCCCTCTTCTACTGTTTCTTCACACTGAAATAATAAGTTTAGTCCGGGATATTCACCGGAAAATAATGCGGGCATGCAGGCAGGCAAGCTCACAATCATTAGAAATCCTATAAGATTTAATTACTGAATATCATGTCTTTAGTAAGTCAGAAAATATTTTAGTTGTATCTTTCCATGAGATTGATTTGCTAAACGTATCGAAATAGATTTACAACAAGCCGAAAGTCATGAACAATTGCCTTAGCCGGAAGACCAGGAAAGCTTTCACTTCCATATTTGTCCGCTTCTGTTTTTACTGCCTTCCTTTGATCCTGGGGCTGCTATTACCAGCACCTGTTTCAGCACAGGACCGGATCATTTTGTCAAAATTTGAAGGTGAGCTCAAATTTGACGGAATAATTAATGAAGCAGGATGGGATAAGATATCTCCCCTGGAACTGATCACTTTCGCCCCTGATTACGGGGCTGAACCGTCTGAGAAGACAATAGTGAAAATAGCATACGACAGGGATTATTTGTATGCAGGGGCAATATTATCCGACAGCAATATCGACAAAGTAAAAATACAGTTGAAAAGAGACGACTGGAAATATGAATGCGACTGGCTGGGCCTTATACTTGATACTTTCAATGATAAGGAAAACTCCATTGCTTTTTGTACTTCACCCTCAGGGGGTAGATCGGATGTTGCTTTTTCAAACGATATGGAGGTATTTGCGAGGGACATGAATCCAAACTGGAATACCTTCTGGGACGTCAAAACCACAGTTTACGATAACGAATGGCAGGTTGAAATGCGAATACCCTTTTCAAGCCTGAGATATCATGAAAAAGATGGTAAAATTATTATGGGCCTTGGCATTGTAAGATACCTGCCATATAAGAATGAGATGTACAGTTTACCCACGACAGACAAAGAACAGGGAAGCTGGGGTGCATGGAAAGCATCTCAGACACAGGAGGTAGTAGTAAAGGACATTAGCACTAAAAACCCGGTATACATCACGCCTTATGTGCTGGCCGGTGTTAAACGTGAAAACAATCTGAATGAAGCAGGAACACAGTATGAGCAATCCACCAGTCCGGAATGGAATATCGGGATGGATACAAAATTACGCGTATCAGATAATCTTACACTTGACCTGAGCTTAAATACAGATTTTGCCCAGGTCGAGAATGACAATCAAAGAGTAAACCTCACCAGGTTCCCTCTTTTCTTTGAAGAAAAAAGACAATTCTTCCAGGAAAGGAATACCAATTTTGAGTTTAACTTTGATGGGTATAACAGGCTTTTTCATACACGGCAAATAGGCCTGTATAACGGCCAGCCTCTTACTGTATATGGAGGGGGCAGGCTGGTGGGAAGAGTAAAATCATGGGACATTGGATTTCTTTCAATGCAAACAGCTCCCTATAAGGATGAGCTCCTGTCAGAGAATTTTACCGTACTACGTCTTCAAAAAGACGTGATAAATGATAAGTCCACAATAGGTGGAATTATTGCCAACAGGATGAATTTCAGCGGAGGGCATAATACCGCTTATGGCATTGACGGCTTATTCAACCTCTTTGGCAATGAA
>JAVVEL010000146.1:0-2411 GCA_032260385.1 Bacteroidales bacterium | reverse complement strand
TTGAAAGAGAGGTTCGATTGGAAATGAAGAATGATGGGTTGGAGAGCATTTCTATCTATCCTGAAGACCGAGACTGCGGATCACCAACTACTTCCAGGTTATTGTCTCTCTTTGATAATATCGAATTCCATCGGTTATGGTCACAGAATACTCTGGTACAAACTTTCCAGACAGAGATATTGGCCAAGCAGATTGAAGTACTTAGATTGGCTGGAGTGCCACTTGAAGCATACTCTGGGGATGAATAACAAGGGCCGAAATAAATTCAGAGTTGAGCAATTTTAAAGTTGCGGAAAATAGGATCAAGGACAGGTTTGCGATTAATCCAGTCACTTGCTTTGCTGATGCTAAAATTTTTTGTGAGTTTGTAGCTTAAGAGGGCAATTAATAAAGAATTTAAGTTTCTACCTTTCTTTTTGTATTTGCTGAATACACTGTTGAAACCGAGTTTTTGATACTGCTTCTGTACAGCAAGAATGGTTCCAATAGGAAAGAATATATTGTAGTTTGGTGTAATCTCATATGTCCTTAGTTTTGTTTGTATCATGCTAGATCACAAACATGCTAAGGGCACTAATGTTATTTAACTGTCAAAGTTGGCATAGTAAAGAAAAATGTGAACATGAGGTTGTAAAATGACTACAGAAGATAATTTAAAAGCGGCGTTTGCCGGAGAATCGCAGGCTAACCGGAAATACACGGCCTTTGCCAGGAGAGCTGACCAGAAAGGGTACCACCAGGTAGCAAAACTCTTCAGGGCTGCTGCTGAAGCTGAAACCGTGCACGCCCTGAACCATCTGGAAGCACTGGAAGCCGTTGGTAATACTGAAGAGAACCTGAAGGCTGCTATTGAAGGAGAGATCGAGGAATTCAGGAACATGTATCCTGCTTTTATCAAGGAGGCAAAAGGTGAGTTGCTTCAGGATGCTGCAGTCCTGAGCTTTGAAATTGCAAACAAGGTGGAAGAGATCCATGCCGGCCTGTTCCAAAAAGCTTTGAAGGACCTTGGCAGCAATGAAGAGGTTGACTATTACGTGTGCCAGATATGCGGTAATACGGTGGAGAAGCATCCGCCTGACAGATGCCCGATCTGCAATGCACCAAAAGAAATGTTCAATAAGATAGATTGAGGTATAAGAAATGGCACGACTGGCAATAATATACGGAACAGGATTTGGAAATACCGGACTGATGGCCCAGGCCATTGAAGAGGGGGCTAAAAGTACCGGTGTTGAAGTTATCATTAAGAACGTGAAAGAGTCGGGCATTGCTGATGTGGAAGGAGCTGATGCTATAGCCATTGGTTCTGCCACATATAAAGGTGAAGCCATGCCTGAGGTTATTGAGTTCGTGAAAGGGATGGCGGGCCTGTCACTGAAAGGAAAGGTTGGTATTGCTTTTGGTTCCTATGGTTGGAGCGGAGAGGCATCAAAGGTTATCACCGGGATGCTCAAGGGATATGGTATGGATGTCATGGAACCACCCCTGCGCATCAAACGGCGGCCGGCAGATGCAGGACTGGAAGAGTGCCGGCAGCTTGGGATACAGATTGCCGGGAAACTGAAGTAAAGATGAGCTCTTTAGGGTACATTCTGTCGCGAAACGCAGGTATGTGGTCGTACAGGTCTTTGTGTACTTCCAGTATTCCCGGATAACGTCCCTGGTAGAGGTTCGACACCTGGGAGGCCATATTTCATTCAGTACGCATCCGATAATGGATTTAGTGGCCAAAAGAGTGAATTGCAAGTAAGTATTTAACCATTGGTCAACTTAAAATTATAGGGAAGTGGGTCAATAATTATGAAGACCGGTTATGCAGGGGTATTATATGGAAGTATATGAAGCTATCCAGAAAAGGAAAAGCATCAGGAAATTCAGGCCAGAGCCTGTGCCTGATGAGACAGCAACAAAAATCCTCAGGGCAGGCACCCAGGCCCCCAATGCCTTCAATAAAGAGCAGTGGGAGTTCATCCTGATAAAAGATAGGGAATTGCAGAATGCTATTGCACAGACGAGAGCCAGGATACCACCCCAGAGAATTGCTCTTGAGACCGCACCCCTGATACTGGTCGTATGTTACGAGAATGAACTTGGGGTGGATGGTATGGCTTCAGCGTACACATGTATCGAGAATATCCTGTTGGCTGCTACAGCAGAAGGATTAGGTTCGGTCACATTAACATCAAGGGGCAGCAAGATCAAGGAAATGTTGAACATACCCGAAGGATATGATGTTGCTGCCATAATGCCTATCGGATATCCTGACGAAGAACCTGAAAAACCTGTCAGGGTCCCTGTTGAACGTAAAATACACATTAACAGGTTTTAATAATTGGTCGAAGGGAGGTGAAATACATGGAATTGAACGAATGTACAGCTGACCGGGTCATCCGGGTAATCCTGGGAATTGT
>JAVVEL010000145.1:0-2458 GCA_032260385.1 Bacteroidales bacterium | reverse complement strand
GGAAAGAATTCAACATCAGTCCAAGCGAAATATAGTCACCATCAAGCTGGCTTTACAGCCCTTCCTGGCGGCTTCCGTTATGCAATCATTTACGCTCGGCCCGGTTCGTCGCTCGCCCTGAGCCTAGTCGAAGGGTTCGTCGTTTTTTGCATTTGATCCGGAATTTGATTATATTTAATCAAGCGCAGAAGCGGTTTAACAATGTTCTTAAGTGAATGAAAAAGAAGCAGGAAATATTAAATGAAATAAGTCCGGATTACTTCTGGGATGTTAATTACAAAAAGCTTGATCCCGGAAACTCAAAAAGACTGATTATTGAGAGGGTCTTTACAATGGGGAAGGCACAGGAAATTATGAAGCTAATAAATTTCTATGGAGAGGAAGAAGTCATTAGTGTTCTTAAGGATCTGAATTACCTGGACCCGAAAACCCTGAATTTTGTGTCAAAATATTTTAATCTACCCTTACAATCATTTAAATGCTACAAACGCAAACAGTTGAACCCTCAATTCTGGGACTGATAAAATCACTACAGGGCAGGGATTATTTAGATGGCTTTCATCTGGCCGGCGGCACAGCCCTGTCATTATATCTTGGACACCGCAGGTCCATTGACATTGGCCTCTTTTCAAATTTCAGTTTTGATACAGCCCAATTAATAGAGGCCCTTCAGCAGGATTATCCGCTGAAGCTTTATTCCACTTCAACAAACACTGTTAAGGGAAGCATAAAAAATATTAATGTTGATATTATTGCCCATAGGTATCCTTTATTGAATAAACCTGCATATGATGAGGGGATTAGCATGCTGTCTGAACCCGATATAATGGCAATGAAGCTGAATGCCATTTCTGTAAGCGGTCAGCGATCAAAGGACTTTATTGATATATATTTTGTGCTCAATAATCGTAAGTACACCCTGGATGATATGCTCGGGTTCTACAAGAAGAAGTACGATCAGGAAGGGGATATGCACGTACTTAAAAGCATGGTTTACTTCGAGGATGTTGATCTGGCAGACTGGCCGGTGCTACTGAATAAGCCGGATCTTAAATGGTCTGAAGTATGCAGGTACATTGAAGAAGAAGTGATGAAGATGATAAAAACGGAAAAGCCTTAAAACACGAAGTAGATACCTGGAAATAAAATCCCTCGGCGACCGCATAGTGCCATTAGTCTCTTGCCCTGAGCCTGTCGAAGGGTTCGTCGCCGTTCAACATACAAAATCCCAGTAATTTTCAGTGGTGATAAATGCAGATTCATTTACCTGGTAATTACCGGTAAAAGTTTTTGGGAACCTGTGTTTCTTATGTGATCTCCACTTGAACTCATATATATCAAGACGTCCGTCACCTTCTTCCAGGTAGTCAATTTCCTGTTGCTGAGTAGTACGCCAAAAATATTTTTGTGCAAAAATATTGTTATAATGAGTATGCTTGATGCGTTCAGAAATGAGAAAATTTTCCCATAAAGCTCCTGTATCCTGTCTTGTGTCAGTATCATTGAAGTTACCTGTTATGGCATTTCTTATACCATTATCATAAAAGTAAATTTTCCTGCTTCGCTTAAGCTCATTACGAAGATTCCTGCTGAAAGAATTTAGCCTGAAGATTATAAATGCTTTCTCCAGTAATTGTATATAGCGGGAAACAGTATCAGGATCTGATCCGAGAAGCTGGGCCAGCTCATTATATGATACCTGTGAAGACACCTGCAGGGCAAGCGCCCTGAGCAATCTGTCCAGTAATTCAGGTTTCCTTATTTCCTGGTAGGTCAATGCGTCTCTGTACAGGTAGCTTGAAGCAAGATTGTTCAGTATGAGCTTTTCATTGCCCGGATTATTTATTACGTCAGGATACATCCCATAGACCAGTCGACTCTTAAGGTTTTTAGTCTCTTCGAACCCGCCCTTTGCTTCTCTTAATTCACAGGAGGAAATTGGATAAAGATAAAACTCGAATTTTCTGCCTGTCAGAGGTTCATTTATACTGTTTGACAGTTCCAGGGCAGATGAACCTGTCACAATGAGTTGTATACCGGGGATATTGTCAATTATTAGTTTAAGCGTGAGCCCGATATCCTTTACCCTTTGAGCTTCATCAATAATTACTAACTTATTCAAGCCGATAATGTTACGAAGGTTGATGAGAGAGTGGGTCGACAGGGCATTTTTTGCTTCAATCTCATCACAATTTAAGAAGAGGCTTTTACGTCCTAAACCGGAGCTTATTTGTTTGACAAGCGTTGTTTTGCCCACCTGCCGTGGACCTATAATGATTATTGCCTTACCTTTATCCAGGTTATTTCGGATGTTGTCATATAGAATTCTGGGTATCATTTTTTGCTATAAATATAATAATATTAGACTATAATCCAAAATAATTATAATATATTCGGATTACAATCCGTAATTATATGATTCTGTCTTTTGCCGTTCGCCCTTAGTCCTTCGTCCTTC
>JAVVEL010000144.1:0-2498 GCA_032260385.1 Bacteroidales bacterium | reverse complement strand
AAGTAAAATTGGAGGGAAGACACTAAATGTAAAGGTTTTACGATCAATCTTTACATTATCATATAGTTTACATTACCAGATCCTGTGGAACCGGTGAAAATGACATTTTGTTTTTTGGTAATCCAATCACATGAAGAGAGCCTCAATAGCTGGTTTTTGTCGAGGTTTCTTTTGGCAGAAAAATCGATTTCTTCAAAGCTTGCTCGATATCGGAACCTGGCGTTTGCTATCAGCCTCTGAAGTTTTCGGTTATATCTGTCATCCCATTCGGCCTGCACCAGGTGAGCGATTACTTCATCAGTAGTAAACTCCCTGTCAGCGCCAGTTTCTGTCATCTCCCGATAGGCCCTGACAAAACCGGTAAACCGCATCTCTTCAAGTTTTTGCATTGTTACTGTGTGATTCATAAGATCTTCTTTTTTTTGAATTTGTGATTGTCTGATTATTTATATTTCTCTTTTCCCCTTATATTCTCATGAAAGGGTATTTTCATATCGCCAGTATCTTCATCTTCTGTTTTATAGGTCTTGTTTTTCAATGAGTTGGCTATAAACCGTTGGGATATGCTATTGATCTCAATGGCCTTTTTACAGACAAGCTGCATGGCTTCATCATCGTATTTCTTTCCCAGGTTCAGCACCCCCAGGCAGGCCTTGAAAGCCTGCTGCGGATGTTCCCTTTGATCAAGCATTAATTGTATAAACTCCTTCACCGATCCTCCCATTTTCTCGGCCCAGGAGAGCAATCTGTGTGGATTCCACCCAGCGACAAGCTGATGATTCTGCGGCATGTGTTCCTTCTTTGTCGTGTACCAATAGGGTCTTCGATTCCTTTGATGGATGGCAATGCGCACATTGTCTTTAAAGAGCTCCACCATTCTGCTGGAATAGATAGTTTTTACCTTTACGCCCGTGTATTGATACGGAACACTGTAGTAATGTTTATCCTCTTTCAGATATACATGATAATTGAACTCAACCCTGGAGACCTGGTACCGTTTTAATTCATACCTGTTGGTAGGCAACGGTAACAACTCGCTCTTTTCAATCTCCTCGAACAATTGCCTGCGGGTGGTAGCCCTTTTTTGAAAAGGAGTATTGTTATGTTTTTCCAGCAGTTCCCATGCCGCTTCGTTCAACTCTCTGAGTGAATGAAAGGTCATGTTTCTTAACGGGGCAAAGATTCTTTGATATACCAGTTTTACAGCGTTTTCTGCCAGTGGCTTGTCTTTCGGTTTGGCTGGGCGGGTGGGAAGTACCACCGTACCGTAATGCCGTGCCAAATCATTATAAGTTTCGTTGATAAGAGGCTCGTACTTGCAGGCTTTCGTAACAGCAGATTTCAGGCTATCAGGAGTTATACCTTTGGTAACGCCACCATAATAAATAAAAGCATTCTCATTGACCCATATCCAGTCCTCGAGCTTCTGACTTTCAGTAAACTCTACATACGTTAACTGGCTTGCTCCCAAGATAGACACAAAACCTTCTGCTTCACGGATCTCTCCGGTGTCAGGATCCATGATTTGCATCTTTTTGCCTGTATAATCCATATACGTGATTTCACCGGCTTTATGCTCCATGTGCATATCCGGATCCTGTCTGCGCTTCCACATCTTATAATGATGACAGAATCTTGAATAACTAAACCCTTCCTCGGTCCGTTGCTTATATTCCTCCCATAACAGATACAAGGTCACACCGGTACGTTTCAATTCCTTCTCGATATATTCAAAATCATTGTATAGCTCTTCATACATCGGATTGGATGATTTATTGCTCTTTTCAAATAACTCAATGACATCCTTGTCGCTCATCTTTGTAATTTCCTGGTATGACAAACCAGTACGCTTAAACTCTGCAAGGTATTCGCCTACGGTTGTTTTACTCACCCCCAAGGCTATTGCGGCATCTCTGAGACTGTAATTGAGCTCAAGGCATATGCGTAATATTTCTCTGACTTTTTCCACGTTTGTTTTTCTTTTTGGCATTCTGAGGTCCTCCTGTTGGTTTTTTAGTTTGAATTAAACCAGCAGAAGTACAAATATTCAGTGAAAAAAGTGATGAAAAATGAACTGTCCTTGCTTCCTGGAATCAGTGTCCGGAATCAGCAGGAATCGCTGTCCGTTTTGCCCAGGAAATGCTGTCCGGAATCAGCAGGAATCAGTGTCCGGTTTACGCAAGAATCACTGTCCGGAATGGCCAGGAATCAATGTCCGGTTTGGTCAAGAATATGCAAATACATTATCTTGTCCGTATGTTAAAAAATAAGATAAAGAACATATCAATAAAAGTATTACCTTCAAATTGGTTGTATTTACATTTTTCATTTTATTTATGTTTTAATTTTTTACATGGATATCTCACATAAATTCTGCTAGGAACTGCAAATATTATTGAATCATGTCTCATAGTGAACTTATAAATATTCCAGGTCAAAGAATCATCAGGATTATATGGATGTCTAAAAATGTGACCTTCCCCTTCTGAATAGGTATA
>JAVVEL010000143.1:0-2500 GCA_032260385.1 Bacteroidales bacterium | reverse complement strand
GCGGCTGTATTCACTTTCTATCTTGAAAGTGTACTTACTCATGACATTGGCCTTGTTATTTCCCTGGTATTGCTGGGTTACTTCACCTTTGATATTGAATGTGAATTGAACCGTTTACCCGTGTTTTGCGGTGTTTCCATATAATACACGGTTTATGGTAACATATCTCCATTATCTTATGGTTCATAGAAATTATAACTAAACACTAAAACAGTAGCAGGAAAATTTTTTTTATATTCTTTCCTATTTATATAAATTATCCTGTTGTTGTTTTATATCTAAAAACCATTATCAGGATAATTTTTCCCCTTTGGTACTTATCCTTAAAAATAAATTGAAATAAATATCACTGAAAACAGTAGCAGTATAATTTTTTTTATTAATTTAAGGGATAATTATTTATACTTACAGGGCGACCATAGTATGGTAATATGAGGTAAAAGAACTATTACCTTTTGACCGGGTCTACGTTGTATTTCATGGCAATGTTTTTTTCGTAAGGCCCGGTAGTTCTTATATTTTTTAAATTATAATCGTGTCATAGTTTGTCACGGTAAGTTTATATACCAGTGTCTCTTTTAAATAATTGCCATGAAACGCAATAAATTTACATTAAATTTCTCATGCCTTCCAGTCTGTCCCACGCAGTGTTTTAGGGGCTACACTGGTTGGCGACATTGAAGCTTATCCCCTCACCAATTGGGTATAAGAACCGGCCGTCCGTGACGCTATACCATAAAGTAGCGTATGATCAGCCGAACCGTTGCCGCTCATATTTTATGGGTTGTGGAGCGGTTCGGCCCGGTCCAATCTCAATTGGTCGTTTTGTGATTCTTACTATGCGTTTTCACCTGTGCATGGTAGGCCTTGCCCGTGGCGGGTGGTTTTGTGTGTCACCCTGGATTAGATTCCAGCCACGGGCATCAAATGCCTTCCTGGTGCATCCTGGTGGGGTGAAGCCGCATGTCTGATAGCCTTGCAGTATTCAGGCCTGTTGGTGAAGCGTTCACTATTTCAGAACGGGCTGTTCACGGATCCGGCGGTTTACCTGGTAGATCTCCTATTCCTTATTGGGTTGAAGATGACCAGAATATGCCTAAAATTGAAGCTCAAAGGTGTTTGTATCCTGCTTACAACCCAGAAGGTCATAACCCTTATACAGGGGCTGTTTTTTCTGACGTAAAATTGACGCCATCCCATCCCCTGGCCATCCCTGGACTGGGCCACATTACAAATGGATCGTGCGGTGAGGTCCGTCATGCTCATGTATGCCCTTCAGGTGATACCGTCACGCTTCATACTTACCAGTGCCATAACTACCAATGCCCCATCTGCTATCCGTCAGCTGCTCATAAATCAGCTGTGAAGATAGAAGACCGTGTTCAAGGTGTGGGCTCGGTCCTGCGCTTGAATGGCATAAAAACACGTTATCCGAATCATATTATAATAAGTCCGCCTGTTGGTGCTTTTGAACCATCCGATAGTGTCGGTACCTGGCGCAAAAAGGTCTATAAAGTCGCTTCAGATATTGGGATAATCGGCGGTGTGGTTGTCTTCCATCCATATCGTATTAAGCCGGATATTATAAAAGAATTGAATCCGCTTAACAAAAAGGGCGACAGCGGCGGCTTCTGGCGCTTAATTCACTCAAACGTTTTAAATTTCAGTAGCTGGCGTGATTACGTTCAATGGTCTCCCCACTTCCATATTTTGGGGTTTCTACCTGATGTTAAAATAAAATCCTCTGACCTGCATCTTACTCATCCTGGCTGGTTTTATAAAACGGTGCAATACAATCTTAATACCAATAATTCGAATAAATATGCTATCCCCAGTGTAGCAGCCGCTGCTACTTATTTATTAACTCATCATGGATATGTTGATGGCCGTAATGGATACAATTATTTCGGGATATTATCACCACAAAAGGCATCAGTTGTTTGTTTTGAAAAGGTTATTGAGACCATTTTATGCGCTAAATGTGGTCAGGTTATGCACAAATATACTAACTTTGACATTAACGCTGACGGTACCCTTGATTTAAGCAGGGCTCATGATCATGGTGAGGCTGAACACGTAAGGATCTGGTCCGTCTATAAGTTGAAGGGGTATCCTATAATCGGCTCCGTTTTTGGTGCGTTTGATGATAGCGCAGTTAATCGGTATTATAACAAAAACGGTTCTTCGTATAAGGGCGGTGTTCCATCATGAACAGGTACAACCGCCGGGCCGTTTCTGGTTTTTTTAGTGATACAGGCCGCCGGTTTGACCGTGATAATGATGATAGTCCCGCCGCGCCGCCGCAGCGGCCGCCACTGCTGCACAAAAAAAAAAAAACACAACAACCGTGCTCACCTTCGCAGGGCTTGCCCTCGAAGGGGGGCCATCCTTACGGCGTGTCGCCGCGGCGGCCGTAATCGATTCAAAAGAAGGTATCTAATATGAAACACAAAAATAGCCCCCGCATCTTGAAACACCAAAATATTAATGTTCTCACTGG
>JAVVEL010000142.1:0-2569 GCA_032260385.1 Bacteroidales bacterium | reverse complement strand
TATAAAAGATTCCAGCAGATGTCGGCCAATAAGAGCAATATCGTGCAACTGGTAAGCGGAATGCAGGAGATTAAGCTCAATGCCTGCGAGAAGCAAAAGAGATGGGAATGGGAAGGTATACAGGCAAGGCTTTACCGTGTCAGCATAAAAGGGTTGGCATTGAATCAGAGCCAGCAGCTCGGGGCAACACTT
The DNA here is from genome assembly GCA_032260385.1 of Bacteroidales bacterium. Lineage (GTDB taxonomy): Bacteria > Bacteroidota > Bacteroidia > Bacteroidales > VadinHA17 > UBA9300. The sequence goes on along the minus strand of JAVVEL010000142.1, from coordinate 2,377 downwards.
ATCAACCAGGTAAAGGACCTTTTTATATCCTACCTGTCAGCAAAAGCGGTTATTATGGGGGATATGACACTTGGTATGATGATGGCGGTGCAGTATATAATAGGGCAGTTGAATGCTCCCATTCAACAATTCATAGGTTTTACCCAGGAAGTACAGGATGCCAGGATAAGCCTGGAGCGACTTGGAGAAATACACGATAAGGAGGATGAGGAAAAACCTGAGGACAATAAGATAAAAGACATACCTGCAGGTAAAAAAATATCCCTCAACAGGATTATGTTCCAGTACGAAGGCCCACATTCCGAAAAAGTGATTAACATAATAACTTCAGAAATACCTGCGAGAAAAGTGACGGCTATTGTTGGAACAAGTGGAAGTGGTAAAACAACCCTGATGAAACTGGCGCTGAGGTTTTATACTCCCATTGAAGGACAGATTGATCTTGGTGGTATATCACTTGCCAGGTACAGTGAGTCAAACTGGAGGAAACGCTGTGGTGTGGTAATGCAGGAAGGCTTCATTTTTTCGGATACAATATTGAAAAACATTGGTGTAATAGACGACATCCCTGATCCTGTAAAAGTATCAGATGCTGCACGTACAGCTAATATAAAAGAGTTTATTGAGTCTCTGCCTATGGGTTACAATACTGTAATAGGAGAACAGGGACATGGTCTGAGCACAGGTCAGAAGCAAAGAATTCTTATAGCAAGGGCTGTTTATAAAGACCCGGACTACCTTTTTTTTGATGAAGCAACCAACGCCCTGGATGCCAATAACGAAAAAATAATAATGGAAAATCTGCAGCAATTTTTCAAGGGCAGGACAGTAGTGATAATTGCACACAGGCTTAGTACCGTTAAAAATGCAGATAAGATAATTGTTCTTGAGAAGGGAGAAATAATAGAAGAAGGTACGCATACAGAACTGATTAATAACAAAGGGGCTTATTATAATCTTATCAAGGATCAATTAGAGCTTGGAAATTAATGGTTAGTACAAGGAGGTTTAAGAAATGCCTGAGAATAGACTGGAAAATAAGTATAGCGCTGAAACAAATGAAATAATGAAAAGCATACCCGGTGGTTTAATCCGCTGGGGAATAGCTCTTTTTATTGCATTTATGCTCATACTGACTATTGGTGGTGTTTTGTTCAAATCGCCCGGCAATGTGACCATTCCCGTTGTATTAACCTCAGATAATCCACCTGCAATTATAAAAGCCAGGAAAGCAGGAAATATTGAGATACTTGTGCCTGACGAATCATCTGAGGTAAGCAAGGGCGACTTAATCGCAGTTATTGAAAACAGAGCCCGAACAGTAGAAATTAATACACTTAAGATTATAATAGAAAGTATTGAGTATAATAGTTGGGACAATATGGTCGGTGTCGAAAAACTTGGTACAAACCTGTCATTAGGAGAAGTTCAGTTAAGTTATATTTCATTTCAAAAAGAATTTGAGAGGTTCAGATATTACCTTAAGCAGGATTTCCTGGGGCACAAGATCAGATTATTAGAGCAACAGCTTGTAAAACATCATGAGTACAAACATAAACTTACTGAGCAATACGACTATCAAAAAGATGAACTGAACTTAGCAATCAAGGGTTTTGAAAGAGACTCTTTACTCTATTCCGGGGGCTATATTACCATACCTGAATATGAACGTTCAAAACGCGATATCGTGCTGAAAAAATCGGCGTTTAAAGGCTTTGAGGCTTCAATGATAAATAATGAACTGAGCAGGCTCAGGATTGAGGAAAGCATTATACAAATGAAGATGCAGCTTGAACAGGAAAAGATGCAGTTCAGGATTAATCTTGATGAGAAGCTAAAAGTTCTAAAATCGGCTATAGATCAATGGGAAGAGCAGTATGTTATAAGATGTCCTGCAGATGGTATTATAACTTTTACCCGTTACTGGAGCGAAAATCAGTCGGTAAGTGCAGGAGATATAATTGCTACTGTGGTACCCTCCGAAATCAGTTCAATAATAGGCAAAGCATATATACCTGTTTCAGAAATAGGTAAGGTAAAAGAAGGATTAAATGTAAGTATAAGCCTGCCAGGTTATCCATATATGGAATATGGAAAGCTGAGCGGGATTATTAAAAGCATATCGCTTGTTCCTGACGAAAAAGGATATGTAGCGAATATTGGTTTGCCTCAAGGAATGAAGACAACATATGGAAAGGAACTGGATTTTATCCAGGATATAAGCGGCACAGCAGAAATAATTACTGAAGAAAAATCGATTCTGTCCGGGTTTATCGAACCGTTGAAATCGATATTGAAGATTGAATAAGATAAGAGTAGTGTCTTTTGTTTAAAACTTTGAGATTTCAACACCTAAACATCTTCTATGTTGAAAAAC
>JAVVEL010000141.1:0-2586 GCA_032260385.1 Bacteroidales bacterium | reverse complement strand
CAGGGCTGCAAGCAGGCAATAAGGCATTGAGAGGCCACTGGAATGTATTCCATTTGGTTGTCATCAGAGGGCCCACAACAGGTTTCTGGGCAAAGGAGGGTAAAAAGATCAAACAGCTTAGTAAGCTTATAATGGCTCTTTTCATTATGATACAGGTTACAGGTTGCATTCTACAAGTTTTCTCTAAAAATACAAATGACCGCCCCGGCCTGCAAAAAAAGCTTGTACACTTTTATAAATCCGGACAAAATCTACTTGTATCTTGTATCTTCCGGGTAGAGCGGATCGTTGCCTCCCCGCTCCCCCACAGTCCCGGACTAGCGGCTTTCCCGCATCCGGTTCCTCGATAATTAGATTCGCTAAGATAAAGCATATGTATGATAGATTCGAGGGGAAAGCAGAGGCATCCATTGACTAACCAGCTTGGAAAAGGAACCCCAATTCCATTTTGGCCTTCCTCCTCTGCGATTTAGCTCCTTAATAAGAGTGCGTTTGACTTGCCATAAAAACCGGTCAATACTTTTATAGTTAAAAGTAATCCCATAGTACGAGTAGTGTCCTCGCAGTTTAACATTTATGGCCGCTATCAAATCCCTGAGTTTGAAATGACGATTTAGCTTAATATATTTGCTAATAGTAGTAATAGCTCTGGTCAACCTTTTGGAGCTTGTCTTGCGTTTAAGAATCATGTTTCCTTTCTTACTTTTACTAAGATAATGCGTAAAACCCAGGAAATCAAAACTCCTTCCCGACTCGCCCCTTGGACTGTTCAGGTCTATTAACTTCGTCTTTTCAGGGTGTAATGTCAGTCCATATTTGGCGAACCTTTTAGGTAGAACCTCCATCACCCTTTGAGCATCTGACTTGTCTGTAAAACCCAGCACAAAATCATCGGCCCACCTTATTATAAAACTCTTTCCCTTTAACCTTGACTGGATTTGCTCCGAAAACCACTCATCCAGTACATAGTGAAGATAAATGTTGCTTAGTAGAGGTGATATTATTCCTCCCTGTGGAGTGCCTTCTTCCGGGTAACTAACATTGCCCGATTCCAGAACCCCGGCTTTAAGCCATTTATCTATCATCTTTCTTATTACTCCATCTTTAACTCGTTTGTCAAGAAATTCCCTGAGAATACCATGATTGATACTGCCAAAGTAGTTCTGCAGGTCTGCATCTATGATATAGTGCATCCCTTCGAAACTCACTTGTCTGAACATATAATCAATCGCCTGGTGTTGTGAGCATCCCGGTCGGAACCCATATGAAAACGACTTAAAGTCCTCTTCATATATTGGCTCTATGACCTTCCGTACACTCGCCTGCAAAACCTTATCTTCAATTGTGGGTATCCCTAATGGGCGTTGGCTGTGTTTGTCTTTTGCTATATAGACCCGGCGCACTGCCGGTGCTCTATAACGACCGGTTTTGAACTCTTCCAGCAGGCTTTCCAGCCTTCCCGGAAATTCTAATCCGTACTCTTGCCATGTCTTTCCATCAATACCCCCGACACTTTTCTTGTTGAGCTCATTATAGCTCTCCTGCAACAAAGGTGCATCAATAAAATGATGTAGGTTATGCAAGGCTTCTCCTTTGAACTTCCTTGCGCGTTCGGCTATCTGTAACTTTACGGTTGACATCTTTTCAGTGTGTCTGGTACATTTTATGTTTCCAAATTACAGTTCTAATTACCGGCATCCTCCTGTGACATTATTCCTCACAGAATTTTCCCTTCCCTACTCACCGGCTTTCAGCGGTCCTGATTTCCCGGCTTTCCAGCGGTACTATGGGGATGCTAAGACTGCCTTCGCCCATCTCTTTCCCTTCGGTTTCCCTCGGTACAGATACCACTTACGCTTGTTGTCTGTTCTTAGCGTTAAATAGTGGCAACAAGTACACCATTTAACCCGGTCTTTTGTTAATGCGGTTAACCTTTCCCGCAACTTTTCGTGTGGAGACGTTAGGCTCTCCCGTGTTCCCGTGCTTCCCCAATTCTATCTCTGATGTGTTCTCAGACCCCGACCAGACCGCCACATCTTGCCTGTTACGATGCTTTGGTGTTGTCCCAACAGTCACAACAGTTAAGACTCTGGTATTACATACCTTCCGAGGCTCCATAGCACACCTTTAATAGTCGCTGTCTACGCTTCGTGCAGGCATCTCTACCTACTACGCAAGACTCGCTTCCGGTGGGTGGCTAACCCTTGCCGAACAGGATTGATTACCTGCAGGAAAACTAAGAGGTGTTTCATTATTTATATATTGGTTCGCCTTTAAATCCCCACCTCACGGATTTTCACGGCGCTATGCAACTTGTATCTTGCATTTTCACCTTACCCCCTGGCCCCCTTTCCTTAAAAGGTAAAGGGGGAAAAAGATTCAAGATTCAACTTACAAGATGCAAGAAAATGTTCAAGATACATGTTACAAGATGCAAGAAAATATATTATGGGGTGCCATCTTTTCTTCTACCGTTCTTGATTCCCTGCGGGAAAAACATACCCGTAGGGGTTTAAGAATATCCCGGCTCAAGGCAAAAGGCAGAAGGCAGAAGGCAGAAGTAAGTTTAAAGGATTAAGAAATAAG
>JAVVEL010000140.1:0-2592 GCA_032260385.1 Bacteroidales bacterium | reverse complement strand
GTGTGAATATGCTGGACCACCACATTATACTCGATGAGGGTATAGATTCGTGGGGACCTTTTGCCTATGCTGACGGCTACCTTATAATGAGGGATTCATATAATATGGTATGTCTTGATATATCTGATCCGGCTGCTGTGAGTCAGACTTTGTCGGCCGAAGCATGTAAGGGGTCCGGAGATCTGCAACGGCAGGTTGAGCAAGATCCGCAACGGCAGGTTGAGCAAGATCCGAAACGGCAGGTTGAGCAAGATCCGAAACGGCAGAGCTTAGGATCCGCACCAGTTAAATAAGTACTTTAAACGAGATGAAATAATATGCTATGAATAAAAAGACGGCAGGAATAATATCAATAGTAATAATCTTTGCATGTATAGCTTATATTATATTCGATGTAGCCACAGGCAGGTCTGACAGGACCACTGTAGCCGAAGAGCTCACAGAAAAACAAGAGCTGCTTACAAAATGGCAGATAACAAACGAATTGGAAATAAGAGACGGCAAGCTGCGGGCAGTAAGCCTGGCAGGTAATGACAATATAATTTGTGGAGGCGATTCTTTCCTCTCACTATATAACAGCAATTACCAACAGCTATGGATTACAAACACCCCCTCAGTCGTTACTGCCCTTGCTGCCTGTGGTGATACTATCTATGCTGCTACCACAGATACTGTATTCCTGTATGATACATCCGGAAAACTGGTTGATGAATGGGGACCATACGATGATGAAGCCATAATAACAAGCATAGCAGCCAACAGGAATTATATAGCCCTGGCAGACGCAGGAAACAAGCTGGTATTTATCCTGGACAGGAAAGGTGCGCTTGAGTCGATCATAGGATATCCTGCCGACCCCTTTATATTACCCAGCCCCTATTTTGATGTGTGGCTGACTGCTGATGATATTCTAGTTGTAGCAAATACCGGGGAAAGGCAAATCGAGTTCCGTACATTGGAGGGCAGGGTAATAAGAGCAATAGGTGAAGAAGGGGATGAACTTCAGTATTTCTGCGGATGCTGCAACCCTTCACATTTCACCCTTAGCCCCGGAGGTAAAATAATTACAGCGGAAAAAGGTATCAACAGGATAAAGGTGCTTGACCAGGATGGCAGGCTCATTGAGCCCCTTGCCAGTCCGGCATTTTTCAGGCCTTCATCACCGCTTGATGTAGTGGCTGCAGGTGAGAACCTGGTATATGCTGCAAACAGTGATAATTCAACTCTATATACATTCAGAAGGACAGATAAGGAATGAAAAGGAAAGATTTTATAAATACAATCATAAAGTGGAGTCTCTGGGGCATACTGGCCATGCTGGCGATCATTCTTGGCAGGAAAGCAAGTGTGGATAACGACTGTGCTTCATGTCCCGAATATGCAAGCTGTACGGATATTGCCGGCTGTAAGTTTAGTAAAACTGCAAGATCAGGAAGATGAATAAAAACAAATACCAGTCGAGAAGGGATTTTATCAAGAAGGCAGGAAGGGCGGCAATTGTTCTGCCCCTGGCCTATCTGACGGCTGATCTGATAGGCAAGACGGGAACCACGGAATACGTCTGGCAGATAGACCCGCTCAAGTGTACCCAGTGTGGCCAGTGTGAAACAAATTGTGTGCTCACTCTTTCAGCCGTCAAGGTCATGCACTCCTACGAGATGTGTGGCTATTGCGACCTGTGCAGCGGTTATCTGCGCCAGGGAGTAAAGGACCTGGATACAGGGGCCGAGGTACAGCTATGCCCTACAGGAGCAATTAACAGGAACTTCGTTGAAGAGCCTTATTTTGAGTATACCATTGATGAAGACCTGTGTACGGCTTGTGCAGACTGTGTGAAGGGATGTGCCGCCTTCGGTAACGGGTCACTCTACCTGCAGATCAAACATGAGCTTTGTAAAAACTGTAACCAGTGCAGCATAGCCATATCCTGTCCCTCGGATGCCATAGCCAGGGTTCCGGCTTCCGAACCCTATATTCCCAAATCAGGATATAAAACGGAGGATAATGGATAAGAAAATAGCCTATATCATTCTTATCATCCTCTTTGGCTACCAGGCCATGGTATATGCACAGCAGCGCTTCCCAAAACCTGAATTTGAGTCGGGATACGTATACCCCGAGTACCAGGTGACAGAACCCAGGAGTCCCTTCCTTGAGTACATGGATGTTGCTGTACTGATTGCCGTGCTGTCTGTTACAACATGGATCACCCTCAAAAAAAGATCCAGAAAACTCATATTGTGGATAAGCATATTTACAGTGGCTTATTTCGGCTTTTACCGCCAGGGTTGCATATGCCCCATCGGTGCCATACAGAATGTGTCACTCGCCCTCTTTAATGATGCCTATACCCTGCCCCTGACGGCCCTCCTCTTCTTTCTCATTCCGCTCATCGTTGCACTTCTGTATGGAAGACAGTTTTGTGCCGGTGCATGTCCGCTGGGCGCAATACAGGAACTGACGGGTGTATATCCCGTTAAGATACCCAGGGCTGTTGAAGTTATCCTCAGTTCCGTTCCTTACATATACCTGGGCCTGGCAGTATTGTTTGCAGCCACTGACAGTCACTTTATCATCTGTAAATATGATCCC
>JAVVEL010000139.1:0-2603 GCA_032260385.1 Bacteroidales bacterium | reverse complement strand
GTATTGATCCCTGGTTCTATAGTTCGATAGATTTTAATCTAGGTCTTAGATATAGATTTGGAACAAAAGATTAAAAAGTGCCTGTTGCTAACTTGCGGTATGTTTAATAGGCTTGTCAGGCTTTTTGCATATCCCCGCTGAGGCCTGCGCTCTATTTAATTAAGAAAGTATAACTTTATACATGAAACGAGAAGGTAGTATGAAAGGTGGGCAAAAAGCCCGCCATAACGGGCGGGAGCCCGTTAACGCCTACTGAAACATACCGCTGACCGTTAGCTGTCATAAAACTCAAAAACAAAATTTGACTGGTTGTCAAATAAACCTTAAATTGCTTTAAACTAACCTTTCAACCAAATGACCGGACACCAGAATAGACTATCCCGTTTCTGGCAGGAGTTAAAAAGACGCAGGGTAATACATGTTATTACTGTATATGCTTCTGCTGCTTTTGTAATTATTGAGCTTATTGGTAACCTTACAGAGCCGCTTAATCTGCCGGCAGGTCTGTCTACAATTGTTATTATCGTCCTTGCGGTAGGATTTCCCTTAGCCATCGTTTTATCATGGCTTTATGATCTTACATCGGGATCCTTTGAACGGACGAAACCAATAGAAGACATCCCGGAAGAGGAAAAGATAAAAGTGCCAAATGCCTGGAAAATTGCCACCTATGTCAGCTTCGTGGTCATTGCAGGTCTTATAGTCCTGAATATTGCCGCCAGAAGCGACCTTATTAAGCCCGGCATGATACAATCAATGGTTGTTCTACCTTTCGATAATTACACCGGCGATGAAAATCTGGAGTATGTAGCTGCCGGAATGCATGCCTCTCTTATTGGAGACATAGGTAAAGTGAGTGCATTGAGGGTGATCGGAAAAACCTCATCCAATGTATATAAAGAAACAGACAAGTCGGCACCCGATATTGCGAAAGAACTAAATGTGGATATGGTACTCGAACCTACTCTTACCTGTTATGGCGATACTGTTTGTATACTTGTAAGAGCAATCGCAAACTTTCCCGAAGAGAAACAGATCTGGGTTGCTGAATACAGTGAGGATAAAACCAAAATAGTGAGCCTGTGGAACCGGATCACAAAGCAAATAGCTGAACAAGTAATGGTGGAATTAACTCCTAAAGAAGAGCAACTGCTTTCCAATTCCTTAACCATTAACAAGGAAGCTTATGATTCCTACCTGATGGGGATTTATTTACTTGAAGATTTTAACCTGGAATCATTGAATAAAGCCAGGAAATATTTAAGTAGTGCTATTGAGAAGAATCCTAACTGGGGCACTCTCTATGCCAGTATGGCACAGGTATGGATGACACTTGTTCAGATGAATTATGAATCGCCGGAAATTGCAGGCCCGAAAATCTTCGAGAACCTTAATAAAGCGCTTGAATTGGATCCGGAGAATGCTTATGTCCATTTTACAAATGGCATGACTGCTTTCTTGACTGAATGGGACTGGGAAAAGGCTGAAATGGAGTTATTGAAAGCCTTGGCCGCTAATCCCAATGATGCGATGTCAAGAGTCATTTATGCACAGTTATTAGGTTGCCTGCAAAGGACGGATGAGGCTTTGACACAGGGGCAGATGGCGATAGAACTGGATCCATTAAATCCAATGATACAGGCATTATATGGATCAGTGTTAATGAATAAGGGTGATTTTGAGGCTGCCCTGGCTATTGGAGAAAAAGTAACGGAAGGTGATCCTGGTAACTTAATGGGCAATACTTTAATTGAATTCGCAGCTTTCTATCGCAGAGATTATGATAAAGTATTCGAAGCAACCAAATATGTTCTTACTCCCCAGGGAGTTGATTTCAATGAAGTTGAAATAATTTTCGAGGAAACTGGTTTTATTGCGGCGTATGAAGAAATTTTGCGTCAGTTGGAGGTGCTGGCTCAAAAAAAATACGTGCAACCCTTTGAATTAGTATACAGATATATGATGGTGGATCAACCGGATAAAGCAATGGAATGGATTGAAAAAGGATTTGAAGTGCGCGATCCGGTCATGCCCTATCTTGGCACGCAGGGCTTTTTATGTGAGCCTATATTTGACGATCCCAGGTTCATTGAATTTCTTCATAAAATGAACCTGCCTTTGCCGAAGAACTAAAGGAATCTTTGAATCATTTGATCTTACATTAAGGCAGAGCATAAATGAGTCATGCAATGGTTGTTGAGTAGTGAAATGCATTGAATATGAATCAAATTGATTACGACAGCTAACATTGTGTATATGCCATTTGTAATTGTCACAAGTTTTGCAGCACAAAAACCTATTATACCGTGAATTATAAATAAGGCAAAACTTGCGCCAATAAACGGCACATACACTCGACCGTTATAAGCCATGAAAAACGGAAAACAAGAAGATTTGTGATTATCATACATTGTACGTATATTTGTACATATTAACGTACTATCTATTATTTATAAAAATGCTTACTACAACCATATCAGATTTTAGGAAAAATATTCGAAGGTATTTAGACAGAGTTACTGAGAATTTTGAGACCCTTATCATTAATCGTGGTAAGGATAAAGGGGTTGTAATTATATCATTAGAAGAATATAATTCATTAT
>JAVVEL010000138.1:0-2696 GCA_032260385.1 Bacteroidales bacterium | reverse complement strand
GCAATTGTAAGATCATTTATCACCTCATGCCATTGTTTTACAGGCAATTGTGATGTTATAATGGTTGATCTTCTCCCATGCCTGTCTTCAATTATCTCCAGAAGCATCAGTCGTTGATTACCATCCAGAGGTTTCAGTCCAAAATCATCAAGGATCAATAGGTCCATTTTTTCGATCTTGCTTATTTCTTTGATATAGCTTCCATCAGCCTTGGCAATTTTTAGTTCATCAAACATCTTGAGGCAGTTTCGATATAGTACTTTGTACCCATGCTGGCACCCGAGATGACCCAGGGCCGAGGCTATCCAGCTTTTCCCTGAACCTGTGGAACCGGTGATAATGATATTCTTTTTTTTGGTAATCCAGTCACATGAAGACAGACTCAATAGTTGGTTTTTGTCGAGATTTCTTTTAGCAGAAAAATTTATTTCCTCAAAGCTGGCCTTATAACGGAACCGGGCATTTGTTATCAGTCTGTGCAACTTTCGGTTATACCTGTCATCCCATTCGGCCTGTACCAGGTGGGCGATAACTTCATCGGTGGTATATTCTCTGGCCACCCCTGTTTCTGTCATTTCACGATAAGCCCTGACAAAACCGGTAAAGCGCATTTCTTCGAGTTTTTGCATGGTCGCTGTTTGATTCATAATGTGTGATTTTTTTAGCGTTAATGAATATTGGATTATTTGTAATTGTCTTTGCCTCTTATATTCTTATGGAAGGGTAGCTTCAGATCCCCAGGGTCTTGTTCTTCTATTTTATAGGTTTTGTTTTTGAGTGAGTTAGCTATAAACCGATGGGATATGCAATTGATTTCGATGGCTTTTTTGCATACAAGCTGCATGGCCTCATTATCGTATTTCTTTCCCAGTTTCAGTACCCCCATGCAAGCCTTGAAGGCTTGCTGCGGGTGCTCCCGCTGATCGAGCATTAATTGTATAAACTCCTTCACTGGCCCTCCCATTTTCTCAGCCCATTTGATATATCTGTCCGGACTCCACCCATTGACATATTGATGATCCGGCGGCATGTGATCCTTTATCGTTGTGTAGCGATAGGGTTTACGATCTCTTTGATGGATGGCAATACGAACATTGTCCTTATAAATTTCCACTACTCTACTGCTATAAATGGTCTTTACCATTTTGCCGGTATATTGGTTCGGGACACTGTAGTAATGCTTATCCTCTTTCAGATATACATGATACGTGAACTCGACCCTGGACACTTGGTAGCGTTTTAATTCATATCTGTCAACGGGTAATGCCCGCAGCTCATTCTTTTCAATCTCCTCAAATAATTGCCTACGGGTTATATCCCTTTTCTGGAAAGGAGTGTTATTGTGCTTGTCCAATAGTTCCCATGCAGCTTCGTTCAACTCTGTGATTGAATGGAAGGTCATATCTCGTAGCGGGGCAAATACCCTTTGATACATCAGGTTTACAGCATTCTCAGCCAGCGATTTATCTTTCGGTTTTCTCGGACGTGTGGGAAGTACTACTGTACCATAATGCCGGGCCAAGTCATTGTAAGTCTCGTTTATCAGAGGTTCATAATTGCAGGCTTTTGTGACAGCAGATTTTAGATTATCGGGAGTTATTCCCCGAGTGACACCACCATAAAATATAAATGCATTTTCATTAACCCAAATCCAATCTTCCAGACTCTGACTCTCTGTAAATTCTAAATACGTTAACTGGCTTGCACCCAGGATAGATACAAAACTCTCTGCTTCACTTATCTCTCCGGTATCGGGATCCACTATATGCATTTTTTTGCCTGTAAAATCCATGTAGGTGATGTCTCCAGCCTTATGCTCCATATGCATGTCAGGGTCCTGCCTGCGCTCCCACATCCTGTAATGATGACAGAACCTGGAATAACTAAACCCTTCTTCCTGCTTTTGCTGGTATTCCTCCCATAACAGGTACAAAGTCACTCCGGTACGCTTCAGCTGCTTTGCAATATATTCAAAATCCTTCGAGAGCGCTTCATACAAGGGACTGGATGATTTGTTGCTTTTGTCAAATAGGTCAATTACCTCCGTATCACTCATCCCGATAATTTCCTGGTAGGACAATCCACTACGCTTAAATTCTGCGATGTATTCACCTATAGTCGTTTTGCTTACCCCTAAGGCTACGGCTGCATCCCTAAGGCTGTAATTGAGCTCCAGGCAAAGGCGAAGTATTTCTCTGATTTTTTCCACGTCTGTTCTGTTTTTTGGCATTTTGAGATCCTCCTGTTGATTTATTGATTAACGTTTTTCAAACCAACAGAAGTACAAAATATTCAGCGGGAAAAAAGGGATGAAAATGAAACCAATCCTGCTTCAAGGAAAGGTGTCCGGAATCAGCAAGAATCGCTGTCCGGTTTACGCAAGAATCACTGTCCGGAATCAGCAGGAATCAGTGTCCGCTTTATGCAAGAATCACTGTCCGGAATGGCCAGGAATCACTGTCCGGATTGGTCAAGAATATTCATCAGATAGCTGTTCCTTTGTAAAATCCATTTGGTCTTCTCTTTTAGTTAAACATTGTTTTAGTAAATCATTGTAAAACTAATTTGAGAAGACCTTTTTTTAAAATCTACTTCAGACACACTATTTGAAACACTATCAAATGAATCGGCGCCGATCATTTCGTTATGATACTCATTCTCCACCCCATTGAGGGGTATCGAATGAGAGCAAGGAA
>JAVVEL010000137.1:0-2757 GCA_032260385.1 Bacteroidales bacterium | reverse complement strand
TGATAATTTTATCATAGTTATGAAAATTTTATTGATATCTAGCCTATTTGAAAGAGATGTTTCAAATGTAATATCCGAAATTAATGCATTTGAGGAACTAAGACGATTTATGAAGATCAAATCAGATGTTAAATCCCAGGATGTCTACAGAATCCACTCAAATATTGATTTTAAATTAATATATGATTTTTTAAGTAGAACTCTAAGACCTAATAGGAGATCAAGAAATAACAAGCGTAAAATCGTAATTATTGATGCGACTTCTATCTTAATGGATCTTAATACGTGGAGAAAACGGTACAAAATTGGTAAATTAGGTAAAGAATATAAATATTCGTATTCTCCATCAGTTGGGTATTACGTCGGATTCAAATTGATTTTGGCAATTGATCAAAATTACAAGCTTATAGGCTTTAAAGTTCATGAAAATGGACCTAACGACGCAAAAATTCTCATACCATTTGTTGAAGACCTTTATAGATCGAGAAGAATCAAATCAGGTGATGTAATTATCTGTGATCGGGGCTTTACTTCAAAAAAGAACTATAACACACTTATTAATCGATTTTTCCTTATTCCTGCCATTTATCCAAGAAAAAACACGAATTTGAAGAGAATAATTTCCAACCTAACCCCTCCATTAAATATTTTCAAAAATAATTATAAATTACATAAATGGGCCTCAATTGTGGAGGATTTTAAGAAAATAATGAATCATTGGGGACATTTCAAGTTTATAAGATATAGAATCGAAATTTTCTTCAATATAGCTAAGAATTCGATGAATTTGAAGAAAAACCATCAATATACTGTGGCTAGTATTGAAAAGAAAGCTGCCCGTTCAATGTTTTTGACTGAATATCTCATTTCAATCCTTAACTCCCAATTGATAGGGAATATAAATTATCCTAACAGGCTCTCTTACATCATCTTCAAGCAATAACGCTACATAGATATTATATCTATATCTAGGGGATATGGAGCAATGGGCAAGGGATTGGTTAGAAGGGGAGAGGGCCAAAGGTGTGAAGCGCCTGGAAATAAAAGTCAAAGGCAAAAAACATTACGTCTATGACTCGACTACTCACTGTGATAAGGTAATCAAAAAACCTGTCAAGACCTCAAGGTATATCGGAAAACTCGATCAAGAGAAAGGCCTAATAAGGTCGCGAGGCATGAACAAATTCGACGACTATCAAGTTCCAAGCGTCACCGAGTACGGGAATTCTATGCTTCTTCGTGTGGCAATGGAAGATCTTAAACCGCTCTTGATATCTGCTTTTCCGGCCAACTGGGAGGCCATTTATGCATTGTCTATGATCAGGGCCAGCGGCAATGTTCCTCTTAAACGAAGCAAAGTAGTTTGGGAGAAGCTTCACAATCCTGAGTCGATTATGCCAAACATGAATCCAGGCGCTGTCTCCAAACTGTTAAGAACAGTTGGTGTGGATCGAGAAGGGCAAGATATCGTGTTCCAAGGAATTCTCGACCATAGCGAGCAGCTCATCTACGACCTGAGCACCACCTTCTCTCGCTCCATGGGCATACGGCAGGCTGAGAAGGGATATAATAAAGACAAAATATATCTTCCTCAGATAAATCTTGCACTTCTCTGCAGCGCAGACACCGGCTTTCCGACAATGATAAGGTCTGTTCCGGGAAGTGTAAAGGACATCAAGACGCTTTCCAACACAATTAAAGAGATGAATATCGAAGGAAAAGTTCTGATCCTCGACCGCGGTTTTTTCTCTGAGGAAGTGATCAAGGATCTCTCCGAAGCGAAGATTGACTATGTGCTTCCCGCCAGAAGAAATAGCCACTACTACGATGTCAGAATCCATCTTACTGAGCATTTCCGCTATCATAAGAGGTTAATCGAATGCGGTAAAAGGAAAGTTGGTGAAATTTATTTGTACAAGTTTGCGGATCTGGATTTAAAGCTTGAGGAAACCAAGACACTATACCAGAGGTTGGATGAAGGGAAAATCGATAAGGACAAGCTTCGTGAGAAGCTAAAAAGGGCGGGAATGATTCTGATTCTGTCCAGCAAGGATATGCCTGTGCAGGAGATGTACGAACTATACAAGAAAAGAGAACGAGTAGAAAAGCTGTTTGATGCTTACAAGAATGTTCTCGATGCAGATAGGCTATACTTGCAGGATGACGAAAGTGTGTTCGGACACGTGTTCATATCCTTCCTTTCCCTCTACGCTTACTGCAAGCTTGAAGAAATGCTTAAAAAGGCGAAGCTGAATAGGAAGATTTCTCCTACAGATCTGTTGTTGCAGTACAGCAAGGTATATCAAGTTAGGATTGGAGAGCGGACTTTAATCTCTGAGGTTCCGAAGAAAGTTCGAGACCTAGAAGGAAAACTTGGGTTGAGTATATTCCCTACAGAGTGAGGAGTTAAGGTTTAGATTTTATTCGCCTCCGGCTCTCTGGCCAGAGTTATGGTTTATTATATCCATCATTGGGCCATCTGAGGATCGTGCCTGTCCGGCCCCAAGATCGCCGAGATTTTCAGGATGGTCATGTGGCCCTTTTAAGAATATATCAGCACCGGCCCGCAGAGTTCATAATTGTTATGAACATTTCTCAACCTTTCCCAACATTTCTCAAATAGCTATAAAAGAATTCTTGCCATCCCTTCCCTTGTAACCACTTCTTGCCTGCAAGTAACCGATTCATGAAGATCAGGCCGATGGATGGGGTTCGAGATTATTATGCCAAGGATTAGAAGAGAGCTATACAATAAAG
>JAVVEL010000136.1:0-2761 GCA_032260385.1 Bacteroidales bacterium | reverse complement strand
ATGTTATAGGCCCTGTCTTTATACTGATGAACAAAATATCTGAAAGCATCAATGTCGCCATCCAATACTTTATTAATATACAGTTCATCCATAAAATTATTCCTTATCCTTCTTTTCCACCTGGTGTGCAATAATCATTCCTATCCCGCCGAATAATAAGCCCACAATTATCATAAGAATCAGAATGGCATCCCCTATAAAGGGAGCATCAGGGAAAAGAATGACTGCCATAATAACTAAAAAAGCTCCCAATGAAATGGATAATATTACAATCCCTATTTTCAGCCATGGAAATTTCTCTCGCTTAAAAGCATCAGGAGCATCAACTCCCTTTTCTATCAGGGCCAGCCTTTCCCTGTTCCTTGCCTTAAGATAAAATATCCATGAAATGGTGATGGCTGCAAAAAAGCCGAGCCATGCTAATGCGTTTGCAAATGAGTACATAATTTTCCTGTTTTAGTTTTACAATTTAACTCAATTATTTATTATTGTTCAGTATACTCTCAATATCAGAATAAAAATTACTATCAATTCCTGTATATGATTTAATCACTTTCCTGTCCGGACCGATTAAGATTTTGGTAGGATAAGCCCTGATACCATAAATCATGGAATACTTTTTATCTTCCTCCCCTTCAATAACCTGGGGCCAGTTGATATTGTATTCATCCAGGGTCCTTTTCAAGCTGTCAGGGTTATCATTGCAGGCAATCCCTATTATAAGCAAGTCATCCCCATAAGTCTCATACAAAGATTTGAGATCAGGGATTTCCGCCAGGCAGGGAATGCACCAGCTGCCCCAGAAATCGATCACAATATATTTACCCCGGTATCGGTCAAAACTTAAAGTATCGCCATCCAGGGTTTGCAGCTCGAACCCGGGGAAGCTGACCCCCGGTGTTGTGATAGCCCATCCCCGTATCATTTTACTCAATACATTACCGAAAAAGCTGCTTTTTACATGGGGATGTAAATCACTGTAAAGCTGTGAGACCTGTTCCCTGTCCCTTATCTCGAGTAAAAGCCTTGCCGAGTATTCGCTATCCGGATTTTCCCTGATGTATATCAAACTCTGTTCAGTGTATTTTTCGTTATTACGGTTTCTGTTCTCCCAATAAGCTTCCTGTTCCTGCTCACCCAGCTCTTCGCGGGCTTTTTTATTGTATTCCGTCTCAAATTCAATCCTTTCACGAAAGAGGGGTAATTTCATCTTTCGTGCCTCAGACAGTTGCTCAGAGATTGAATTACCTGATACAGTATAATCCACATAGTTCCCTTTTATTTCAGCATTGATTTTCATCCTGTCACCACTGTCCATGAAGAACCTGATCCTGGACGCCGGGAGCGGGTAACTTAGCCCATTCTCAAACCTGTACACGAGGTCAAATGGGATTATCACCACCTCGTGTAATTCATCAACCGGGTAGTCAAATTTCACCCTGCCATTTTTTGCCACCAGGGTGTCAATATTCTCACTGTCAGTATTTGTTTGCTTAATAAACCCGGCAAGCAGGCTGTCATTATCCAGTCCCTCAACGTGGCATATTATATTATTGTGATCATTACTGCATGCTGTGAGCAGGAAGATTATAGCGGGTAAAAAAAATAGCTTCTTCATTTTTCAATTATTTGCCATCCGTCTGCTCTATGATAGCACAAGCGGTAAAAAGGTTACAAAATATCGGGCTAAATTATTCTTTTGCCTTTTCCCCAACCTGATATTTTTCATGATTTCCAGTGTAAGAGGCCCTTTCTTCTTCCAGGGCAGCCAAATAAATTTTTTTCAGAAAATAAAGGGCACGAAACGTTTTGTTCTTTTCATATAGTGCCTGTATTCCTCTCCGAAATAGTCGATACATTCCTTCTCGTCAACCAGGGCAGTTATTATCAGGAATACAGTTGAAAAAATACTGATTAATAGCATATGCACGGTAATATTCTTCAGAAGAATCCCCCATGTCAGGAAGAGCAGTGATGAATACAAAGGGTGCCGTATATATCTGAATATCCCCGTATCTACCAGTAAAGATGTTTCTTCAAACCTGTAAAGAGTCTTTTGCCTGCCAACCCTGCCAGACCCTCTGCCCTTCTTCATCTGAACAATTCCTGCAACAAGAACATACGCTGAGAACACGAGAAATACCCAGGAAAAGATCTGCCTCACGCTGAAGGGATTATGAAACCAGTAAGGGTAATTGTGTGCAAAGAGCCAGAGGATACATTCCCAGCTCAGGAAACGGTAAAAACCATGTGATCGGGTATCAAACAGCGTTCTCCATGAAATTATAATCACCGGTATGCTGAGAGCTGTGAAAATAAAATATGTTGTCATCTGCTATTATTGCTTATTCATGTCTTTATGTCAGTCCCCTGGCAGGCCGGAAAACGGTGCTACATGCTGAAGCCCGTGAGCTATTTCCCAATGAATTGTTCCAGGTAATTAACATTTCCTATCACCACGAGGTTCCCTTCTGCACCTGAGACTATACCCACAAGGTAGCCGTTGGCATCTATTACCGGCGATCCGCTCCTGCCGGCCGGGTCAACGTTCTCAGTTAAGGTGTTCACATAATAATAGGGCCCCTCATTGCTGAAGACCTGCATCTTAACCAGCGAAGGCAGTCCTTCTTTCTGCCTGTAAGGCCAGCCGATGCTATAGATTATTTCATTTTTCTGCAGTGGTTTTTGCCTCATCTTCAGTGGTGTGAATGCTGCTGGCATATCCTGAACCTCGAACAGCAGCCAGTCGCGGATCTTCAAT
>JAVVEL010000135.1:0-2795 GCA_032260385.1 Bacteroidales bacterium | reverse complement strand
CAGATAAAAATTTGTTTTTATCATACCCCAAAGATACAAAAAACGAACCTAAGGGTGACACAATAGGTGACACATATTGTTAACATTTCTTAACTATTTTTAAACAGTCTTAATAATAAAGGATCTGAAACCCCTGTAAATACTAAGGAAAGTATTAAAACGTTTTAAAGCGAAAAAAGTAGGTTCGAATCCCGGTGGGGTCACAACTTGTAATTATATTAGGCTGTATTACAGTAAATTACGGGTTTTTAAAATGTTGTGGGTGACACTTCGGGTGATACTTAACGTGGTGTTGTTGTGTGGTCATCCATGCCAGATATCTTCTTTAATTTCTCAATGAATAGAATATCTTTAGTTGATAGATAACTATTCCTAAACCGTTGAATCTCGTTGTCTATCTCCCTGATCATATCTTTATTGACTTCTATATTCATATTGTTTTTACCTGTTTATGGATCAGCTGGTAAAATTATATCAACCTATCAAATTCATCTTTTTCCTTTTTTGGCATGAATACCTTTAACAGACTTTCTCGGGATCTGAAGTTAAGACCAAACCCGGCCCCTATTTCTTTGATAGTTTTCAAAGAATCTGCCTGTATTTGGTTTGCAGGGTGTAACCTGATCATGCCGCCCTTTAAGTACGTTCGCCCCTCCTTGTCCAACTGTTTAGTTGCCTGCTCATAATCATTCAGGGCGTTGCAAAGGATTCCTAACTGTAACGTGTCTATTTCGTGAAATGCCTCGATACTTTCTAGCTGCTTTGTCAGAAAGTCCCAATATTTACGCGCTTTTGTACTCAAAAAGGCCGGTTTTTTATAGCTGTTATTTGTCATAATATTAAATATCAATTAGTTATATGTTCCCGGAAAAGGAATCAAAATCACTCATGAAACAAAGTTGCTTTGAGGCGCGGTATGGGCTTAAATCCCTAGAGATTGAACCTACCCCCCCTCAACTGTTCCAGCTGGTCAGCATAGAACAGGGCTGGCCCTTCGGGATCCTGTCCCGCTTGCATCTGAAGGTATTCACTTAGTAACTCAATCAGCTTGTTTAACTTTTCTTCTGTCATTGTATTATTTTTTTTAGAAATCGTTTAAAATAATTCTCTTTTAATGTTCCCTCTCTCATTAACGCACTTGCGATTAATTGGACCATAGGCCAGTTATTGATTAAATCAGCGTGGGTATGTTTCCACAAGCTTAAGATAATTGGGTACTCCATACGGTGCGTACTGACTGTATTATAAAGGTTCTCCCGGTCCCCCTCACTGAAAACGTACCTGCCGCTGTGTAAAGCTTGTCCCGCTGCTCCTGCCATGTGGACCATTGCAGCAATTTCCGCGGGCAGCTTGTCCCATCTGAAATATGTCATCGGTGGATCTAGTGTAACCCTTTCCGGGGCCTGTCCGTTTGAGTTCAGTAATATTATTACCGCGTGGCTCGCTTCATGTGTGGCAACGGATCTGCTGTGATCACAATAACCCGGCTTTACAAGGTATGGCAGAGCTTCTAATATGGTGTCAATATCTCTTTTCATTTTTCATTAATTAAACCACAAAAGGCAAGGCATTACCCCGCCCCCTGTGGTTCATAGCAACCCGGTTACATTCTCCTTTTATACTCCTCAAGTCTATACCTGCGTGCCGCCTGTTTGGTGCCGTTAACCTCCTCAATGAAGTCAAACAGTCCGGTTAACAATCCTTTCATAATACGCTCCTGTTTAGCGTCAAAACGATTGCTTTCCCATTCTTTGATAATCTCGTCCATTGACGGCAGGATCTTATCCTCAAAATATTTTATTATTTCTTTAGTTTCCATGATTACAGTTATTTTAATATTTCAATAAAAAATTCATCGTTTACGCTGTAAACTCCTGCGTTCACCTTCAGACCTGCGGGTAACGGCCGGTTCTGGTTCATCTCAATCAGTTCACGCGATTCATTCAGGACAGTTGCCAGCTTTACTGCCATTTGATATTTATCCAGTACCGGGTCCAGCTTTAGGGTATGTTTCGAATTAACTTTTTGCTGTGCATCAGGTTCTAAGAACAGTTCATTGTTTGACTGGTAAACCAGATCATCAAATTCGCTGCTGATCCTTATAGATCGTAAAGAGGTGTCGATTTTGTCTTTTATAATCGGGTAATCCTGTTTGTCGATCTCCGTACCTGCAAATGAATTTTCGGAAAGTTTCAGAATGCGATTAAAAATATACCCATTCGTGTGCTTTTCATTGCGAACCGCATTCAGAATATCATCGGGGGCAACGTTTGTTCCGGTGTAACTGTGAATCAATTTTATCAGGGAGTTTACCCCGGCAATGGATTTTGTTACTGTGTTCAATTCGCTTTTTGCTGCGTCTGTGTTTACTAGTGTCTTCATTTCTAAAATTTTAATTGTTAAATATTAAGTGACTTCATCTCCTTTTCAGATAGGTGTTTCCGAAGTATCGGCAGAATGTCTGACAGATACGTTTTGTATTTCTCTGTCCGCACCCATTCAGTGAGGCTCTGCAATTTTTTTGCAAGTGCTGTTGAACTGTCAGTAAGTCCGCAGACCTTCAGCCATTGCCCTAGAAGGGTGTGTGCGTTTTCAGGCGTGATCTTGCTCCATGCCTCCGCATCAGTGGTAAGGAATAACCAGCGGTTCACCTTCACCCCGGCCCCGGACTTGACCGAAGTAACGATTAATAGTTCCGCGCATTCAGTGATATCTTTTACCTTTTTACCTTGCGGGATCACCTGATCCGTAAATTGCAACCTTGTTGCCTCCCGTCTTTCGTGTTGTATTTGTTC
>JAVVEL010000134.1:0-2816 GCA_032260385.1 Bacteroidales bacterium | reverse complement strand
ATTATCTTGATGGAGGCACTCTCAGAGTACATTATGTTTACCAGGTCCATCACCAAAAAGGCTATTGGGAGATCGTCCAGCTCAAGGGTGAAATTACGAGTGATCTGACAGGTGAAACCTTCAGGATAAGGGAATCAGATAAAATATGGTATTCCGATGGCTACCAGCTTGAGGCTAAATATAATCTCATAGGTAATATGGGGACTCATTATATCGATACCTTATACTTTACACGTACCTATTTCCCGCCTGATAAAGATTATCCAAATGGTTATTATAGGTGGATTGTAACTGAAATAGGTAAAGCTGTCTGCCACTGATCAAAGCCAAAAACCATCCACACCATTAAAATATCTCTTCCAGGCTGTCTCCGGACAGAACGGGTTTTAGCTTAGGGGCTTGAGAATAACAGAAGCTTAGGACGATTCACTCTCAAGCACTTAAATTTTCCTGTAGGCTCCGCGCTATGCTCTTTGCGTTTAGCGCCCTGCCCTCCGCGCTCACCCCTCCACGCTTCGCTCCTTGCCCTTTGCCCTCCGCACTATGCCTTTAGCCCGGCGACGTAAGTCTTTCATATGGCCTTTCAGTTAACACAAAAAACGATTTGTCTATTGATCGAAAATATATTATATTTGGTCAATAGATTGATCACTCGATTATGGATAAGATTTTTGAAACATCAGCAAGATTAGTTGAACAGGTCACTGTTAGAAGTATAAGAGATCAGATTAAATGGCTCGCACAGGAAGAACGATTGATATGCATTAAAGGAAGCAGGGGAGTAGGTAAAACAACCTTGTTGCTACAATATGCAAAAACAAAATTACAGGGACAGGAATATGTTTATGTCAGTCTGGATAATCTGTTCTTTACCGGAAACAGGTTGTACGATTTTGCTGATGATTTCTCAAAAAACGGGGGTAAGTATCTGCTTGTAGATGAAGTGCACAGGTATCCTGACTGGTCCCTGGAACTTAAAAATATCTACGACACCTTACCTGATTTAAAAGTGGTTTATACAGGTTCATCCTTATTACATCTAACAGGAGGGAGGGCTGATTTATCCAGGCGAAGTGTTGTTCATATGCTCCCGGGTCTGTCATTAAGGGAATTCATTAAGTTTACTGATGAGCTTGATTTTCCTGTGATAGGGCTGGAAGATATCCTTAAAAATCATATTGATATATCAAAAAGCATCTGGACAAAAATCAAACCCCTTAAAATATATAAAGAGTACATTGAATTTGGATATTTCCCTTTCTTTCTTGAAGGTAAAAATAATTACAAGATTAAAGTGAGGGAGGTAATTAATCAGGTACTTGAGTCCGATCTTCCATATGCTGCAAAAATAAGTTACAGTAACATCCATAAGCTTAAGCAGCTTCTTTACATTATAACAGAAAGCGTTCCGTTCAAACCAAATATTGAAAAGTTAAGTGAACGAATAGGGATTGCAAAAAATACACTCAAAGATTACCTTCATTATATGAATGATGCATTGCTGATAAATATGTTGTATAAGGAAAGTAAGGGTATCAGCAGGTTAACAAAACCGGGAAAAATATACCTTCACCATCCCAATCTTATAACGGCAATACAGGATGTGTCATGGAATAGCGGTAATCTTCGTGAAACTTTTTTTTATAATCAGGTTTCCAATAACCACCGGCTCACATATACAGATAAAGGCGACTTCCTTGTTGATAATAAGTATGTTTTTGAGATCGGTGGTAAAAACAAAGCTCGCGGTCAGATTTCAGGACTGAGCGATGCTTTTCTCGTTATGGATAATATTGAAGCTGGAAATAAAAACTCAATACCCTTATGGTTATTCGGATTTTTGTACTGAAGCATAGTATTTAGAATTAACTTTCTGCTATTCTCCCATTAAACTCCTCATACTACATTTGCACCCTGCACTTACCGTTTCGCCCTCGGCCCTCACCCCTCCACGCTTCGCTCCTTGCCCTTTGCGCTCCGCACTATGCCTTTAGCCCTTACCGCCCGGAGCTGCGCCCCTTAAACTTATACGTCATCCCCGCCTTAATATTTATGAACTGCGAAGTGCCCCTCCTTGGAGCTATCTGCACCAGGTAACCCCCGCTGATATTCAATGCCGTGTTGCGCGACAAAGGAGCCATCATACCGAAAGAAGGATTCATAAACAGGTGGGTGGCCGGACCAAAAGAGGAAGGATTAAATAATATCCCTCCGGCAAAGGAGAGATAGGGTACCAGGATATCAATCTTTATGCTGACGCGGCCATCGGCATAGACAGGCACCAGAAAGCCATCATTATAATATAATAAACCCGTGGCCAGGCCCACCATCAGCCGCTCATTCTCCTGGTAGGCAAGCAGGGTGGTAAAACCAAGGTAGCCCTGCGAATAAGGTACATCTTCATCAGCCCACCCTACACCAAAGGTAAACTCGTTAATGGTCAGGAAACCCTTCCTGTGGTCAAGAGCCATATAGGGCTTGTTGGGCATTGCCACCTGGCCCCTCGCAGCAAGGGCGCTTAATAATATCAGTACAACGAAGAGTATCTTTCTCATAGCGAAGGGTAACTTTATCATAACGAAGAATATCTTTCTCATAACGAAGAGTATCACTCATATGATTATCAATGGAACCTCAAAAAAACATCAAAGAAAATATTTTTTAACCATGTAAATCTAAAATTAAACTTTAAATATGCTTATTAATAATAAATATCCTGGCTTCCTTAAACAAGCCCCACAAAAAACCTGGTTCATAAATCATAAAGCATAATTCATAATTCCAGGGCTTCTTTCTGCCATATAATTGCTAATTTA
>JAVVEL010000133.1:0-2842 GCA_032260385.1 Bacteroidales bacterium | reverse complement strand
GGGAAGCGTATTTCAGGGAGTATGCACAGATAATAAAACAGGAAGTAACCATCCCTGTGATACTGGTGGGAGGCATGAGGTCGCGGGCTTTGATGGAGGAAATGCTTGAGGGGGGTTATGCTGATATGGTGTCGTTGAGCAGGCCGCTTATCAGGGAGCCTGATCTGGTGGTGAAGTTCAGGGAAGGGGCTCAGGAGGCAGAGTGTACTTCATGTAACAGGTGCTTTGATGAGAGCGGGGTGAAGTGTAATTCAGGTAGATGAGCACCTGAATAATCATATATTCACATTGACAGCAAGAACAGCCATAATGGGATAAACAATACCCTGCAGCCATCCAATTCTTCTATTTTAAAAGCATCCCTTGTCACCACAATCCCCCTATTCAACCCATTTACATCTATGAATTCCATCAATCCCTTTATTTTGGTGGTTGATGGCTGCTTTTGGTATTTCACTTCTATGGGGATTACAGTCCTGGAATCATCATAAATAAAATCCACTTCATATTTATTTTTCCAGTAAAATGGTTTAAAAGCCGGTTTTGATTTGCTTCCCTTTTTGATCAAATGCCATGCAACAATATTCTCAGCGGTTTTTCCATCATCTTTGTCCAGGGTCAAAGCTCTTCTAAGCCCTTCTTCCCAGAAATAGAGTTTCTTTGGCCGTTTCTCAACTGCCTTTTGAGACGGCGTATATACATCTGCTACAAATACCATCATTGAACTCTGCAGATAATAAAGGTAAAGTTTCAGGGTTTCCCTGTCCACGCCCAGGCGTTCTGAGAGTCCTTTATATGTGAATCGATTTGTGGACAGCACTGCAATATCCCGCACAAGCCTGTCAAGTAATATGGGGTCCTTTACCCTGAATACGCTCACAATATCCTTGAACAGGATAAGCGCAAAATAATCTTCAACTATCGTTCTGTACCACATGTCCATATCTTTTATCTTGAACCATTCCGGGTATCCACCGGTGTCGAAATACTGCCCCAGCACATGCAATATCTCAGGTCTGTGTTCGATGATGCTGTGGTATACTTTTTCAATGTCATCGAAGGAATCAATGGGAGAGCGATGTACAGGAATGTCAGGCAGAGTGTCATTGAACCTCAGGAATTCCCTGAATGT
This sequence comes from Bacteroidales bacterium, assembly GCA_032260385.1. Lineage (GTDB taxonomy): Bacteria > Bacteroidota > Bacteroidia > Bacteroidales > VadinHA17 > UBA9300. The sequence continues at coordinate 1,710 of JAVVEL010000133.1, read as the reverse complement.
CAGGGGAAATACATCGATAAAGCTTATCCTGCCTGCCAGGCTTTCTGACGAATCCAGATATAGCAGTGTCTTGGATGACCCTGATATCAGAAAACGGCATTTTGCATGTGCGTCTATGTAATATTTTAATTGCAATTGCCAGTCTTTCTGGGCATGTATTTCATCCAGCAGAAAATACACGGTTTCCCTCGCAGGGTCTATTCCTGTCAGTTCGTGGTATATATCCAGGATATCGTGGATACTATCTATTTTTCCCAGGATGTCGTCCATCTTCACATAAACGATTCTTTGAGCATCTGAATTCTTAAGAAGGTAATCTATATACTGGAAAAGTATGGTGGTCTTGCCGGACCGCCTGATGCCGGTCAGGCATGTGATTCTTTCCAAGCGTTCTATTTTCGTGATATCCTCAAGATAATCGGGTCTTTGGATTCCTTTATCAGCAGGGTTAATGCTGCCTGTCTGCCACCAGTAGTTCCTTTTTTTTATGTAGGTTATTATGAATTCTTTATCCATATGCAAATATAGTATGCAACATATAGATAAATGTTGCGGTGTGTATTTGCATTAAATTTATGGGAAATGTACTCATGAGATTTCTAATATTTAGTGGAAAGGGCAGTATATGGTTACATGCTGATGTGATATCTCATAGCAGGCTGCTTATCTTGGAGCCGAAGTTGATAATAATGTTCTAATTAAGAGTATCTTTTCAGATAGTGTATAAGAAACATTTATTTCATTTAATCTTTAATTTCTTATTTAAAAGAGGTGTTTATATTAGAAAAAGGCCAAGACAATATCAAATAAAATTGAAAGATATAGTAAATATCATTAAACCATTGTGGATTTTTGTTATTAAATATATAAAAATCATGAAGTTATGGCTGAAGTATGGCAATTAAGTCACTTTTTAATGTATTAGTTTTATCCTTATGTATCATTGATTAACTTGGATGAAATTTGATGAATTTTACTGTTAGGTTGATTGATTGGTGAACATAAGTCTATGAAACACATAAAATGGCAAATCCTGTTCGGTATGGCATTGGTCCTGTTATCAGCATTATGGTACTTCGTACATTATTTGATCTTCCATGATGTCCACCATATCTTCATATACCTGATAGGAGACATCGCCTTCGTTCCTATCGAAGTTCTGCTGGTCACCCTGATAATACACCAGTTACTTGACAGGAAGGAAAAACATTTTAGGCTGGAAAAACTGAACATGGTAATCGGGGCTTTCTTCAGCGAGGTCGGAACAAGATTGCTCACAGTGCTTTCTGACAATGACCCGGGGCTGGACGAGATTAGGGAAGGTCTCATCATAACTGCTGATTGGTCAGACCAGGAATATTCCCGTGCTGATAAACATCTGAGGAATTATGAATTCGGAGTGGATATGCAAAAGATCGACCTGCTCCAACTGCGTGATTTCCTCGTGGAAAAGAGGGATTTCATGGTACGATTGCTGGAAAATCCCGTCCTGCTCGAGCATGCATCATTCACAGAACTGCTCCGTGCAGTATTTCATCTTACAGAAGAACTGGCCAGCAGGAAAGACTTAACACAATTACCAGATAGCGATCGTGCACATTTGGGCGGCGATATAAAGCGTGCATATACCATCCTGGGCGACTCCTGGCTGGATTACATGCAACACCTGAAAGGTAATTACCCGTACCTGTTCTCCCTTGCCATGAGGAC
>JAVVEL010000132.1:0-2913 GCA_032260385.1 Bacteroidales bacterium | reverse complement strand
GCCTGTTAACACCATTCTACGTTATAATTATTATTTCAGTGTTAAGCGGGATGAGAAAGCTGCCATGCAAAAATATAGAGATCTCCCCGGGGGAAAACCTGATTCCTGCTTTGACTGTGAAGGGTTCTGTGAGAAAGCATGTCCAGATGGTGTTCTGACCCGCCCATTACTGGCTATGGCCCATAAGAATCTGAGTCTTGATGATCCACACATAAGCTTTGGCTGAAAGGGGTGAGTCAGCAGATGAGGCAGGGTGGTTGTCATCCTGAGCGGCGCAAAGGATCTGGGTTTCTTCAGGTATCTCCTAAACTCCTTAAGCACAAATATTTTTTTGCAGGACAGTACAAAAATTCATGGTTAACATTGACGAAATTTCATGAGCTTGGCCACCAGGGGCTTGCTGATTTATATTACCGGCTCCTTTTAGAGGGAGACAGCATAGAAAAAATAATAAAAGAACCGGCTTTTGAGAATAATGAAAATATGCGTAATGTTGCCCTGCTTGCCATACATTTAAAAGAGGGCGACAGACCGGCTGCTGAGAAAATAGTTGCCGGTCTGTTAGATCAAGATCTAGTATTTATGTATAGAAATTACTTTATTGCTCTTGCCCACGCTTATGGTGATGATCCTGGAGGAGTAACTTTCTGGCTGGAAAGATCCCTTTCAAAGAAAGAATCAGAGTTAACCTACCTCGGCGTAGAACCTGCCTTTAAAAAATTCATTAATGAACCAGGCGTGGAGAAAATATTACTTGAACTGGATTATCCATTCATATAACAAGCTTACGACGGAAAGACACGCTGTTCAGTGCTTAGTTCCCTTAACCGGAAAAGCTTGAGGTATCTTGCTCCTTACTCGTTTTCCGGGTGCGGTTCAGAATTTTTTCTGTGCCTTGCTCACTGCCTGCTGAAAATCACCAAGAAGCTCACTGAAGATTTCCTTCACGGTAGTAATTTTTGTTGCCAGGTAGGCATTGCTGCCGGCAAAGGCATATCCGTTCTTCATATTACCCCTGTAGGCATTGTACAGGGCAGTAATAATACAATACGGGCTGCTGGATACATCACAGGTTTTGATGCAATGGAAGGGACATTTGATAGGCACTTTCAAACCCAGTTTTACCTTATCAAGAAAGCTGCTGTTCACTGCCCTTCCAGGCATGCCAACCGGGCTCTGAATGATTTCTATGTCACTTTCTACGGAGTCAATATAAGCCTGTTTGAATTCCATGGATGCATCGCATTCCTTTGTTGTAACGAAACGTGTGCCCATCTGCACACCCCTGGCGCCTTTTTGCATGATATTGTAAATATCCTGACCTGTATAAATACCACCTGCGGCAATAACAGGAATTTCCTTTCCGTATTTCTGCTCGTAGAAGCTGACTTCCTTCACCACCTCGGGAACAAGTTCCTCAAGGGAATAATTTACATCGCCAATATTATCCCTTTTAAAGCCCAGGTGACCTCCGGCCTTTGGACCTTCCACGACAAAAGCATCCGGGAGGTAATTATGCAATGTCTTCCACTTTTCACAAAGGATTTTTGCTGCCCTAGCCGATGAAATTATGGGAACCAGTTTTGTCAAACTGCCTGGCTTCAGAAAAGAAGGCAAATCCAGTGGCAATCCTGCTCCTGAAAAAATGATATCTGCCTTTTCTGTGATGGCAGTCCTTACCAGGTCGGCAAAATTTGTCATGGCTACCATGATGTTCACCCCAATGACACCCATGGTTTTCTCCCTGGCTTTTCGCAATTCAATTCTAAGGCCTTCCATGTTGGCTTCCAGGTAATCAAGGGCAGGATTACGATGCACCAGGCCTAGCCCTGCAGCCGAAATAACCCCTACACCACCCTGGTTTGCGACGGCCACCGCCAACCCCGACATGGATATACCAACTCCCATACCACCCTGTATAACAGGTACAGGTATGCTTATTCCTCCAATTTCAAATTTTCTCATGAAATCCCCCCCGCAATAATGTTCTAATTTTCAGCAAAGGTAGGTAAACACTTTAACAAAGTATGTTAATTAGTGCCTGAAAGAAAACTCACGTTTTCCTGGTTTTTCATAAAAAAGTCTCTTCACTCCGCTTCGGATGAATTTCGGATCAGGATTTTCACTCCTGATCCGGGTTGATTTCATCCCTTCATACTCAAATATGGTCATAAATTCACACTCCAGGGCATACCTCTTTCATGTTTGAAGAGTGAAAGTATGTACATATATTTTGGAACGGCTGTTATGCCGCTGCTCTCAATTCTCTTTCTGCCATCTCTTGTTTTCGTCGGATGGCGATCAGTTCCTGACCGATACGTCGCAGGTTATATGCTGCCACTGCCAGACCCACATAACGCCTAAAATGACCATACCCCCGATCCGGGCATCGGTCCAGGCCCCGATGTTCCAACTCATTGATATTTGACTCTACTGCACTATGTCTGTTTCTCAACAGTTTAAAACTCCGATGACTCTCCTCGGCTTGCTCTTTTTTATTGCACTTTCCCTTCTTCGGCATGACTACTTTATCGATATGCTTCTCCAAAAAGGCCTTGTTGTCCTTGTGCCAGTAGCCCTTGTCAAAACTCCAGCTTCTGATATTATACCTGGTAGCCAGCGCTTCTGCGATGGGTTTTACAATCTCAGAATCGGACTGGTTCTCCATGATCCTGTAATCTACAATCAGGTTGTATTGATCCGTGGTAATGGTCAGCTTTTTACCCAACTCCACATTAGGACTTAATTTTCCCTTGGTGATCCACTCGGTGTATTCCTCGAAGATGGAGAATACCTTTTCATTATGAGGAATATGTTCCCCTTGCAGAACTCTGCGATCAAGCAGGTCAATGAACTTGTTCAAAAAACCCATGTAACGATCCAGTTCAAGATGAAGTGCTACATCAATAATAT
>JAVVEL010000131.1:0-2929 GCA_032260385.1 Bacteroidales bacterium | reverse complement strand
CACACACGGGTGAGCCTGAATAATGGTTTGTGAATATCATTCCCGACTCCGCGAGTTTGTCAATAGCAGGGGTTTCAATTTTCTCCTGTCCATAGCAGCCCAGCTCTCCGTAACCCAGGTCATCGGCCAGGATATAGATTATGTTGGGTTTCCTGGGTCCTTGTTCCCCGGTATTACAGGAAAAAACAGTAAGTACTGATAAGCAATACAGTACAATGTGAGGATATCTCATACCTTTTTAAGAATAAGAATTTAACGACTCAACGATTCAAACCGCCTGTCAGAGATTTAAAATCCCTGACATCGGCAGCGGGGGATCAATTAAGGAAGCCGAGGTTTCTCAGCAAGGGTGTTCTCTCCGGCTCCCTGCCCCTGAAATTGACATACATCTGCATGGCATCCATGGTACCGTTTTTCTCAAGGATATTCTCCCTGAACGACTGTGCTGTTTCCCTGTCGAATATACCCTTCTCCTTAAAGGCCTCGTAAGCATCATGATCAAGAACGGCTGCCCAGTCATATGAATAATACCCTGAATCATATCCTCCGATTATATGCCCGAAATAGGTACTCCTGTAGCGTGGTTCTATTTCCGGGATCAAGCCTATTTCAGCCATTGCATTCTTCTCAAAATCAGGGATATTGACTTCCGTTTCAGAATCAATTGTATGGTAAGCCATATCAAGGTAGCATGCGGCAAGGTATTCGCCCTTTGCAAAACCCTGGTTAAAGAGGCTGCTTTTTCTGATTTTCTCAATAAGCTCATCCGGGATAGGTTCTCCGGTCTCATAGTGAAGTGCATATGTCTTTAGCATTTCAGGTTCTGTAACCCAGTGCTCCATTATCTGGCTGGGGAGTTCAACGAAGTCCCATGCAATATATTCATAACCATAGGTTTTTGTTGAAAAGAGACCGTCAAGAGCATGCCCGAACTCATGGAAAAGAGTGCTCACCTCATCGAGTGATAATAATGATGGTTTATCGCCGCTCGGCCTGGTGAAATTCATAACCATTGTCACTACCGGTGTAATTTCTTTGCCGTCTTCAATCTTATAATCCCTGTACGATCCGCACCATGCTCCCTGGTTCTTGCTTTCGCGGGGATGAAAATCAAGGTATAAAACGCCCAGGTGTTCCCCGTTTTCTTCTTTTACTTCATAGGCTACAGCCTCTTCGTGTGGCTTAGGGATTTCCATTATTTCGGTAAAAGTAATTCCATACAGTTTATTGGCCAGTGTAAATGCACCCTGCTTTACATTTTCCAGCTTGAAATATGGTCTCAGTTCATTATCATCGAGGTCATATTTCTCCTTGCGCAGTTTCTCGGCATAATACCACCAGTCGCTTGACTGTATATCAATCCCGTCACCTTCCCTGTCGGCTATTGCCTGCATTTCAACGAGGTCCTTTTTCGCGGCAGGCATAGCTGCTGACCAGAGGGTATTTAGGAGATCGTACACATTGGCAGGCTCCTTTGCCATTCTTGGTTCAAGTACAAGGTGTGAGTGTGTTTCATAACCGAGCAGTTTTGCCCTGTCGGCCCTAATTTCCATTATCTCTGCCACAATCTCCTTGTTATCGTAATCATTATCATTATTACCCCTGTTCAGATAAGCATTGTATAGCTTTTCTCTGAGTTTAGGCTTTTCAGAATACTGCAGGAAGGGCAGCATGCTGGGCTTCTGTGTGGTAAATACCCATTTACCGTCAAGCCCTCTTGAAACAGCCTCTTCAGCTGCACTGTTAATAACCGATTCGGGCAGGCCGGCCAGATCTTCCTCTTTACTGATCTCAAGCATATAATTGTTGGTTTCAGCAAGGACATTCTGGCTGAACTGAACCCGGAGCACAGAGAGCCTCTGGTTCATTTCCTTCAGCTTTTCTTTTTTCTCCGGCTCCAGTGCAGAACCATTTCTTACCAGTTCTTTATATATATTTTCCAGCAGGAATTCTTCTTCACTGTTCAGGTTAAAATTCGCCCTGTTATTATATACAAGTTCCACTTTTTCAAAAAACCTTGGATCAAGGCTTATCTCGTCACTGTGCTGAGCCAGCCTTGGTGATATTTCCATCTGCACTTCCTGCAGTTCAGTGCTTGTATTTGCACTGCTCAGTCCAAAAAAGGTATATGCAACCTTATTCAGGAGCTTACCCGAATTATCCATTGCAACAATGGTATTTTGAAATGTTGGTTCCTCCTTGCTGCCGAGGATAGCTTCAACCTCTTTCTTATGTTCCTCCATGCCTTTCTCGAAGGCAGGGATAAAATGCTCAACCCTTATTTCATCGAAAGGGGGAACCCCGTAGGGGGTATTATACTCTGAGAAGAAAGGATTATCCTTTCCTGAACTTTTCTGATCCTGCTTGCATGATGTCATAGCCAGGGGCAGAATAAATACCAATATCAATAATTTTTTCACGGCAAATAAAATTTTTAGTTATTTATAATTGAATTACAAAATAATAAAGAAATAAGTAAAATCCACCCTCCCGGGGAAATTATCTTTCTTAATTAACATGAGGTTAACAAAAGAATTAATATTTTGTAGATTTGCAGATCGATCCCGGAGAGATGCCGGAGTGGTCGAACGGGGCGGTCTCGAAAACCGTTGTCCTCTCACGGGGACCGAGGGTTCGAATCCCTCTCTCTCCGCCAGGGCATTTGCAGATAAAAACCCGCACCTTTGCGGGTTTTTATTTGCGGGGCTTCCAGTCCCGGTAAGAGCTTGCTCTTATAAGGGTCTGGGAGTTCCGCAAAAAACGCCGAATGGCGTTTATCTGCAAATGCCCTGAAGCTACACCACTAAGGGATCACGAGCGAACAGAGTGAGCGAGTAATCCCGGTGTGGTTAACGAGCGAACAGAGTGAGCGAGTAATCCCGGTGTGGTTAACGAGCGAACAGAGTGAGCGAGTAATCCCGGTGTGGTT
>JAVVEL010000130.1:0-2957 GCA_032260385.1 Bacteroidales bacterium | reverse complement strand
TTTACCCCAAAGGGGAGGAAGAGAGATATATAATCTTTGGCAGGATGATAAATAAGAATAGTGAAGAGGCGGTGGATGCTTTCAATACATTGAAGATTCGCGACTGGCTGCTGTTCGAAGTGGACGATATCCCTGAGGGTTTTACACCACTGAGGATCAATAAGACGCCCTTGCAGAAAGATAAGATAATATATTGCCTGGGATGGCCTTACGCCCTGAAAGAGGGCAAGCCATCACTGGTGAAAATGCAGGTATTCCGGAATGAAGGGCCCTATTATTATGTGAACACTTTAACCGAGAATGTTGACCCGGCGGGCCGCAGCGGCTCACCGGTGATTGATGCAAACGGCTTCCTGGTGGGCATCGTCTCAGGAGCAGAAGGGAACCTGGGGGTGGTAGGTAACGTTAACTACCTGGATGAATTTATAAAGTAAAAAGTACAAGGAGGGCTGAGCGTTAAGAACCGAACGAAGTAAGCTCGTAAGCAAAGCGAACAATTAACCCTGTGGCTTAATTTAGTGAGGAGCCAGACAGAGCAGAGGGATAAAAGACAAAAGACTGATGCTGAAAATGTTGATAAAGTTTATATGGAAAGATTCATTATTTTCGCAGCCCTGAGCATTCCTGTGATAATAATTTCATGGAGGACGCTTTTCAATCTTCGATCCCATGGTTTTTACCGTTTCCTGAGCTGGGAATGTATACTGTGGCTTTTTGCCTCCAATTACAAGTACTGGTTCGTTGACCCATTCAGTGTGAGGCAGATTTTTTCGTGGCTTTTTCTCATTGTTTCGGCATATGTGGTTATAGCAGGCGTTTTGCAGTTGAAGAAGCGTGGAAGATCCGGAAGGGATAGCAGGCAAAAGACCCTTTACAGGTTTGAAGAAACATCCCTGCTGGTTGATACTGGTATATTCAAATATATACGGCACCCCTTGTACTCATCCTTGCTTTTCCTGACCTGGGGGATTCTTCTGAAGAATATCACTTTGCAACTGCTAATAATCAGTACTTTCTCAACAGTATTTTTAATCATAACCGCTATTATTGATGAGAAAGAATGCATTGACTATTTCGGTGATGCTTACCGCCTGTACATGAAACGAACCAGGATGTTTGTACCCTTCTTATTATAGGGTTGATTATCAAAAATTGCCTTACAGCTATCTCGAACCACTCGCTCGCTCATACCCACTTGCGATTACCGGTCGATGATTTTTGATTTCTTGTTTCTTAAAAAGTTAATTTTATATTTTATTTCATTGTAACCTTTTTTCTTATTATTGTATCAAAGGGGCAGTAACCAATAAAAGATATCAAAAATGACTTATCACTTACTTTTTAAAGCACTGGCCTGGCTGGGCTTTTTTGCAGCCATAACGGTTTCATGGGTTTTCTACATAAAGGCCAGGAATAAAGAGCGCATGGCCCTGATAGAAAAAGGAGTGGATGCCCCCGATGCTTTTAAAGCAGCGAAATTCCCATGGCTCAAAATAGGTATTGTCATCATAGGTATATGCCTGGGTGCGGCCCTGGTGGTGCTCTCTTTTATGTTTCAGCCTGAACTCTCAGGGGAGTTTTTCCCAATTTTACTTATATTGTCAGGCTTGTTTTTTGGAGGGATTGCTATGGTTATAGCCCACTTCGTTGACAGGCAAAGGGAAGAATAATAATATGGATGAACTGTATATTAAAAAAGTATTGGATGGAGACATTGATGCTTTCAGATATTTTGTTCATCAGTATAAAGACAGGGCCTATAACATTGCTTTCTCTGTGCTGAAAAATGAATTTGATGCCCGCGATGCGGTCCAGGAAGCCTTCATCATTGCATTCCACAAACTTGACAAATTCAGGGAGAGGTCGAAATTCTCAACCTGGTTCTTCCGGATTGTCATAAATGAAGCGCTGAAGAATTCAAAGCGAGCAGGTAAAGAAAAATATATTAATGACACCCGGACCGATTATGCTGATCCCGGCTACATTGAAATACAGGACAATCTGACCCGGGATCAGCAGAAATATTTTATCGAGCAGGCTATGCAGAATATACCATCAAATGAAGCACTTGCACTTTCACTTTTTTATATTGAGGAGTATGCAATTGAAGAAATAAGGGAGATGACAGGATGGACTGAATCAAAGGTGAAGGTCCTTTTACATCGTGCCCGCAAGAACATGTACCATGAATTGAATGTATTATTGGCAACCGAGAAGAAAACACTTTACTGATGGAGAAAAATAATAACCATGACAAATATTTCAGGGAACTGCTATCAGGCAGGAGAAAGGAAATGCCCTTCAGTGATTTCGAGGATGAACTTATGACGGAGATCCGCAGGGAGCATGCCAGGAATAATTCACAGGTTAAGAACATTAAATTATCATGGATCTTCTTCTTCCTGGGGATGGTAGCCGGGATTGTCCTGGTAATTATCAGCCCTGTCTTATCGGAGGGTTCTGCCGTAGTAGACGAAAATTTTATCTATGCAGGAATTGTTTTCATCTGCCTTTTTATCCTTCTCTTTGCCGAGAAACTATACACTATCTCCTTCCGCAGGAATAATTAGTATTGCAGCGAATAATCTTTTTTCCTAATTTCGCCACGGGTTTGGTTTTGCGCCCGGATGGCAGGACCGAGGTTCCCCCTTGCGCCCGGATGGCAGGACCGAGCGATCAAAAATTGTCCGGTGGACAATTTTCGCGAGGGGCCAGACTGCAGCGGAGGTTTCCGCCATCCGGGGATGAAAGAAGAAGGGTCTTGTTTGACAGTCAGTTGCGAACAAGATTTAGTAGGTTTAACATTACCAGCCCGGATGGCGGAATTGGTAGACGCGCTGGTCTCAAACACCAGTTCCTTTTTGGAGTGCCGGTTCGACCCCGGCTCCGGGTACGGAAACGGAAGAAACGGATTTTTTATCTGTTTCTTCCGTTTTTTTATTCTGTAACTCATTGGT
>JAVVEL010000129.1:0-2971 GCA_032260385.1 Bacteroidales bacterium | reverse complement strand
CTTAAAAAAAGAATGCATTGCGGCCAGGCGCAGGTTTCTCGTTGCATTGCTGTTTTTACGGTCAGACTGTAACCAATCCAAAAACTCTACAACCGTTTGTTTTTTTATGTCTTTTATCTCCAGTTTACTGATTCTGATATTCTTTCTCTGCTCCATAAACCGGATAAACAAAACGAAAGTATCCCGGTAAGAAGATATCGTGTTTCTGCCGGCCCCTCTTTCGTGAGGTAAATAGTTCGTTAAAAAGCCCGTCAGGTATCTGGAAAAATCAGTAGTTTTCATTGCATTCTATTTTTGGAAAAACATTAAGGCAAATGGTATCCACATCCTTTAGTAGTTCCGGATAAATTTCTGCAGTTAACCGGACATAAGAGTTTGTAGCCTGAAGTGACTGGTGTCCCAGGTAAGTGGAAAGGATGGGCAATGAACAGTATATATCCATGCCGGATTCTGCCATCATAGCCAGGGAATGAACACTGAAGGTATGGCGCAAATCATGGACTCGCGGCCCACGATGTTCTCCCAAAAAATTAATTCCGGCGCTTCTCAGAATTTTCCTGAAGTTCCTGTAAACAGCATCGCTTTTAATAACGGAGCCGTTGGCTGAGACGAAAAAGTAGTCACCTCCTGGTTGATATAAAGGGAGTTTATTCCGGTAAGCTAAATATTCACTGCAAACCAATGCCAGTGATTGAGATATGGGGATCATCCGTTCCTTCCCGTTTTTATTGTCCCTGAGTATAAAATAATGATCATCCAGATTGATGTCTTTATTCTTTAAAGACAACGCCTCATTTATTCTTACCCCGGTAGCATATAAAAATCTTAACAGCACAGGAATGGAGAACAGAATGGTCTTCATACTCTTTCTTTTTGCCCGGAGTTGGTCAGCAGCATTAAAAAGAGCCATCACTTCATTTTTTGAAAAAATATACGGAGTGAACGTGGAACGGAAAACAGGTATTTGCGGAATGTAGGAACGGATTCCGATTTGGCACAGGTAAGATGATAACTGGCAGAGGCATATCACCCGGTGTTTCCGGTAAGAATCCGATTCATTTTTATTTTTTTTGCACCAATCATCTGCCAGCTCCCGGGTTATTCCAACTGCTTTTTCGCCTCTTTGGACGGTAAAGCGGTCAAAAATAGAATAGATGGTTGACTCTGAATCGTATTTAAATCCAAGCCCCCGCTTCAACGCAATAAAATCTTTTATATATGGGGCATATATTCCTGTAAAGTGTTTTTCATTCATAAAAGAACCCTCCTTTCTGTGAATAGAATAAAGGGTCAACTGAAGGTACTTCGAGCATACATTTTTGAAGGGAGGTCACATCTATGCGAAGATAAAACCTGGTTGATTCTGACTTTTCATGCCCAAGAACTTCCGATATAACCGGTAATGTAACCCTGTTCTCCAAAAGGAACCCGGCCAGGCTATGACGAAGCGCATGTGGGCCATGCTTCCGGTTTCCTGTATCGATACCGGCGGTGAAAAATGCATTTTGAACAACAGCTCCCACCCCGGAACTACACATTGGATTAAATGGAGACCTGGCTACAAGGAATACACGGGAATCATCAGAGACAGGACGGCCGTATTTCAGGTAATCGATTAATGCGTTGCCAATCTCCGGCAACAAGGGAAACTCCAATTCATTGCCCGTTTTGTATTGCCTGATTCGTATAGCATTTCTTTCCCAATGTAAATTCTCAAACTTAAGATGGGTAATGTCAGAAGCCCTTAAACCCAATCTTGCGGCCAGCAGGATAATGGCATAATTCCGTTTCCCTGTACGGGATAATCTGTCAATGGAGTTAATAAGTGTTTCTATTTCCTGTTTCTTGTAGGTTGACGGAAGTTTGGGTTGCTTTTTATAACTGTCTTTCGGAAAGAACCCGGAAACATCGATATCCAGTAATCCCTGACCGTACAAATACCTGAAGAAGTCCCTGAGTATCCGGATGGCCATATGAGCCAATGAAGAATACCGGGGGTCTATTCCCTTGAGGTAAATAAGGACGTGTGCCTGGTTAACAGCCTTTATCTCTGTTATGTTTTCCCTGTTCAGGAAAATAAGGAATCTAAACAAGTGCTGTTCATATTCATAAAGGGTATGTTGTGCCAGCCTCAGAGTAACTTTATAAGCTAAATATTGGGCCATCAATCTTCCGATTGGACCATTGAATACAGGTATCTCCTTTTTAGGAACAAGGGTTCCGCTTTGGATATATTCCTTTAAAACTTCCACAGCTTTAATCGCGTCGCGGTCTCTTTTGGTTAAGTCGCTAAAGTCCCGTTCCGCATACTCGTGCTCTAAAAAATCATCACAAACAATAGGATCAAGGAACCTGATTTCTTTGGAATCCATGTACTTTTTAATACGGTTCCAAAGTACGACGTAATGATGTTGAGTGCCAGATGAACGACGGAGCTTTTCTTTTAGGCAATTTACAGCTCCAGTTGTTAATTCTTCAAAAGTCTTTTCACTATTCTCCATAACTAATTGAGTTTAATAGTGGAAACAGTTCCACTACAAAACCAAATTAAGAAGAAAGTTATGGAAAGTAATTACAGTTTTTGGACATATTAATTAATTGATTATGAGGTTAAAATCAACCAACCACTTTGCATAATCTTTTTCTGCACATAACCCAAATTATGGAAAGCTTTTCATAATTTGGGAAGAAAAAATTATTTGTTTGCCGGCTCTCACGATGGAGCAAAAAACGCAGCAGTAATTTATTCACTTCTGGCTACCTGCAAGCTAAACAATATTGAACCTTTCGGGTGGCTGAAAACAACACTGGAAACTATACCAGACTACCCAACCAATCAACTGCACAATTTGATACCCGGCCTAAAATAAGAGAAATTTTTACCCTGCAAAGATGTCGTTCCCCGGACGGATACTAACCAACAACAATTTGAGGTATTACAAAAGTGAGTTTGTTAGCCGCGAACCCAGCG
>JAVVEL010000128.1:0-3050 GCA_032260385.1 Bacteroidales bacterium | reverse complement strand
GTAGCAGCTTTTACACCATATCGTATCATAGCAGCGCCGCCTAAGAGGTAAAGGTTAACCGGTATTGTCAGAGCATTGCTGACCTTTTCCAGTTCTGCGAATACATACTTTTCATTAAATCCTATTCGTGACATTTTATGTCATACTCCGCTGCTTTTTGTTTAATATACAAGGGTGATGGCATGAATTTTTCTTCAGGTTGTTCCCAGGTATTTACCAGGTTTACTATGCTTCCTGCAATATCAATGCCATACTGGTGTGAAATTTTTATAAACCGATTTGAATCGATTTTTATTTTTAGCATGTACAGTATCACATAGGTAAGGTTCCTTTTGCTGTATGGATCTAGGGCAATTGCATGGACTGCAATTTCTTCGCAGGACAGTTCCCTCAATGAATAGAAATAATGGTTTTCGGTCTGCATGAGCGGGATTATTTTTGATATTGCAGTTAATCCAGTGGGTTGGATATTTTCATGTCTGATAGTTATGTCTGAAACTAAAAGAAATTCAAAGCCATGTGATGTGATAAAACGACCATGCGATGATAATTTGTTTAATGTGGATACTGCAAAGTAGGAGCAATAATCCCTGGTGAATTCCCTGATATCCTCCAGGTCAGGGGATAATTCGTATTCTGAATCCCGTTGAAGCACAATGGCATGATTTTTAAATTCCCTGATATTGCGACGGATAGTTGCTTCTGATATCCCGCTCTCATCAATCAGTCGGATAAGGTTTGCTTTTCCGGTGGACAGTACGGCCAGGACCTTTATACTTGACCCCGCTAAAAGTTCAGCAAGGGGCATATAACTTCGTTTGTGAAGGATGGTCATGAGTTTAACAGCATGCAGGTTGCAACTCAGTCCCACATGCTTTGTGATGCCCGTTTTGGAGACCTCCACAAACCCTTTATGTTGTAATGCTGTTACTACCCTCGAAATATATCCTGCAGTAACTCCTGTTTGCCTGGCAAGCTCGCTCATGGTGGGTGAATTATCGAGAATTGCTATTATTTGCAGTTCGAGTTCTGAAAGTTTGAAGTCCATTACATGTCAAAATTGTATAATATTATATAAGTAGTTTACTAATATGATTGTAAACGAAGAGAAACTCTCCCTTTTTTCTACATTAAGCTTTATTGTAGTGATTCCAGTTTTCATACACTTCTTCACTTCCCAACATACCTCCCATCTTCAAGCTCCATACACCAACCTCTCACCCATCCCCAAACATCTCCCCCTACACATTTCTCGAACTCCTTAAACGCAGGCATATCACGTATCCCCTCATCCCCATTACCAAAAGCATCCAGCATAGAAGTGTAATACCATGCAACCGAAGTCTTTGAGGCATTGAAGATATCCCACACACCATCCCCCAGCCTGTCATAATCCCTGATGATATCCCGTAGATTGGCCAACTTGTCGGCACAGGAGAGCAGCTTCATATCCCGGCCTGCATTTTTGATAAACTCAATGGTATGTGCCTTGCGCTCGGGCCAGGTCTTGCTTTTGCCCCCGTCCGCATGTATCAGTTCTTCCGGCTCGGAAGCACCATCTACCAGGGTCGCCACTGCTTCGCCGAAAGCATCTCTGATATCGGACAAGGTGACATCTTCATCTTCTACAACATCATGCAGCAATCCCGCGATAACAACGTGCTCGAGGGCATTATTCTTCATGAGGGTGGAGGCAACGTCCAGAGGATGGACTATGTAGGGTATGGTTGAACTTTTTCGGTGGGTGTTTTTATGGGCATTATAGGCAAAATTGAATGCCTTAACGATTGGATTATTATCTTGAAAAGTCATGGTTTCCATGTTCCATCTTACTTTGTATTAGTTTTTGTAACTTATTATATCCGCCAGTATGCTGTCCGGTTTAAAGTATTTGAATGTCCAGAGGATTTTGTCCATCTATCCTAGCAGCAGGGAGCATCATCTGATTACATTAATGTGATTGAGTGGGAAGCAAGAGAGGGGCACCACAATCCACAGTGATAGAGGAGGATTGAGATTAAAAAATCATTTTACATTTCAGATTTTATCATCCACACTTAACTTCGTATCTACCTTTTATTTGCTCGATTTTACCGGATCTTTTTAGACTGGTTAACGAAACTAATAACGTTTTTTCATCACATTCGAATCTGTTGATCATTTCAACCATAGTCATAGAATTGATAGTCAGTTCCTTTATGATTCTATCTTCAAACCATAGTTCCATTTGCTCATGTGACCTCTTTAAGATGCGTTCTGTTATTGGGGTTTCAAGACCAAATGATGTTTTTAATTTGTCCAGCTTATCATGGAGATCGATCTCACATATCATATCATGTCTTGATTGATCGATACATTCTGTAAATATAACTTCCCAGTCAAGACCCGACCTTGCCAGTAATAAAAGATCGTCTTCATCGTCATCTCTTTGAGTGACGCTTTTAAGAAGGAAGATATCTTCTTTTGAAATTATCCAGACCTTCAACTGCCCCTTTTCCATAAGGATTTTTGCCCGGTTGATCATACCGGGAGATAACCTGAGTTTTTTACATACGTATTCATGGAAAATATCCCACCTGAAACCATCAGCGTTTTCAAGTATCCGGGTTGCAGACATCATTCTGCATTCGGGCGTCAGCTTGCTGGTCTGTTTTTGTTTGTAATCTAATCTCTCAAGAGCTAAGACCAGTTCTTCTACCCCTTTTTGGGTAGATAAAAGAACATCGATATCTTTTGTAGCAGCTTTTACACCATATCGTATCATAGCAGCGCCGCCTAAGAGGTAAAGGTTGCGCCATATCCCGACACTTCCCACCATAACCATCCCAGTTTCAAACCCCATACACCATCCCCAGCCTGTCTTAGTCCCAAAAGATATCCCGTAGATTGGCTCGTGTACCGGCACAAAAGAGCAGCTCCATATCACCTACCTGTATTTTTGATTATATCGATGGCATGGAACTTGCGCTTAGTCCAGGTCTTGCTTTTTGCTCCCCTCTGCATGTATCAGTCCTTCCGGCTCGGAAGTCACGTCTGCCAGGGTCGCCACC
>JAVVEL010000127.1:0-3062 GCA_032260385.1 Bacteroidales bacterium | reverse complement strand
CATGTGGCTCTTAAAAGGCCTTGTCCCCGACCACAATACCGTTGCCAATTTTAGGAAAGACAACCCCAAGGCCATTGCCAAAGTGTTTCTATCAACGGTACAACTTGCCAAACATTTCAACCTTATCGGAGGTAGGCTCATCGCCGGGGACAGCACAAAAATGCGGGCTCAAAATTCAAAAAAAAACAACTTTAACCAAAAGAAAATAGAACGCCATATCGCTTTGTAACCGGAAAATAACAATGTCGTATAATTGGCAAATAAGAATGTAGTGTTTTCGGAAAATAGTCATGTACTACTTTCGGAAAATAAGGATGTATGATCCAAGGCTTACTCTTTTGCTCCCGGGGGCAAAAGAGTAAGCCTTGAAGTCAAATTTTACTGTTTCTTGGACTGGAATAAAAACACCAATCCTAGATGACAACAAGAGACTTAAACAATTGGATCATGTACCACGAAATTCACAAACTTAACAGGCTTGGATTTAGCAATCCAAGAATTGCCGATTATCTGGTTTTAGACACCAGAACCGTAAAGAAATATCTATCTATGTCCGAGCAAGATTATGAAAATCATCTTCTCAAAGGGCAGTATAGAAGCAAAGTATTATCTCCCTATGAAGCCTTTGTCAGGGATAAACTGGGCCAGTTTCCAGAGACTTCAGCCGCACAGATACATGACTGGTTAAAGGAACACCATCCGGAGTTCCCTACTACTAATCCCCGCACGGTATATAACTTCGTGATGTTTGTCCGCCAGAAACATAACATCCCCGTGGTCAAAGTATTACGAGAATACTTCCCCATCCAGGAGCTCCCTTACGGGGAACAGGCACAGATTGATTTTGGACATTACAACATGCGTCTGGTTAATGGTAAAAGAAAGAAGATTAGCTTCTTTGCCATTGTTCTCTCCAGAAGCCGGATGAAATACATTTGGTTTTGGGATAAGCCTTATACCGCCATGGATGTGTGTCAGGCTCATGAAAAGGCCTTTGCTTTCTTTGGAGGTATCCCACAAACTATAGTATATGATCAGGACAGGGTCATGGTGGTAGACGAGAATATTGGCGATGTTATTCTTACAGCTACTTTTAAACAGTATACCAGATCCAGAAGCTTTAAATTACATTTCTGCCGAAAAGCAGATCCAGAATCCAAGGGAAAGGTAGAAAATGTCGTACAATATGTAAAAAAGAACTTCCTCTATAACAGATCCTATTGGGATATCGATACCCTTAACACTGAGGCTTCCTCGTGGTTGGCGAGAACGGCTAATGCGCTTGCCCATAACTTCACGAAAAAGGTACCACAACAGGAATATCGTATTGAAAAAGAATACCTTAGGCCCTATACTCCCTTAGTTATTGAGAATAAACAAACCAAGGTCTATCATGTGAGAAAGACCAATGCCATTGCCTATAAAAGTAACTTCTACAGTGTTCCTATGGGGACATATAAGGGCACCGGAACTCAGGTGATTATAAAAGAAGTTGCTGATATCTTGGAGATCTACAGTGTCGATCAGGAACTGATCTGCAGCCATAAGATCTCTTCCAAAAAAGGACAGTTCATCGCCAATACCAACCATAAAAGGGATACTTCCAAAAGCTTGGATCAAATGGTTCTATTGGCAACCGCTTATTTCACTGATAAGGACAAGGCAGCCCAATACCTGCAAATGATCAACCGGAAGCTTCCTAGGTACCTCAGAGATCACCTGCAGGTAATTTTAAAGGCACTGGAAGGCAGTGAAAAACAAGACGCTGATAAGGCTCTGGATTTTTGTTTAGAAAATGAAATTCTAAATGGCTATGATTTTGAACAGGTCCTCTTTGTTGGGACTCCCCAGACTCCCTTGTTACAAAAGGGAATCCGGCTCCTGGATAAGAACAATTCAGAAAAAGCCAATCAGATTCCGGAGAAAAGTGATCTGCGGGACTACGAAAATATCATTAACCAATAATAATGCAATTATGAACAAAACGGAACAGATTAAGCAGCACTGCAGACAATTAAAATTGACCGCCCTGGCATCCCATCTGGAGACGACCATAGCAGAGGCCGAAAAGGGAAGCACCAGCTATTTGGAACTCATAGGCAGGCTTATGGAAAAGGAAGTGGCACATCGAAGGAAAAAGGATCTGGACAGACGTATCGTACAAGCACGCCTGCCCTCGAGCTTCGACCTGAACCTGTATGATTTCAGCCTTTCCAATGGCCTAGAGAAGCAACAGCTCAACCAGCTAAGGGAACTTCAATGGCTAGAGCAAAATTTCAATATCATCCTGCTGGGGCCTTCCGGGGTTGGAAAAACATATCTCGCGGCAGGAATGTGCTTTGATGCGGTGGATAAAGGCTACAGAGCCTATTTTAAAAGCATGGAGGAGCTCACCAAAATATTGAAGCTCAAGGACGTTACAAGAACTGCTGGAGCTCAATACAAACGTATTCTCAGGGCACACCTGCTGGTCATTGATGATATTATGATGTTTCCAGTGACACAGCAGGATGGGATAGCATTTTTTAATCTGATCAATGAACTCCATGATAGAACATCACTGATTATTACCAGTAATAAATCCCCACAACAATGGGCCGATGTGCTTAAAGATGATGTGCTGACAACAGCATTGTTGGATCGTATATTACATCGCTGTGAGATCATAAAATTAAGCGGTAAAAGCTATCGTATGGAACACCGAAAAACAATATTTGATACTAAAGAAAATTAACCTAAATTGGACTCAAAATCATACATCCTTATTTTCCATTTTTACTACATCCTTAATTGCCGAAAACCGTACATATTTGTTTTCCGGTAACACCTGCAACACTTACAGGACCTTCAACCGTTAAATGAATTGTTTTTGTATCGCCCTTTGCATCCTTGTGGACTACCGTTTTTGTGATGCGCTTTTTGGATTGCAGTTCACGTAATGGATAGAGTACAGATTCTGCTCCGTCTAAATCTTCTATGAGTATTAATTTATGTTGCAGTTCCGTTCTGTTGAAGTAATAAAAAGCGTTGGCAGATAATACCGTAATTTCTACTTTGTCTTC
>JAVVEL010000126.1:0-3097 GCA_032260385.1 Bacteroidales bacterium | reverse complement strand
ATATCAGCAATCTCTTTTCTTGTTTTGAATGGTTTGGTCATATCATCTTAATTCCGGGCAGACTGTCTGGCAACTACCATAAAAGTAATAAAAAAAAACAGAAATGGCAAAATTATAATAGGAAACCCAAAGCTATCTGACAGTTTAACGATGCATATAAAAGTGTGAAAATTGGAAATAGAATTACTCTTGTTTTGAAAGAAATTATAACTATTATAATGAACTGTACACAAAGATCAAAAGATTTATCTATTTGTCAATCAGTGTTATACACAATTTATGAACATCCCTATGAATTATCTTGATTTTAGCAGTGCGATTTATTAGAAATTTGGGAAACCAAACTAAAACCAATGTAATTACAAATCAGTGAGTCTAGTGCCTATTTTTTAGAAATATATTCTTCCAATAATGTATAAAAATACCAGGTTCGTAAATCAGGAAGTATTTCGGGAGAAAAAACAAATTTAATTTCAGAATTTGTATCTAACAGAAAAACAAAAGGATAGCTCAATGAATGTATAGTTTCATTATTGCTATATATCCAATTAAAACTATAATTTACATTTAGTTCTTGTTTCATCTGTAAAAATTCTTTCTTTGAATCGAATGCTCCTAATATGTCAAAATCATTGAAGGTCGTTCGATCACTCAAAAGGGAAAAATCTTGTAGTATCTTTTGGATACAACTAAAGCAGTAGTTTTCATTAAAAACTAATACAATTTTACCTCTGCTATGTTTACAAATCAGGTTTAATGAGCTAATTATAAGAGGTAAGTCTTTTTCGAGATCTATTTGGCTAGCAATATATTTTTCAAAAGCACTTACCTGGATTGAATAATTTTCTAGTAAAAGTAAATCATTTTTCTGTTCCTCTTCAACCCTGTTTTTATAAATAAGAAACCTGAGAATTAAGAAAAGATTTAGGAGCAGCAGAGCAACTATAATATAGAGCGTAACTGGTCTGGTTTTATTCATCATTGTCTTAATATATCACCAATATTATAAACATAGATCTTATTACTAGTTTGATTGTCGATACAGAAAATTTTATCATCATCTGGTGTTACTTCAAATGTTAAAACTGAGTTTCCCATTCGAAATCTGGCCACCGGTTTTCCATTCCAATCCCATACTTCAATAACCGGGTGAGTTTCTAAAAAATTCTTGAGTTTTGCATTATAACAAAGAGCATATAGGTATTTATCGGTTGAGTTTACTACTTTATAATAATGTGTAAGACCTTCCCTGTTCCTGTACTTGTCCGAGAAATAATCTCTTTGTGGTTTCATCATAACCTCTTTGAGTAGCTTGCCGGCGCTACTGTAGATCCTCAATAGTTTTTGGCTATCAAAAAAGGAAGCTATTGCTGTTCCATCTGGTTTGACAGTCGAATGTCTCCAGAATGCAGCCCATAATTCATTAGATGATTTATTACCAAAGATATCCGGATACTCTCCAAAATAATTGATATTTACGCGGTGTGTATTATAGATGACATACATATTTTCAGCATTACCCATATATGGCATACCTATTATT
Source organism: Bacteroidales bacterium (assembly GCA_032260385.1). Classification (GTDB taxonomy): domain Bacteria; phylum Bacteroidota; class Bacteroidia; order Bacteroidales; family VadinHA17; genus UBA9300. The sequence continues at coordinate 1,554 of JAVVEL010000126.1, read as the reverse complement.
ACACTGTCATTGATTATATGTGCATCGTTTAACATATACAATTCACCTGGTGTTCTTATCTGCCGATAAATGAAATCACATCCGTTTATTAGATTATGCACATTAATAAAAACAAATCCTTTTATCATGTCAAAAAGTGCAAATCCACTATCTGTAGCCACTGCATTTTGCACATCAGGATAAGGAAACTCATTAGGACCTCTGCCGAAATTTCCATAGTCACCAATGTAGTTTAAGGAGGGGTAATCAAAAAATGAACACAGATTCATATTCTCTGCTTTTCCCCGGAAGAAAACAAGATAATCTCCACTTATTAATAGTCTCGTACTTTTACCAATTAATACTGGTTCTGTTTCAATTATTGAATGGTTTAATTCCGCATCGATAGGAAACCTTACACTATTATAATCTTTTTGCTTGGCTATAAAGGCAACTAATAAGCATACAATAATCTTATATACTATCATTTCTCTAAATTAATATGTTTCAAATTGTAATCAAATACTTCTTTAAGAATTTATTCCGGTTCATGCATAGGGCATGTTGCCCAGGCATATGGATTTTCGAACTGTAATAATGTGCATGATATACAGTCAATGCCATAAGGACCTGCACCCCAATTTTCAGCATGCAGACAGCAATGTACTCTTATTACTGTGGGTGTAAGTGATTGGTTTTCAACAAATGAAAATGCAACAAAACAGTTAATGGCAATTATTCCCACAATAATTGTTAATAATTTCTTAGCCCTTTTCATGATAGTAATATTTCTGGTTTGTAATTGTTAAAGATATTGGCAACTTTTGATACTATTGATATTTAAACAAGAGAGAATCTAGACTTTTTGATACAAAGACAAATAACTATATCATAAGGTAAAACAGCCATAATAGTTACATTGAAATGCCATTGATAATCAGTTTGATACTGCTCTAGCAAGTTATTTACTTATTCCGAATGATACAAGGTAAATTTTAGGTAATCTTCGGTAAAAACCGGACAAAACAGGACAAAAGCAGAAGAGAGAATAAGGACCTCATTAAAAAAGAGTAAATCTGCCTTACTGGTTATATGCGGCAGGAGGCGGTGTGGAAAATTAACACTTCTTAAAAGAATAATATTTTAAAAGGATGTTTACCATGTTGCCGATATCAGAGAAAAAGCCTTACAGATAACAGTGTTTGCAAAAAGCTTTGATAGGTTCATACCCGGATTTTCATCTGTTCATTACCCCGATTGGAATTCATTATTCGTGAGTTTAAATAATTCGCTGAAAGAAAGGATAACAATTTGTATCGACGAGTTTCCCTATCTTGTAAAAAATGACCCCGGACTTCCGTCAGTCATTCAGAATATCGTTGATAATAAAATAAATGCACGTTTCAACCTGATATTATGCGGATCATCGCAACAGATGATGGAAGATATGGTCTTAAACAGTTCATCTCCACTGTATGGTAGATGTGATGAGATAATAAATATTAAACCAATGACTGTTAAGTGGTTCTGCGAGTATTTTGAAACAGACCCTGTGGCAGCAGTCGAGGGCTACAG
>JAVVEL010000125.1:0-3125 GCA_032260385.1 Bacteroidales bacterium | reverse complement strand
AAAGCATGTAACAGTTGTAGGTACACTGCATATTGTATTTGCTGTACTTGGACTGGTTATGGCACTGGTGATCTTCCTGGCGATCAACTTTGCCCTCTCATTCGTTGAAGGAGATGAGATAGCCGTGGCAGTGTTGAATACTGTCATGATCTCCTTATCTACAGTTATTGCATTGGTCTCAGTGCTGAGCATAATAGGAGGGATAGGCCTCTTCAGCTACCGTGAGTGGGCAAGGATACTGATTATTATTATGTCCGCAATTAACTGCCTGAATATACCTATTGGCACAGCCAAGGGCGTATATTCAATATGGGCCCTTCTGCAGGATGAAACAATAAAGCTCTTTAAGGGCGAAGAGGCCCCTGCTGTAATTGAGTGAGGGCCTTCTCAGTCGTTTCTTATTATCCTTACACCGTAAACCGGGCCAACTTCTGAACGGGCTTCAGGTGCCATGAACTTAACGGTGGCCCTGAACTTACCCACCGTCAGTTCCCTTGGTACGGGGTAGCTGATGCTTATAAAATCACCTTCGTTGCGTGATATGCTTTCCCTTGCTATAACCCTGTCGTTGACAAGTATCTCGAAGTCAGTGTTCCTTATTTCCCTTCCGAAATAATCTACAACCAGGCTTACCGGAGCATCGGCCAGCATGTCCATATCAAAGGAGAACCAGCCACCCCGGGTATGACGGCCTGCCTTTCCCCTGAAGCGTACGGGCCTGCTACCCTCATCCATGAAATTATGGTCGCGCTCGGGCTGCATCTCCCCGGGCTGGACAAAATCAACAGTCTGACCCTCCAGCTCTTTCAACTCCTCGGCCCTGAGCCTGTAAGCCTCCTGCTTGCCGTCCCATTCCTCTTCGGTGAAAACATCCCAGTAAATGGTGTACCTCCTGTCATGCATGTCATAAAAAGGCAACAGCCTGACATCGCGGGGCCGGCCAACATTATCCATTATAAAGTTATTGGCTTCATCCTTAAGAGGTTTGAGCCATTCTGAGGGAGGCCTGTCGCCGCTTACAAGAACAGGAACGTACATGGCATCATAGGCCTGTGGATCATCTTCAGGCCCCAGGTCACCTGCCAGAACTACAGGACCATACATGATGGCAAGCCTGTCAGGATTGTCAGGCATTGACCCAAGGCGGAGGCTGAAGGGTATGGCTATCTCGATCCGGTCACCCGATTGCCATTTGCCCTTTACCGGCACAAAGGAGCCGGGCTCCTGCCTTACTGCCTTCTTCTTACCGTTAACCCTTATTTCAATTCCTCTTTCAGCCCAGGAGGGATACCTGATATATATAGTTAAGTCGAGGACTTCTTCATTGTTGAAAGTAATGCTTGCACCCTGCTCATCAGGATAGGATGTTTCCATGACAAGGTTGAGGCCCTTCTCTTCCCACTTCAGTTCGGAAGCAATGTACTGGCTTATATATAATTCCTTGTCGTTATGAAAATAAATGTTCCTTCCATACTTGGCGTGGTTTTCCATGCCGGTGCCCACACAGCAGGTGAAATAGCCCGGATCCTGGTACGACTTGGCACCGCCCATCGCAAGCGAAAGATTATAGATAACATGACCTGTCCCGGGGTGCTGCGATGAATGAATATGATTGAAGAGGGCCCGCTCATAATAGTCGGCTACCTCCGCCGAGGCCGTCCATTTGAAAAGGTGACGCGACAGCTTAAGCATATTATAGACATTGCATGTCTCTGTGGTGCCTTCACCCAGCCTGTCGTTAAGCTCGTCGGCCGGTCCGAAATATTCATTAAAGCCATGACCGCCCGTAACATAGGAATGATGATTGACAACCCTGTCCCAGAAAAATTCTGCTGTTTCCCTGTCCCGGCTGTTTCCCGTAAGTTCGTAAAGTCTTGCAAGACCTATTAGTTTGGGTATTTGAGTGTTTCCGTGTTTCCCCGGTAAAACGTCAAGCCCGGCGGCAAGTGAATCAAGTATGGCTTTATGATAGAAGACCCTGGCTGTTTCAAGGTATTTCTCGTCACCCGTGATGGCATACAGCTCGGCAAAGGATTCATTAATACCGCCATGCTCACAGTGCAGCATCTTCTGAAGCTGCTCATCGTTTAATGGATCAACAATGCCACTGATCCAGCCGGCAAAATTCTGTGCTACCTCAAGGGCCTTCTCATTGCCTGTGAGAAGGTAGGCATCGTTGAGCCCGGCAAGTATCTTATGCATTATGTAAAATGGCGCCCAGTAACCATTAAGGTCGAATCCGGCCGACCGTATGTCACCCCCGGCAACTTCCTCTTCAAATACCTTTTTTGCCCCCGGCAGAGCACCGATGTAACCATCACCATCGGCCTCCTGGCATATTTTAAGTTCATCGACAATGTAATTGAGCCTCTCCAGGAACTCCTCCTCCCCGCTTGTCCTGTACATCATGGCCAGGGCACTCATATAATGACCAAGGCTGTGACCGTTAAGATTACGCCTGGGATAATCTTCCCATCCCCCATAATGCTCTGCCTTCGGTTCCAGGCCTGCCTCCATCCTGAAGGTCGACAGGAAGCGGTCAGGCTCATAGTCAAGCAAAATCTTTTTGTTGAGTTCCGTTGCATGATTAAACCTGCCATCAAGAAGCTTGACCTGGCTAAGATCGAAGGGGAGAACCCTGAAATCAACCTTTTCAGGCCTGCCTGTCTCTATGCGGTGTTCTTCATTGCCTGACTTGCATGATGAAGCTATTATAACCATGCTGATTAACAGTGCGAGATGTGTTTTCATAAATTTTTAAATGTATTATTTACACTTTATTGATATAACAAATATAAATTATAATTGAATTAATTCAAAAAATCTTTTTTGGCGACAAACGACAAGCGACGAACGACAAACGACAAACGACGAACGGCAAGCGACAAACGACGAACGGCAAGCGACAACCGAGCCTCGAGTCATCCTTTAGATTCGAGGCGAGCTCACGAGCGGACAGTGGTTGTGGCTGGTGGGAGCGAGTAAACGACATTATCTTCCCTTGATACCTTATAAACTTTATACACTTTATACACTTTCTCAACTCCTTCAATAGTCACAGCCCATTTTTTTTTATGAGTATCAATTCCACAATAAAAATTTTGTCCGCTGAAGTCAAGTTCGTT
>JAVVEL010000124.1:618-3189 GCA_032260385.1 Bacteroidales bacterium | reverse complement strand
AACCGTCTGCATAGACATCAAAGATCTCGACACTGTCATCCTGCACCGGAAGTCCGGCATCTCCCGGATCTTCAGAAATAAATTCTGCCAGGACTGATCCCTGCGTAATTGAGCCGGGAGCGATCACATTTGGATCAACATTGACAGCATTGTAGGTTACATCTGTACCAATGGGAAACAAATAATTATCACCAGTCCCAATTTGTCTTTTAAACCTTCCAATAATGCGTCCGCTTGTATAGATCAACGTTGATGAAACTGGGTTGGATAGGTAAAGCGAATTCGTTCCTGTACCGACGAACCCCTGTACGAATTCTATACTGTTAGTAATTTCGACATCATTCAGCAGATTGATCCTTTCGGCAGGAAATGGAGATGAATTATTTACCTCCAGGTTGTAAAAACTACCAGTTCCTGAATTGGTGATGGTTTGATTACTGGATCCGATTAAAGATACAGTGCCTAGCCCCGGATTGAATAGACCTGTATTGATCCAGTCACCGTGAATGGTATAGCTTCCATCACCTTCTGCAGTGCCATTATTCAAAAATGAAGCATCAAGAAATACCTGACCATCATTTTGTATTATGCCAGAGGAATTATTTAGAGTATCACTAATAATTACTGCATCAGATCCAATGTATAAATTTACACTTCCTGTAATACTGATAACCTGAGAAAACGAATTAATAGGTGATAGATAAAGAAATAAGAGAACAATACTTTTTACAATAGATAAATATTTTATCCAATTGAAAGGTATCCTTAATATGCCTTGTATTATTCTCACTAAAATAACAATGAAATTATTCTTTACTGAATTCTCCTGGCTGTCATGTAGGAATACATATATAAATTTGTGGAACTACCGCTTACTACTCTTACGTTTACCGTTCCATCAGAAGTGGCCGTAAGCGACCCTGATATTTCGGTCCAGCAAACTGGTTGGCCTGCTTGATTATTTCCGAAATTAGTTGTAGTAAATTGATTAGATATGGTTAATGATTCATAAGCCATGTTATCGCTTGGTTGAGTACCTTGGGGCACTCCTTTAACCATTGCTCGGAAATTGCCTGGTATTTCTAAGGCCCAGTTTAAATAACCATTTGTGAGCATTGCAGCATGTTGAAAATGATATTCAAAACTCCATATTTCACCTGCTTTTACTGTGAAACTCAGATCGACAATTGGCGTAGAAAAAGTGGTTATATTCTGAGTTTCTTCTATATGTTTATTTACTCCAACCATAAAACTGGATACCGGTTCTAATGTTGGATCTCCAATTGCATCAGTTATATATACCTTATTTGCATCAATGGCTCCTGATGTGCCCAATTTGGCTGGTGTTACTGCACCATCAGCAATATCTACAGCAGTTATCTGACTGGTTGTTAATAATCCCGTCGTATCTGTATGTACAACACCAACTGTATTTAATCCGGATAAAGTCATACCCAAAAAAACAGGAATTGCACCAGTATGTATATCCTGTGGCGTTGATAAAGTGATCGTACCATCTCCATTGGATATTAATACCTGGTTAACGGTCGGCGTTAAGGTAGCCCTTGTCAACCCTCCCAATGTGTTACCGATCAACAACTGACCTCCTGTATAGGTACCATAGCCCGTCCCTCCATTGGCAAAGCCCAATATCGATTGCCAGCTCGGAACGCCCCCGGCTGTTGTTGTCTGTAAAAACTGCCCAGCTCCTGTGGAAGCTCCTATGGATGATAGAACATCCGCCGAACTGGTATACAACAATGTATTTACCCCTCCAAAGGTCGTTAATCCTGTACCTCCATTTATAACAGGCAAGGTACCTGTGACCTTACTGGTCAAATCAATGGTCCCATCTGCAATGTCTGCATTGACGATTTGACTATATGTTGGAGCTCCTGTTGCATTACCATGTAATACCGTATTGACAGTTCCTTGTTGACCCTGAACTATACTTGTGCCATCTGAGATCATCAGTGATGATCCTGACAACGCAGCCCCGGAATTTGTACCTCCATTTGCGATCGGCAATACATTCACTACCTTACTGGTCAAATCAATGGTCCCATCTGCAATGTCTGCATTGACAATCTGGCCTGTTGACAATACACCCCCTGCATCATTATGAACAACCCCCGCCGTGGTAAAAGCAGGTAATACAATATCATTCGACGCATTCCCAATGGTGACATCTCCAGTAGAAGTTCCTGTATTAATATTTGTTGCATTGTTCGACCCACTGTTCAGGTTCACAATGCCTCCAGATATGGTAGCACCCAAATTACCCGTCAATAAACCTGCAGATGTAACCGCGCCTCCTCCACTGGTGGTGATATCTCCACTGGTAGTGATATCATCTCCAACATTTGACGGACTCAATATCCCCAATACATCATCCCGTTGCCAATAACCTATCGTACCACTTAACGGAGGAGTAGTTGTCAGGGTGCTGTTAACATCTGTATATACTCCTGAATTGGCGCCTAATCCATCCAGGGTCATACCCAAAAAAACAGGAATTGCACCAGTATGTATATCCTGTGGCGTTGATAAAGTGATCGTACCATCTCCATT
>JAVVEL010000124.1:0-518 GCA_032260385.1 Bacteroidales bacterium | reverse complement strand
CCTATGGATGATAGAACATCCGCCGAACTGGTATACAACAATGTATTTACCCCTCCAAAGGTCGTTAATCCTGTACCACCGTACTTCACTTCAATTACACCTGCCCTCCAGGTGCCGGCTCCTATCGTTCCCAACGTCGTAATCGATCCCTGGCCGATATAGGTATTTGCGATATCTATGACCGGGTTGGCAGGGTCCGTTTTAATAATGGTTATGCGGTTCGGCATTCCGTCGATATTGTTAATACCGATACTCCCGGAAAACAATATCCTCCAATTACCGTCCGCATAGATATTTAACTTGTTCGTACTGGTATTGTATATGATCAGACCATCTGTCGGACTGCCGATCGCCCCTCTTTGCGTAGTATCCATCCGCGGTACCAACAATCCCCGATCAACCGACCGAAGCTCCAGTATCGCTGATGCATGTGGTGTGATCGTCGTCTCACTGATCCCCACCCCCTGGCCGGAGGCCTGCCTGGCTCCTGTGAACAGTATCAGAAGCATCATTGCATG
>JAVVEL010000123.1:0-3192 GCA_032260385.1 Bacteroidales bacterium | reverse complement strand
CCCTCATGGTCCCGGCAGCCAACAAGTCCCATTCCTGGTCCGTGCGGTCATATATCTCCTGAACTATCTCTTCCCACATGTTGGTCAAAATGTCCCAACGTTTGTTTGATTGTATCCAGCCTACCAAACCCACAATATGTTGACCTATGGAAGGGTATTTGTTGAGACCGATCTCTTCACGCAACTCTGGTATCGTCTCATTCATCCATTGCTTATCCGGCCTGGCGCCATGGGGAACTACCATTATGTTGGTGGGAGTTTTCCAGCCGTATCCTGAAAAAGTCCAGTCCAATCTCCATTTTTGATAGTTGCATTTAAACAGCACAACATCTGAGCGTTCGCACATCCTGTAAATAAAATTTGCTTCAAAATCCCGCAGCCTACCATGGACCGTATGGGGCTCAACCACGGTAGGATATTTACCAATAGCGCCCAGCAGATCTAAAAACCCTTGGTTTTCGTCTCCTTTTCCTCTGGAATCACAATATTCATATAACCCGTATTCATGTTCCAGATGCACTACATAGGGGTCAAGTTCCTTCACTTTTTTATAAACAGGCTTCCACCAGTCATGTTTTGACATGTCAATAATGGGAAATACCCCTTCTCCCTCACCATCAGTGTGGCTGATGACTAGGACATCCCTGTCAGGATTTGCTTCCTGGATGAATTCCCTGGCCTCTTCACAGAATGTTGCGATACCACACAATCTGGGAGGATAACTGGATATCATGACAATAGGATTTTTTTTACTCATTTCAAAACCTTCGAACGTAAATAAATATGAGGAGATATATATGCCTATATATATTTTATTACCTAGAATTGAATCAATTCGTGATTCTAACTACTTAAAAGTATCCACCTTTTCTTTTCTTTCCTAACATTTGGAATGTTTTTTGAAAATTTTCGGTAGTTATGCCGAGAGTGTCAGGAAAGTCGATATTTCGAGGTATTTCAACCAGACCTAACATTTCAATATGGCAATGCATAGTGATTTACTGTGTCAATTTTCATACAATATTTCGATTTTTGTACTTTTCCGACAGTCTCATGCCATACTCATATTTTAATATCTGTTCAAAGAAAGCAAAGCCATGAGGAAACATACTATAGATTCTGCACCCTGATTCTCATTAATTCCGTGGGAGTCAAAACCGTCTGCCACAGCACCTGTATGAAAATCATATAAAGGGAGTCCTAAAAGATTTCGGCCCAGGAACCATTCAAATGCATGGTAAGCATTATGCAAGTATCGTTTATCACCAGTTATCTCATATGCGGTGACATAAGCCATGGTAAGATAGCCTGCTTCGATGGGTTGCTGACCAAACACTGCCTTCTCCTTGTTACTGGTATGCCATCCTTCATTCCCCACCATGTCAAAAAATGTGCCCTCCCGCTGGATATCAGTGAGAAATTCCAGAGTGGTGAGTCCAACTTTTTTATATATCGGATCATGGATGGCTTGAAATGCACATAACAAGGCTTCACATATTATTGCATTTCCATACGCCACTATTGGTTCAAACCAATTCCAGTCTTCAGTCTGATTTTCATTATATAATGCTATCAACTCATCAGATAACTTGATCAATATGCTTTTAATTTGGTCAATATCATTATATTGCCTCTCTTCATATCGTTTCAGGGCCACACACAATCCGCAAATGGTATAGGCTTTTGCCCTGGGGGCATTGAGGTTTTCTAACATGGGTTCAGATTTTTCAATCATGCTATGAGCCAGGGCTCGCATTCCCTCTGTAGGCGCCCAACGAACTACATGGCCCAGTCCAAATATTGCACGACCTAATGTATCTTCACTTCCCTGTTCATCCATAAAGCTCCGATCATAATTCATAAAATTATGAAAATGACCATTCTCGGTCTGGGCATGATGTAAAAAACTGAGGTAAGTGGTCATTAACGGAAGGATATCTTGATTTGGTATTTGGTCATTGGTCAATACAGCCAGCCCTCGACCCACATCATCTGTAGAATAACCATGATTGCGATCTGGAATCCCGAATTTTGTATGTTGAAAAATCCCTACATCATCAGAAAGTAAATATAAGTGGTTTAGTTTGATTTCAGGTAAAGTGGCATGGAAAAAGGTAGGACTTTCAAGTCCCGTTTCAGCCACATCCATTTCCCACAGCTCAAATACATCGTTAAAAAGTTTAACATAATGTCGTCCGACTTCTTTCCAGATCATCTGTCTGCCAAATTTATATGCCTTTTTACGCATCATTTGACATGTAGCAGGATCGTTCATAAAAGAGAGTAATGCCTGACTTAAGGCCTCTACATCCCCAAAATCAACCAATAAACCTCGCCCATCTGACAATACTTCCTGGGCATGCCAATATGGGGTTGAAATAATCGCCTTGCCCATACCAAGGGCATACGTTAAGGCCCCACTGACAATCTGTTCTCTATTAAGATAGGGGGAAACATAAATATCACTGGATATAATATAGTCACAAAGTTCATCAAGGGTCACATATCTATTGTGAAAAATGACGTTATTTACTAATCCCATATCCTGTACTTTGCGTTCAAGGGAAAGCCGGTATTTCTCCCCCTGCGATTTTTTCACTTCAGGATGGGTTGCACCTAATATGATATAGGTAATATTCGGATATTTTTCTACAACTGGTACAAGGGCATCAAGTAGAACTTCAATACCTTTACCCGAATTTAATAAACCAAAAGTTAAGATGACTATTCTCCCATCCAGGTTGCGTATTTTCTTATATCGATTATCATAAATAAAAGAAACATCCGGAACACCATGATAGATCAACTCTATCTTTTCCTCAGGAACTCCATAGACATCTTTCAAAATTTTTCTGCTTATCTCAGTCATTACTACCAGCTTATGGGAATAACGAATCAGTTCTTCCATAGATCTTCGATAATCAGGGTTTGGTTCCCTTATGATCGTATGCAGGGTAGTGATGATGGGTTTTTTTACGCGACTCAAAAGAGAAAAGAGATAATCTCCAGCTAGTCCACCATAAAGTCCGAATTCATGCTGCAGACTGACAATGTCAGTATTGGAAAGGTTTATGAAATCAGCAGCACGTTGATAATCAGGAAGGTGGTTTCGCTGTATCTCAAAGGCTACCTCTTCTGGATAATTATAACCCTCAGGGATATTGTTCATTGCAATAACACGATGACCATCAG
>JAVVEL010000122.1:0-3272 GCA_032260385.1 Bacteroidales bacterium | reverse complement strand
CTCTTTAAACATATTGGACCTCCTTTAAGATTTTAGGCCCAATGTACGGGCTTAATCCGTTTTTGGTCACGATTCCTAATTTTTCATTCCTAAAGAGCTGTTCTAATATATTACAAACGGCCATATAGTTGTCAAAGTTCTCATGATCAGGATCAAAATCGATCAGTAAATCAATATCGCTTGTCTCCGTTTCATCTCCTCTCACATATGACCCGAAAAGTCCGACTTTTAGAATTCCAAAGCGTAATAGTTCTTTTTTGTTTTCTTTGATAGTTGTTAATATATATTCTTTGGTTGTCATAATCTGATATTCAATACAAAAGTAAAACAATTCTTTTTAATTGTGAAAAGTCAGTTGCGGCTTTGCTGATAATCTTGAAGTGTGAGTGCATAGGCCGGTAACCCTCACCACCTCTCGCCGGCTCTAATTGACCAGCCAAGGCCGGGGTTAATCCCATGATCAACAGTTAAATATAGAAATGTCCATTCTACTGGCGGAATGTGGTCAGGGCGACCAGCTTATGCACTGGTTGCAACTCTGACAAAAAAACCTGATTTCAAAATTCAAAAGTTGCAACCCTGAATCACTGAAGATAGGTTCTTCTTATTCCCTCAACTGGTGGGAATTTCAGAAGGTCATAAAAAGAAACAAGAGGTCGAAAATGACCTCTTGTGCCTCTGGGTACCCGGAGCGGGACTTGAACCCGCACAGCCTAAACGGCCATTGGATTTTAAGTCCAACGTGTCTACCAATTCCACCATCCGGGCTGGTACCAAACTGGTAATATATTATTTTCAATATACTTTAAAAAAGTATTCTATATAGAACTCATTAACTACGGATGGTGAAATTGTCTCCCCCACTACCTGGCCCTCCCAAAAATAACCCACCGGGTTATTTCTTAACGGTCGGTCCTACCATCCGGGCGCTTTAAACTAATCATCCAACGCTTAAGCGCTGCAAAAATACTAAAAAAACATTAAACATGTAAGCTGGCAACCTGAGATTGCTGAAAGAGCCTCCGCTTCACAACGGAATTGATCCCGGTTTACCGGGATCGGATCCTGGCCTCCCGGCGGGATGCTTTCATCAGTCAGGAGCCGCATGGCGGCTGTTTTTGCATTTACAGGGAGCCCAATTAAGAGCAAGCTCTTATGGCTCCCTGTAAATGCAAAAAGGCAGCGATTTCATCGCTGCCTCCTGACTGATGAGCGGGAAACGGAACTCGAATCCGCGACCCCGACCTTGGCAAGGTCGTGCTCTACCAACTGAGCTATTCCCGCTTTTGTGAATGCAAAAATAACACTTTTTTAAAACATGCAAAAAATATTTATACCCGCTCTTTTTATTCAGAATAATTTATAAATCCGCCTGTAAGCCTGGTAAGGGCAGCTCCCGTGGCTATGAGATTATATACATCCTGTATTTGCTGGTAGGCAGCATTAAGGTAAATAAGCTGTATGTCGCGGTAATTGAACGAGTTAATGGCTCCTGACCTGAACTTATCCCCGGAAATCTGTACATTCATCTCTGCTGCCTCAAGATTCTCGCCGGCGATATACAACAACTCCTTCTGTACTTCATACCGGTCAAATAGACTTAAAAGCTGGTTGCTGAGACTCTTCTTTAACTCTTCCTCCTCAATGCCTGCAATCGATTCATTGATCCTTGCCACTTCAAGAGCCCTGTCACGCAAGCCCCCCTGGTAAATATCATAGCTGAGAGTGATATTGCCATAGGTGGAAAAGCTGCTACCCGATCCGGCAGACGGACTAAGGGCATTTCTATTGTCAAGTCCTGCCGAAAGGCTCACAGAAGGATAATAAGAGCTTCTTGCCAGGCCGGTGCTGTTCTTAGAGAGCATGATATTGATATACTGGTTCCTGAGAACGCTGTTATCAGCCATCATCCTGTCAAGTAAATCAGACAATACGTAATCCACCGTGTCGGCCATGAATTCTTCAGTGAATATCCAGGTCTGCTGGCTGTCCTCGCCCAGGATAAAATCAAGGTTCCTGATAGCATTGCGGTAATTCACTTCCTGGTTCATATATGCAGCCTTATCACTCAGGTAATTATTCTTTGCCTGCAAAACATTATATGTCACAGAATTACCTATTTCCTGCCTTGTTCTTTCATATTCATACCTGTCTTCTGAAAGTCTCATCACAGTAGATAGCACTTTCAGCAGCTCTTGCTGAAGCAGCACATTGTAGTAGCCCAGTATAACATCTTCAATGGTGTTTTCAATAAGCACAGCCGTCCTTCCTTCCGACAGCCTCTCAAGCTGTGTAAGCCTGTCCTTTGTCAGATTTACCCTGAACCCGTCAAATATAGTCCAGCGCAGGCCTATGCCGGCATTAATGTTCGAACTCAGCCTGTCATCGCTGATATTATAGTTATTGTTGCCGGACAGGGTGAAGCCTATTGAGGGCATACGGCCGGCATTTGCCCAGTTATTGTTTATTCCTGCTATATCAGCCTCGGCCCTGCTGATACGAAGTCCGAAATTATTTTCAAGGGCCATGGATATTGCATCAGATAGGCCAAGCTCCCTGTCCTGGGCAAAAAGACCCAGGCTGACAGCTAAAAAGCTTAATATTATTGTTATTTTTTTCATTTCTTATATACTATACTTCCATTACCAGTCCATCTTCTTCACCATTCTTTTCGTATTCCTTCCTGCGCCTCAACTGGACGATGGCTGACTCAACATCTTCCCTGGCAGGACTTATGCCTGTCCAGAGCTTCCTGATAAGAACATTAGCATCATTCAACAGCATAATCAGCACCGGGAAGAATATCAGGATGAACACTGTTCCAATAGCCACACCGTAAGCCAGGCTTATAGCCATAGGCACGAGGAACTGTGCCTGTGCACTTTTCTCAAGTATCAATGGGAAGAGGCCTATCGTTGTAGTTATGGAGGTTAACAATATTGGCCTGAGCCTGGACTTACCGGCTCCAATAATTGCATCCCTGACCTTTTTACCTTCCAGCAATAGTCCATCGTATTTGGCAAGGAAGACAATGGCATCATTAATAATAACGCCCGTAAGAGCCACCATACCCCACAGGCTCATTATTGAAAGCGGTTTGCCATGTATGCCGTGTCCCCAAAACACACCGAGCATTGAAAGAGGTATCATGAAAAGAATAATGATAACCTTGCTGGTGCTCCTGAAAAGCAGGAGCAGAAGCATTATGATAACTACAAAGGCGATCCCGAAGTAATAGGTGGCTTTCGATATTGCTTCATTACTGCTCTTGC
>JAVVEL010000121.1:0-3289 GCA_032260385.1 Bacteroidales bacterium | reverse complement strand
GGCCGGAAGAGGAGAACACCTGCCTGTTGATGATGCAAAAACTCCTGAAGCCAGGAGGAAGAACAGGCGCACGGAGATAATTCTTACACCAGACCTGAGTGAATTAAACAGGATTATTGAAAGTTATTAATATTGCTTTTATACTCGCTCATCCTGGCATTTATCCGTGAGAGAGCTTCCTTGATGCTTTCCTCCGGGCCCAGGTAATTATCCGTTCCCCAGAACTGACGGTCGTAAGTGTTTATTGTCTCGGAAAAGATAGAATGGAGAGGAGCACGCTCTTCCCTTTCAAAGCGCCTGACATTGAGGGTATCGATATCAGTAACGGCCATTTCGAAGAAAATGGTATAGGTATTTCCAAAGAGCCTATTCTTTTTCCTGGCATAAAATTCGAGATCACCCCTTACATGGTTTAAATAAAAGCGATCGTTGATGTAACGGTAATTTACACGGTATTTGACTGACCTGATCCTTACATTGAAGCTCTTTGCGGCCTGCTGGATATATGATCTTTCGAGTTCATCTATATAATCCTCGTTTATTTCAAAATCCACGGCATGTATACCGTAGTTGACCGTATTAATATACATAACACCCTTTGGCAGGGCCATATCGGTAAGGTGCTCTTTCTGTTCAAATTCAATAACAAAAGCAGCTTCATCCCCTATGTTGATGATATCGGTCATACGATAATCATAATAGGGAAAACTTTCAGTGCTCAGAAAATCGAAAGTATTTTTTACACCGTCCAGTCGCAGAGAGCCATCCAGACCTGATCTGAGTTTAAAAGTGAGGGTGTCGGATCTTTCAAGGTTATTTATTTTCCTGCTTTTGTAGATCTTTATCTGGTCACTGAAAAGAGTTGCCGTATAGGAACTTTTGTACATCTGAAGGACTGCTTCAGAGTATGTTAATAATTTATTTCTTTTTGATACTGCCTCACGGTAGAAGGCGGTCATCTGAACCGGGTTATTGCTATAATTTTCAGGTATCTTTCTTCTGGCGTTCCTGATAAGCTCCTGTGGTTCCCTGTTACGTATCAACACTTCAGGTATTGGCACATAGAACCTTGTCAGTGATATATTGAAATGGCTGTCAACAGCCTGTTCAACCGGTATTTTCCTGCTGAAGAACCCAAGGTAGGAAACCACGAGGGTATCATCCAGGAATTCCCTTCCGAGTTTGAGGGTATATTCTCCTTCGTAATTTGCCACTGTTCCCTTGCCTTTTGATTTGATGCCTATCGTGGCATAGGGCAGGGGTTCTCCATTTTCTGCATCCGTCACCCTGCCTGCAAGTAAATATACCGGTTCCCGCCCTTCTTCCCTCAGCAGGGATGTTTCATCATTTATTGAGCGGTAAATAATAATATGATTATCGATTACCGAATAGTTCAGTAATTTGTCATTGAAGATGCTATCAAGAATACTCCTCAGGGGCCTGTTGTTTGCCTTCAGGCTTGTTAGCCTGCCTGGTTCCACCAGATCGGTATCGTAGGTGAAGTAATAACCTGTTTTCCTGGAAATGGATTTTAATACGCTTGATATACTTGTTTCGCTAAATCTCAGTGATATGGGAGCTTCCAGCACATTTTCCTGGGCTTGGGCAATGGAAGAGGCCGTTATAATAAAGATCATTATAACAAGCCTTCTGTTTAGAATATTTATCCCCCCATAAAGTGGTACACTCATTGAGTTATTTTTAACCTCTATTTAGTGTCAAGGATATATTTATCTCCTTCCTTATAATATTCAAGGTTAAATGTAGTACAAATAATACGGATAATTGTTTCGTGTGACTGATTATCAAATACAGAAGTGACTCTCAGTTTCCTGATTTCATCATTTTCTGTTTCAATATTGATGTTATGCACCCTTTTCAGGTCTTTAATCACTTTCCCCAGGCTGTCGCCTTCAAATACCAGGAGTTCAGTCTTCCATGATAAATAATTCGGATCATTGTTAAGTTTCTTGGAGGCTGCCTGGTCTGATAAGAGGCCCAGATCTCCCTGCTCCAGTGTTACCGATTCTTCTCCCGTATGGCTTTTCAGCAGAACCTCTCCTGAGGTAACGAACACCTCAACCCTGTTGTTGCCGGTATTTACATTGAAGGAAGTACCGAGTACTTTAACATCGGCATCACCTGCATTAACGGTAAATGGCCTCTTACTGTCACTTTCGATATCAAAATATGCTTCTCCTTCCAGTTTGACTGTTCTGCTTTGACTGTCAAATCTGTCAGGGTAGGTGATACTTGAGTTCCTGTTAAGGTAGGCAGTGCTGCCATCAGGCAGATCCACCCTCACATTTTTCTGGCCTGCATCAGTCAGGATAATATTCTCGTTGTTTTTCCCTGAATTTGTCAGGCCTATATATAATCCTGTAAAGGCAAGGCCAATGATAATTATTATGGAAGCAGCTATCCTGAAGGATCGTGTGACCCGGAATTTTTCCCCCGGTATCATCTTCTCTGCCTGCAATCTGCCATAAAGCTTATTCCAGGCCTTATCGGTATCTGCTTTTTCACTCCTGCTAATTTCATTCATTTCCATCCAGTATTTTTGAACAGACCGGTCCTGGCCGGAAAGGAACTCATTAAAAGTCTTCCTTTCCTTATCGTCCATCTTATTGCTATGTGTATTTTCTTTTTTCATTTTTTTAGGCTGACAGTTCTTTCCTGAATTCTTTCAATGCTTTACCCATGTTAGCTTCCACTGTTTTTACAGAGATAGAAAGCTCCTCGGCTATCTCGGAATATTTCATTCCGTCAAAACGGCTCATACAGAATATTTTAGCAGCACGTTCGGGTAATTTTTCAATTATCCTGGTTACCTTTGCGTGCAGCTCTATATAGTTCATTCTCTCGGAAGGGTCTTCACCAGTCTTTGTAATATTTCCCCTGATTTCATCTTCGTGTCGCATAACAACCTTTTTATGATCTATATAGTGCAGGCACCTGTTATAGACTGAGCGGAAGAGGTAAGCGTTGATCGAGCTGTTGATCATAATCTTTTTCCTGTCGCGCCACAGGACATAAAAAAGTTCCTG
Source organism: Bacteroidales bacterium (assembly GCA_032260385.1). Lineage (GTDB taxonomy): Bacteria > Bacteroidota > Bacteroidia > Bacteroidales > VadinHA17 > UBA9300. The sequence goes on along the minus strand of JAVVEL010000121.1, from coordinate 242 downwards.
GACTATTTCTTCAGAGGTATCTGTGTCTTTCAGTATGGTTCTTGCGTAATTTACCAGAGCATTATAGGAGGAACGGAACAGTTTCTCAAAAGCCTTGATGTCACCGTTCCGTATCCTCCTGCTAATATCTCTGTTGCCTGTCATATTTTAGTTATCCAATAAGTCATTCCATCTGAGCCTGCGGTTAAGTTTACGGATTGCTGATTCTATACTCTGGTCAGGCTCAATAACATTATACTCAC
>JAVVEL010000120.1:0-3297 GCA_032260385.1 Bacteroidales bacterium | reverse complement strand
TTGAGATCGTATGTTTGAAAAAGCATAGGTCTTCGAAATAGATTAAATTTAAAGTGACATTACAAGTATTAACTTAATCTATAGACCTATGCTAACACAAAGTAACGAACTTGACTTCAGCGGACAAAATTTTTATTGTGGAATTGATACTCATAAAAAAAAATGGGCTGTGACTATTGAGACTGACGACATATCACTAAAAACATTCAGTCAAAACGCGGATCCTCAAGCTCTGGTTAAACATCTGAAAAGAAAGTATCCTGGCGGAAACTTCGTAGTAGGATATGAATCAGGATATTTTGGCTTCAACTTATATCGATTATTAAAATCGGAAGGAATTGAATGCAAGGTGATCCATCCAGCAGACATACCAACAACTCATAAGGAGAAAGATCAAAAACGTGATCCTTTAGACAGCAGAAAAATAGCAAAAGCTCTAAGATCAGATCAGGTTAATGCAATCTGGGTACCAAAGATTAGTCAGGAACAAGACAGGAAGCTATTAAGAACCCGCAGAACATTAACTAAAGACCAAACAAGAGTAAAAAACAGGATAAAAGCACTTCTACAAATATATGGAGTGGAATATCCAGATGTATTTAAACAAAACCACAGCCATTGGTCGCGTCGATTTATATCATGGCTGCAGGAGATAAATCTAAAGGAGCAATCCGGAACAGAATCTCTTCAGGTGCTTGTAAGGAACCTGGTTTATTTAAGAAGTGAAATCCTAACAGTATCCCGTCATATAAGAAGGCTATCTGAAACTGAAAGATATAAGAACCCATGTGAAAAATTAAGAGAGATACCAGGAATAGGACTATTAACTGCAATGATAATACTGACAGAAATAGGAGATATAACACGTTTTAGAAATGTTAACCACTTCCGGTCCTATATAGGTTTTATCCCACGTGCAAACAGTTCCGGGGAAAAAGATTATAATGGAAGAATAACATCAAGAAGTAGCTCTCATCTAAGGCCATTACTAATAGACTCAGCATGGTCAGCTGTACGTAATGACTCATATTACCTGCAAGTTTTTAGTAATTACAAGAAAAGCATGAAACCTAATAAGGCAATTGTGAGAACAGCAAGGAAATTAATAAACCAAATATATTATACACTAAAATCAATAAGCTGATAGAAAAATATTAATATAAAGAACTAATTTTATATGTTAAACTTACTGAGAGAGACCGCTAAACTCATTTTGCAGCTTCTATTTATAGATGACTGCTGGTCGTTGAGACTGCGGCTCTCTCTTTTTTATGTTAAACGCGATCTTGCAGCTCCAAATATACTGGGTGACTGCTTATAGAAGAATACATAGAAATTAGTAATTAAGTGTTGAATCATTAATAACATATTTTTCCTACGGTATGTTATTAACAATTCAACAAAAACATAATAAAAAGTAATGATCTAATTTGTTTTTCAACATAGAAGAAATGAGTTCAGGATTCCAGATTACTTCAGGCTTGATGTATCGGTAAACATTGAAGGTAACCTGAAAAAAGATAAACTGCTACATGGCTCATGGGCCTTTTCAGTGTATAACCTGACAGGCAGGAATAACGCTTATTCCATATATTTCAAAAACCAGGAGGGCATGATAAAAGGTTATAAACAATCAATTTACAGCGTCCCCATTTTCACTGTAAGCTATAATTTCAAACTGGGTAACTATGCTACGGAATAAATTGGTCTTATATATACTTCTTCTGAGTGCTCTTTCATCATGCGTTGAGCCTTTTGTTCCGGATACGGCAAAATACGAAAACAGTATCTCAATTGAAGCCCTGGTAACGGATCATCCTGACCTGCCGCCAACAGTGAAAATAGCTGGTAATATACCTATCAGGACCAGGACCGATGATGCCGGTACTATACTTGAAAATCCGGTAGACGGGGCAGAGGTCTATATAATTTGTGATGATGGAAATGAATACAGGCTGAACAACCTGAAGCCGGGTATATATGAGGCTGCTGATCCTGTTTTTACAGGGGAGGAAGGCAAATCATACAAGGTGATGATCTATCATGACGGTGAAGTATATGAGTCAGGTTTTGAAAAACTGGCAGCCTCTCCGGCTATTGATAGCATCAGTTACAGGGTCGACGAGAGAAAAATAACAGATGACGGCATAAGCGTGAAGGGTTATAATTTCCTTGTCAGCACCCATGATGAATTACAGGAACCGGCATATTACAGGTGGATAGCAGAAGCAACATATTATTATTATCTGCCCTATGATGCCGACCTGATATACAACCCTCCATTCGGGAGACAACCCTATGATAATTCAGGGCTTAAGGAATGCTGGAGGACTAAGAATATCCCCGGAATATTTATTACCGGGACCGAAGACCTGTCTGAAAACACCATAGTGGAGGAACCCCTCCACTTCGAATCTCAATACGGAGATGAGTTAACATACCGCTACAGGCTGCATGTCAGGCAACTTGCAATAACACCTGAAAGTTATCGTTTCTGGAAGGACCTGGATCAGATTATTAACCAGACAGGAGGTCTCTATGAAACACAACCCTATGCACTTCAGGGTAATATAATCTGTTCTTCCGATCCTTCATCAAATGTAACGGGGATATTTGAGGTTGCAGGTGTGAGCGAGGAGATAAAGTATTTTAATAAACCTGATGAATTTCCCGTGACTGGATACAATTGTACTCTTATAGAGGTGGGTACCCCTGACTATCCCTGGTTTGCGGTGGATGGCGGTACCATTCTAATCACTTAGGGGTTAGTTCCCCGCCGCTTGCGGCGAAAAGATTATCTTTAATGTGTGAGCGAAAGCGAATACATACATAAGTCGCATAATGTATCTGTGTTGCTGTATCACTTTGTATGCCCAGCGAAATATCGTCGGGTTGTGTTCAGCAACGCAGTTGATGAGAGCGTGAAGGATATTTGTCTTGAGATATCGAAACGATATGAAATACGTTTTTTGGAGATTGGTGTTGACAATGACCATGTTCATTTTTTGATACAAAGCATTCCGAGGCTGAGTCCGACCCAAATCATTACGACAATAAAAAGTTTGACAGCGAGGGAAATTTTCAAGAAGCATCCTGAAGTGAAGGAGAAGCTGTGGGGTGGGGAATTTTGGACTGATGGTTATTTTGTGAATACGGTCAGCAAATTCGGAGATGAGTCGAGTATATCCCGTTATGTAAGAGATCAAGGCGTTGAAAAAGATTACAAAGTTCTTCATAGCGAAAAGCAATTAACTCTCTTCTGATGATACCCCGCTGCTTGCGGCGGGGTAGTTCATT
>JAVVEL010000119.1:0-3302 GCA_032260385.1 Bacteroidales bacterium | reverse complement strand
GTATGCCCCCAACTTCGGGACTGGGCATTGGTATTGACCGTCTCACCATGTTGATGACCGATCAGCCCTCCATACAGGATGTTATTTTCTTCCCGCAGATGAGGCCGGAGGCGCGGCATACGACAAACGACGAACGACAAAAGGAAGAGTTCCTGGGTCTAGGTGTGCCGGAGGAATGGATTGAGCCATTATTCGCCCTGGGGTTTGATTCTGTGGAAAAATTGAAAGAGGTTGAAAAGCCGGGCAAACTGGCCAACGACCTGAACGGGTATAAGAAAAAGAACAAGCTGGATTTACCTGGTCTCAGTCCTGAGCAGGTAGCGGAATGGATTAAATAGGTACCGGGTAACCGGGTACAAGGTACTGGTTCCCCCTTTGAACCGAGGTCCGCGAAGCAGGGCGAACTCGACGACCAGAGGGAGTCAACGGGAATTTTATTTGACTTGCATCCTGCAATCTCTTATCTTGCTTTTTATTAACCACAAAACTTATCTATCATGAAGAACCTGTTTCTACTAATCCCCGTTATTGCTTTTGTAATTTCAGCCTGCCAACAGACAGCTGAGCCAATTGATATGGAAGCTGAAAAAGACGCAATCATGAAAGTCATTCAAAATGAATCAGAATTCGCCAGGGATGGAAAACTCCAGGAATTCTACAACCTTTACCTTAAGGATGAAAGCACATTGTACTTAGGATCGACAGAAACGCTATCACGGTATTTTGAAGGCTATAACGAAATTGAATCAAACTTCCAGTTCCTTGCAGAAACGGAAGACATGGAATATTCCTGGATAACCATAAGTAAGAACAATCCCAAATTCAAGATATATCAAAACACAGCCTGGGTTGTATGTGAGAATATCTGGCAAGGAGAGAAAGATACTCTTTCCTATAATAATGAGGGCATGCAGGTAACCTTTCTTGAAAAAATAGAAGATGATTGGAAAATCTCATTTATTGGCTTTTTACCCAAACTGAGTGAGGAAGAATAAGCTGGATCTGCCGGGCCTTAGCCCGGAGGTTGTGGCAGAGTGGATCAAATAAGCTAAGGATCCCCAAAAGAAAATACAAAAGTAAAGCCCCTTGCTTGCGATTGGGGCTTTTTGTCATCTCTTTTGCTCAAAACCTTCCTATCATTACCATCGGTTCGCCTTCACTCATTGGTGGCGTGGCAATAATGTACAAGACAATTCCATCGTAGGGAGATCTTACATCCTGAAGCCTGTTTCCGAAATAATCTGTAAGATAACCCACAAGCTGACCCTTCTGAACATGATCGCCACGTGAGACCAGTGGATAATATAGTCCCTCCCGGTGTTCTGAGCGGATAATCTGGTACTCTTCCACCCATACAGACTCAAACAATATACTCGGTTCTCCTTCAATCATCTTAAGGTGCTTCATGATGTTGTAGTTTCCACGTAAGACCTCATTAACATCGGACTCATCAGTTTGTCCAAGCTTCCCTACCTCTGTTGATATTGCAGGCTTTCCCCTTAGTAAGGCTGTGTTGCTAACGTACATTGAATTCTGGATATCCTTTGTCCTGCCCGTTTCATGCACTATAACCTTCAGATTGAAATTAACTGCAAGACCTTTTGTCTTCATATCCAGTTCAGGGTTACCTGTTTCGGTATGGTATAAGTATCTCATAAGATCCTCATTGCCATCACCACAATGGTTATCAATCAGGTAATCGCATTTATCGATAACTTCTTTCGTTATCTGCCAGGCGATTCTCTCCGAACTTGTTCCATCGACCTTTCCCGGAAATACCCTGTTGAAATTCTGCCAGTCATAGGGGTTGTAATAAACGGTCCTCCTGAGAAAGGATGGCATGTTTGCAACATGGACTATTATTACTTTACCTGAGATATCCGATGGGTCCAGTTCCATGGATAATTTTGTCATAGCCAGTACGGGAGGGTACTCATAACCGTGAACACCGGCAACAAGAGCTAAAGTAGGTCCGTCTTTTTCACCATTTATAACCGTTACAGGTACTTTTACCGGGCCATCATCCTCTCCGCCAGGTACAGTGATATATCCTGACTTTTTCTCCCCGGGTGCAGCAGATACTTCTCCCACTGTCAGATTAGACTGAGATACCAGGTAGAATGGGAAAACGAATAGACTTAACAGGGTAAAAAAAAGATAGCGCTTGTGTGTTTCTGGAAGTGATTTCATGATGAGATTTATTAGTTTAAAATCATCTCTAATGTAGGGATAATATTTGTTTTACCAGCCTTTAAACTTCTTAGATCTTAACCCGGCCGATCCCGGTTTGATGATTGTACTACACCTGAACTTTTGGTCCCTGAATAAGCCCCGAAAGATCGATCGCATCGAAGGGTTTATCTTTTATTTGACTTGCATCCTGCAATCTCATATCTTGCTGCTTATACTACGAAACCAACAACATGAAAAATAACAAATTAAACCGCAGAAGATTTCTCAGAAACTCTTCGCTGGGATTTTTAGGCGCCGGATTACTGGGAGAAAAAAGCTTCTCCTCCCCTGTTCTAACACAGGATAATGAAAAACCCGGGATCAATGAATACCGCACTCTTGGCCGGACCGGATTCAAAGTATCCAATATCGGATTTGGCAGGCCGACAAATCCTGCAATACTTAAAGCAGGAATCAATGCGGGAATCAACTATTTTGACACAGCTCCTAATTATGGCTCAAGTGAAAGGGACATTGGCAGTATAATACATGAATTTGATAGGGAAAAGCTCTTCATTACTACAAAGGTTCATGCAAATTCACTTGGCCCGAAAGAGCATATTCTTTCCAGTGCAAGGAAAAGTTTAGAAACCCTGAAAGTGGACTATATTGATTGTTTTCAACTCCAGGGAGCTACATCATGCGAGATGGCTAAGCATAAAGGATTTCATAATGCTTTTACTCAGCTCAAAAAGGAAGGGAGGGTAAAATTTTGTGGTATTGCATGTCATGGTTCATACTTCCCGGGAAATCCGGAAGATACAATGGAGAATATTTTACTCTGTGCCATAGATGACGGGAGATTTGACCTCTTACTGTTGGTTTATAATTACCTCTCTTACGAAGAGGGTGAAAGAGTGTTAAAAGCCGCGAGAGAAAAAAATATTGCAACAACTGTAATGAAATCCAATCCGGTAAAAATGTATAATTATATGAAGGGCACAGTAGAGCAGGCTGAAGCTAATAATCAAGAAATTCCTGAGATATGGAAAAAAACTTTTGAAGAATTCGAACAACATAACAGAAATGCCCAGATTTATCTCCAAACAAACGGTATTATCAGCAATGAT
>JAVVEL010000118.1:0-3308 GCA_032260385.1 Bacteroidales bacterium | reverse complement strand
GGCTACGGCGGACAAAGCCAGATCTGTGCCGGGCTGTGGCGGACAAAGTCAGATCTGTTCCGGGCTACGGCGGACAAAGCCAGATCTGTGCCGGGCTGTGGCGGACAAAGTCAGATCTGTTCCGGGCTACGGCGGACAAGATATACTTTACGACAATTAAAAAAAGGAAACAGTATGATTAGCAGCTAACTATGGAACTCTCGAGCATTCTGATACTTCTTATAAGTTTCTTCCTCTTGCTGGCAATAGGTGTACCCATTGCTTACAGTATAGGCATCAGTGCCATGCTTACCATGCTTACCGGTATACTGCCATTACCCGCTTTCACCACACTGGCACAGAGGATGTCGACAGGCTTGCAGAGCTTTCCTTTGCTGGCCATCCCCTTCTTTATCCTTGCCGGCCAGTTAATGAATCATGGCGGCATTGCCCACAGGCTCATTGAATTTGCTAAGGTCCTGGCAGGTCGTTTACCGGCCGGACTGGCCTTTGTCAATATCATGGCCAACATGCTGTTTGGTGCAATATCAGGATCTGCTGCCGCATCAGCCAGCGCCATAGGGACAATTATGACATCAAAGATGGCAGATGAAGGATATGATCGCTCTTTTGCCGCCGCTGTCAATATCAGCTCCTCCTCCACCGGTCTGACTATACCCCCCAGCAATATACTGATAGTGTATTCACTGGCAAGCGGAGGCATATCCGTTGCAGCACTGTTTCTGGCCGGATACATACCCGGAATACTGACGGGGCTCTTCCTTATGGGCATTGCTGCTGCCATGGCTTACAGGAAACATTATCCTGCAGGTGAGCGCACCAGTCTCAAAAGAGGATTAATTGTCTTTCTGGATGCCATACCAAGCCTCTTATTGCTGGTGATAGTGATCGGAGGCATCACAAGCGGAATCTTTACCGCCACTGAAGCTTCAGCCGTTGCTGTTTTGTATACACTTATACTGGGGGCGATATACCGTGAGATAAAAGTCAAGAATCTGCCATCACTAATCCTTAAATCGGTTCAGACAAGTGCCATTGTCCTCTTCCTCGTTGCAACATCACTGGGTCTTTCCTGGGTGATGTCATTTGAAAACATTCCACAGGAAGTCAGTCATGCCCTGCTGGGACTATCATCAAACAAAATCGTTATACTCCTGATAATAAACCTGATACTGCTTATAGTCGGCACTTTCATGGATATGACGCCAGCAGTGCTTATTTTCACTCCCATCTTCCTGCCCATTGTTACAGGCCCCGAAATAGGGCTTGATCCTGTACATTTCGGTATAATAATGGTCCTTAATCTCTGTGTTGGACTTACAACACCACCTGTAGGGTCCCTCCTTTTCATCGGTTGCTCTGTGGCTGATATTGGCATTGAGAAGGTAATAAAGCCCCTTATCCCGATGTTTATTGCAATGATCGTTGTATTACTCCTGGTAACCTATCTTCCTGATCTCAGCCTCTGGCTACCGGGTATTTTTGGTAAGTAATGAAAGAAATAAAGGCAAAGGCTACACCTTCTCTGGCGCGAGTCTCCAGACTCGTGCCCGGCTACGGTGGACACGGTAAGGCTAAGGCTGAGGCTACTCATTTGCTGGCGAGTCGCTGATCCCCCTTTGAAGATGGCCAGGGGGATGTCTTACTGCTGGCGCAGGTCTCCAGACCTGTGCCAGGCTATAGAGGCCAGAGAGGCTTTAACTTCACCGGCAAAGAAAGTAAAAGGATTAGTATGTGATTGCGGATATTCAGGATTTTTTAAATTGCATTATGATTTGCAAATCATGCATTAGCAACTCAAAAAGAATAACAAACAGACTCAAAAAAAATGAAAAACAGTAAAAAACAATGGTATGAAACTCTGTTTGAAAACTACGGTAAAAAATACGACAGTGAAATTTTCACGCAGGGCACAAGCGGTGAATGTGATTTTATTGAACGAGAGCTGAATTACGATAAGAGTCTCAAAATTATTGATGTAGGATGCGGCACGGGAAGGCATACAATAGAACTTACCAGAAGAGGATACGATGTTACCGGCATTGATTTATCCGAATCACAGCTTAAAAGAGCAAGGGAAAAAGCAGCAGAGAATAAGCTGAATATAGATTTTCAGAAGCAAGATGCGAGGTATCTGCCTTTTAACCAGGAGTTTGATGTGGCAATAATGTTGTGCGAAGGAGGCTTCCCCCTGATGGAAACTGACGAGATGAATTTCGAGATACTCAAGAACGTTACCAGGTCACTTAAGACAAAGGGTAAATTTATATTTACAACTCTTAACGGTTTATTTCCTTTATATCATTCGGTTGAGGAATTTGGCGATTCAAAAGGTGGTGACGGCAATGCTACATACAGAAGCAATACCTTTGACCTTATGACATTCAGGGATCATAATATCACGGAACTTGAAGATGACAGCGGCAATAAAATCAGGCTGGAGGCCAACGAAAGATATTATGTCCCGAGTGAAATAACGTGGCTCTTAAAATCGCTTGGCTACAGTAAAATAGATATTTACGGAGCCCGTCTAGGGGCCTTTCCCAGGAATGATAGGCTGACCACTGAAGACTTCGAAATGCTGGTGATAGCTGAAAAATAATAATGAATATCCCGTGAAGATCATATCATTACGTTATAGAATACTAACACTTCTGCTTTTAACTTCTTACCTCATATTCACATATAACACATTTGACGGATGGTGGTATTCATCCATAGGGACACTACTGTTACTCTTTTTCAGCTATTTGCTATGGGGCAAGAATTTCTATGTTGTAATAGGGTTCAGGCTTTCTTTAAAAAGTATTTTAATAAGCCTTATACTGGCTGTTGCTATTATAGCTTGTTCTGTGTTAATAATAAGATATATAGGTTCGAAGAATGGAGTAACTATTCACTTGCCAAAATTCAGTAGTTTCTACCATAATATATTTTATATTCTCAATGAAGAAATAATACTGGGCGGCATAACTATATTTATGTTGCTAAACAGATACAAGATTGCTCCGCTAAGAGCCTCTGTCGGTCTGGCCCTGACATTTTCTTTAATCCATTTTGTATTTTATAAATGGATTTTCCTTGAAAAAGGTATAATCGAGGTTGAAACACTGGTAGTACTTTTCCTGGTCGGATTTTTAAGAAATAACCTTATAATTATTTATGGACATATTGGATATTCCTGGGCCTTGCATTTCGGATGGATGGTTGTAATGTTCGGAAGTGACCCATTCCGGGTTATTACAGGTACAGGGCTTAGAGAACCGGAGAAATTCAATATGTTTCTAGGGTCCTGCGAAATGCTGATC
>JAVVEL010000117.1:0-3313 GCA_032260385.1 Bacteroidales bacterium | reverse complement strand
CTGATGCAGTCAAATATTCCTATCCCAATGAGGATTTTCTAAACACAATTTTAAAAAATAACATACAAAAGATTGTATTTAAATCGGGACGTACCCAAATTTTTAACGAAGCTACATCATTTAAGAAGGTATCCAATGTTTCGAATTGGGATAATGTTTCAGTTACAACGCTTGAAGGTGAAGTAAAAGGTCTTTATAAGATTGGTGATTTGACCATTAAATCAAAAGGAAGTGGCTTAGGTAGTGCAAGTAAGGTTAAGGATCGAGCCTATAGGAAATTGAAAATAGAGGCAGCACTACTTGGAGCAAATGTCATCCTGATTACTGATGAAACATCTGTCGGTAATCAATTAGGGAACAAATATTCGGCAGGTCAAGTTGCAGAAACGCAGATGTCCGGGATAGCTTATTCTAATGCATTACCTGATTTTGAAATATTACAGCAATTATTAGGTGGTAAGCAACCTGTGCTGGTAAGAATTGAATCTTTAGGGAATAACAGTTCAGATTATAAAAGTGAGGAGATTCCAGCAACACAGATTGAATTATCGAATGTTAGGAAAGAGGGGCAATTGATATATGTGACAGCTTCGATACAAGGAGCAAAGGGCAAAGATTTCAGAGTTGTTAATATTAATGATAATGAAATAATCCTAATGGAGCAGCATAAAGGTAAAATATCGAACTATACATTAGTGATTATTTGAGTGTCTTGGAAGTATAAAATAATAGATTGTTGTACCTATGTTGTACCCATGTAAAAATAAAAGGAGTTAGATTTTTGTCTAACTCCTTGTCTTTCAGTTGTCGGGGTAGTAGGATTCGAACCTACGACCCCCTGCTCCCAAAGCAGGTGCGCTAACCGGACTGCGCTATACCCCGTTTCATCCTGCGAAACCTTCTTTGATCACCCTGGGTTTATCGAAGGTGGTGGCTAAGGAGGTTTGTTAATAAAGTCCCGCAAAATTATAAAAGCATTTTGGTTTTACAATAATAAAGTAAAAAATATACTTGCACATAGAAAAGCCTTGTGAGAACCAATAAATAAATAATTTTTTGATGGCATGTTATGATTTCGTAATTTGCTGTTTCAAAAAACCATAATACCTCCGTTCTCAATTAACTAATTATGGGGGTTGAATCAATACAAAGAACTGATAAATGAGCGAAGCAATAGTCGATGCCCTGATACAACTTTTTGCATTGATAATAGATGTCGATGAGGAAAATGTGGTATCGGAACGTGAAAAAGAAGTCATACGTAAATTCCTTACCCAGCAACTCAACAGGGAACTGGCCGGGAAATACATGCTGCGATTCGAGGAATACCTCCTGCTTTATCATAAAGCAGACTATTACCAGGACACCAAGAAAAAAGAGAAACGTAAGGTCCTTGCTGAAAAGAAGATATGCGATATCTGTATTAAAATGAATGAAGAACTTCAGCAAAGCCAGAAAGTCTACCTGATTATACAACTTATCGAATTTATCTCGCTGGGGGAGGTGATATCAAAAAAGGAAGCCAATTTCCTGAAAACGGTTTCCTCCAGCTTTAATATCCCGGATAATGAGTACCAGAATATCTTCAAATTTATCGTGGGTACCATACATGATTTTCCTGAACGGGATAAGATACTTGTGGTAAATAACCTGGAAAAATACCGCTACGAGGATGTGAAACATAAATGTGATCCTAATTTTTCAGGTGAACTCTTTTTCCTCAGAATAGAAAGCACAAAAACCTACATCCTTCGTTATTCAGGTTATGCCGACATCTACCTTAACAGCCAGAATATTGTAAGTGGCCGGACCTATTCCTTCGAGCACGGTTCATCCATCAGGAGCCCCAATATTAACACCATCTTCTTTACCGATGTTACGGGTATGTTCTCCGAAATATTTTCCGGGTCAAAAATATCAGTCACTGCCAGGGATGTATCTTTCTGGTTCAGGAACACCCAGAATGGAATACAGAAATTTAATATGCATGCCAGGTCAGGTAACCTGGTAGCCGTAATGGGAGGATCAGGAGTAGGTAAGTCAACCCTTATAAATGTGCTTAACGGTAACCTTAAGCCCGACAGGGGTGAAGTATTCTTCAATGGATATAACCTTAACAACCCGGAAGACAGAAGGAAAATAAAGGGTATTATAGGACTGGTGCCCCAGGAAGATCTCCTGATTGAAGATCTGACAGTTCACCAGAACCTTTATTTCAGTGCCAAGCTTTGTCTTGATAACCTGGATGACAGCGAAATAGAAAATGTTGTCGATAATGTGCTGGAAGAACTTGACCTGAAAGATATAAAGGATCTTAAGGTAGGAAGCCCCCTGAAAAAGGTGATCAGCGGAGGACAGCGGAAGAGGCTTAATATTGCCCTTGAACTGATAAGGGAACCCTCGGTCCTATTCATTGATGAACCTACCTCCGGTCTCTCATCAGTTGATGCGGAGAATGTCATGAATCTCTTAAAGGAGCAATCCGATAACGGGAAACTGGTTATAGCAAACATACACCAGCCCTCGTCTTACCTGTACAAGATGTTCGATGAAATACTCATACTTGACAAGGGTGGTTACGAGATCTTTTACGGCAATCCCATGGAAGCCATAGTCTATTTCAAAAGGATGAGCAATCATGCCAACCCTGATGAAGAACAGTGTCCTACCTGTGGAAGTGTCAATACGGACCAGATGCTGCAGATTATTGATGCAAAGGTTGTTAATGAGCATGGCAAACTGACTAACACCCGTAAGGTATCGCCTGAAGAATGGTCAAGGTTATTTGATACACATATAAGGCCTAAACATTCAACTTTAATAAAAAAAGATAAAATACCGGAGAGTTATTTCAGCATACCAAATAAGCTGAAACAAACGGTGCTGTTTTTTAAAAGAGACCTTATATCAAAACTTGCAAATAAACAGTACCTCCTGATAACACTGCTTGAAGCACCCCTGCTGGCCTTCATACTTGGCTATTTTACAAAATATATCGATATCTCTTCTGACAGTCCGCGGGATTATGTCTTCTATTATAATGAAAACCTCCCTGCCTACCTTTTTATGTGTGTCATCGTTGCCCTTTTCCTCGGGCTCATAGTAAGTTCCGAAGAGATATTAAGAGACAGGAGAATACTAAAAAGGGAATCCTTCCTTAACCTGAGCAGGGGCAGCTACCTTAACTCGAAGGTGCTGCTGCTTTTCCTGCTTTCCGCCATACAAACCCTTTCCTTTGTGGTGGTGGGCAATTTCATACTGGAAATAAAGGGAATGACCGCAAGCTACTGGCTGATAATATTCTCTACAAGCT
>JAVVEL010000116.1:0-3407 GCA_032260385.1 Bacteroidales bacterium | reverse complement strand
CCAAGGATTATGAACTTGATGAATGTTGTTGAAAAGGAATATGCTGTTAGCAGTGACTACCCTGATTTTAAAGCAGGTGATACCATTACAGTACACTATAAGATCAAGGAAGGAAACAAGGAACGCATACAGCAATTCAGGGGTACTGTTTTGCAGATAAAGGGATCGAAACACACTCAGACTTTTACTGTTCGCAAGATGTCGGGCAGCGTTGGTGTTGAAAGAATATTCCCTGCAGGATCTCCCTTTATTGAAAAAATCGATCTAAATAAGCGTGGCAAGGTACGAAGGGCAAGAATCTTTTATTTACGCAAGCTCACAGGGAAGAAGGCCAAGATCAGGGAAAAGAAATATTAGCTATATCATCAATGATATATAATAAGGCTGCCGTGTTGACAGCCTTTTTTTAATTGTTTCGTTTTATCAGTTCACCGGCTTTTGCCCTTGCCTCTTCCATTATCATATCGGCTTGTTTCTGTGCCTCTTTCTCCAGTCCGCTTGCCCGGATATCAGCTTCGTCACGCAGTTTAGCCGCGGCTTTCTCCGCTGCCATTCTTGCAAGGGCCCCCTTATCTGCAGCTTCATCAATAAGTTTTTGGGCATTTTTGTCAGCTTCAAGCCTTATTTTCCGGGCAGCTTCATCTGCTTCTGCTTTAAGAAGATCAGCCCTCTCCCGGGCTTCTGCCAGTATCTTATCAGCCTGCTTACGTGCCTCATCTGCTACCTGCCCCCTTACCTCTTCAACTTTTTCCTCAACAAGTCCGGCTGCTGCATCCTGAAGGGTCTCCTTAAGCGTACTGCCACCACCCAGGCCCAGCGAGGGTCTTACCTGCGGGTCCTTTATGCTCCCTCCAATATTAACATCCATCTTTATTACTTCCGGCTGATAATATTCGATTCCCATTAATGCTGCATTTGCAGCCAGTCCGGTAAGCAGGGTACTCATACCACGGGGCAGCTTTGAGGAAGGAATTTCCAGCTTCATCAAATAATTGATACTCTGATCAAGGCCGTGATCCCCTCTGATATTAAGCTTCATGTCTCCCAGCATTGTGTCGAATGGTTTTATATAAACCCTCCCGTTCTTAACCTCAAAATAAACATCTAAATCCTTTAAGGTATTGGTATAATTTTCTCCAATCTGTAAAACGCTGGTGAACTTATTGAAGATGGGGGAACTGACCAGCTGTATTTCATCTGAAATAATGTTGCCACTTCCGTTTATTGATTCAGCCAGGGGCATCATCCCCTCGCCAAGCAGCGCAGAGAAATCAAATGAAAGGGAAATATCACCATTCATACCATCAGCAAGCGGAGCAAGTTTTTTAACTGTATTAAAAGTAGTAAACGATTGCTTAATGCCCAGCCCATTTACAGAAAGATCAGCATTAAGCCATGGATTGATTGTATCCCGTGAATCATATTCAGCATTCATGACTATATTTCCCCCCAGTGTGCGCAAACCCGTTTCCCTGATTAGCAAGACTCCTTCCTTTAAGAGAATATTTCCCTTAATATCGCTTGCTTCAAGAGGGCTGTATGTCAGTCTGTCAATCTGTGATATAAATTCAAAATCTATGTTTTCAGGTAATTTTATTGTAGGAATGGCAAGTGTATCATCTACCTCCACTGTATCGACAGGCAAATATGAAAGTATTGTATCAAGGTCAATATAGTCAGAGTAAAGCTCAAGTTGTCCTCTTATTGTTTCACCCCTAAACACATAAGGGAGATAGTTCTCAAGGCGTCCTTTCAGATTTATGTCATTGCCGGCCACATTCATACTTAAGCGATCCAGGGCTGCAAACCGGGGTGTGAAATTAAAATCGGCTACCTCTATACCTACAGGGGGCAAATCCTCCATTGCCACTTCAAAACCTCTTAGTTTTATAGCTCCGGCAGCCTGGAAGCTGTCAAAGTCCTTATTTTCTATCATAGACATTCTTCCCTCCAGTCCAAGGGCAACATCAATAATACCTTTCAGTTCATTCAGGTCAACAGGTACTGCATTAGCCAGGGCTTCAAGGTCGATCTTCCCCTTAAAATCCGCATTAAACTCCGGGTCACTTATAGGAGTTCTCAGGCTCAAACTCATATCAAAAGGATTTTCAGCAAGTTCAAAATGGAAATGAGTGAGGTCAATAAGTGTGTTATCAAGATTTGAACCATCAACAGTAAGCAGTGCAGCCAGATTAATATTACTTATCTGTTCAGGAAGGTCAGGATATGAAATAAAGCCATCTTTAACAAGGAATTCAAGCATTATGTCGGGATAGATACTGTCGGCAGAGCTGTACCTGCCTTTTATATCACCGCTTATACTAAATCTTCCTTCGGTTTTAAGATCCTCAAAGCCCTGCATGAATACGGCAGGGACAAGTGAGAGGACAGATTTAAAATCGGTATCCTCAGTACCAACATTGAGGTCAGTCGTAATATCTTCTCCTTCAAGTTTTACCGATCCATCAAAAATCAATTTCAGGGCATTGATTGCCAGATAATTATTATTCAATTCATAGAAGTTATTTTGCAGATCTGCCCCTATATCAAATTTTGAACTTACGGCAGCATCTTTGAGGTATTTCAGTCCTCCCTTACTAAAATCCATGGCCTTAATATTCATTGTCAGCAAGAGGTCAGTATTATTATGTGCCATTTTGCCACTCAGCAGGAGGTCGAGATCCCTTATTGATACTTCCATCTCTCCTTTCCTGTCAGTAGCCGAGATAGACCCGTCTTTTATCTCAAATTTCTTGAGACTAAAATTTAATTCTTTCACTCCCTCTTTACCTGGAACAGGCTCATTATCATCAAGTTCATCAGGCACATCTTCACTGCCACCACCTTCCTTGAGGATATCATAATTTGCTGTTCCATCCTCAAGAATAAGAGCATTGGCCAGTGGTCTGTCTATTTCTATTGCCTTTATCCTGTATCCTAATCTTGAAAAAAGAGAAGTGATATCAAAAACCAGGTTAAATGATTTAAGGCCTGCAAGAGTATCACCTGCGAATTCATTCACTCCTGTAATGCTTACATCCTTAAGCCGGAACGTAAGGTTAGGGAAATTTCTCAGCAGGGTAATCCCGAAATCGCCAATTGTCAGTTCTGCATTTATCTTTTCGTTGGCAACATTCACCACTTTTTCTTTAATTTCTTCCTTAAAAAGGGAAGGTATAATTATTGCTGCCAGCAAGATCACAAGTATTAATATACCTGTTATCCTGAGGATAATTCTAATTGCTTTTTTCATTGTATACTTTCTTTTGAGAGTGCAATTTACTAATTATTAAAGATCTTATTAAATAGAAACCCAGGGCTTATAATCTTTAGCAAAAGATAAACTTAATAATTATATTTGCAGTCTGAACAATGGACCCGTAGCTTAATTGGATAGAGCACCTGAC
>JAVVEL010000115.1:0-3469 GCA_032260385.1 Bacteroidales bacterium | reverse complement strand
GGAATCAGGAGCAGGTCCGACAGCCTGTCTGTCACCAGCCTGTTTATCTCTTCCGGCATATCCATATCGCCAGAGCGCAGTCCCGCCTCAATATGGCAGCACTTCACATGCTCCTTTTTGGCCGTCACCGAGCAGGCCAGTGTGGCATTCACATCGCCTACCACCACCACCCAGTCAGGCTTTATCTCCCTGACAACCTTCTCGAATTCAATCATGGTATGACCCACCTGTTCGGCATGCGTCCCCGAGCCCACACCAAGATTTATATCAGCCTCGGGTATGTTAAGGGCTTCAAAGAAAGCTTTTGACATACGGTCGTCGTAATGCTGACCGGTGTGCACCAGCGTATGTTCAACGGGATTATACGGGTTGTTTTTATTATGCTCATTAACAGCCCTCATGAAAGGAGCTATCTTCATAAAGTTAGGCCTTGCGCCCACCACGCTTACGATCTTCATAAAATCATTTTTTGTTACTGAGATGTAAAAATATAAGAAAAAGCCGACTCTCAACACTAATTTTGATATATGGCCGGTGACAATTGACCAGGCGCCTAAGCCATTCAACTTCCGGTAAATTTCCCGAAGGTCATCCGCCGTCGGCCTCCTGCTTTCCCCGTTTTTAATTATCTTTGCCGCTTATTTATTATTGACAGCCGGTGATTGCGGACCCGGACTGTCTGGCCTGGCAATGACAAGAACGATATATGGGGAAAAAGCATCACATCTTCAACAAAACGGAAAAGGACGAAAGGCAATATCTCGAAAGGATTAAACTGAAACTGCAGGATACCATCGGCCGGATCGATCGCAGTGTGGAGAATTATTCCAGGGAGTTGCAGCAGCAGAAAGACTACCTCTGGGAGAATAAGGCGGGGATGGACCATGTGGAGAAGGTGGCTGTGCGGCAGTCGGTGACACAGGCAGCCTTAACGGGTGAAGCAGCCGTGGAAAAGAAGAAACGCCTGCAGAAGCTGATGGATTCGCCCTGGTTCGGGCGTATCGATTTTAAGGAAAAGAATGAGGATGAGGCCCTGCCTGTTTATATAGGCGTGCATTCATACTACGATGAGGAAGCTAAGGAAAACATTATATACGACTGGCGGGCGCCCGTCTCTGCCATGTATTACGATTTTGAAAAGGGCAGTGCTGCCTGGGATGCGCCGGGCGGGAGGGTTGAAGGGGAGATTAGCCTGAAACGACAGTACCGTATACGTGGGGGCAGGATGGAATATATGATCGATACCTCCCTGACCATACACGATGAAATTCTGCAGCAGGAACTGGGCAGGGCTTCAGGGGACAGGATGAAGCATATAGTGGCAACCATTCAACGCGACCAGAATGCTGTTATCCGGAACATCGATTCCCATGTCCTCATTATACAGGGAGTGGCAGGCTCGGGAAAAACATCCATTGCACTGCACCGTATAGCTTTCCTCCTCTACAGGTTCAGGGAGTCAATCTCATCAAAAGATATACTTATACTGTCACCCAACAAGGTCTTTGCCGATTACATATCCAATGTGCTGCCCGAGCTGGGCGAAGAGAAAATACCCGAGATGGGAATGGAAGAGCTGGCAGGCAGGCTGCTTGAGAACAAGTACCGTTTCAGGACCTTCTTTGACCAGGTGGCAGCAATGCTTGAAAAGAAAGATGATGCCTTCAGGGAACGCGTAAGATTCAAATCATCCTTCAGCATCCTGAACAGGCTGAATGAATATGTCACTTATGTTGAAAATAACTATTTCAGGGCTGAATTGATAAGGGTTAATAAGCACCCCGTACCGGCCTCCTACATCGAAGAAAAATACCAGGGCCTGCACCGTTTACCTGTACTTGAACGGCTTAATGAAATCGCAGTCCATATCGAACGCGACCTCCTTTTCTATAACAGTTATGAGATAAGCGGCACCGAGCGCAATGAACTGAGGCGATCCCTCAGGAAAATGTTCCGTATCACTAACCTGCGCGATCTGTATAAGGATTTTTATAGATGGATGGGCAAACCGGAGCTGTTAAAATACTCGGGGGCCAGCATCTATGAATACCCCGATGTTTTTCCCCTTGTATACCTTAAGATAAAGCTGGAGGGCATAAAGCCCTTTAACAATGTGAAGCATCTCCTGGTGGACGAGATGCAGGATTATACCCCTGTGCAGTATGCCGTACTCGCGTCCCTGTTCCCATGTAAAAAGACCATCCTTGGCGATATTGCCCAGTCGGTTAATCCCCTTAATTCATCGGATGCCGCAACTATTGCACGCGTTTTTCCCCTGGCCGACAGTGTGAATATCAACAAAAGCTACCGGTCAACCCGGGAGATCACACTTTTTGCGCATAAGATACGGCCCGATATCAACATTGAGGTGATTGAACGTCATGGCGGGCAGCCCCTTGTAAAAGGTTTTAAAAACAGGGAAGAGGAGATAAGGGCAATAAAGGAATCTCTTTTTGAATTTCAGGACTCAGGGCATAAGAGCCTGGGGCTTATTTGCAAAACGGCGAGGCAGGCCGCAAAGCTTTATGAAGAGCTTAAAAATGATTTTCCCCGGGCCATGCTTCTTACAGCGGACAGCACAGCCTACTCGCAGGGCATCATTATTACCGGCATACATATGTCGAAGGGACTTGAATTTGATCATGTGATAGTGCCGGGGACCGATAAGAGGAATTACATCGATGAGGCTCATCGCAGCCTGCTCTACATAGCATGTACACGGGCCATGCACCGCCTTGAAGTGTTTTATGTTAAGGAGGTCAGCGGGTTTATTGATATCACCTGGCCTGGCTAAGGCAGCCGGCACACAATCTTATCTCGGGTCTTATTCTCAATCTTTCAAAAGGGATGCTCTGGTGGCATTTTATGCAAACACCAAAGCTGCTGTCATCTTTCATTTTCAGTATATTCTCCAGCTGTGCCAGCCTGTTGCGGCTGTTACTTATGCTGGCATCGTAGATGCTTTTGTTATTGATGGCATCCATGCGTGAGATGCGCCCTATGGCATTGTCAGGCGCCACCGGTTGGGTGAATTCTTCCAGCTCCATGATCTTCTTCCTGACCCTCACCATCTCCTCCTCAATGATGGTCACCAGTTCTGTTTTTTCTTTATCCGTCATTGTCTCTTTGCAAAAAAGCAAAATTACAATTTATTCCGGAACTCCCGGCTTTGATTGATTAACTTCCGCCACCCACTACTACATCCACTACAGGCGCTCCCCCTACGCCCCGGGCCTGCCACCCACGGGTGCTGTCTCACCAAAAGGCAACCTGGCAAATTAATAAGAATTTGGAAAGTGTAAATATATTACGTAATTTGCGTAACGTTAAAAACGTAATATTGCCTTGTCATGAAGAAAAGAATTTCAAATCCCTTTGTTACGGGGGGCTATCTTGGTCCGGAATATTTTTGCGACAGGGTAGAAGAAACAGATAAATTACTGAAAGCGATATCTTCAAAAAGAAACAT
>JAVVEL010000114.1:0-3478 GCA_032260385.1 Bacteroidales bacterium | reverse complement strand
GCGAGAACTACGGCCAGGGTTCCAGCCGGGAACATGCTGCCCTGGCACCCATGTACCTTGGTGTGAAAGCGGTCATTACCAAGTCCTTTGCCAGGATACACAAAGCCAACCTGGTGAACTTCGGCATACTGCCCCTGGAATTTGCCGACCCTTCAGGTTATGATGCAGTGAAGCAGGGGGATTCCATAAGGTTTGACGGCGTCAGGGAACTGATAAAGGAAGGTGCCACCAGCATACCTGTGCAAGTAGGGTCGAATACCTTTGAGTGCACCCTGGATGTATCAGACAGGCAGCGGGAGATTATACTGGCTGGCGGGCTGCTGAACTATACGAAGATGATGCATGGTTAAATAAAATTTGGTTTATCGATTGGACCTGATAGTTCAGGTATCTTTTGATGCAAGGTAATATGCATCAATTGCTGCCACTATGGCAATTACCGGGCTCCCCGTCAATCCGGTTATGATACCAACAATAACTGCCAAAATAAATACTCCTATGCCTCTTAGCAGGTGACCTGCGTAGAATTGTCCCAGACCGGGTATTATTACTGAGAATATTGCTGCTAATAGTGGACTTGCCATGATTATTCCTCATTTTTCATTGATAATATTCATGAGTGCATATACTTAAAAGTTGACTCTTAAAAATGAATATATAGAGTATGTTTGATAAGTACTTTATTTCTAATAAAAAGACCACCAAAAGATATTAATTCTAAAACTACACATGTATAGTTAAGTCCTTTTTGGGCTTTCAGGAGTGTGAGGGAATTAATTTTGTCTTTAATAATATACGTTAATGGCAAGTCTGAACGAATGCTTTTTTGACAAAAGATGACGTTAATTTGCTGAATCACTTGTCCTGAATAAATAAAATGGAGTGTAATATATGAAATTGAAACGAATATGGATAGGTACAGTAGCGATTCTGCTGGTGGTGACTATTGCCGGAACTGCAGCTGCGGCGAATCTAACTCCGATAGAGCAGCTAGGAAAGAATTTATTTTTCGATAAAATATCAGATCCTGACAGTATGGCATGTGCCGATTGTCATGGTCCGCAGGTCGGATTCACGGGCCCGAATGCAGGCATAAATAAACATGGTGCTGTATATAGAGGGGCAGTACCCCAGCGCTTTGGAAACCGTAAACCACCAAGTGCTGCCTACGCCACTTTAAGCCCGATCTTCCATTATGACATGGATGAAGGTCTTTTTGTTGGAGGGAATTTCTGGGATGGCAGAGCGACGGGAGAGACTCTTGGAAATCCTGCTGCTGACCAGGCACTTGGTCCTTTTTTGAATCCGGTAGAACAGAACAATCCCAGTAAGCAGGCCGTATGTGAACAAGTAGCTTCATCAAAATACGCAAAACTGTTCGAAGAAGTATGGGGTCCTGGTTCACTGGACTGCAGCATGGAAGGAGTAGACAATATGTATGATAAGATCGGCCTTTCCATTGCAGCTTACGAAGGTTCAAATGAAGTCAACCAGTTTTCCTCAAAATTTGATGCTTATTTGGCAGGAAATGCTATGCTGACTGTCGAGGAAGCATGGGGTATGGAGCTGTTCGAAGGGAAGGCAATGTGCAGCGCATGCCACATAAGCCAGCCCGGACCCAATGGAGAACCACCCCTGTTCACGGATTTCACCTTTGACAACCTGGGTGTTCCCAGGAATCCGGAAAATCCGTTCTATATGATGGATATGGTGTTCCTTGATGATGGATCTGCTATTAATCCTGAAGGTATGGCCTGGGTCGATCCTGGTCTTGGTGGTTTCTTAGAGACAAGGATGGAATGGCAAAATATGGCTTCTGATAATATGGGCAAGCACAAAGTACCGACCTTGCGAAATGTGGATAAACGGCCTGATGGAAAGATATTGGGTAAAGAATTCCCGAAGGCTTATGCACATAATGGCTACTTCAAGAGCCTGGAAAGTATTGTACACTTCTACAACACAAGGGATGTAAAATATATGTGTCCGGATCCCTTCACTACCGAGAAGGATGCAATGAAGATGAACTGCTGGCCAGTTCCCGAAATACCTGAGAATGTCAATGTAGATGAGCTGGGTGACCTTGGATTGACACCAGAAGAAGAGGATGCTATTGTAGCTTTCATGAAAACGCTCTCTGATGGCTATCAACAATAGTAAATATCAAATGGAGTGTTGCGGTTATCCGTATTCACTCCTTATTTTTTTTATAAGCTAATATAAAATCCATATTGAGTAGTAGTAGGCAGTGTCCTTCTCAAGTTCTTGATCTCATGCATGTAAAGTACAATAAACATATTTTCGGATTTCTTGAGTTCAATCAATTGAATCACCAATCTGCACTCTACCTCTCCCCTGATTCGTGCAGCAGTTGCACCAAAATCCGGGGTCAGTTCAATAATAATTGGGAGCAGCAGACGATTCCACTCATATTCCGGAACAAGGGCTGCGATTTTGTTCAATTCATCCGGGTCAATTGCATGTTTTGAGTCATTTCGTACCAACACCATTGGCCGCTCTTCTTTTATCAATTCTTTCAATGACCTGCGCTGTCGGGGAAGTGAACGGTTCATGGTCTGTACAAGTTTCTCTATGCCGCTATTCCCGGACCCCATACATCATCACCCTATTTCACAACATCTACCAGTGCAACTCTTTCCAGCACCAGTTCCGGTATTTTTGTCTCGTCCACCGTTTCCAGCTCATCGGAAGTAATAGTGAAAAATTCCTGGATATCTTTTTTCCTGATATCAGAATAATCCAACACAATCGGGTCAACAGTATCCAGCAGTTCTGATACATGAACCAGGGCATCATCTATACCGTTCTCTCCCACAAGCACCATCGCAATCCTGTTCTCCCCCATCCTTACACCCAGCCCTAATGCCCGTTCTATCTGGCGTGTGCCTGCTGCATACAGCATTATCTCCATTCCTAAATTGTTGGCGATATTCCTGCCGGAATCAAAAGACCTTATAGCTTTTTCAACAGCGAACATAAGGTGCCTGCTGCCCGTTAACAGGTCTGCGTTCACTGCCTGGACCGTGATGTTATGGCCCTCACCGATATCTGCCAGTTGTCTGAGGAACCCGGGCAGGTTGGTGATATTGATGGTGCCGCTGATTATCTGGATGTTCATAATGTTGATAGTGACCTTTCAAATACAAATGGTATGCGATACTTTACTGCAAGACTCGCTACATGAATACATGTACATCTTTGCATTGGATTAATAGTTTATCTTTGAGCAATTCATCCCATGTAACCGAACATCTGCCCATATAGCAGACCGGTTCCGCCTGCATAGGCGCGGCAACAAGCTTAATGTTCATGCAGCGGACCTGTAAACAATTCGTATTCAGAACAATATAACTTCAACCACAGTACCTGCCCCGTATCCCTCAACATTGGCTGGCACTACCACATACCCATCTGATTGGGCCACGGAACTCAGTATCCCTGCACCCGAAGCCATTAC
>JAVVEL010000113.1:0-3511 GCA_032260385.1 Bacteroidales bacterium | reverse complement strand
CATTTAAAGTTATACCGGAGGTTGAACAGAAGGAAGTATCAGGGCCCAGGTCGGGCTCGGGGGCGTATTCAACTTCTACTTTCCGTGATGTTTCCTCAATGCGTCCGCTCGGGTATTCAACATATACGGAAACCTCGTACGTGCCGCCATCGGTAAACTTATGAGTAGCATGTGGGATGGTTGAAGTATTGTTAGCTCCTGATAGTGGGTCTCCAAAGTTCCATTCAATGTATGTTGGTTCCGGGAAGAACCAGGGATCGAAGGTGAAGGTGTCGCTTTCGCAGATGCCATCGAAATCGAATCTGAAAAGAAAATCAGGTAAAAAATTAACAAAAGAACTGAGTATTTTGCCATGATTCACATAAAGGGCATCAGGCTGATAATTACAATCTATACCTTTTTGTTCAGGATTATGAATAATTCCTACATAGTTATTTAAGGGATAAATATTGGCATCATTTCTCCCGAAGCAATATATTTTTCCATCAGAAGCCAATTGTAAATTCCCACCTTGAGCTTCACCCACAAGAATTGCGGATTGTATAAATAAAGCCGAGTCTTCAATTAATTCCATATCAAACTGATATACATGTGAAGTGGAGTCGTCCGGGTATTTGTATGCCCCAATGTAGAGGTGTTTTGAACAAGGGGAAAATTCGCAATTGTTTGTTTTATATTTCCAATAAACTCCAGGGATAACATACATCAATTGAAAAGAATATAAAAATTCAATGACACCTGTCTCGTCATTAAACTTGCAGATTTCCACAAAAGAAGTATTTGCACTATTTCCAAAAAAGCAAACAACCAAATAATTTTTATCATAAGAGATTTTCATATTCCCCATATTATCATCATCTAAGGGACGAAGTGGTGCAGGGCTTAATACGGGATTGGGATCAACACCTTCACCATCAAGCAGAAATGCAGCATATTTTCTGGATTTAAACTTTCGCGTAATAATCCAAATATTTTTTTTGTTTTTATGATAAGTTCCCGTTACCATAGAAGCGGCATCCCATCCCGCTTCCAGTGTGTCAATGTCAATTACTTCTCCCAGACCATTGTTTTTAGTCATATCTATTATATAGTAGAACATGGGATTCTCTTCCCTGAGTAATCTGGAAGTAAAAACGTAAAACAAGCTGTCAGATAATGGTTTAGGTATACTAAGGGCAGTTTGATCTCCCGGAAAATATGGAGCAACAGTAAGTTCAATAATTTCATGTTGCTTGTTCCAGACCCCAATACCATTTGAATAGAAAAGAAGATTCCCATTTGTATCGCTTATAGTTGAAGTCGATGCCCAACCAAAGCTACTGTCGATTGGGCATGAAGTATTCACAAGTGGGACTCCAGAATTGAAATCCAATCCTATTTTATTACCAAAGTACCAATAATTAGTTCTCTTATTTGGCTGGGAATATCCTTTTATTCCTAAAAGAAGGAGAATACTAAGAACGCTTAGAATTAGAGCTATAGTTTTTTTTGTGAATATCATTAACATCTTTTCTTAGAATAGTAAAGTGAGAATGAGACATTTCATTCTCACTAAGTTAAGATTAGTCTAATGTGACGATAATGGTAATGTCTCCTCCTAATAGCTCATCAGAATCAAAAGTATAAGAATTCCATCCAGTACAACATAGAGTTGGATCAAAATATGATATTCTTACTACTGCAACATATCTATCTTGTTGATCTATAATAATCGATTCTGATCCACTTAAAGTGAAGGTTTCTGTTGCAGGAAGCGATGTAGTTACGGGATTCACAAGATAATCATCAATCACCAGATCATATATTGAATATTCAAGGGTTTTTGTGGTTATGGTCTCACAATCGCAAGCAATATCAACATTCTTTACATCAAAACTCCACTGCGCATTCACACTTTGCATCCCTAGCATAAACAAACCAGCTAAGGCAAATAAATAAATAAACTTTTTCATGATTTTAAGTTTTAAAGGTAATGAATAAAACACAATATGTCAACTGCATGCAAAATTTTTAAAGCTGGTCAGGCTTGCCCGCATTGTATTTTACCCGAAACAGAATATTTTATATCTTTGCCTCTATCTCCTTTCTTTGTTGATATCTGATTACATTAACCGGTATTGTTTTTTATTTTCAATTAAAGGTATTTTTTGCTCCTCATTATACCTGTAAAGTTACGCATAATATAACTGCCTGTCAAGGTTGGCATTCGCTAGCGGACCTCCTGGCTAAGGGGCCGAATTTAGAGCGTTGCATCTGCCAGCTTTCTGCACAAGGCTGGCAGGAGGAATTTGCTGGTTGACAGTAAAACGCTAAAGGGTCCTTCTACTGTGTCGTTTCACTCCACGGTATCAGGATGACAACTTTAGTTAACATACTTTTCTGCGCTATCTTACAAGCACTACCGACCCCTTCGTGTCAAAATCATACCCAGCAATCGAATACTCAACCCTGAACACATACGTTCCGGCCGGGGCTGGTTTGCCCTGGTAAGTGCCATCCCAGCCGTGGGTGATATCCTTCGTTTCAAACACCATCTGACCCCAGCGATTGAAGATCGTCATGTGGAAGGAGGTGAGGTTATCGGGCTGACCGATGGCCTTGAACACATCGTTGAGGCCGTCCCCGTCGGGGGTGAAGGCATTGGGGAAATGGATCTGGTCCGCAATGGGTTCGGGTGGTTCAGGGGGCTCCCAAAACAGCACATACACCGAATCCTGCCCAAAGCAGCCATACTGTGATTCTACCATCACGCTGTACCAATCTTCGACTTCGGCGGTGATCAACTGGCTGGTCTCACCGGTGTTCCAGAGGTAGTTTGCGAAGCCGCTGCCTGCATCGATATCAACAGGATCTTCTGTGGTTATAGTGTCCTGCCCTGCAAAGGCCGGAACCGGGTTTGGATGGACCAGGATCTCGACTGAATCTTCCGAATAACAATCCAGCGTATCACTCACTTTCAGTGTCCAGATCCCAGAGTGAGTTGGTTGGGCACTGCTGATGGAAAGGATCTCGCTGGTACTTGTTGATCCCGACGGGTCTGACCAGAGATAGCTGACTTCCCCGTTGCTCGACCACAACAAAGGGCTGATCTCAATGTCATCACCCTGGCAGGTCTCCAATTGTGATTCCAGGGTAAAAAGCACTTCCTCATAAATACGCACGCTTCCCAGGTAGTAATCCACGGGTATGTTCAGTCCTGTGGAGTTCAGGAACTGGCTGGCTCCGGTACTGCCATCCCAGGCCACCATGCTCAGGCCCGGATCAAGTGATTCAAAAACCAGATCGGTTAATACGGTGTTATCAGGCAAACTTACCGAAGGGGCATGCCAGAGCAATTCCACTTTACCTTCAGCAGGGAAAAGCATCACTTCCAGTGAGTCTTCGATCTGTGTTTGGGTATTGGCATAGCCGGTACAGGTTAGGAGGGTTTTATCGTACAGCAAGGTGGTTTTGAACCAGGCTACATCATTAAAATTGCTCACATATAGGGGCACAAAGGCCGTATTGCCCG
>JAVVEL010000112.1:0-3552 GCA_032260385.1 Bacteroidales bacterium | reverse complement strand
TACAAGTAAGGACTAAAAACCAGTAATGATGAAAACTCCATTACCCTTATTAGCTCTGATTTTCCCCTTCCTGTTAAGCAACTGCAACAACAGTAATATACGCGAAGGTGATTCTGATGGCAATAATACAGTAAGTATAGACACTAACCAGGGAACATCCCTCCTGGAAGAAAAGCTGATCAGCGAGCAACCTGACCCTGAAAAGGATTCCTTGACAATAGCAAACTTCATTAAAGCCAGGAAGGAGTATAAGGAGAACCAGGATGATGCTGATGCAATCATATGGTACGGAAGAAGGGCAGCCTACCTGGGCGATTATAAAAAGGCAATTGAAATATACAGTGAAGGTATCGAAAAGTTCCCGGAAGATGCAAGGATTTACAGGCACAGGGGACACAGGTATATAAGCATCAGGGAATTTGATAAAGCTCTCGAAGACCTTTCAGAAGCTGCTGAACTGATTGAAGGCAAAGACGATATAATTGAACCCGACGGAGCCCCGAATATTCGCAATACACCTGTATCAACATTGAATACCAATATCTGGTACCACCTGGGACTGGCGCATTATCTTAAAGGAAATATGCAGGAAGCCCTGCATGGTTTTCAGCAAAGCCTTAATGCTTCCAAGAATCCTGACATGCATGTTGCTGCAGCAAACTGGGTCTATATGATCCAGAGGAGACTTGGAAATTTAGAAGAGGCTAAAAAAATACTCGAACCGGTAAACAGGGACATGGACGTTTTTGAAAATATGGCCTATCACAATCTCTTACTTTTTTATATGGGGATTTTAACAGAAGATGAACTGAAAGGCGAAAACCAGGACGTTGAATATATGAACGATGCCACAGCCTACGGCATAGGCAACTGGTACTATTATAACGGAGACACTGCCTGCGCAAAAGAAATATTCCGTAAGCTCGTGGACCGAGGTGTCTGGGCCAGCTTTGGTACACTGGCTGCGGAAGCTGATCTTTACAGGCTGACTAAATAACCAACATAAATGAGTCCGATCTGGATCTATCCCTGGCTTTAGCGTATGCAGGAGAACTCTCAGTTTACATTGAAACGTTTTAGTCCCCGGTACCACCTTCCGCTACTGTCAAATCCATATAAGGAGACAGCATGGCTGCCGGGGTAATCATTCATTTTTATTGTGATAGTGTTGCCTGATGAGGGATGCAGCTTTTCCCATATAACTATATTGTCAATAGAAGGATAGCCTTCTCCGGAAGAGTCTGCAGAAAAGTCATAAGGGTCAGATTCCACAGGTAGCTGTATGCTGGAAATAACCGCAGACCGTGGTATATTGAGGCCTGCAAAGTCACTGTTCTTTGAGAGGATATTGACAATACCGGGCAGGACTGTATTTCCGTGAACGTAGAAATCATTAACACCCTCAACCCTTAGTATCCTTTCAGGGGGCACAGCCAGCAGATCATCATACTCATTAAGCGGTACCCCGTCAAGCAATACCAGGGCAGGCGAGTCGCCGGACAGAAGATTATCGCCCGTTGAAAACAATACATTTCGCCCTTCCCGCTGTCTTACAGCAACAAAGGGCACAACCTCCAGGAAGACTTCCCTTAAATCAGGAAGTTTAATATACTCATCAATTTCAATACTGAAATCCGGCTTTCCATAAAAGAAACCCGTGATAGGCTGCCGACTACCCTGGCTTCCATTGGTGGTTGAATCATCCGGATAATAAATATTTCTGATTTGCCGGAGCATGTTCTGCTTCCTGAGGAATTCTCTTTCTTCTTCCGTAAATGAGATCTTCCCTTTACGGGGTATGCCAACCTTGCCGGCAAAGCTTTCTTCCAGCCCCAGGATCCATGAGGGCTCATGTCCGTTATAATAATTCAGGAAATAGTCCTTACTGCCGTGAAGCCCGGGAAAGGTAAATGCAAAAAATCCATCTTCATCTGTTCTTGCTGCCGCAAAAAGGTTATCATTCAGTATTGTCATTGCTACATTTTTCAAAGCCACAGGCTTCCCCTGGCTATCCTGTATCCTGCCCCTTATGGTAACGGTCCTTGTATCAGGGTAGTAACTTATTCCTCTCTCCTCCCCTGCGCTTAAACCTGGTGGTGAGGGGTAATCATTGTTGTCAGTGAAAAAAGCAGCAGCAGTACCGGGAGTATAGCCTGTAGAATTAAGCCATGCCCGGAAAGCCTCATCACCGGCCGGGATTTCTGACAGGGCAGGCCACCCGGGCAGACCGGGCAAATAACTGTAAATATCCGAACCTGGGACATCTGCATGAACAATAAGCTTAAAACTGCCGGCTGCATCCCTTCCTGAAATTACAGGTGAGATGAATTCAAAGGATTGTTCTTCTCCAAGCCCCGCAGACCTGTTGCCTGCTTCTATACTTATTGACTGATCCACCTCGGAGTAATCGGACCATAAGCTCCTGAATATTTCATTATTTTCTTCATCAAGTATCGCCACCTGGGAAATGCCGGACGGAAGATCTTTCAACGGAATCCGGAATGTAAGCTGGCCCCTGTCTGACCTTCCTGTGTCAAACCATGACCAGGAATATAACCTGTGCACAAGTACCTTATATTCCTCATCACTGCCTGCATCCGGGATATTAATATTAAGATAAGCATATTTTTCTGATATACTTATCTCCGGCTTACCCGGTTGAGCTTTCTTATCATTAATTGCAAACCTGATATTCTCCCGTGGAACACTCTCGGCAAAGGCCTGGTAACGATCAATATGGGCAGCATTGTAGTATGAAACTGCCCAGCCTGTAAGGTCAGTTTTAAAATACAGAACCGTATCCTGTGGTCCGCTCAGGATGAAGCCATGAGCGCGGACAGGTGAACCATGGTCATCGCTTGCATAGACAGAGCACATGGGTTTCCCATTATAAGGATCAGTATAAGGAATGATTTCCAGATTCAGTCCTTCGATTGCCGCACCGGTCTGAGAATTATCACCCTCAGGGTTAAATATCTTTATTGCCCTGTATGTAAAGTACTTATCATCAAAGTTCCTCATCCAGTTGGTATAGCAACGAAGGAAATACCAACCGGTGGCCAGGTTGGCCGGAATTTCAATTTTCCCTGAAGTTTCTGAGTTTTCAAGCAGTATATTTAAACGTTTGATATTATTCCCCTGCGAGTCGATGAGTTCAAGTCGTATGCTATTACTCAGGACAGAAGGTTTGTAGGTATCGTTTTCAAGTAATTCGGCCCTGAAACAGATATTTTCCCCTGCGATGAACAGGTTCCTTTCTGTCTGCAACCATACCGTCTCCATAAACTGAACCTGTGAAAAAACAGCAGCAGGGGCAATCAATAAAATCGTAATTAAAAATATTAAGAACCTCTTCTTCATATTTCAGAGTCATTAAAAATCCCAGAATGGAGGCCTCTCGGTGTTTCCTCCCCTCAGGGTGCAATCAAAACAAAGGGCATCAGAAGTGAAATAACGGTTTTCCTTCTCGTCATATAATGAACTACCCCGCCGCAAGCAGCGGGGTATCATCAGAAGAGAGTTAATTGCTTTTCGCTATGAAGAACTTTGTAA
>JAVVEL010000111.1:0-3615 GCA_032260385.1 Bacteroidales bacterium | reverse complement strand
ATCAGTCATAGGGGCCTTTTAAAAGGAAAGATAATAAATTAATTGATCCCAGCATGATCTAAGGTGGAGAATGTGAGACGAAGACGAGAGACCCGTGCATGGCTGTGGTGTAAATGATGGGACAATAAATTTTTTCCATGACATGACAACCTTTATTCAGGCCTGTTCGTCTTACTTAATAATGAACAAATCTAAATAGATAAAATATGAGGAACATAATTAAAGTATTTGGACTGATCGGCCTTGCAATGATGATAATTGTTAGCTGCCAGAAGAACGATAGAAACATTGATGATAATTCCGGTACATTGAGGATAAGTATCACTGATGATCCCTTCCCTGTTGAATTTATAGAGGAGGCAAATGTAGTAATCACAAAAGTTGAGATCAGGGAGAAGGATGATCACAATGGTTATCCCTTCATAACACTACTTGAGGACACCCTTGAGTTTAACCTGCTGGAATTACGTAACAGTGTTACCGCTGAACTCCTGGAGACGGACATACCTGTTGGCGAATATGATCTTATCCGGCTTTATGTAGACGAGGCAAGTATAGTGATTAAGGACCATGGCACATATGATCTTAAAGTACCCAGCGGAGCACAGACAGGGATAAAGCTTTTTATCGAGCCTGCAATAATGGTTGAAGGCGGATTAACCACAGACCTTTTACTTGATTTCAACCTGGAAAAGTCTTTTATACTGAAAGGTAATATGCATTCACCTGCCGGTATCAACGGCTTTAATTTCAAACCGGTAATACGTGCTGTGAATAACTCAACTGCCGGGACCGTACAGGGAATTGTGAGTGATACTGCAGCACTAGCTTTGAAAGATGTATCAGTCTGGATAATGGCCGATACCACAGTATCAACAGCTTACACTGACACAACAGGCTTTTACGCCCTGCCTGGCATACCTGAAGGTATATACTCCCTTTATGCTACGAAGGAGAACTATGATACCCTTATGTATGATAATGTAGTAGTGAGAGCTGCCAATCTTACAATACAGGATTTTAAACTGACACCCAAAGAGGAAAACGAAGACGAATAGGCATTTGCTTAATTCTATATTCACCTGGAAATGCATTGCGGTTTTTGCTGTAATGCATTTCTTTTTAGATCAAAAAAGTTGACTGCAATCATTTATCCCCGGGCCTTATAGTATTGTAAAATTCAATAAACCGCGGATCGGAGCGGATACTTGAATATGCAATTGTATCAACATTCAATATTAACAGCAGATATTCTTCCCTCTCCTTATATCCTTTCCTGAGATACTCAAGGGCCTTCTTCTCATTACCCAGCTCAACCATCAATGCTCCCCTCATGGTGTACGGAACAAATTCTTTATCTGCCCTGGTTTCAAGTGTGTCCAGCATTCTTTGTGTATCATCCAGGTGGCCTGCTTTGCTATATGTCAGCCCAAGTTGAGTAACGGCAAAGGGTGAAAATCCATGGAGTGATTTTTCAATTTCAGTTATTGCCTTATCATAATCATATTCAAGGAGGTACATTACCCCCAGGTACAAATGACATATAGGGCAGACAGTATCTCTTCTGATCTTCTCCTGGATAATGGAAATTGCCGAATCCGGATAATTAGCAAAATAAAGATGCAATGCATACAAACCATCTTCGAGAGGATAAAAGGGATGAAGTTGAAGTGCCCGGTCATCAAATTCAATAGCTTTTTGAAATTCCCCCTTATAGAAATAAAGTTCGGCCAGAGATTTATATATTGTAAGGTTATTTGAATCCAGTTCCATAGCCCGTAAAATATTCTTTTCAGCGGCCTTAAAATCATAATTATAGAATAGTTCATATGCACCTATTGCATCATAAGCTTCTCCATAAAGACTGTCCAGTTCGAGCGCACGCCTGGCTAGTTTAAGTGCCAGGGGGTATGCTTCACCCGGCCTGGTATTGCCATAAAATGCCAGATTACCATAACAACGCGCAAGCCCGGTATAGGCTCTTATAAAACGGGGATCTGCTTCAATCGCTTTTTCGAAAAGTAACCTGGCTTTCTCCAAAGATTCAGGGGTTTTCTGACTTCGTAAATGTTCAGCCAGCAGATAATAATCGTAAGCCTCCAGGTTATATGTTGGAACCTCCTCAATCTTCTCCATTTGCAAAGGGGTCAGGGCTATTTTAAGTTCTTCGGCCACCTTTAATGCAATATTATCCTGGATAGTGTGTATATCCTGCCATTCACCGGTGAATTCATCTGCCCATATATGATCTTCGTCGGCTGCTCTGATAACCTGCACCCTGACACTCACATTGTTTTTTTGTCTCTGGATACTGCCCTCGATGATATAATTTACCCCCAGCTGTAAGGCGATGGCAGGTACGGCAGGCCTGGTTTGCTTATATTGCATCGTGGATGACCTTGAAAGCACCCGGTCAAAAGCATTACTATGCCATAATTGAAGGATAATTTCATCGGTAATGGCATCACCCAGATAATAGTACTCCTCATCACTGTTCCAGTTCTCAAAGGGAAGAACGGCGATGGATGTTTCCAATTCAGGTCTGGAGCCCTTTTCTGAATTTTTTGAAACCAGATGAAAAGTAATAAGTGCAATGATAACCAGGAGACTGACATAGGTACTTATTTTCCAGCCCTTCCCCCTGTATGATTCCAGGGGTTTTTCATCTATGGGTTTTTCCGTTTCAACTGTCTTTTCAATCCCGTCAGGCGTAATATCATAAATCCAGGATAGAATAACTGCAATGATAAATCCAACGCACAAAAGGACAATAATAAATGGGAGGGTCCATTCCGGCAGTCTAAGAGGTTCCACGATAATTGAAACCAGTTCCAGGATAACGAAAGCGGCAGCAGCATACACGGTAATAACCCTTACTACATTACGGCGTTTCAACTCCTTCCAGAATGTAAGTAGCTTGTTGATTTTTAGAGCCATCTGGTTGTGGTTTGGATATATAAATATATACCAAGGGATTGTTAAAGGCAAATAAATTACTGGTGACCCGGGTCGCCCCGTCTACCTGGGACCCGATTCAATGACTTAACGATTGCCCGCTCACACTAAGCAAAATCACTGGCCGCTCGCGAGCTCGCCCTGAATACTCGGGATGCAGTTAAACGATTCAACAGGAAAATAGAATGAATAATTCTATCTAAATAAGGGAAGTTTGTAGTGTCTTTATTATCAGCATACAACAGCCCTATATCATTTTTTGATATAATCTTATTCTAAGTGTTTACTGATTTGATGTTTATTAATTTTCTAATATTGGTATTAATATTACTGAGATTTAGTCCGGACACTTTGTATTGGGGGAAAATAATCAGGCTGGTAATTTATTTGTGAGAGTGAGTAAACTTAATTATTAAGGGTATGGAAATAAAACAGAACTCTCCGGAAAAATATAAATGTGAATACTGCAATAATGATATATCAATACTGACAAAAAAATTGCAGCAACACCACACATCCAATCTCTGGATGAAACACGGACAATGCAGCGCGGCATGTGTTGCGCCAAAAGACATAACCGGCCTTGACAGGGATTCATTGCAACAATATATTAATTACGACTCACGCGAAAACGGAAAATCCCTTCCGGGGAATCATTAT
>JAVVEL010000110.1:0-3720 GCA_032260385.1 Bacteroidales bacterium | reverse complement strand
TCTTGGATAATAAATCCTATTTTGAAAAAATTAATGATGTATTTTTACTTGAAAATTGAGTTTGTGAATTAATCAGGCTAATTCAAAATATTCACCCTTAAATAATTATTTATATTAAAAGTTGAAATATTAGACCATTATAATTCTACTTAGAATGATGGTCACACGGTTTTCTCACCATACAGGGAATTGGAAGCTTATGTATCGGATTTCAGCAGACAAGCTGTGATATACTTTGCACCATTTCCCTGACAATCATTAATAAATTTGCTACCAGGCTATCCTCAAGTTTTAAGAAGGAAGAAACAAAGATTCTGGAGGTTGAATTTGCGAAACCCACCCCCCTTTGGTAATGATTCTTATATTTCTGGTAACAGAAAAGCATTCCGGGATGACACCTGTCAGGCTAAGAAAACAAGGAGTATCTAGAAAACTTTGTGTAAACGCCTTGGTTTAAATTCTGCATCTTTCTTCAAAAATAATTAAAAACTGTTGAAGGATCATACCCCAATCTCTGATGGGCAGAGTCCATTTTTTTCAATATTGGAGATGGCCATATAAATTGATTTAAGGGCTGCCTGGTCATGTGGGAACACTGATTTTGTCTTGGTATACTTACGTATCCCCCGGTTTAGGCTTTCGATTGTATTTGTAGTATAAACGATTATCCAGATTTCAAGGGGATACTCGAAGAACCGGGTTAGCTCCCCCCAGTTTCTTCTCCAAGATTTAACAGCATAAGCATATTTATTGTTCCATTTTTGTTCAAATTTATCAAGCGCTATCTCTGCAGCCTCAAGGGTAGCAGCATGATAAATCTCCTTCATATCAGCTGCAAACTCTTTTTTCTCTTTCCATACCACATACCTGAGTGAGTTCCGGACCTGATGGACAACACAGATCTGGGTAACCGCTTGGGAGAATACACTCCTGATTACCCGGGCATCCCGGTTCGTAAATTACTTTGGTTTTATGTTCACGCCGTGCGTGATCTTCGTTCGCAAAGCTTCCTTTGGCTTGTGCCCTTGCGTCCTTATGCTGGCTCCGTATCAATCCAGCTGTTCGAGTAGGGCTGATATTTCCTGAAGGTATTTTATTATTGCTTTGTCCTTGGCCTTGCCTACACTCATTCCGCTCGACTCCAGGACAGAGATTTGCTTTTCTGCAAGGACCTTTCCGGAGCTATCTTCGATCCATGCTGTACCATTTAGCAGACAATCCATTGTCCAGGTGGTTTTCTGGATGCCTGAATCATAAAAATCAAGGTATAGTATCATCTGTTCGGTTCCCTTGTCCTGATCAGGTGTATCGGTAACCTTATTGAAGCAGGAACATTTCTCAAGGCTATTTATTACTGATGCTCTTAAGTTTGCATAATCTTTTTCATCGAATGTATAGGTGTAGAACCCGGTTTTATTATCGATAAGAACAAGTACCGGACCCCGCCTGGCTGCATCGGTAGCATAGAGTCGTCTTTTTGCCTCAGATGGTTTCATCACGACAATTGAGGCCATCTTTTTATTCAATCTAATATCAACTGTCTGGATCTTACTGGCTACACAACCTGGGATCAATAAAAGAACCATTAATGCAAAGGTTCCCTTTCCCGTTGTTATCGGGCGGGTTTTTAGTGATATTTTCATGACAAATAATTAAAATTATGATGTTTATTCATCTTTAATTATCCTCCGGAAAAGAAATCCGTCAGTAATATTACTCCCGTATGATTTTATTAATTCGGAGTTCCTTATAAAGAGATATCCGGTATTCTTGCAGGTTAAAAGATTATTCGGATTCAAAGTATAAACAAACTCATAGTAACTCTTATCCTTCTCAAGTGAGTAGTTAAAGGTGGCATCAGATTCTGTATAAAAATATGTTTCGATAGTTGTATAAATATACCTGGGAGTTACAGTTTGGTAGATGTTGGTATTCTTTACATCCCTGACATCTACACCCGGTATATGCTTTATTGCCAGTTTTTCACTGCTCGAGACCATTGAGAGATACACTTTAAATCCTTCGGGATGCTCTATACCTGTGAAAGCAGCTCCACAGACTTTGCCTTTGAACCAGTTGTTCCATATAAAAGCTATAACTGAATCTGTTTTCTCAGTCATTCTGATACCGATATTCTCCGGTTCAGTGGTGAAACCGATGTTTATGTTTATCGTGTCACCAGTTTTCTTAACCATTAT
The DNA here is from genome assembly GCA_032260385.1 of Bacteroidales bacterium. Classification (GTDB taxonomy): domain Bacteria; phylum Bacteroidota; class Bacteroidia; order Bacteroidales; family VadinHA17; genus UBA9300. The sequence goes on along the minus strand of JAVVEL010000110.1, from coordinate 1,522 downwards.
GTAATCCATAATGTTAACAGGCAAGCCCTGCATTTCACCTATCATTGCTTCCATCAGGGTTGAAGTAAACAACCTTACCTCCCCGACATCCCTTTCCGTAAGAACATCTCCTTGTGAGTCGACGGTAAAGAGCAAAGGTTTCTTCTGTATCTCCACATTTAATGAAGTCATACCGGGATCTATGACGATTGTTGTATCGTAATATCCGCATGCCTCAAGGGTAATCTTCTTCATGGATTTTTCGCTGTGAAAGCTGAAATTGTAATCCAGTGGTGTCTTTCCCAGGAAACTGTTACGGTTTGCCTTTTCATAAATAAGAGCTCCTTCCGGTGTGGATTGAATTGAGATAACCTTTTCAATCTGTGCCTTTACCGGATTAGGGAGAATACTACAGATAATTACTGCCAGGATTAAAAAATATTGTTTTATCATCTCTGCAACAGGTCGGTTCGAATAAATGACATAATCCGGTCAAGGTATTCCTCATCACCCGGACTCCATTTTAGTGTAGACCGGTAGACAGCATTCTTCTGTTGTATGATATTCATTGGCACAGTAATGGCAGGGTAAGGTAACGACATTGCCAAAAATGCGAAGGCACCTGCATCCATAGTAGCTGTAAGTACTATAGCTGTTCCAAGAAACAGAAGAGAAGGAGCAATTATATTTGGACCCCATTTCCTGTATGAACCTGTACCCTGTACCTTCGAATAGAGTCTTACCCTGCACTCAGTACCTGTTAACTCCTCAATATATACCATGTAGTAATATCTCTGTGTGGAGTTTTTTACCGAGGCAGAACGGACTGCATAAATTTTACCGTTATCTCGCTCCTCGTCCAGGATATTCAATTGAGCAAAGCTGAGAGCCCTGATACATGATGAGTATACTTCATCATATGTGAAATCAAGATTAGCTGAACGAAAGGCACCCGTGCTTGTTACAGGATCACTTTCACCAGGCACTGAAGAGAAAGCCTCCCTGTGTGTGGCCCATGATGATGGTAACGAGACTATACAGCCGGATAATGTAACAGCCAGCAGACTTACACCAATAAATATTGGCCTGAAGAAATCTTTTTTGAAACAATTCATTGTTAGGCTTTTAAAAGTTAGGTATAACAAATATATGAAAAATATTGATTCCTGAAATGTAAATCTTCAGCCAAATTTGGACAGATTGGTTTAAAAATTAAGAGATAGATTTTTCTTAAATTGATAACCAATAATAGTTCAAAAAATGAATCAAAAGAAACAGACATCAGAATCAAAGATCAAAGAGATTCGCAGGCACACTCATAAGAAGTACTCGGCAGAGGAAAAAATCAGAATAGTTTTTGAAGGACTTCGTGGGGAGGTAAGTATTGCAGAGCTCTACCGCAAGGAAGGCATAAATGCTAATCTGTATTACAATTGGAGCAAGGACTTTATGGAGGCAGGCTGGGATATCCCTTCCCAGAATTTACAAACTACAGGTACAATTCCGAGAAGGATATTATTGAATGGACCACGGATGGCAGGTC
>JAVVEL010000109.1:0-3802 GCA_032260385.1 Bacteroidales bacterium | reverse complement strand
CCGTGACTGCCATCCTCGCCTGGATCTTTGATTTCACTTCTGAAGGAATAATAAAAACTGCCCCGGTTGAAGAAAAGCAAGAAGCAGAAATCCCGCTGAAAGCACACGGGAAGAGCCGGCTTAAAGTAAGTGATCTTATAATTGCTGCCCTCCTTGTTATTGTTGTGGTTCTCGTATGGCCGAAAATATTCAGCAGGAACAGCCTGGATCGCATGGTCTCGGCCGATGGTAGAATATCAGTTGCCGTAATGCCCTTTCAGAATATGTCTAATGACACGACATGGGATATATGGCAAACCGGCATACAGAATGAACTGATAGCCTCCCTTACCAATACTGACGAGCTCAGGGTGAGACAAACAGAGACCATAAATAGCATTATGCGAAGCCGGGGTATAAACAGCTATGCTTCAATTGCACCCTCAGTCGCAACCACATTGTCCAGGAAACTGGATGCCAACATTGTTGTAAACGGGTCCATAAATAAAGCCGGCAACACGGTCCGTATAAATGCACAGCTTATTAATGCAAATAACGAAGAAATAATAAAGTCTGTACAGATTGAAAGCCCTGATGACGAACAAATAATCTTTGGTATCATAGATTCACTCTCAACACAGGTCAAAAATTTTCTTGTAATATCTAAAATTAAAAAGGAAGCGAGTCATAGCTATGACTATGTAATACCGACAGATTCGCCCGATGCATACAGGTACTATACCTATGGACAGAAGGCATTTTTTAATTCAGATTATAATACCGCAATAAAATACTATTCGCAGGCACTGGCTATTGATTCAGGCTTTTATCATGCAACCAGGATGATGTCAGCGGCTTATTATAACCTCAGACAGCTGGATATGGCCAGGGAATGGTGCCTCAGGATATACGATAAGAGAGACGAGATGGATATTGGTATGAATATTTTACTGGGCTGGATGCATGCCATGTTATTCGAAACACCAAATGAGGAAATAAAATATCTGAATCAGCTCCTTGAACTTGACGACCAGAATCCCCCGACATATTACGAATTAGGCCGTATATATATCGCACTGAATCAGTATGATAAGGCTATTACGGCAATGAAAAAAGTATTTGACCTGTATAAGAAATGGGAGGTGAAACCAAGGTGGGTGCAGGACTATATCGTGCTGGGATATGCCTACCATGAAACCGGCCGGTACAGGAAAGAGAACAAACTGTATAAACAGGCAGAAGAGTATTTTCCCGGCACATACTACCTGCCGCAGAGGCAGGCTATCCTGGCTTTGACCGGGAAAGATACCACTGCAGCAAATGAATATATTGATATGTGCAGGTCTGTTGCCAAAGAAGTATTTGCAATGTCCGATGTAGAGATGAATTTTGCTTTAGCATATATCTATACGGAAGGGGGCTACCTGGATAAAGCTGAGAAGTGTTACCGTGAAGCCCTGGCACTCGAGCCCGAAAATCCCTCCTGCATGAACAACCTTGGATGGTTCCTGATACATGAGGATATAAATATTGATGAAGGAATGGAACTCATTGATAAAGCCCTTGCAATTAATCCATATAGTTACATCTATTTGGAGAATAAGGGCGAGGGGCTCTATAAACATGGTAAATATGGTGAAGCCCTGGATCTGCTCCAGGAAGCCTGGGAAATGAGACCACTATACAATCACTCTAGCTACCTGTTGATTGAGGAGGTAAAGAAAGCAATGAGCAGTAAGCAGATTAATTGACTGAAGCACTTGAATTACAGACGCTAAACCCAAAGGAAGCCCATGCCACAAAAACCAAATAAACTCTTAAGTCTGTGGCAGGAGTTGAAACATCGCAGGGTCTTCAGGGTGGTCACCATCTATGCTGCAACCACTTATATAATAATTGAACTTGTCAACAATCTTATTGAACCACTCTTCCTGCCTGACTGGACGGCTACATTGATTGTGATCCTTCTGGTAGCAGGATTTCCGGTCGTTGTGATCCTGAGCTGGATTTATGATGTTACACCTGAAGGGATAATCAGGACGGAAGGAAAAGACATAAGCCAAAAGGTAAAAGATGGCTCCGGTGCCAGAAAGAGGAAACTGAGAGCAAATGATATCGTAATCGGGGTATTACTGCTTATCGTCCTGGCACTTGTATGGCCTAAAGTATTCAGCCGGGACGAACCAGACAGGGATAAGACTGGATATAGAAAAATGGTAACGGCAGTATTGCCATTCCGGAATATGACAGGTGATACAAGCCTTAACAGGTGGAAGACTGCAATCCAGGATAATATAATTGCTGTGCTTTCGACCTCGTATGATTTACAGGTTAAACCGGCAGAGAAGGTGAACATGCTCTTAAAAAGACAGGGTGAGAACGATTATATCCTTAACAGTTCGTCCGAAGGAAACAGAACAGCACATAAGCTTCGTGCTGAGATGTACGTCCATGGCTCCATGAAGCAATCGGGGACACTGATAAGGATAAATACACAGCTAAGCATAACCAAATCGGGCGAAGACGTCAGATCCTTCCATATAGATGGAACGAAAGATAATATCCTCGGCCTTATAGATACTCTCTCATCAATGGTAAAAAACTTCCTTGTCATATATCAATTACAGAAGGAAGTACCTCCTGCCTTCAGGGATCTTGTGACCATTGATGAGTATGAGGAATACAGTTTTTTTGCCTATGGATACAGGGCAATGCTGAATTTTGATTACCAAACTGCATCCGGGAGGTTTTCAAGGGTTGTGGAAACCGATTCGACCCTGGTATTTCCCCGGGTATTACTCTCCCTGGCTTATGCCATGCAGGGAAGGTATGATGAAGCCCGAAAGTGGTGTATGAGGGCTAATGAGGAAAGGAAAGATTTCTCCACGGTTCTTGAGATATGGTATGATTATGTCTATGCCTTACTGTATGAAACACCAAAGGAAGTAATAGGTTCACTTAATCAGATGGAGGACTTTGACAATAGGAGACCTGAGTTATTTTACTACAGGGGCATAGCTTACACCAGCCTTTCTCAGTATGAAAGATCAATCACTGACCTGGAAACAGCCGTCTCCTTATATGATGACCAGGAAGCAATAAAATCATGGAGCCCGGCTTATAGTGCACTTGGACAGGCGTACCACCGTACCGGGCAGGTAAAGAAAGAAAAGAAACTATATAAAAAGGCTGTGAAGGACTTCCCGGAAGATCTTATGTTAACAAGCAGGCAGGCCATACTGGCACTGTCTGAAGCTAATTTACAGGAAGCAAATAAATACATTAGTAAGTACAGATCACTGTGCAGGGAAAATCTCTTAAGTGAATCAGAAACAATTGCAGGAGTAGCCGGTATCTACTCCTCCGCCGGGATTCCGGATGAAGCAGAAAAGTATTACCGGGAAGCCCTCTCACTGGATCCCGGAAATCCGGAAATAATGAATAGTCTCGCTTTCACCCTTATTGAAAATGACATTGCATTAGACCAGGGCATTGAACTGATTGATAAAGCACTTGATATAAGTCCAGGTAATTACCTCCTCCTCCATACCAAAGGCAGGGGCTTGTATAAAAAGGGGCAATATATAGAAGCCGTGGAAATCCTTGAGAAGAGCTGGGAATTAAAGCCTGTTTATGATCATAGTTTATATCTTCATCTCGAGGAAACAAGACAGGCTTCTGCCCTGATCCCCGGAAGCAGACCCCCTCTCTGATTTGCACCAGTTTTCCCGAATCTGATCAGGTAGTCGATACCACAGAACTACGACCCGCCTAGCTCAAGGCGATAATTCAATTAGTAAGCGCAACGATTAAAGATCAAAGG
>JAVVEL010000108.1:0-3834 GCA_032260385.1 Bacteroidales bacterium | reverse complement strand
TATTAATAATTTAAACAATTTAAGATTAATAATCCTAAAAGAACTCTTTAAGAAACGATTAATTATTTAATTATTAGAGGATTTTATACCAAGCTGATCACAGACGTTTTTGAAAAAAAAACTAACCTTATTTTTTGTTAGAGCCTCTGGCACTTATTACGCAGATTTTCGCAGTTACACAGATTTCACTGATGATAGTGGACACCATTAACTGTGAACCGGGAATGCGATAGTGATGTGATGTATTTTGATTATTCCTTTGAAAAAGTGTTAAAAAATACAATAATACGTACGAAAAAGTGTAGAATAATACAATTATATGGACGAAAAATGTATTTTTACATAAAACATGATTATGAAGCGGTTGAAATACAATGATCTTCTTAAGTGGAAAGATTCGCCAACAAGAAAACCTTTGATCATCCGAGGAGCCAGGCAGGTTGGTAAAACATGGCTTATGAAAGAATTTGGGAAGAACGAATATGATAAGGTAGTATATGTAAATCTTGAGAGGGATAGACATTTAGCACCTCTATTTGAAGATGGTTTTAATATATCCAGGATTATTACGGCACTCCAGGTTGAATCAGGATTTTCAATCAATCCAAAAAACACTTTGATAATTTTTGATGAGATTCAAAGTGTTCCGGCAGCAATAAGCAGCCTGAAATATTTTGAGGAAGATGCAAATAAATACCACGTTATGACTGCCGGATCATTACTTGGTATGGCTAATCATCCAGGGGTATCCTTCCCGGTAGGAAAAGTTGATTTTCTCGATCTTCACCCACTCAGTTTCATAGAATTTCTTTATTCTTTAAATGAAGATGCATTAATTAATATGCTATTTGAATGTGATTGGAAACTCATTAAAGTATATAAATCAAAATATATTGATAGGTTAAGGCATTATTATTATATAGGAGGTATGCCTGAACCAGTATTGCAGTTTGCTAAGAACAACAACTTTAATGAGGTTCGGGAGCTTCAGAATAATATTCTGAAAGCATATGAGTTGGACTTTTCAAAACATACACCAGCAGGTATGTCTACAAGAATAAGAATGGTATGGAATTCTATTCCGTCACAGCTGGCCAAAGAAAACAGGAAATTTATATACGGACTTATCAGACAGGGGGCCCGGGCCAAAGAATATGAGTCAGCCATTTCATGGCTCACAGATTGCGGTCATGTTCATAAAATTTCCCGCGTTTCAAAGCCAGCCTATCCTCTTAAAGCGTATCTGGATATAAGTTCGTTCAAGTTGTTTGTTGTTGATGTTGGTTTATTATCGGCAATGACTTCAATTGATGCCGGGACACTGATTAAAGGGAATGAAATATTTTCTGAATTCAAAGGATCCCTTACTGAACAATATGTTCTTCAACAACTTGTGAGTACAGATAATCAGGTTATTAATTACTGGTCTGCAGACAGATCAACTGCCGAAGTTGATTTTCTAATACAGACTTCAGGGAAAGTCGTACCGATTGAGGTAAAAGCTGAAGAAAATCTTAAATCAAAAAGCCTAAAAGTATATAAGGAAAAGTATCGTCCGGATCTTTGCATTCGTACATCAATGTCGGACTTCCGTTCTCAGGAATGGATGATCAATATCCCACTTTATGCTTTACCTGTAATTAATTCAGTATTGAAGGAGCAGGTTTAATGTTTTATGCTTAGAGTATTCAAGTATCATTTCATTTCTATTGTCACCCCTCAAGAGAGGGGGTATCTGCGCGGTCTTCCTCAATTAATTTGAGTAGCTTATCAATTGCTTCGTCTTCGGGGATGTTCTTGAAGACGGGGTCTTTGCCGCAGTAAATATGTACTTTGCCATTGGCAGAGCCTATATAGCCGTAGTCGGCATCGGCCATCTCACCCGGTCCGTTCACTATGCAGCCCATGATGGCTATCTTTAGACCTTTGAGATGTGACGTTGCATTTTTCACCCTTTCAACAGCTGCGGCCAGGTCAAACTTTGTCCTGCCGCAGGTGGGACAGGAAATGTAATCGTTGCGTGTGATCTTTATACGTGCTGCCTGCAGGATGCCGTCCTTGATGGATTGTATATTTCCGGCAGGCAGGTTGCCTCCGTTGTATATTTCAAGATCGGTGGCTTTTCTGTCAATTAATTCGAGCGAACAATCGACAGAGGCTTTTATAGTAAGATCTTCCCGGTCTTTAATATTGTATCTGAGCTTTAATAACGGTCCGTTGATTTTTTCTTTTTGAATGTTTTTGCCGGCACTTGCTGATGCATCCACTATCTTCCTGGCAACGGGGATCTCATCTTCAGGTGGTTCGGAGAGGGAGACGCGGATGGTGTCGCCAATACCCTGGCGAAGGAGCGCTCCTATGCCAAGCGCTGAGCGTATGCGTCCGTCTTCGCCTTCGCCGGCCTCGGTGACCCCCAGGTGTAGGGGATAGGCATAGCCTTCTTCCTGCATCATCCTTACCAGCAGCCTGGTGGCTTCAATCATGATGAGGCTGTTCGATGATTTCATCGATAATACAAGCTTATGGAAATTCTCGGCTGCCATTATGCGTATAAATTCCATTGCTGAGACAGCCATTCCCTCAGGAGTATTACCGTAGCGTGTCATGATACGGTCGGACAGCGAACCATGATTAACCCCGATACGTATGGCAGTTCCATTGGCTATACATTTATTTATCAGTGGGAGGAGTCGCCTGTGTATTCTTTCCAGTTCCTCCGTATATTCCTGATCTGATAATTCAACACTTTGAAATGTGGCTCTTTTGTCAGCATAATTACCCGGGTTGATCCTTACTTTGGCCACTATACCGGCTGCAAACTCTGCAATTTTGGGATTGAAATGTACGTCAGCGATGAGTGGAGTGTCGAAGCCTGCCTTCCATACTTCCTTTTTGATTATTGCCAGTGCTTCAGCCTCCTTCATACCCTGTGTTGTGAGTCGCACCATATCGCCCCCGGCTTCTATGATACGAATCACCTGGGCCACGCTGGCTTTCACATCCATGGTGTCGGTGTTGGTCATGGATTGCAGTCTAACGGGTGCATCACCACCGAGGGTAAGCTTACCAATTTCTATTTGATTTGACATGTACATCAACTAGCTGGTTAAACTCCTGAACACTTCTTCAAGGCTTTGTTCTTTGAGCTGCATCGACAGGACCGTAAGTCCGTTATCCACTGCAAACCGGAATACGGCAGGCCTTATGTCTTCATAATTGGGAGCCTCCAGGAGATAGGTCTTCCCTTCTACCCATCGTGCATCGCTTACATTTTTTATATGTCTTAGCATCTCCACATCTATATCAACATCAAATTCCACCATAATTGTACTGGTCTTTTTTTCTATCCTGGAATAGATGTCTTTCTTGCTGTCATCAGCCTTTATCCTTCCCTTATCGATTATGATTATACGGTCGCACACCGCCTCCACTTCCTGCATGATATGGGTGGACAGTAATACTGTCTTGGCCTTGCCGGCTTCGGATATGAGGTTTCTTATTTCCACTATCTGGTTAGGATCGAGTCCGCTCGTGGGCTCATCCAGTATCAGCACTTCCGGGTCGTGTATCAGTGCCTGTGCCAGTCCGACCCTTTGACGGTAGCCCTTGGACAGGGCGCCAATTTTTTTATGCTGTTCAGGTGACAGGCCTGTCTGATCGATAATGGCATCTATCTTCTTCTTTGAATCCCTGCCCAGTTTATATATTGAAGCTATATACTGCAAGTATTCCTTCACATACATTTCGTGGTAGAGAGGGTTGTTTTCCGGCAGGTAGCCTATTTTCTTTTTTACCTCTATTGAGTTTTCTTCCACGTCGATATCATCCACAAAG
>JAVVEL010000107.1:0-4006 GCA_032260385.1 Bacteroidales bacterium | reverse complement strand
CTTGATTCAATACTATCAGAAAAACTTAATATGATAGGTGATGAATTCAGGCCCAGGGGATATTATATTGAGAAATGGGGATACAAACTGAATAAAGGTGGACATATTGACTACAGGGCAGGTGAAGAACCCCAGGGACCGGCATTAAATAATTAATTCATTTTTGCTTTCCTGATAAAATGACTTCGATACTCCTGCACAAATCCCTCATCTCCTGCAATGTTTGCTGATAGTCAGGATGGAAGGCCAGATTTGTGAGTTGATCAGGGTCCTGTTGCAAGTCATGCAAATATTCATAAGCTGGTTCCTGTTCGTAATAATTGGCATAAACAAAGCGTTCACCCCTGTATCCGATAAATTTAGGAATCAAAGGATGGTCCATCCTGTGTTCACAAAAGAAACCATCACGCCAGTTATTGTTTTCATCTCCACCAAAAAGTGGCAACAGGCTTCTGCCCTGAAAGATATCCGGTTGTTCAATCCCGGCATAATCAAGAATTGTTGCCGGAATATCAATGTTCAAAGCCATTTTTTCTGATAATTTATTGGTTGAATTTTTTGGGATTCGCGGATCAAAGATTATTAAAGGAACCCGGATCGATTCTTCATAATGGCTCCATTTACCGGAAAATCCCCTGTTGCCCATATAGTATCCATTATCAGCAGAATATATAATCACAGTGTTTTTATCCAATCCTTTTTTTTCGAGAGCAGCGATTACCCGCTTCATCACATTATCATATCCGCTTATCATGCGAAAATAAGCTCTCAAGTTTGTTTGATACTTTTCCGGTGTATCCCAGCGCCAGAAGAAACGTTCTCTGTTTAAGGAATTTTTCAGGAATTCCGGATGATTTGCAAAGATTTCCGGGTCCGATAGTTTTGGCTCCGGCATTTCAATTCCTTCATACAAAGCTGCTGCTGAAGCCGGATAGGGATAATGGCCCTCATTCCCGGGAGTTAATTGATCGTCTACTGCATGCACGGCATTAAAACTTATCGAAAGGCAAAAGGCCTGGTCTTTGGACTGTTGATTGATGAACTCTATAGCCTGGTCTCCTTTAATTTCTGCTGAATGACGCCTGCTTCCATCAGGATATTCCTTGAAATAGGGTACAGATCTGGGAGATATTTTCAAATAGTCAAACATCTCAGCCAGCATGGAGTCCTGGTTTTCCATTTCAATCCCGAACTTTCCAACAAAACCGGTTTTGTACCCGGCCTGTCTCAGAAGGTAAGGGTATGAATTCTTTACATACCCGGTTTTTAATGGGTCCTTCCCAAAAGTGTAATTGTGCCTGCACTCATATAATCCGCTAAAAATGGATGCCCTGCTGGCTGCGCAAATGGAAGTTGTCACAAAAGCATTGGTTAATCGTATTCCGTTTTCAGCCAGTTTATCAATTGTTGGTGTTTGCACTAAGGGATGCCCGGCACACCCGATTACATCATTCCTTTGATCATCAATAAGAAAAAAGATGATGTTCGGATTTTGTGCTTCTTTTTCTTTTTTAGTACCCGTACATGCCTGCAGCAACATTCCCGTAATTACTGCTGTAATAATCAATTTAATGAATTTTCCCATCTGTGCTATTTAAATAATTATCACTAATTTCATTTAATTTCTTCTTCAGTTTCATATGCAATTGATTTCTTTCAGGATCTGATATATTATTTCATTTCAATTTGTTAAGGGAAGCGGAAGGTTCATTTTTTAGAGAACAGCAATAAAGCGGGGCTTGTCATATAGATAGTACATATTATAGTATCCTGTTGCTATTAACGGCCAGTGTGTATAGAAATTCCTTCTCTGCCTTATCCCAGTCCCATTCCGAAACCCAGGCTTTAACAGCCAGTATATCGTGAGCCTCGGCTATATCGGGGTCAATTTCAAGGGCCTTATTCAGGTATTCATTTATCTTCGGACCGGCAATGCCCGGTGGTTCATGCCCAGCTTGTTGCAGTCCTCCACAGGCATTTGCCATACCTGTATATAGGGGAGCCCAGTCAGGATCTTTCTCAATGGCTGACTCCAGGTATTCCAGGGCTTCCCGCAGCGAGCTCTCACTCAGGTCCCCCATTGCCCGGTAGCTTTTTAAATAAGCCTCATATGTTTCCCTGTCAAGCATCTTTGTTTTTGAAAGCAACCTTTCTTCTTCAGGGCTCAGTTCAACCTTCACTTCTCTGGCTATCTCCCTGGTGATACTGCTATAAAGACTGAGTATGTTTCTCCTGTCTTCCCTGTATTCAGATACCCACAATAGTTTTTCCTCGGGGAAGGCGCTGATTACCTTTACCTGCAGGCAAATAGAATCTCCGAAACAGGTCACCGTGGGTTCGATTACCGCGTCTACTTTTAATTCTGTCGCTATCTGGGGAACTGATTTTTCTGAATTCCTATACATCCTGGAAGTGGTGTCGGACAGAATACGTAAACCGCCCACTTTACCCATATCACCAATAAGGGATGAATGCATCCCGGAAACAAAATATTCCAGGTTTTCATCGCCCGTGTAGTTACTAAAAGGAAGTACCACCATTGACTGGATCATCCCCGGCTTTATTATATCCCCCCTGCTTACAATGTTCAGGGCTACAAGACCTGCAATTACCACGAAGCTCACCCAGGTGGCAACCTTCCATGCATTGGGCACCGATACTTTTACCTCCTCAGGGATATCTTCAACTGGTCTGGTTCGTTCAAAAGTACCTGATGTTAGATCGTAAAGCCATGATAATACTATTGCCAGCGGGAAACCTGCCGCCAGTACTATAATAACAATGGTAGAAAAACTGTCCGGCAGATTGAGCGGCTCGGTTAAATTACCTGCAAGCTCAATGATGACAAAGGCGGCAGAAGCATATACAGCGATAACATGTATGACTCTTCTTCTTTTCAGTTCCTGCCAGAAACGGGCGAGCTTATTCTGGTGTCCGTCCATGTGATTGTAAGATTGGTTTGATGCAAATTAAGATTTATTTTATCATCAGTCAATAACGATGTTTGAACTTTATGAGACAGTAATTAAGCCTATATGGCGGGAACGAGTAAAGCTGAATGCAGTAAACCCTATGATTAAAAGACCGGGTAGATTATATGCCAGACTGCGTAACGGCCGATCTGCAATAGATAAGGCTGCTTTAAATCCGAGTTTATGTATAAACAGAACAGATCCCAGTACCTCGTTTAATCCAGGAAAAGCTTATTGTGGGAAAATGAATCCTGCGGCAGATATTATCCATATAATTTGCCGTATGGTCTAAATTTGTAACCAAAAAACAAACTCTATCCCATGGGAGAAATGGCTCTTACCAACTGGTATTTGCCATGTCCATTATATTCAGGAAGCTTATCCTGACTATTTTTTGCATGATGTCCCAGTCAATGGTGCTTATCTCATCCCCGGGTGTATGATACTCTTCCCTGTGTCCTGGTTTAAATCTCATTATGGGTATCCCTTTAGCCACAAAAGACCTGTGATCAGATCCCCCCGGTGGATTATCCGAAGCCTGGTAGTCGGTGTCGAGCTCAATACCGAACATTTCGAGGTTTTTGACTGTTATATCTTTAAAAATTTCTTTTGATGCTGTATATGTCATGGTAACCTTGTTGGGCTGGTCATCGCTGACATATCTTGATATCATGTCAAAATTTACACTGGCTTTAATATTCTCGAGGGGTACTGTTGGATTGTCGACAAAGTACCTGGAACCGAGGAGTCCTTTTTCCTCACCCGTCCATAATGCAAACACTATTGTTTTCTCAGGTTGCTCATCCAGAGCTTGTATTGCTCTTGCCAGTGTTACCACTCCAACAGTTCCTGAGCCATTATCATCAGCACCGTTATTGATATAGCCGTCGTTCATTCCTGTATGATCGTAATGGGCACCCAGAATAATGATCTCGTCTTTGTTTTTGCCTTCTATCATAGCCAGTACGTTCCTCACGTAAACATGAGTTGATTTAACACTTGTTTTCAGGTGTACAGTTGCATTCTCTAATGTT
>JAVVEL010000106.1:0-4076 GCA_032260385.1 Bacteroidales bacterium | reverse complement strand
CCCTGTGTCCGAATTCCTTGTGTATCATCCCGTGCAGGTTGAGTCCCACACTGGCACCACCCATGGCTCCGAATTCAATATTGCTGAACTTATCTTTTGTCCCTGACTGGCTTACAGGTGATCCGTCGGAATATTTCAGTCCTTCACCGCAGACCACCGAAACAAAGCCATAATTAAGAATACATCTTTCGACATCGACAAGGAAGCTGTCCCTGTCGAAAGTAAATTCGGGTGCATATATGAGGTGCGGAGCATCAGACTCCTTTTTTGCTGCCAGGGCCGTGGCCAGGGCGAGCCACCCGGCATCCCTTCCAATGGTCTGGTAAACAACAAATTTATCGACCTTTTGCATATCCCTTGCCAGCACACCAGACTGCATAACATTGAGGATATTCGACCTGGCTGCTGAAGCAAATCCGGGGGTATGATCGGTACCATAAAGGTCATTATCAACAGTTTTGGGTATACCCACACCGGTGAGTTCATAATTATTTTCCCTGCAATATTTTTCGACCCTGTTGACGGTATCCATTGTGTCGTTACCGCCAATAAGGAAGAAATACCTTATATTATTCCTTTTCAGCACATCAAGTATTACAGGGAAGTCTTTATCAACCAGTTTATGGCGTGATGAGCCAAGGGCCGAGGAAGGGGTGCTTCTGAGGCCCTTAATAATTTTCTGAGGCTGCCTTCCAAGGTCGATAAGCCATTCATTCATAAAGCCTTCAATACCATATTGCATGCCATAAACATCTGCGATATGGGCGGATGCGGCTGCTGTCTCTATAAGTCCGGCCATACTTGAATTTATTACGGCGGTAGGTCCACCCGATTGCCCTATAACTGCATTAGCCTTAATCATTACAGTGAGTTTATGTTATTCAAAATATATGCTGCCAAAAAATTCAGGCCTGTGGAAGTCGGGTTTTTCAACCAGAACCGGGTTCCAGGAAAGATAATGAGGTTTTGTGAGGGCATCCCCGCATTTATAAAAGTTAGCCCTGAATTCACGTCCCTCCAGACTTTTAATATCGTGCCTGAAAAATACAGCCAAATCAATTGCAATAGTAAGGGTCCACTCCTGTCTGCCCTTCCTTTCAGGAAATGGTTCATAGCCCAGTGAGGGAAGGCATCTTATCATGGAAGCCATGGCCGGATCAGATCTCCTGCTGTCGTGCCTGCCCGTCCCCGATCCGAAAAGGAAGGCCCCGATGCTATTGAACTCAAAATTATAATATATGCCATCGCCGGCCGGAGATACAAAAAACTCGACACAGGAATCTTCATAAACATCCTGGTTTACACCCGTTTTTTCTGCCTTTACATATTCCTCCCTTGCGTAGTATTTCAGGTATATTTCCCTTTTCCCGTAAGCAATTTTAAACTTAAGCTCCGGTTTATAGCCCCCTGTATCCCAGTTTAGATTGTCAATACGGTTAACCATACTGAGATTATCCATCCCGGCCGACACTTCGGCCAGGCCAGGATAATCTTCCCCAAACACAAATTTAACAACGCTGATTCTCTTCAAACCGCTTCAGATTTTTGATTCTGAACTAAACGAACCTTTTAGTCTAATAAAGATATTATTAAACAATGATAATTCCAAAAAAAGAATCAGACCTCTTTCCGTCCGGTCTTAGCGGTGGGGTCACGGCGCCGGGCAAAGCTTCAACATCAGCACAATTCCTTCCAGGCCAGGGCTGCAGCGCCAAGTACAGCAGCGTTTGTTTCAGGGATTGCCGAGGGCAGTATTTTGAAGGTATTTCTAAAGACGGGCTGAACAAATTCGTCGACATATTTTCTCAGGGGAACAAAGAGCAGGTCGCCTGCCTGAGCCAGTCCGCCGAATAAAAATATTGCCTCCGGGCTGGTAACGACAACTGCATTGACGATAGCCAGGGCGAGGATCCTGGCCGTGTAGTCAAAGGCATCGAGTGCCAGCTTATCGCCTTTGGCGGCGGCTTCGGCCACCATCCTGGAATCGATCACGGCAGGGTTTACAGCCCTGAGGATGCTTTCCTTCTTGCTTTCTTCCATGAAGATCTTTACGGTACGCACAATACCGGTTGCTGAGGCATATGTTTCGAGGCATCCTTTTCTTCCGCAACCACAATCGCGGCCTCCGGGTATCATTATCACATGACCATATTCTCCGGCAAAGCCCGTATGTCCGTAGACCACCTGGCCGTCAACCACAAAACCGCTACCGAGTCCTGTACCCAGTGTAAGTATAATAAAGTCCCCTATCCCCTTTGCTCCCCCGAAAATCATTTCACCAACAGCTGCTGCTGTGGCATCATTGGTCAGGACAACGGGTTTTTGTATTTCTTTTTCCATCATGTCCCCAAAGGGCACGATCCCCTTCCATGCAAGATTGGGAG
This sequence comes from Bacteroidales bacterium, assembly GCA_032260385.1. Lineage (GTDB taxonomy): Bacteria > Bacteroidota > Bacteroidia > Bacteroidales > VadinHA17 > UBA9300. The sequence continues at coordinate 1,692 of JAVVEL010000106.1, read as the reverse complement.
CCAGCTCTATGGTACCCTTATGATAATTTCCGTTCGGTGCTCCTATGCCAATTCCTTTCAGTGAATAGCCTTTATGGCCGGCGAGCAGTTTATTTATTTCCGTGGCAAGGGTTTTAATAAAACCGTCGGCTTGAGGTGCAGTGTCGGTAGTTATTTTCCCTTCAGAAAGTATTTTACCATCTTGACCAACCAGTCCGTATACTGTATTTGTGCCTCCTATATCAATTCCGGCAACTATTTCCTTATCCATATCGGTGTAATTATTTCCGTAGTTATTTATCTGACTTTTTGCCCCTGGTAGTGCTTATGGCTTCATTTTTTACCCGCAATCCGGCCAGCTGCCAGTCTTCTATCATTTCCCAGCCTGCTTTAACAGCAATCTTTTTGTTGTAGTAGCTTACCGGTTCGGGCTGTCTTTTCAGCTCATAGTCCCCTGTTGTCCACTTACCGTTTCCATCAATATCAAAAATGGCTTTTACCAGGTATTCTTTACTGTCGAGGTAGGGAAATTCAACCCGTCGCTCATCGGGGAGACTTATTTTCTTTTCGCTTACGATCTTCTCAGATGCATCCATTAACTGAATGATGATTTTCCCCTGAAAGCCCGTGATATTCATCACCAGCTTGCCGAACTGTTCGAGATTTCTGACCCTGAAATTATAGGTCAGTGAATCATTAAGATGTCCGTAAATATTTTTAAAGGCCCCCTTTTCCGCTACAAGGAGATATGAACTATCGGGTTCCAGTACAGTTTCCATAATAAATCTCCTGGAATTAAGGCTGTCGCGGTAAAGTTCATATCCCTGTTTAATTCTCAGGGTATCGCTCTTGAGGAAGACGCTTATAAGTGAAGTATCGGGGTCGGCTACAGGTGTTTCAAATACAAAGACCGGCTTTTGTCCGGGTTTCAGTCCGGAAGGTTGAGAAAGACTGGTTTTTACAGGAAGCACCGGCTGCCTTAGGGTGACCGGGCCTCTTGAGCGGGGAGGTGCCGCAGCCCTGTATCGCAGTTTCAAGGTATCGGTAACCGACTGCAGTTGTCCCAGGGTATCTGTTTCAGGATGTTCCAGGTAAAGGCTTATTAGTTCCCTGGAATAGAAGGCACTGTCGGTTAGCCATATCCTGAAAGTATCCAGTTCCGACGTAACTTCCCTTATATATTGAACATCCCCTTCAGTATCTGCAAACTCCATTTTAACAGAGGCTGTATCTACGGGCATGGCAAAGGTGAATTGCAAGAGGTAGGGCAGTGAGCGGCTTGTTCCCGTAAGATACTGTATCTTGTTTTCAGCCACGAAATAGAAGAGTTCCACTTCCTTCCCCGGTATACGTTCATATTTAAGGGAATCGAGGTAAGCCTGTCCGCCGGTAAGCTCTTCCTTATTCAGGGTACCAGGAACCGGAGCTTCCTGAGCCTCCATGATTTCTTCCTTATTCAGGGTATCAGCGGCAGGTACCACAAGATTTGAATCGGCCATTGTCACAAGGCTGATGGGTCTTGGGGGAATATAGTTATTTTCAGTATTGATGTATATTGAAGAGTCCGTGAAGGCAATTGCTTCGGAAGGGAGGTCATAGAGTTTATTGTTATTTTCATCTTTTAGCCCGTAAACCTTATACTGCCCTTCTGCAATATTATCAATCCTGAACTTCCCGTTATCCAGTGCCCTGGTTATATAATCAGGCAATGCC
>JAVVEL010000105.1:0-4141 GCA_032260385.1 Bacteroidales bacterium | reverse complement strand
CCGCTCCAATTTGCTTTTCCTGTACTGATAGACATAAGTGTGATTTTAATGGTTTATACATTAGTGGGCACTTAAAACCCACTGATTATTAATTGTTTATTATTTAGTTCTTTGACATCTTTGTAATCGTACTTCGTAAGTATCTCTTTTATAGGTGTTTTATCGAGCAGAGATATGCTGAGTATTTGTAGAATTTCGTAGATTGAGCGGTCAACTTTCAATTTGTTACCAACTATGGCAACTAGGCAGTAAGCGATGATCGCACAATACATTTGGATTTTTACTGCATTCAAGGTTGTCCCCCAGAAGGATTTTATCCTCAGATGCTGTTTCATCCATTTGAAGAATTTATGCAAAGCTTTGCATAAATTTTTTTATGGAAAGTATATCCTTATGCAAACAAAACAGATTTCGCGAACGTCATCAACTTAACAGTCAATTCTTTCAGTAACTTACTTTACATAATCTCTTTACATAATAATTTTGACTTGGCGATATTGCCAGGTTTTAAAAATTTACCATTATGGAAAGAGAAATTAATCAATTGATCAAACATTGTATGCTGTTTTTCAGCGATAACTGTTACACTCAAAGCCGAATTGACAAGTACCGTTCCTTATGGAAGAACGGAATTCTTCGGTATATGAATGAAAAGAATTTGTCAATTTATTGTCCATCCTTGGGACAGGAGTATGTTATGAATTGCATTCCGTACGATAATTTGAGACATGATGATCGTGAAAAAATTAGAAGCATACAGGTTTTAGATGATTATCTAAATCTTGGCATTATAAGAAAACGCACTGTCGCACCGGTTAAGCATGAATTATATGGAGAAATCGGAATACAGATGAATAAACTCATCGATCATTTGCACTCATTGCGTAGGAGTTCAGTCACTATAAAAAACTATGAGCTATATCTGAATCGGTTCCTCTCTTATCTCAACCGGTCTGGTGTTTTTTCTTTGAATGAAATGAAAGAGCGTCATATACTGGAGTTTGTATCAACAACTGAAAATAATAAAATCAACATCGTTAGCAGCTTACGTGTATTGTTTCGTTTTTGGTATGAGCATCAAATAACTGATTTAAATTTTGAAGATGTATTGAGATATTATAAATGGGTGAAACATGAAAAAATACCATCATATTTTGCTGCTGATGAAGTTCGTGTCATTGAAGAATCAGTAGACAGGAGTAGCGGAGTCGGCAAACGTGATTATGCCATGATCTTGCTGGCTAGTCGATTAGGACTCCGAGCATCCGATATTGCTCAACTTCAATTCTCCAATCTTGACTGGGAGAGAAACGAAATCAGACTTACCCAGTATAAGACAGGAAGTCCAATCACCCTGCCTCTTTTGAGTGATGTGGGGAATGCGATAATCGATTATCTCAAGTATGGTCGGTTCAAATCCGAATCTCAACATGTTTTTATCACTTGTCGTGCTCCATATATCCCTGCAAGTAAAAGTACAGTGTGTTCAGCAATACGGGAAAATATATCAAAATCCAGGGTAATAACCGACGGTCGCCATCACGGTCCACACTCCTTGCGGCACAGTTTAGCCAGTTGTCTTTTAAAAAACGAGGTGCCAATGCCCGTTATATCGGAGGTATTGGGCCATGCGAAAACAGACACAACAATGAAATACCTTCGTATAGATTTGACCTCACTAATAAAGTGTACTCTTGCGGTTCCATGTGTAGCAGACAGTTTTTATATGCAGAAAGGAGGAGTGTTTTATGAATAGGTATTTTGAATACAATAGCGTTCTGGCTCCATTTATAAGGGACTTCATCCATATGAAAGAGGCCTCCGGTTGCAATTTCCTTCGAGGAAAATGGATTCTTAATGAAATAGATCGTTTTTTCCAAGAAAATAAAGTTGCGGATCCGATCATTACCCGGGAACTGGTGAACCAATGGCGAAAAACCAGAATCAATGACAAGTCATCAACTCTATACAGCAAGTACTCAATTATATCTCAACTTGCAAAATTTATGTCACGACAAGGACATGACTGTTTTATACCCAGGTTACCAGAGAATAGTCGTTCCAAAAGTAATTTCCGACCATACATATTCACACGAAATCAGATTGATAGGTTGCTACAAATGAGTGACAAATTGAGAATGTATGACCGTCATATGACAAACACGATGTTTTGTGTTCCTGCTGTACTAAGGTTATTGTACAGTACTGGTCTGAGAATCTCTGAAGCTCTTTCCATCAGAAATGCAGATGTAAAGTTCAAAGAAGGATATATTCATATCCGAAAGACAAAAAACGGCTCTGAAAGAATCGTTCCCATCAACGACAGTTTATGTGAAGTTTTACAACAATATACTTCCTTCCGGAGCAAAATGCCAATCAAACATGTCGATTTACCAAATAGCTTTTTCTTTATAAAAAGCGATGGTACATATTGCAATGCACAATCTATTTATAAATGGTTCCGTCGGCTTCAAACTGAATCTGGCATACCATATACTGGTAATCATCATGGTCCTCGTGTTCATGATCTTCGCCACACCTTTGCAGTTCATTCCATGGTGCAAATGGCGCATGAAGGCCAGGATCTTTATAGTAGTTTACCAATAATATCTGCATGCTTGGGACATAAATCCTTGTTTGCCACAGAGCAATATGTGAGACTTACCGGTGAAATGTATCCCGAACTGGTCAGCCAGTGTTCATCCATTAATGCTTTTGTGTATCCAATCAAAAACCAGACAGAACATGAGAACAGAAACTGACTTTGCTAAACATCTCAGCAAGTTCCTGTCTGAATATCTTCCATACGAAAGAAATATGAGTCCAAATACCGTAGCCTCTTATCGCGACACCTTTGTACAGTATATCACCTATATGAAAGATGTGCAAAATGTTAAGGTAGAGCAACTCACTTTGGATATGCTTACCCGAAACCGGGTACTTGACTTTCTTTCCTGGGTTCAAGAAGAACGAAGCTGCGGAATCGCAACACGAAACCAAAGGTTGGCCTCCATACTTTCCTTTGTCTCTTACCTTCAGTATGAAGAAATACAGCATCTGGCTGAATGGCAAAAAATACGTTCGATTAAAGCCATGAAGGATGAAAAGAAAGGTATCAGCTATCTGACTACAGAAGGGATAAAACTCCTCTTGGAGCAGCCTGATAGTGGGAGCAGAAATGGTTGCAGGAATCTTGCGCTTTTGGCCCTTATGTACGATACCGGTGCCCGTGTACAGGAAATGATAGACTTGACACCGTCATCTCTGAGTATTGAAAGTAAACCTTATACAATCAGACTCTTCGGAAAAGGCAGGAAAGCCCGTGTTGTTCCCCTCATGGAAGAACAAATTGTTATTTTGAAACAGTATATGAAAGAGAATCATCTTTTTGAAAATAATAGACAGCAACATCCGTTGTTTTTTAACAGTCGAAAAGAAAAGCTAACCAGGGCAGGTGTAACATACATACTGAAAACTTATGCTGACATGGCAAGACAAGTTAACCGAGAATTATTACCCTGTGTGATCAGTTGTCATTCTTTGAGACATTCCAGGGCAATGCATTTATTACAATCCGGTGTCAATATCGTGTATATCAGAGATCTATTGGGTCATACATCAATCCAAACAACAGATATTTATGCAAGGACTGACTCTAAGCAGAAGCGCGAAGCACTTGAAAAAACATATGTGGACCTTGTCCCAGAAAAATCGAGGAAACGTGATTGGGAAAGAAATCAGGGACTACTTGACTGGCTGAAAAGTCTTCAGAAATGATATTATTATGCAAAGTTGTAGTGTAAAGTATATTTGTAAAACGTTGATTAGATGAATGTTCTTTATACCAACTTTGCATAAGGATATACTTTCCATAAAAAAATAATTCTACTTCCCAGCGTTTTTTGTACAACAATGCTATTTCTAGTGCGGTCAGGCTGTTGTTGTTGGTCAGGAAAATAAATTCCTGATCCTTCTCCTGATCATAGTACTTTATCCGACGAAGTTTATCTGGATACTCTTTCTTCGGATAATAGGTTTCCAGCCTTCCTATCTGGTCATAGCGAACACCTTGTCCTTTATCTACAGAGTTCGAGTACATGCGTTTGAACCGCATGTTATCTTTCGCCCTGGTAACGAAAAA
>JAVVEL010000104.1:0-4178 GCA_032260385.1 Bacteroidales bacterium | reverse complement strand
AAAGATTTAAATTAATAATAAAGATACTGCTGGTAAGACCGGTTGATTGAAGCAACTCTCTAATGATGAGGGCTGTTTTAGCATTTTTTGAAAGTGGTTGCAATCAGCTCAAATCTTTCCACAAAAAACACACACAAAGGAAACTATTTTTTTTCATGAAACAAACTTTCTCCACCCTGAATATTCTACTATCTTCCCGGTTTGTCTTTTGTCGTTTGTCTCCCCTCTGTCTGGCTCCTCGCTAGATTTGCCCACCGGGCAAATCATTTACGCTCGGCCCGGTTTGTCTTTTGTCTTTGACTCAGTTCTTCGAGCTTCGTCGAGCTCGCAGCGATCATTTGCTATCGCAAACTCACGCTGCTCGGTTCGTCTTTCGTCGTTTGTCATCACTTGTTCGCATTAAATTTATTAGTTTTGTCATATAATAATCAGCCCATAGCAATGAAGAGCCAATTTCGCATCTACAATACCCTTTCCCGCCAGAAGGAAGACTTTGAACCTTTGAATCCGCCCTTTGCCGGCCTCTACGTCTGCGGACCCACCGTCTATTCGAGTCCCCACCTGGGCCATGCACGTGTCAATATAGTTTTTGACGTGCTGTACAGGTACCTGAAGCAGCTTGGTTTCAGGGTCAGGTATGTACGTAACATCACCGATGTGGGTCACCTCGAGAACGAGGAAGCCGATACCGGGGAGGACAAGATAAGCAAGAAGGCCAGGCAGGAGCATCTTGAGCCCATGGAAATTGTTCAGAAATACATGAATTCCTTTCACAGGAACATGAAGGAACTCAACACCCTTGAGCCTGATATAGAACCCAGGGCTACGGGGCATATAATTGAGCAGCAGCAGCTTATCAGTCGACTACTTGAAGCGGGTATAGCCTATGAGTCGAACAGCTCGGTATATTTTGATGTGAACAAATACAATGAGGAGCACGATTACGGTGCTTTAAGCGGGAGGGTGCTCGAGGACCTGATGAGTAATACACGTGAGCTGGAGGGACAGGACGAGAAGCGCAATGTTTATGATTTTGCCCTCTGGAAGAAAGCCAGTCCCGGGCATATAATGAAGTGGCCTTCGCCCTGGAGTGTGGGCTTTCCCGGATGGCACCTCGAGTGCTCGGCCATGAGCATGAAGTACCTCGGTGAGCCCTTTGATATCCATGGCGGCGGCATGGATCTTATCTTTCCCCACCACGAGTGCGAGATAGCGCAGTCGACTGCCGCATTGCACAGGCAGCCCGTGAAGTACTGGGTACACAATAATATGATCACCATTAACGGGCAGAAGATGGCCCGCTCCCTGGGTAATTTCATCACCCTTGACGAGCTATGGTCGGGCGATCACGAGATGCTTGAACGGGCTTATGAGCCGATGACCATCAGGTTTTTCATCTTGCAGGCCCATTACCGCTCCACCCTCGATTTCTCCAATGAGGCCCTCCAGGCAGCTGAAAAAGGCTTTAAGCGTATGATGGAAGCCATTGATAAGCTTGATGCGTTGAAGACAGGTGATAAATCGACCATTGATGTGGATGATCTTTCCGGCAAGGCTTATGCTGCCATGAATGACGACCTGAACACGCCAGTGATGATATCCCACTTATTTGACGGGGTGCGGATGATCAATTCGGTGTTTGACGGCAATGAAAAGATCAGTGCTGAAGACCTTGGAAAGTTAAAAGACCTGTACGGCACCATGGTATTTGATATCCTGGGATTGAAAAAGCCCGGGAAGGCCGGCGCTGACACAGGTCTCACGGCCGGGCTTATTGAAACGCTGCTGGAACTGCGTCGGCAGGCAAGGGACAATAAGGATTTTGCCACATCGGACCGCATACGCGACCGGCTCACGGAGCTGGGAGTAACCATCAAAGACACCAAGGAAGGCACCGACTGGACTCTGTGATATAATTGCAATACCTTGTTCCTGTACTTAACTCTCGGGTGGCTAACTAATTTTACTGCATCTAAGGTTGAATATTTCTTTATTTATTGTCATAATGGTATCTGCAGCTGTAGATAAGCAGATCTTCTTCTTCAATACAATACACAATCCTGTGTTCTCTATCAATACGTCTGGACCATAGACCTGCAAGGTCGTATTTCAAAGGTTCAGGCTTTCCTATACCCTCATAAGGAGAAGACTGGATATCTCTAATTAGCGAATTAATTTTCCTTAATGTCTTCTTGTCATTCTTATACCAGGATGTGTAGTCTTCCCAGGCATTATTTGAGAAAATGATTCGTTTCATTCTTCAATTAATTCTTTCGTAGAAGACATACCACCTTTCATTTGTTCAATTGACTCGAACAACCTTTTAGCATTCTTCCGGGAACTAAGAAGATGTAATGTTTCCATGATAGAGTTATACTCTTCAAGTGAAATCATTACAGCACCCTTGCCGGTTTTTCTCTTAATAATTAGAATTTCCTTGTCATTCTCCACACTATCGAGATAATCTTTAAGGGATGTCCTGAATTCTGTAAAATTAGCTGCAATCATAGTTATAAGTATTTATACGAGTACAAATATAAGTACTTATATAATAACATCCAAACTTATTAGCAGTTATTCTTATATGCAACCAAACTATTTTTTTAAAGACATCTTAAGGACTTTGCCACATCTGCCATAATATGCGACAAACATACTGAGCCTGGAATCACTATCAAGGACGGGAAGGACGGCAAAGAGTGTAGTTTGTGACTGTGATCCCGGAAAGTCTTGAGTAAGCTTCAGGCTGTATGTTCAAGAGTTTTTAAAAATGTTTCAGGGGTCATTACCGGCAAAGAAGACTTTTTATAGTCTTTAATGTTCCTGGTAATTATTACATTAATCCTTTTATTTTCCAGGGCTGTATAATACTGGATTGCATCCTTGAAATCTTTGAAGTCAGAAGCGAGAGAAGCCTTTATTATTTCATCATCTACTTTTAAAATACTCACTAATTCTGAAAGCTCATTGAGCAACTTTATCACTTTCTTATGAGAAGCATACCTGGCAAGTACATAATAAAGATTACTATAGCTGAGGGCAGAGGTATATCCTTTTACTTTCTTATTATCAATATAGGAAAACACCCTTGCTGACTCTTTTGAAAATGGTTGACGATTAGTTAGTAAGTCTATAATAATGTCTGTGTCAATAAATATGTCAGTCATTCAGATACTTTTTTGATAATTGATCTTTAAGGTCAGCTTTATAGTCAAAATCTTCAGGAACCCTTATTGAGCCAAGCAACGACTTAACTTTGGCAGTTAAATCAGATTCGGTAGCATCTGACTTGCTGGTAAGTATCTTAAAATAGCTCTCAACAAGGTCAGAAAGGCTTCTGCCCCGGCTTCTGGCATAGGCTTTGGCTTTTCTGGCCAGGTCTTTATCAACATTCAATGTTAGTTTCGAATCCATGTTACGTATATTATTTATAACAAATATACGTAATATTTTGCATAATACGTAATATATATTCTAATTTATTACGTAACATGATTTTTAACTTTAAGATCGTTTAAATGAGAATTTGAATCAAAATCATTTGCAATAAAAGTATCTATGCCTTCCTGGATAACATAAAGTATTGCAACTTTACTATTTTCTCCTTCTCCAACAACCTTAGTCCTGTCCGGATTAATTGGCTTGGATTTTTATCTCTTCCGCGTTAGATACTGGTTCTAATATGCTTTTCTTCTTTGCTCAGTACCTCTTCAATTCTTATCGTATCACTGAAGAAAGCAGTTAAATCACCATCATGTTTGTTAAGATATGGTTCAAGACGTTCCTTAGATAGTATCTGTTCTAAAACGTTGTAATCCAACTGTAATTTTGTTTTTTTACAATTCAACGAACAAACCTCCTGGCAGCTAGTTATATAAGTATACCGGCTATTACCAGTCCAAGGAGCAAGCCAGTCATAAGCACATTTTCTGTCACCGGCCTCTTCCTTGCCCTGTCGATGAGAACCAGCATAATTATGGAGACCACCAGCATAGCTGCTGAGACATAAAGTAAGAGGTCCTCCATGGGATAGCTCCTGGTTTTAAACAGCAGGGCAATAAAGGCTGTTGAGAAAAAATATCCCACAATAAAGTAGAGAAAGTCAAACTTTTTGTTATGTTCAGGGTTAAGCAGCACCCACCCCAGGAAGAGATAGACCGCACCGGACATGAACAGTA
>JAVVEL010000103.1:0-4276 GCA_032260385.1 Bacteroidales bacterium | reverse complement strand
TTGAGTACGAAGATTTCGAATTATTGAATTATAAGGCCCATCCCCATATAAAGGGGGAGCTTGCCGTTTAATACTTAGACAGCCGGTATGATATCCATTATAGTAGCAGTTGCATCAAATAATGCCATAGGGATGAATAATCAACTCCTGTGGCATATCCCGGACGACCTTAAACGATTTAAGAAACTGACCCTTGGCCATTGCCTTATCATGGGAAAGAATACCTGGTTTTCACTTCCGCGCAGGCCTCTGCCGGGACGCACCAATATTGTTATGACTGATGATCCCTGTGAATGCATAGGGGGAGGCTGCATTACAGCCTATTCAGTGGAAGATGCTCTCTCTAAATGTGAAGAAGGGAAGGAAGTATTTATTATTGGAGGAGGATCGGTCTACAGGCAGTTTATCGATCTGGCTGACCGGCTCTGCCTCACCCATGTTCATAAGGATTTTGAAGCCGATACCTTCTTCCCTGAAATAGACCCGGATGTGTGGCAGGTGATCGAAAGGGAAGATCATATGAAGACCGATGATCGTGAATTTTCCTGGTCCTATGTTACTTACCAGAAAAAAAAGTAAACCTTTCCAGAAGTTTTTTCGTGCCCGGATTAAACCCCGGTGAATATTTACAGTCTATAGAGGTGTGAATCGATTATAAACGAAAAAACAGTAATCATGAAAATCCTAAAATTTTTCATTTCAATAGTTCTGTTCAGTATTATAATGGTGGCATGCGAGAAAAACTCCAGTCCACTGAATACTGATGATATTGACCTTGCCGATGACGATGCGGTAACAGAGGCCATTTTTGACGATATCTTCAGCACTGCTGATAATGCAACGCAGATTGTTGAAACTTTTATGACAAAAAATCCCGGGGCAAAAGGCAATGTTGTTGTTGTGGCCGACTCATGCCCTACAGTAACCGTTGAGTTCATTGATGAAGGTCACCGGATTCTTACAATTGATTTTGGTGATGGCTGTACCGGTTTGTGGGACCAGACAAGAGCAGGTAAGATAAGGTAAGAAAGAAACCAGGCTTAATAAGATGCTTTTGCGCGGATGCAGTTCATCCGCAGGCGTGGATACGGCTCACCGGCAGGTATCCACACCTTTTTTAACTGCCACAAGCCCGGACTGTTCTGAGGCCCATGGTTTTTGAGGGCATCACACGGGCTCGCTGCTTTCAGGCTTAACGACGAAAGGTATGAGCAGGGTCCATAAGACCAGCAGTACCGACCCTATAACTGCTTCATGTATACCGTAATACACAAAGGGGCCACCTATTGAATATACCCATACAAGGAAAGACAGCGAAGTAAAAATAATTTGTAAGGGTCCCTTAACAGACATGAAGCTGATAAGATAAAAAGGTACCATAATGAGCAGTATCGCAGTTACCACTGTCAGCAGTATTTTGCTGTGTTCATAACCGGCTGGTATGAAGCCGATAATAACCAGGTAGGCAGCGACTATCTCGCTGGGGATGAGTTTCAGGAGACGCGACTGGTAATTGTTCTCCTGCTTGATTTGTCTGGCCATGGCAATCGATTATTTGATTATTAAAATTTATCAGAGCAGATACATGCAATTTAGGAAAACAATGAATGCTATGCAAACAATAATAGGAGGCTGAGGATCAACCTTCGCTGGCGCGAATCTCCCGATCCGTGCCTTGCATCAGCGGACAAAGTGAGGCTGAGGTTTAGAATATTCCGTACAAACTATGATCTGAGGTATTGCAGTAGAGGATGGAATAAATATAAAAATTCAGCCTGCTGGTGTCGATACGCCTCTGCAGGTGGAGCACGGGTGTATCATGTTGAATATTAAGTATACGGCATATTTCAGGATCGGGTGCATTAATAGCCTTAATATATTGCTCGCCTCCCTTGACCTCAATCCTGTATGCAGTTCTCAGAATAGTGAAGAGGGATTTATTATCGAGGTTCCTGGCGGAAAACCTGGGTAAATTTATATTTGGAATGTATGAGATATCATAAATAACAGGCCTGCCGTTTACCAGCCTGAGCCTGGTGAAATGCATGGCCCCCACTTCCCTTTCGTGATCACTCAGGCTGAAAGGGAGATCATCGGGCCAGGGCGATAAAGAGGGCTTAATAATGGTCCTTGTCTCAAGGTTTTCCTTCCCGATAGCAGTTGTGGTACCGGAGATTGATAATATCCCTATTCCTTTTGGAAGTTTATGAACCACACTCCCCAAACCCTGGTGCCTCTTGATAAAACCCTCATGTGCCAGCAGTTCGAGTGACTTTCTTACGGTTGGCCTTGTAAGACCATAAAGTATGCATAAGTCGTTCTCCGAAGGCAGCAGGTCACCCTCCCTGTATAATCCGTCTACTATATGCCTTCGCAAAGTTTCATATAACTGCCTGTATTGTGGTGCTTTCCCGGGGCTCATTTCGGTAAATGTTTAATGCAAACATAAAAACAAAAACTTTCAGCTCAAAGAAAATAAGGAGAAAATAGTAAATAACATGTAAATATTAGTTATATACTGAGGGAATTGATGAATTATTTGTATATATAGATAAATAACAGAATAACAATTATATATCAAGTATGAATATATTTTTGATAAAACTGGCTATATTGATAAAACATATTTATATTTGTACTTGTAATTACAAGTCAGAGCTATGGCCATACAAATTAAAATGCCCAGGCAGGGCCAGTCGGTGGAGTCCTGTATATTAAGCAAACTTTATGTAGAAGAAGGCAGTGAAGTAAGGGAAGGTGACCTCCTCTTTGCATATGAAACCGATAAAGCCTCTTTTGAATATGAAGCGGAACAGGAGGGTATACTGCTTAAATGGATGTTCAGTGAAGGTGATGAGGTGCCTGTTCTGGAGACGGTTTGTATTGTAGGGGATATCGGAGAGCGTGTTGACGATGGGCGCGGATCCCGCTTACGCAGAGCTTCGACGGACGGGGATGGAGACCCCCGCCAGCGACTTGGGCCAGATAAAAACCAGCAGGGGAAACAGGCTTCGGAGATCCCTGACCAGGTCAGGGATTACAGCAAGGAGAAGGCTGCAAAAATATCGCCAAGAGCAAGAAAAATGGCTGAGGAGAGAGGTATTAACATTTCGGGGGTAAAAGGATCAGGACCGGGCGGAAGGATTATTGTCCGCGACCTTGAAGGGGCGGTGGAAGGCCAGACTCCGGGGCAGCAGGACTACCACGATGAACCCCTTTCCAATATCAGGAAGATCATCGCCCGGTCAATGCACCAATCACTGCAGAACTCCGCCCAGCTGACCCATCACATGGGGGCTGATGCCAGGCGGCTGCTGGCAATAAGGGAGAAGATCAAGGAAAGAAAGGGAGAAAAGGACTATGTTAATATCACCATTAATGACCTGGTCTGTTTTGCCCTTATAAAAGCCCTGGCCAGGCACCCCCGTGTCAACTCCCACTTGCATGGGGATACCCTCAGGCTCTTCAGGCATGTTAACCTGGGCCTGGCTGTTGATACGGAGCGCGGACTGATGGTCCCTGTGATAGAGAAGGCTGATACCTTAAGTATTAAGGAATTTTCGAAAAAGGCGGCCGGCCTGGCCGCTCAGTGCCGCAAGGGAGCAGTCGATCCCGACATACTGAAGCCTGAAAGAGGATCCTTCACAGTATCCAACCTGGGTAATTACGGTGTGGAAATGTTTACCCCCGTGCTCAACCTGCCACAGACAGCCATACTGGGTGTTAATGCAATTGTGCCGCGCCCGGCCAGCCTGGGTGATGGCGTTTATGGCTTTGTTCCCTATATAGGATTGAGCCTTACATATGACCACCGGGCCCTTGACGGGGGTGAAGCAAGCCGGTTTCTTAAACGTCTTGCTGAAGAAATTGAAAATATTGATATTAAATAAAATTATATGCCAAAGAACCAGTTCATTGATCCGGAAAAGATCAGGAAAAAGGGAGAGATTAACTTTGAGCCAATACCGGTAAACAGTTATGACAGGTCAATAAAGGATGAGTGTGAAGACTTCAGCAATGATGACCTTCTTCGTATCTACCATGATATGTCTCTGATAAGGGAATTTGAGACCATGCTGAACCTTATAAAGACAGCAGGTGAATACAATGGCGTAGCATATAATCATCCCGGTCCGGCCCACCTCTCGATTGGGCAGGAAGCAGCAGCCGTGGGTATGGCCTGGCACCTCGGTGCCGACGATTTTATCTTCGGATCACACAGGAGCCACGGTGAAATACTGGCAAAGGGCTTATCGGTTATTCACAAAAGCGATGG
>JAVVEL010000102.1:0-4677 GCA_032260385.1 Bacteroidales bacterium | reverse complement strand
CATATTCTTGATAAAGATGGTATCCTGCACAAGGAACCGGAGATGTTATTTCATGATGAAATGCGAACATCTGTAATGGCTTACTCCATCCTGACCCTGGCAGGCATGGGCTGTAATCGTCTGTCAGAGATCGCATCCAGGCTGGAGAAACCTGCAACGCATCTTAACAGGCCACTAAGATTGCTTACAGACCTGGGATATCTGAGAAGGGAAACACCCTTTAATATATCGGACAGGTCAACAAAAAAGAGCCTTTACAAAATTGCCGATCCTTTTATGAATTTCTACTTCAGGTTTGTTGTACCAAATAAAAGCCGGCTGGAGCTTGGTATGAATAACAGGATATGGACAGAAGTAAAGAAACAGATGGATCACTATGTGTCAGGAGTATGGGAAGAATTGTGCAGGGAGGCTATATCGTTCCTAAGGATACAGGGCAGGGAATTCAAAACTGCAAGCAGGTGGTGGGGCAATGGCACAGACAGGCAGGCAATGTTGATTCGTTAATATTCCTCGCTCACCACTCTGTATCTGAACCTGTGGTAAACAGGTTCTCCCGTATAGCTCATGCCATTTATTATACCTACCGCATATGAATTATAACCGGCGTTGAAGTATGTAACGGTGGCTTCTCCTTTTTCATCGGTTGCGATTCCCGGATCCCAGTGAACGGTTAAACGGTAATCAGCCCGTGATATATCCAGGGTATCAATCTCATAATTGGGTTTATAGAACTCCCTGTAAGTATCGCACAGCGGATCAGTTATAGCTGAGGTGATTTTTTCATCTTCTTCATACAGGTAATCTTCAAGGTCGTCTTTAAGGTATATCATAATCGCCCCTCCCAGGGCTTTTGATCCAAAGAAAATATGGGCCTGAGGACCGGATATTATACTTATTGACTCCACCATTTCAGGAGTAATGTGATTAATATTATAATAATTCACGGAGATGGGTATGTCGTCTACAACAAATAGTGCGGGATATTCGAGAAATCCACTCACCCCGGGATTTGCCAGTTGGCTCCTGTAATAAAACAACTCCCCATAATCAAATGGCTGATTGCGACTGTTAGTTGGTTTAGGGTCAGGCACGCCACTACCACTCTCATCAAAATAATTAACAAATGCTCCCGTATATACCCTTCTTGGCATTTTAACATTACAGATCAATTGTTTCAGATCAATGTTTACAATAAAATCCTCGGGTGATGCAGTGGATACATTTCCAATATTTTCCAGTGTCTCTGCAAGTTTAAAATCCTTAGCACTAAGGTATTCCCTTTTATGTGTAACAGTAACTTCGGGTATAATTATCAAGTCGGCAAAAATGCTCGAATCAATTTCAGCTAAAGCCGTGTCAGGTGTCAAGGAAAATAATTTCTTATCATAACTATTTGTGGATAGGACCTTTTCTGTGAACAACTTATTTTCACTCTTCTTAAAAGTTATATTCCATCTCTGCCTGTCTTTTTTATTCTGAAAATCCCATACCAGTTCCCTGCTGTAAGATAACCTGTCGGGCTTATATGTAAACCTTCCATCCCTGTCGGTGTAAACCGATTCAAAATAGTACCTTGAAGGATCAAGGACAAATAGCTCCCTTCCCCCTGCTTTTCTACTTCTCCTGCCAAGAGGATCTAACCTGCCTGATATTATATCATAATTACTGCCCTCTCTTTCTGTTATGGTGACATTTCTGTTCATTATCTCATCCATTGAGAACCTTCGCCATCCGTAGGTTAATAATAACAAATCCATATTGGCTCTAAAGTTCTCATTATCCATATCCAATTGATCGAGTACATAAAGGGGAATATTAACAGGGATGGTTTTCTTGAGTGCTGACTCCAGCCAGAAACTGTGTTGTATGTCTTTAAGCAATAGCTTGTCTGATATGCAATTTATACTATCTATTACTGATAATGACAGGTTTGCACTTACAGGTTTGTCATTTTGGTCGGTGACCCTTATTTTTATATTCATCCTTCCCCTTGCAGGATAAGCACCGTATTCAGGTGAAGCCGTAATTTTTAATCTCCTTCCGGAATCAAGAAATACCAGTCTTTCAGCCACCGGTATCTTAGCCCTGAACACTACCATGTGGGCTATCCCACTGGAAGTTTCATTAAACTCCAGGTTAACTTCGGTTGATCCGGTAAAGACTGCCTCTGCCGAACCGATAAGCTGTTTTCCCTTTATTAATAGAAGCTGAAGGTTTTCTTTTTCCCTGCCTGCAGAACTGATCCCGATAGTTAATTTATCCTGATAATTACCAGTTATTCCTAGCGCAATCCCACTTGTCACTGATTTCGGAAGATCATAAGAATATCCTCTGTGATTAAGAGGTTCCAGAATCTCGGCATTGTAATTGGTATTTGCTTCAGGAATAAACGTGAGTTTCGCCAGTCCCAGTATATTCGTCTCAACAGTATCAATAGTATTATTTGAATCATCGAATATAGCAAGCTTCAGTTTCTGTGGTTTGCCTGATTTCGAAACAGCACATACGCCCAGGTTATTTCTTAAATCCGCCACCAGCTGACCTCCTTCAGGAAAAAATTGCACATCTATTTCTTCATTTGTTACTCTGACTGCTTCCTGTTTATCAGTGTCTTTATTCAGTTCTGCTGCAAAACTGATCCTGTCTTCAATTTCTATGCTCTGAACATAGCAATCATCCGGGTTGAAGTTCTGGAGATAAGACGGATATGCAACAAGCCTGTATAATCCCTGGTTCATATCCTGAGGCAGTTCCATGCTCCCTGCACCAAAACCCCCGTACAGGGCATACCTGACTTTTTTAATAATACTATTTGCAGAATCGACAAGCAATACAAAGAAAGTCTTGCTCAGCTCCGAAGGATAACCTGTAGCCAGTTCTTTCACATAGGCTTTGAAAAAGATCTCTTCACCTGATATGTACCTGTTGCGGTCGGTATGCAGGAATAACTTCTCAACCGGATTTTCATACCAGTAATTATTAAGCCTTGTCAATAATTCATCCTTTAACAGGGCCCCGGCAACAGTGGTGTTACCCATCATTTCAAGGCCTGTATATGCTTTTATTATATTCTGGTCCTTCCAGAAATCTTTGTCATACCTGTCCCTGTAATCCGGTACCATGTCCATATAATCGGCCACTTCGTTACCAGGTATACGTTGAACATTTTTATCTGTTCTGTCTACAGTTACAATCTGGTTATACACCCTGTAAGCCCTGGTTAATCCTGTTTCCTTCTTAGTCAGGTTGAAACAAATCTGACCATCGGTATAATACAGATAGTACCTGTCATCAGTTTTCCTGTACTCCGCTGTAAATCTTACGTCTGTCATTTCAGCAATTGTTCCGCCCGGTATTCTTGTCAGGTATCTTTCCATACTATATCTGAGCTGGTCGTCCTGCAACCAGTATTCAGCTTTCACAATGGCATAATCAGCTTCCCTGATATATATCTCACCGGAATACAGATTACGGGTGTGCTCATAATTACGTTTGTACCTGCGCCACAGGTCAGCGTTCTCCCTGTTTATTTCACCCCTGTCAGGTGTAAAGGATATAACCAGTATAGCTTCATCACCTTTTCCAAGTACCCTGACAAGCTCAAAATCATAGTAATGCAGATCTTCACTTCTAAGGAAGCTTATCCTGTTTTTAATGATGTCATCATTAATACGGTAGAATGCTCCTCCTTCAAAATTAAAGCCGGAGCCTGCAGTTGCACCGCTTACCTTAACCACCTTCACCTGGTCCTCATTCCTTGCCATATTGAATGATGATTTGTAAACTTCAAGGAGAGCTTCAGTTACAGCAGTTTCTAATTTATCTTCATAGGTAATCTCCCGGTAAAAACATTCCAGTTTATTTGGTTTGATCACGTAATTTTCAGAGATAGCCCAGATTGCTTTATTGACTATGTCCCATGCATTTAATCTCTTCGATTTGACCAGTACCTCACCTAACACAACATCGAGAGGTTCGAGGTAAATTCTCAAATCGGTCGTTATGCTTTCAGTAACTGAAAAGTATACTGGCTTATAGCCTATATATGATATTTTGATTGGCTTACCTGAATGCTCTGGCGGAATGTTAAGATCAAATTCACCTTCGCTGTTAGATGCCACGCCCGTGGAGGTGCTATCGATAATAACTGTTGCATTCATCAGTGGTAGTTGACTATCTGCATCATAAACAGTTCCTGATATTCTTATTGCCTCCTGCGCTGATGATGAAATGACAATAATAAACAATAATATATGTATTATTAGATTGACTTTTATGTATTTCATTTCATAGAGAAATCTTTATTTAAAATAAATACTGATTCAGTAGTGTCCGGTTTAAAATTTGATAATCTATAGAAATCGCACTAATACAGCATATTACGAGGGTTTTGATGTTTTTCGATTTGAAATGAAAATATCCTAACAATGATAATTCGATGTATTAAATAAATATGTAGTTGTCATATTCTCAACTATTTAAAGAACTCGATTGAACTAAAACCTATCCGGAATTTCATGATATTATTTTAACCGGACAGCAGTGATACTGATTATAAATTAACTAAAATAAATAACTATTCAAATAGAAGGTCTAACCTGATTAATTCATAAACCCAAAATTAACCGTAAGAATCCGACTTTACAACCCTTCCATAAGCACACACTGTGTTTT
>JAVVEL010000101.1:0-4689 GCA_032260385.1 Bacteroidales bacterium | reverse complement strand
AGTTGCCGTTAAGGCTTTTGTAGAAGACAGATGCTTTCTTATCGAGGTTCAGTGCTTCCTCCACCGTACGGAAGGGGATGAAGTGGGCATGAGGTTTTTCTTTGTTAATATTAAAAACCGAGGGATTCTCCCAGTCGTGCCGTACGGGATCCTCCTGTGCAAATATCTCACCCGGGAAACTGGCCGGCAACACGATAAGCAGGAAGAGGATTAGCAGTGCTCTTAATGATGTTTTCATACCATGTCAGAAATTTCATAAATATATTAAGAATTTCTGTTAAGGGAACAGGGAATAAATTAAGGAGAAGGGAGATGCTTCCAATGGTAATTTTAAGTGTATGTCCGGCGACAGGTAAAGTCCGCACCGGACCCCTGCAGGGCATGATAAAACAAGTTACTGGCTATAACAATATACAGCAATATAATTTCACAGCGACTTAAGTTAATTACGTGGTGTATAGTATTCCAGGGCTTCAGGAATGAATTGCTGCAGGTTTCTTAATCTTGTCTCATCTGAAGGATGCGTGCTTAGAAATTCCGGCGGACTTCCACCCCCGGCAGATGACATTCTTTCCCAGAAGGCGATTGCTTCCCGCGGATCATAGCCAGCCATGGCTGTAAATATCAACCCGTACTGATCAGCTTCCGTTTCCTGCTGTCGCGACCATGGTAACATGGCTCCCATCTGGCTTCCTATGCCATAGCTTGTCATGAAAATATCTCTCGTTTCCTGAGGTTCCTGGGCTAAAGCAATATTCAATGCCATACCTCCCATTTGCTGCACCAGAGCCTGACTCATTCTTTCGTTGCCATGTTTGGCAATGGCATGAGCTATCTCATGTCCCATCACAATTGCAAGTGCAGTTTCATTTTGAGTGACAGGCAATAAACCTGTATAGACCACTACTTTCCCACCAGGCATGCACCATGCGTTGATTTCTTTACTTTCTACAGTGTTGAATTCCCACACATAGCCTTCCAGTACCTGACGCATCTGCTTGTTGTCATAATACTGTTGAATGGCAGCAGCAATCCTTTCCCCGACACGTTCAACGGTTGCCGCATCTCTGTTGCTACCGGCTCTTAATATCTTATGCTCGGATAAGAATGTGCGGTATTCATTTGTGGCCATCAGCCGTAACTCTGAATCGTTTACTAATCTTAGTTGTTTACGGCCGGTAACAAGATTCATTATACATCCTGTTAAAAGAAAGGAGAAAAGCAGGAGGTAGATAATTTTTTTCATGATGCTGTTTTTTTGGCAAGTTCCCTGGCCTGGCCTACCCAGTTATCCTCCTCGATACGCCCGGGAATAATCTCCAGGGCTTCAGTGATCGTTTTTATATCTTCATGTGTTAGGTTGCCAATCTGCTCAAAAGTATATATATCAAGGGCATTTAATCTCTCCTCCACCCATAATCCAAGACCGTTGATCATTGTGAGATTATTTGCCCTGTATTTGTGAGCAACTCCTAGCCTGTCATAATATATTCTGTCCCTTCTTTCTCTTATTCGCCTGAGAAGTGCTTCCTTATCGCCTGCTATCCGAACAAATTCAGCTGCCTGGTATATCCATTCGTCGCGTTCAATTCTTCCGGGGAAGTATTCAATTACCTCTGTAACAATATTTATGTCATCCCGGGTGAAATTGCTTATCTGTCTGAATGTGTAAATATCCAGGATATTTAGTTTTGCCCGTATCCATCCGCCAATGCCGCTGATCAATGTCAGGTCATCAGCCTCTTCCCGGGTAGCTGTTCCTATCCTGTCAAAGGGTATCCTGTTTTTTCTTTCACTGATTCTTTTAAGCAGGGCAATTCTATGTTCTTCCGTGTGAACCAGATCAATGGCCTGTGCAACCCATTCGTCACGGTCAATCCTCCCTGAAAAGTAAACGATAGAATCATTGATCACCTTAATATCCTGCGGGGTTAATCTGCTAATCTGCATGAAGGTATATATCCCGAGATAATTAAGCCTCCTTTCAATAGCATGGCCAATTCCGCTAATCATTGTTAGGTCATCCTTCTCTTCCCTTGTTGCTACGCCAATTCTATTATAATCAATTAAATGCTTGTGTTGAGCAAAGCTGTCAAGGAAGTAGACTTCCATCTCATTGTCTTTGTCATCAAGATTTTTCTGAAGGTCTACTATCTTACCATTAAGGTTAATGATGCGGTTATTCAGATCATGCTTGTCTGATTCAATTTCTTTGAGTTTCTTTTCATATACTGACCTGTAAAAAAGCCACGCTGTGATATAAGCGATGATTGCTGCAACAATTAACAATAATAGAATTTCCAATGTTGCTCCACCTTTTGTCTGAGCGATAACAATAAATGCTGTATTCATAGTTTTAATTTTTAATTTTTACGGATGTCCTTCTGTTTTTTGCTCTTCCTCCATCGGTGACGTTATCTTCTGCCGGCTCTCTTTCACCTTTTGAATCGATTGTAATCTTACCAGGCGGAAAACCCTTACTTTCAAAATAAAGCTGAACGCTCTGTGCCCTGCGGTAACCCAGGGCTTTGTTGTACTCATCCGATCCTTTTGAATCAGTGTGACCGGTAATAAGGAGTCCGGCAGCAGAATTGCGGAGCATATATTCCATAGATTTATCATAATAAGCGGAGATAGTTGAATCAGCTGCAAATGAAGATTTATCAAATTCAAAGTATATCAGCAGGTTCTCAGGCATTAAATCCGCTTGTTGGGCCAGTGTGTCAGGCAGTGTACCGGCGGCCAGGGAGTCATTTACAGACAGGCTGCTGACAAGGGTGGTTTCCTTTTCCCTACACAAATCTTTTATCTTGCATACATACAAAAAGGTTGAAAAAGTTGCCCAGCAGGCGAAAACCAGTAATCCGCTTATTAAAATTTTCATGACACTATAACTTCTTTAGTGGAGTAATTCATATTCCTTAAAGGTAGGCTCCGATAAGGGTAAATCTGTTACATAACTTCACGAAAAGTTTACATCATTCACGGGCTGTCTTTTGTTGAAAATCATTGAAGGCAAAGCAGGAGACAGCGGTACATGTCAACCAGTGCCTCGAAATATGTGAATGATGTAACTCTTTAATAAAGTTGTGTAACAATTTAAGGTCAGACAGAACTAACTTTGCTCAATACCATTAAAGGATAATTTAATAAATAAATATTGTTATGAAAAAGATTAATATAAGCATAGCCATGATCCTGAGCCTTATCCTGATATCGTCAGGTTGCGCTTCATGGAACAAAACTCAAAAAGGGGCTGCTGCGGGAACTGCTGCAGGTGCCGGAATGGGTGCTGTAATTGGAAAAACATCAGGTAATACAGCTCTCGGGGCCATAATCGGGGCCGCTGTTGGCGGAGCCGCAGGTGCTGTAATAGGAAATCAAATGGACAAGCAGGCCGAAGAGATAAAAAGCAAGGTGCCTGATGCAAATGTTGAGCGGGTAGGTGAAGGTATTGTTGTGGAGTTCAATAGTAATATACTGTTTGGATTTGACAAATCAGCTCTATCGTATACGGCACAGGAAAACCTTGATAAACTTGTTATTGTGCTCAATGAATACAAGGAAACTAATATTGAAATACAAGGACATACCGATAACACGGGCCGTTTAGCATATAACCAGAAGCTGTCTGAAGAGCGGGCAGATAAGGTGTCAGGTTACCTGGCAGATAAAGGAATCAGTGACAGCCGATTAACCATCAATGGATTTGGGGAGACTGCGCCCAAATATGATAATGATTCAGAAGCCGGACGAACACAGAATCGCAGGGTTGAGTTTCTGATTACGGCAAATGAAAAAATGAAGGCTGAAGCTGCAGAAGCAGCAAAAAAATAGAATAGGGAGGTTTATTACTTCGGACTATTGGTCAGGAATATCGTAAAATAATTACTTACACAATACATAAAATGATAAAAAAACTATATACAATTGGATTAATACTTTTTCTTTCGGCTTCGCTGGCAATAGCCCAGACCAATGAAACAGGTAAAATATCATTTGCAATCCTTGGTGGTATTAACTTACAGACTCTTACAGGAACAGACCATTCAGGTGATAAACTGGACAATGATATGCTGATTGGCTATCATGCCGGTATTAATATCCAGATACCAATTGCATCTGAATTTTATTTTCAACCGGGCTTGCTTTATTCTTTAAAAGGTGCAAAAAATACATCGGGTTCTTTAACCAGCTCAACAAGGGTCTCCTATATTGAGCTGCCATTGAATCTTGTTTACAAAGGGAAACTGGGGAATGGTTATTTCATGCTTGGCTTAGGCCCATATATAAGCTATGGTATAGGTGGTAAAGTGACCACTACAGGTGGAGACGCTTCCCTGGATACTGATGTTGCTTTTCAGAACAGTGTTGAGCTTACCGACCCGGTGGCTACAACATATTTTACACCATTAGATGCGGGCGGCAATATTTTTGCCGGATATGAAATGGCCGGAGGCTTATTCTTTCAGCTCAACACACAATTAGGCATGATGAAGGTGAACCCGGAAAATGCCTGGTTTTCGGACGATAAGGCATCCATCAAACATACAGGTTATGGACTTTCACTGGGATATAGGTTTTAGATTAGATTAGGTTAGGTTTAGGTTTAGGTTTTAGGTTAAGTTTGCAAAAAACCGTCTCTGGAAACAGAGGCGGTTTTTTATTATATGCATATAAAACCTAAGG
>JAVVEL010000100.1:0-4790 GCA_032260385.1 Bacteroidales bacterium | reverse complement strand
GGGCATAGACCTCATCCTGGAAGAAGGCATGAACGTAAAGGTAACGGCCCTGCCGGAAAACGAGGACCCCGACTCCTTCTCACGCAAGAAAAGCAATACCGAATTCAGGGAATACATAGCACAGAACGAAACCGACTTTATACGCTTCAAGACAAAGCTCCCGGTAAAAGAAGCCGCCAACGATCCCGTCAAACGCGCCGGCCTTATCAAAGAGGTGGTGCGCTCCATTGCCGTCATCCCCGAAACCATAACTCGCACGGTCTATGTACAGGAATGCAGCACACTCCTCAAGGTGGCCGAACAGGTACTCTTTTCGGAAGTTAACAAACTCATGCGCGATCGCGCCTTTGTTGACCGCATCGTCCTTTAGGTACTTTCTTTAACCATATTCAAATATCACTGAACTGGATAATATAATAGTACAAAAGTTGTATGATACAGTATTTGTACTATCTTTGTCTAAAACATTTTCAATGAAATTAAATGTTGGCAGGCCTGTTACAGGCGATGAACTTGTTGGGCGCACAAAAGAGGTTAAATTAATGCTTGACACTTTAAAGGCAGGTCAAAGTGTAGCATTGATAGCCCCCAGGAGATTTGGGAAAACATCCCTTATGCTCGAAGTCCTTAAACAATTACAAAATGAGGGATATTATACCGGCAATATAGATATCTTCACTATACCGGATGTGGGTCAATTGTCATTTGAGATAACAAAACAGGTATTGAAAAACAGGAAGCTTGATGAAGCATTCCATAAGTTCAGAAATAACCTGGCGGAGATACTGCAAAATATCAAATTCAGGAATGAGATTCAGGATGCAGAGTTTATTTTAAGTTTTGGGAAACCTGAAAGGGACGAATGGGAGCAATTAAAAAACTCACTAAATTTTATTGAGTCTTTTTCTAAGAAGCATAATAAAGAAAATTGTTTTGCATTCGATGAATTTGGAGATATTAATAAGCTGGATGGACAGGATATTGTGAAACTTTTTAGAGCAGTAGTACAGAAGCATGAGAGTTCAGTATATATTTTTACTGGCAGTTACGAATCGGTAATGGACCAGTTGTTTGTAACAGATAAATCTCCCTTTTATAGAATGGTTCGAATCATTGAACCCGGTTTCCTGAGTGATGATGTTATAAAAGATTTCATTATTGATAAATTCAATCTTCTTGAAATCCCACTGGTTGAAGATCATATAAAGGAGGTTGTGAAGATTACACATGGACACCCATATTATACCAGGCTTTTTATCCAGGAATATTTTTTCCAGTACCGGGATCTGGGGACTAATCCGGATATTGAAAATGTTGTTGAAGAGATGCTGATTACGGAGAAAAATTATATCGAAAAGCTATGGGATGAAATATCTTCTAAAAAGGAATTGAGGTTAATCATTCTTAAGATTATTACTTCCGGAGGCAGACCATATACAAATATTGATAATAGGGCAGTTAATGTTTCAAGAGCAATAAATGAACTCAGAGGAAAGGGGCTTATTATATCAGATGGGTATACTTATCAATTGACTGACCCCTTACTGGAATTTTACCTGAGGAGAAATGTCCTTAAGCAGGGGCCGGAGAAATGGATCTTGCCTTAGATAATTCACAATCATCCTTTTTTTACCAGTCAGGACAGGTGCTCTCCGCTATGCTCAAGGAAATCTCAAAATCCCTCGGCGACCGCATAGTGCTGTAGTAAGTCATCCACAGAAATTATCGCAGGCCACACTGCAGATCAAAAATAATTCGTACCTTACTATCTGCTTAAGAGTGCTATGACCGGGGCCCCACTCTATGAACCAGACTCTCTTAAATAAACTTACCGGAATTGTCCTCGATAACCTGGGGGATGAGAATTTTGGTGTTGAACAGCTGGCTGCAAAAGCCGGCATGAGCCGTGCCACACTCCATCGTAAGATTAAAGAGCTGAAGAAGGGGAGCGTAAGCCAGTTTATCAGGATGGTGCGCCTGCAGAAAGCCATGGAAATGCTGAAGGATGAGGAGGGGACGGTAGCCGAGGTTGCCTACCGGGTGGGATTCGGAAGCCCTACATACTTCATCAAATGCTTCCATGATCATTACGGCTTCCCACCGGGTGAGGTAAAGAAAATGGATCCCCTTGATTACCCGGCTTATCAAAGGGATGAGCAGGGTGACAGCCCTCCCGGTGATGATGGGCTCCAGGGAAAGCCTCCACATGAAGCAGCCCGGAAAAAGATCAAACGCAATAGAATCCTGGTGTCCTTTTTCAGTATAATAATTCCCCTGCTGCTTGCTGTCATCCTCTATACCCTCCTTAAGCAACCACAGAAATCCATTGTCGTCCTTCCCTTCAGGAACCTCAGTGATGAGCCCGGCACTCAATACTTTGCCGATGGCATCATGGAAGATATACTGAACAACCTTTTCAGGATAAGTGAGCTGAGGGTGATATCCAGGACCAGCGCTGAATATTTCAGGGACAGCCAGATGACTTCCCCCGAGATAGCACGCAAGCTGCATGTGGATTATGTCCTCGAGGGAAGTGTGCAGAAGCAGGGTGAGGAGGTCAGGATCTTCACCCAGCTTATCGATGCACGTAACGACCAGCACCTGCTCTCTGAAAAGTATGAGGGTGAAATGGAAAATATTTTTGATTTCCAGAGCAACATAGCAGCTAAGGTTGCGGGTGCACTGCAGGCTGTTATTTCCAGCAGCGAGAAAAGTCATATTGAAGAGAGACCCACAAAGAGCACGGAAGCCTATGATAACTACCTGAAGGCCCGCTTCCTGAATCACAAGGCCAATGATGAGCAACGCTTCGATATAAACAAGGAAGGACTGATGGCCAGCCTGCAGTATTATGAGAAGGCTGTTAAGATAGACCCCCAGTTTGCCGAAGCATGGGCCGGACTTGCCAATGCATGGTATAACCTTGCAGCCTGGGGATGGTACCAGCCTTATTACGAAGGGGTGCAGAAAGCATGGGAATATTGCAACAAAGCCCTGGAGTTAGATCCGGAATGTGCAGAGGCCCATGCCGTGAAGGGTGTTTACCATATGCTCCCGGAGCGTCGCTTCGATGAGTCACGTAAGGAACTGCAGCTTGCTCTTGAGCTGAATCCCAACTTCTCTACAGCCCACCAGTGGTACGCCCAGCTGATGATGATAACAGGTCCCATAGAGGAAGCCCGTGAGCATGTCAACCGTACCCTTGAGCTGGAACCTTATTTCTGGGTAATGCATAACCTCGATTCATGGATCTGCTATTTCGAGGAGAGGTACAGCGAGGGACTGCAGGCATGCTTTACAGGATATGACCTCAATCCTTATTCGAGTGATAACAACTGGCTGTTCTTTCTCCATTATGTCAAACTGGGAAAAGGGGAAGAGGCAGCAAAGATTTTCAGGGATGTTTTCAGGACTAACTCCTTAACGGAACCTTTGGCTGAAGGGGTAATGAAAGCATATGAAGAATCAGGTATACCGGGTATCTTCAACTGGCTTATAGATATCAATATGAATAATCCCGTCCCCCTGCAGGGACTGAACGGCAATCCCTATTACCTTGCCTGGTGGCATGCGCTCAATGGTAACAAGGAAGAATCGATCCACTGGTTCGAAAGGACCCTGGAGGCAGAGAAAGTGCCCATGCATTATTTCAACCTGGTAGCACAGAATCCCGATTTCGACTTCCTGCGCGATGATCCACGCTTCCTCGCCGTTATCGAAAAGGCAGGCCTTGCTCCCTACAATAAAAGGAAAGCCAGGTAGAGCACTGATCTTCCGGACCTGCTACCATTCATTTTTTTTACTTTTTGAAACATAGTTTAAGGAGTGCCCTGAAAATTTAAGCTTTTTGCAACAGGACTGCTATGCACTGCCTGCCTTTATGTGCGAAATTTGGCTTACTGTGTTGTATTCTATTAGTCTTATTAAAACTTATAATTATGAAAACAAAATTTTTATTTATCAGCCTGTGCCTTATCATGGGTATAGCACTGGGTACGACCAGCGCCCAGGAGAAGGCTAAAAAAACTGAGCAGGGCTGGATCGAGAGTACGTATTGGTGTCCTGTTTTTTGTGATGATGTACTCGTGGATATCCTTTCCGGTGGTTATATACGACTCCACTGGGTCTCTCATTATAACCCGGGTAAAAATTACTGGGAAATCAACCAGATCAAAGGTGAGGTTACGAGCGGGGAGACAGGTGAAACTTTCAGGATCAGGGAATCTGACAAAATTTGGTATTCCGGGGGCTACCAGATTGAGGTCAAATATAACCTAATGGGTGATATGGGAACGCATTATACCGGTACTTTGTATTTTACATTAACCTATTTCCCCCCGAATGAAGATTATCCAGATGGTTATTATATGTGGGTTTTAACCGAAATTGGCAAAGCCTTTTGCCATTAAGCTGTAATTATAACGGTGATCCCTATTTACATAATAACCGGGAAGGTACAATAACAAAGATCAAAAAGCTAAAACCATCCATACCATAATATATCTTCCGGACTGATGGGTTTTAGAGTTAGTTTAGGGAAAAGGGGTTGAGAATCATAGATTTTTGGGCCGTTACACTCTCAACCCCTTAATTTTTTAACCTGACACAAAAAATATGAAACAACTACCCGGATTTTCTTCTATCACTGTTCTGCTTATATGCGGGACCATCTTCTTTTTTTCCTGTGAAAAAGAGCAGGAACCGGTGCTTCCAACGGTAACAACAACAGCTGCGACATCCATAACATACTCATCTGCTGTTTCAGGGGGCAATATCAGCGATGACGGGGG
>JAVVEL010000099.1:0-4830 GCA_032260385.1 Bacteroidales bacterium | reverse complement strand
AAATTTAGAAAAAAAAAAAACGAATATCACAATTTCCTGTATAAATATTTTTATCAAGTGACTATCCTTTATGGATTACAGAATCCCTGTATATGATTTCGACTGACATTATTAGAAATTATTTACGGAAATACCATGCATCCCATTTTTGGTAAACTTTGGCAAACATTTGAAATGGATCTGAAATCAAGATGATTTTCGAGTAACTAACTCTATGATAATCAGATACTGATCATTTAGTAATTGGGAATATATGGAAAATTAGGGTAAAATTATCCCTGGTGGAGCTACCATAACAACAATAAACCCGCTGTAAATCAGCGGGTTTTGTTTTTGGTGGTGTCAAAAATGGTGTCAAAAAACATTGTATTTATCCTTCTATATATTTCCAATCCTTTATAGCTTCGAATTTTTTATATCCTTCTTCTACTGATTAATGCTGTAATATAGTTCCTGCCGGGTCAAGATTTGTTTTTCCATAGCTATTTATTTTTAAGAATTTATCCAGAATATTTCTTGTATTTTGCAATTATGTTCAATATATTTGCTTGTTCACGTAACGTGAACATTTATAATAATTGAACAAAAATGGAAGATAACCTAATACACACGGCTATCAATGAAATCCTTGCCGAACATAATATAAAGGCTTTCTGGAAAGAACGATTAGAAAAAGAAGTCGATGGTATAATTAAGCTTAAATATAAAGGGCAAACACATAATTTTTATGTTGAAATAAAAAAGGAATTCCGGGAATATCATCTCCCAATTCTATTTAAGCTACAAAAGAAGTACAATCAGTTCATGGTTATAGCGGAAAAAAAGATATTTCCAAAAATCAAGGATGCACTTGTCGAAAGAGGTATAGCTTATATTGATATGTATGGTAATATCTATATTGAAGCTGACAATATACTTATAAAGGTTGAAGAAAGAGGGGAAAAATACACACAAAAGGAAAAACATGGAAGAGCATTTACAAAAGCCGGACTAAAGGCATTGCTTCTTTTTCTAACAAATGAGAACAATATAAATGACACCTATCGGGACATTGCAAAAAATGCAGGAATAGCACTTGGAACTGTAAAACTCATATTCGAAGGCCTTATAGAAGAGGGATTTGCTCTACGCCTTAATGAAAAAGAGTTAAAGCTGACAAATAAGGAACAACTATTACAAAAATGGATTGCTGCGTACAATGAAAAGCTAAAACCTGCATTGAAGGTTGGCAATTTCAGGTTTAATAATCCGAACGATTTTCCTGGATGGAAGAAAATGAACCTGAATGTAAACCAAACCCTATGGGGTGGAGAGCCAGCAGGTGATATTTATACAAAATTCCTGCAGCCTGAAATATTGACCTTATATACCAATGAAAAAAAGGCTGATCTTATAAAAAATTACAGGCTAATCCCGGATCCTGAAGGCAATGTTTTGGTGTATCAGAAATTCTGGAAAGAAATAGATCCGGAAAAAAATGTCGTGCCACCTGTTATAGCCTATGCAGATCTGTTGGCCACCGGGAAGAAAAGATGCATAGAAACAGCACAGAAAATATATGAGCAACATATTGAAAATACCCTTTGATAAAATAAGGGACGAAGGGCAATTCAAAGAAATATTCAAGGCACTTGAACGTGGATTTTTCAAATTTGAAATCGATTACTACCTTGTTGGTGCTACTGCAAGAGATGTATGGATGAAAGGGGTACATGATCTTCCTCTCAAAAGGGCAACAAGAGATATTGATTTCGGAATAATGATCAGGGATTCGGATGTCTTTGATGACCTGAAAAGCTATTTGATTAACGAAGAAGAATTCACACCGGCTCACGGCAATGAATTTGTCCTCATCTGGAGGGATCAAACACAGGTAGATTTGATCCCCTTCGGGGAATTGGAACGAGAAGGGATAGTAACGGTAAATGGTACCGGGTTTACAAGCATAAATGTGGAGGGATTTAAAGAAGTTTATGAGCAAGCATCAGAGGAAATTGAAACAGAAGATCAACGATTTAGAGTTTGCACATTAGCAGGTATTGTTATTCTGAAACTCATTGCCTGGGATGACAGGCCAGAAATTCGGAGGGATGATATTGGTGACATTGCTGAAATAATAAAGAATTATTTCCATCTGAAAGACGAAGAAATATTTGAACATCATAGTGATTTGTTTTCCGATGAGATTGAATTGGAAGAAATTGCAGCACAATTCCTGGGGAGAGAGATAGGAAAGATTATTTCAGGGAACCTAAAGCTAATTGACCGGGTAAAAGGCATACTTGAAAATGGACTCGCTGAGCATAATAATCTTGCAGATTTATTAGCCATTGAATCATCTGAAACAATTGAATCTTCAAAAAGCATAATTTCTCATATCATAAATGGAATATCAGACACTACACTGGAAAAACCGGGCTGATTGACCACGTCAAGCCGATTTTTGCTGACCATCTTATCATTCTGATTAATTGATGCTTGCAGTAGAATCATTGTATAGGCGCAAGGTGGTCAGTGCCTCCGTTTTGGTATTAAATTCCGTTTTACCTGTCCGTGCCGTCTTAAATTGAAGTTATTCAGAAAAGGAAAGCCTACAAAGATGGATTATAAAATATATATTTTGTGGTTATAACCATAAAAAAAATGCATTATTGAACAATATTTATGGTTATAGCCCTATTATATAGAATTAGGTGAAATGAACGGTTTTACTTTTGGTCTATTTATTTCTGTCCTATAGTCCGTATTTGCAGCAATAATCTTCTGAATATACCCCTTATTTGTTACAAAAAATCATTGAATCTACCCCTGATATATTACAAATGTAGCACTCAGGGCCCTTGATAAGTCAAGATTGATTCAGCTTGTTTATCCGGTTACAAGTACTGAGCTTCCTGCACAGGTTGACTATTCCCGGAAACCACGGCTACAATTTCTTGATACGGGTCTGCTGAATCATGCTCTTGGAATACAGTCAAAATTAATCGGATTGAAGGATTTTAGTGATGCATACAGAGGAAGGATCATACAGCATGCGGTATATCAACAGCCTTATGCATTTCGAATGTTGGCAAATTCATATCATGAGGAAAAAGTACAGACTCCCAGCGGAAAACAATTCACACTTTATAATTTACCCTATTTTCTTGCTTCAAGAATTCCACAATATATTGATTGGGTTGTAAACAAAAGAGAATGAATTCCTGCAGTTGAAAATATCCATTAATAATGTATTTCCCATTTTTGGTAAACATTGGCAAACATTTGAAATGAAACTGAAATCACAATGAAATTCGAGTAACTAACTCTATGATAATCAGATATAGTTAATGAAGTCAAACAGAAAATGTGGGGAATTTAGGTAAAATTATTCCTGGTGGCGCTACAACTATATACACAAAACTTAATCAATAGGCATTTATAGTTTTATTTGTTAATTGTCCGGGCATAAAGTATTACCAATACCCGGGATCACATGGATATGGATGTTGAAATATTTCCCCCGGGATCAGGTGATTGGGCTGTGGGTGATATTACCCCCTGAAAAGTGAAATTAAAATTTCCTAGCCGGAGGGTCAGCCCAGGAAATTTATTATCAGAACAACAAGGAGTATAACAAGGAAAATGTAGAATAGTATTTTTGCTATGGCTGCAAAACCCCTGGCGATTCCTGTAAATCCCAGCAGGGCGAATACAAATGCCGCTAGTAATGCAGCGATAATCCATCCAATCATAATAAATAAATTTAAATGATTATTAAATTCAATTACATAACATCCTTCACACCTCAATAACCGTTCCCTGAAATCCAATAAAATGAGTTGATGCCTGTAATCCATGCTTTTAATGCATGTTTTGGACCGTGTAATTAGCAGGTATTCTGTAATATGGGAAAATAAGAAACAATAAAATTTTGCCACAACGGGGCAAGGAAGAAGAAAGACAGAATCTGCAATATGTGATTTTTTTCCACATATATGCGCATGGTACCAGGTGCCTTTGGCAGTCCAGTACCCGTTCAAATTCCACCTTGCCCGCGATGGGAGGCTGTACCTAGGTCCCGGATCCGGCGGGCTGCCTGCCAGATGCGCCGCCGAAGAAACTTAAGTCATTGCATCAGTCGTTCTTTTTCAAAATGCTGATGATTTCTCCCTCTTTTAATTCAACCGATGGATTGAATCTTTCGTCCGACATGTATTGTTGAAGACTTGCCAGCAGTTGCCTTGCCTCAGCGCGGTTCTCCAGGTTGTTTACCAGGTCGGCGCCACTCACCAGGATGTTGCCTTCCCCGACTTTCGCCTCGAAAAGCAGGGCCAGCCGGCGGTTGGTAACCCAGTCATCAATAATACGCACAATGGGTTGCAATGCAACCGCAAAGGAATCGAGCTGAATGGCATCGGAATGGCTCATGGCATCCCACCACTGCCAGTTGGAATGGTATTCGGTTGGAAACAGCTCCAGGGCCGGATGTTCAGGATCGCACAGAATACCCAGTGTATGGGGCTTCTGACCGCCGGTCCAGGCGGTGTTCCAGAAAATACTGGAGAAGCCGACGCCAATATCACCACCCATATCGGGAGCTACTTTCCCTTTTCCCAGACTGAGCAATACGTTCCCACCGCTTTCCAGGTAACGGAGGGTTGCAGCATCCAGCTGTTCCACAATTTTGATTCCATCCGTCGGCACAAGATTGCTTTCCGGGTACACCCACACGTCCCATGCATTTTCGAAACCATCAACGTTCACATGAAGCGTCACTTTCCGTGGCTTGTTTTCTGCCGGAAAAGCATAGCCAACTTCACCCAGCTGCCATCCGTTCCCAATGGGGAT
>JAVVEL010000098.1:0-4976 GCA_032260385.1 Bacteroidales bacterium | reverse complement strand
CAAAGTGAAAGTGAAGGAGATTTATAATGCATTAGGCTTCAAATATCAACCCTTTAGTATGAAAAAATCCGTTGTACCCGAAATATGAAAAATAAAATCTCTACATGCAGTATAACAGAGTTTTACGCTTCTGGAACTGCAAGTTGGGTTAACTTAATATTCTTATTATCAACACTATGTGAATGAAAAAAGACTTTTTCAAGTTGCGCAACTTTTTTCCGTAAAACCATCAAGCAATGAAAGAAGTTAATTTTTCTCGACAGCTTTTACAACAACAGGTCCCATTAATCCCGAGGGTGTTAATTCTTCATCAGGTTCCACATCCTCAACAATAGTAAAAGTATATCTTTCATCTTTTGGCAGGGGATCTTCCTTAACCATTCGGTTTCTCCAAATATTCACCACCTCGATCTCAATTTCATTATTACCCTCTTTCAGAAATTCTTTAGCCGGTAATATGAAGGGAGCCATCCATGTGCCACCAATTTTCTCACCATTCAGCTCTACTGTTGCCATGACCCCTACATCACCAAGGTCGATATAGAAATTGCTGTTACCGGGTAATTCATCTATCTCAAAACTTGTCTTATAAACAGCTGTTCCTGAATAATACCTAATCTTATCATCACCAAATTTGGTCCAGTCCTTAAGGTTCTCCCATGTTTGGCTCTCCGAAGGCCCGATATCTTTGTTATTAAATTCAACCAGCCAGTTGCCCGCTATCTCCATCAGGATTTCACCTTCAGGGAAGTTTGATTCATATCCCAATCCGGTTTTTTCATTCCTCTGATTTGTGAATACAATGTACATGCTTTCTGCAGGCTTCATTTTTATTGGCACAGTGGTTTTACCATTTTCAATACTGTATTCGTTTAGCACTCTTATATCACCTGTAATGGCATTCCATAACTGAGGTTCCAATCCATCAACCCTGAATGTCGGGTTGAAGCTGATTTCCTCATCTCCCTGGTTTGTAAGGAAGTATATCTCCATTCCCGGAAGAGTTCGATGAGTCCATAAAACAGGGACATCACTGCCCAGGGAAACATCTGCAGGGACATTGATTAAATCCAGAACTTCCTGTATTCCCGCACCATCAACCAGGTAACCTTTTCCATATTCATGGATCAATTTACCATTCTGATAATCATTAGTCCATAAACGGTCAGCGATTTCCCTTACTTTTTCGTCACTTTCAGGATAGTTTTCAAGGCTTGGTGATTGGTTGGGCTTAGGACCCAGCACAGTTCCACCCATACGAACCAGTTCTTCAATCTTTTCAATAACCTCCGGGCGCATTGTCGTTATATTCGGGAGAACAAGTAATTTATACTTCATGCCATCGGGCAATATGAAACTACCATTTTCAACTGATAGCCGGTCTAGAATTACTTCCGCATTGATATAATCATAGGAATAACCTTCAGGAAGTTCAGGCTCTCTTGTGCCGGTCATTTTGGGAACATCCTCACCAATAAAGTAACATACATCAGCAGCGTATTTTCCCTGTTGCAGCATTTGCTGATTTCTGCGAAGATAATCTACCCACTCTTTTCCCTGTTCAAACCAGGTATTGTGACGGTTAAATTCAGTTGAGAACCATGCATTGATTCCCGGTACTCTTTCATCATCCGGCTGATGTATGTATACATGCAAGACCATATGATTGATTCCCTCAGTAAAACTCCAGTCACCACGTTTTTTAAGCTTAGCCGGATGTCTTTCATAAGATTTGAAGCCTGCAGTGTATGCCTCTGCATAAGTTACAGGCTTACCATAAATATGTGCAGCTGAAGACGCAGATTTACACTCAATATTTCCTAATTCTCCTTCATTCCAAAACTCACCACTTATAAGATCAGACTGTCCTCCATACATGAGAAATTCACCGGGATATCCCCAATGCCCATAATTTTCCAGCCATAATTTCATGTTATGTTCTTTACTAATCTTCCTGAGTCCACCTACGTATTCATACGCAATTTCATCAGCCATTGCCCTTCTGAGGTCCCACAGGAATCTATCAGACTCTTCTACAGTGCCCACAATGCGTCCGGATAAAACAGGCAGATATCTTACGGGGTCATATCCAAACTTTTCTTTAAATGTCTCTTCAAAGCCATCTGTCCAGTTCTGTGATCCCATTTCATAACTGTCGGCGACCACATATTTAAAAGCCGGCTTACTCTCTTCCGGAATCCGGTCGAGCAGTTCGCCGATATAATTCTTAAAATGGTCACGGACAAATTCTTCGCTTGCCTTATCTACTTCATATCCTTTCCCCTGAGGTGCAGCCGGGGAATTTTTCGTTCCGGTTGAAGTCATTCCCAATCTAAGAACTGTCCATGTTCCCTCCGGGGCATCCCATCTCAACACTCCTTCATCGTCCATCTTATCACTTAAATCAATAACTTCAGAGATTGTAAGATTCTCATCAGCGGGCATCTCCTGTGTATCCCACATATAACTATAAAAATCGGGGAAAGGGGTTGGGTGCATCTTGCCCATTGATTTTTCTACGTATTTTTCAAGATATACTCCTTCTGTAATTATGATTTCAGAAAACCCCGCAAGCTGTTGACCCTCGACAAATTCAGAACCACCAAAAAATCCAGAGCATACGAGCCGAAATTTATTCGATGTGGTTGGTGGTATTGAAAGTGATACAGGACCATGAGTTACAGGACCAACATTGACACCCGTATTGCTACGGTCAAAGACGAAGGATTTTACTAATCTGTATTCTCCATCGGTGAAGGCATATAGTTCACAATCTGTTTTGAAAGCAGGTTGCCCGGGATATAAAATGATGCTGCGGGAAGTAATAGCTTCATCAGATTCAATGTTAATCGTATATGTATCATGCTTTCTCAATGAAAAAAGAGCAGCCGTTGAAAAATCACCATCAAGCAATTTTGACGGGTTGTTTATGGCCGGTTCAGTTTTAATCGTTGCATTGCTATTGTCTAAAACAAAGTTTTCTGCCTCAATCGACTTAAATGCCAACACATAAGTATCCTGAAATTCATCTTCAGGCTGATCAAGTTTAACCTGAACACTTTTCCCGCCTCCAATACTACTTTCAGAATAAACCAGGTGTCTCATGGCCTTATCGTACGATATCCATGGACCACCACTCTGGCTCCATCCCGGGCTGTTAAAGTTCCCTACGTCTATTCCCAGACGCCGACCTTCATTCACAGTATGTACCATGATCTCCCACCATGTATCACTAAAAAGAGGTACCGGGCCGTCGACTTCATCGGGATTGATATTACCAATCAACACGGTCCCGATCCCAAATTTTTTCATAGCTTCGAGATCTTTCGTCACTCCCTCTTTTGAAATATCGTCACCTATCCAGTAATAATAGCACCAAACTGTGTTGGTGTCATTTGGTACTGTAAAACCATCCTGAATACTCGTATACTTTTCTTCTGAAAGTTTTGTCGAATCAGAGCAATTGAACAGGCCTGCTGAAGTAACCACAAAAAGGGCTAAAAACAGAGCCTTTATAAATTTTTTGCCTAAAGATTTTTTTTTCATAATCATGCTATAATAGTTAATAATTGACTTTTTCAATTTCTAAAAAAAACTCTGAATATATTTTCTTTGTTGAATTTTCTTCTCTGTATCTGTAATATGACTTCTGTTTTGATGAACATATTAATGTGATATTTAAAGCCGTTCGAAGATACTGAACAGCGGAAAACAATTTCATCACTTTAAGCTAGCTGTACTTGAAATCTTTTCATTCACAATAAGCTAAAAGAGATATTAAACTCATGATATCTTGT
This sequence comes from Bacteroidales bacterium, assembly GCA_032260385.1. Classification (GTDB taxonomy): domain Bacteria; phylum Bacteroidota; class Bacteroidia; order Bacteroidales; family VadinHA17; genus UBA9300. The sequence continues at coordinate 1,179 of JAVVEL010000098.1, read as the reverse complement.
TCCTGTTTATGAGCTTCATAAAGGTTAATAAATGGAGCATTTTCCCTGACTTCTCTTTTGGGATCATAGGCCGGATTTATAACCGGCCAGTATTGCTGTTCTACATTTTCTTCAAGCCATTGGATTAATTGACCAAACAATTCGCGAGTTTTGTCCGGCATTTCGAAAATAAGGTTTTTTGATTCTGTCTGATCCTCTTTCACATTGAAAAGATGCAGCTTCCCGTGCCAGTCGAATATCAATATATAATCATCTTTCATAATAGCAGAGCAGGGTGTGAGGTTATAACCGTCAAATGGACTTAAGACACTTACATTAAAAGGATAGTGCCAGTATCTTGTATCATGGTCATATTTCTTTTGCGAATTTTGCAGATCATCAAAAAGAGATAAAAACGATCTACCATCGATATCCAGTTCCCTATAAAACTATTCAGGATCATAGCCGGCAGCCTCAAGAATAGTTGGATAAAGATCTGTACAATCTACTGTGATATCACACCATTTGCCTTCGCCAATTTTTCTTTCCACTTAAATATCAGAGGCACACGAATACCACCTTCCAACAGACAGGCTTTTCCACCACGCAGAGGAGTGTTATCAGTAGACATTTTGCCGCTTGTGGTCTTTGAATCCAGTCCCCCGTTATCAGAAAAGAAAATGACAAGAGTATTATCCTCCAGACCTGTTTCTCCAGTTTATCAAGAATTTTCCCTACGGAATTATCCAGCCCCCTGACCATTCCTGCATAACGGGCATCATGATGACCACCCCAGCCCTTTGTTGTCTAATTCGCAAAATAAATACTGTCTTCCTGCTTGGCATGATGTCCTTCCAGGCTTAGAATCAAGTCTCGCATGCTATCTCTTGATGTAAGCGAGCGAAGATATATTTGCCTTGATTCATGGATTAATGCATTTAATACTGCAAAAATCCACATTTTCGATTCAAATCGTCACGCTATAAAAAAGCGCTACAAAGGCGATGAACAAAGAATTTCAAAGAACGATTAAATATTTTCAGTACCCACTAGCGACAAATAATAATTTCTAATATAAAGCTAACCTGATTAATCACGGAATTTCACGGAAAAACAAGATACGTAGATTATCAGGAGTAGGAAGCGCCATCGAAAATGATTTTTTTATTTCCCAGCCATGAGTAATTCTGCCAGGGATAG
>JAVVEL010000097.1:0-5154 GCA_032260385.1 Bacteroidales bacterium | reverse complement strand
AGAAACAGTATTGATCCCGGCATTGAATTATTAAACTTTTGCCAAATATTACACGAACATTATTGTTAAGATACTAAATAATATTTAGCCTGGATGTGGCCGGGGTCCTGATCAACTACACTATTGAATTGCTCTGATGCTTCCTGATATCGCTCTGCATTAAATAGTTTTGATCCTCTTGATAATATCTGATCAATATCATCATTATCTCCCCTGAAGGTGTAGTCAATTTGCTCTGGAGCAAAATAATAAGCAAGTGTATTTGTATCCTGGTCTTGTTTATTAACCATCCAATAAATTACAAACGCCACTCCTAGCATAACGACAATAATTGCGGCAGCCCTGATAGCAGGATTTGATATGAGCCTCCTAACAGGGCTTTGTTGTCGCTTTTCAAGATCCTCCATGGCCAGAGATACAAATTTCAATGTATCACGATGCTTAATGGCTTTTTTAATGTCATTGTATTCATTAACATTTATTTTCAGATCTTCGTCCTCCATTAATTTGATTTCGAAGGCTGCTTTCTCTTCCGGACTCATTTCATCCGAAAAATACTTATCTATTTCATCAAAGTTCTTCCGTAAGTTCATTGTAAATCTTTTTGAGTTCCGGATAATCCGGATCGTCTGAGATGCTCTTTACAAGCTCAGCTTTGCATTCCGAAGTTAATTTCCATACAAAGGGCTGCGAAGTAGTTCCGATGGCTTTTGCAATCACATCCCATTTCTTTTTATCAAAGTGTAATATTAATATAGTCCGACATCTTTTATTCAGCTTTTCAAAGTGCTTATAGAAAAACCGGTAGTTTTTGTTCTTAGCTAATTCAAGTTCCAATCCTTCCTGGTCCTCTTCTATAGTATGTTCTTCTTAATCAAATTCAACATTGTATTTCTTATTATCGCGCAGTCTCACCAACCATCGGCGCTTCGCAATTCCAAAGAAAAACGTGTACAATTCACTGGTTAATATAAAATCTTCTTTTTTGATTTTTAAATATAAAATGGTTAACACATCCTGGTAAAGATCTTTGGCATCCTCCAAGGTGCCAGAGTTCATTATGACATAATTCTTAAGCCTTGGGAAGTAACGCTTGTTGAGATACTTATATGCTGTCCCACTGTCGTTTTTTATTAATTCTACAATTTTATGGTCTGAGAGTCCCATTCGTGCTTGAAAATATTGGTCCTTTTCTTACACGAATATATACATTTCTCAGGATAAGCTATTTCATGCGAACCTTGCGTCTATTTATAACAAGTCAAAAAAATCCTTACTTTTTCTCTAAGAGGTGCTGAATTGCTCAAATGATAGAGTAATAAATTTTACTCAAAGTAAGGAATTTTTCATTCTGCAATTAATAAAAAAGGGTTTAACGACGGTTGAATCCTGAATTTATTAATAATCATTAAAAAATTAATTTATCATGCCAAATTATTGTGTAAATAAAAATCCTCAAGACACTGTTGCTGGTGAGCATGAGGTTCATAATCTAGATGAAAATTGCACTCATTTACCTTTACCCGAAAACCGCAAAGATCTGGGATGGCACAGAGATTGTCATAGTGCTATTGAAAAAGCAAAAGAATATTATAATGTAGTTGATGGTTGTTATTATTGCTGTAAAGACTGCCATACGAGATAAAACTCAGATTGAATTGCATTGAGTTTGACTAGGAGTTATTTGTATTAGGGTTTGTATATGGCACTAGCAAAGTTTTACGCTTGAGAAATCTTCGATGCCTTATTGAAAAGATTGAGTACTACCCTAAAACGCACTACTCTTATTAATAATATCCCTGTCGGATTCTTTCCTGGCCACCTTAACATATTTATTCGTGATCTCAATTGAGGAATGGTCTGCGGCCTCCATTACCTGCTTGGGTGATCTGCCGTCACGGATCATCTGGATAATCCCGGAATCCCTTAATGAATAAAACTGTATCTCTTTTTTTAATCTCAAAGTTGATCGTAAATCAGACCAATAACGGGCAATCTCCCTCGAATCTCTTCTTTTGGGGCCGGGACGGAAGCCGCTATCAGAAAACAAATACCAGTTCTTTCTCGGAACGTAAACTTCCTTGATCAATTCCTTGATCAAATCTATCATTACATCAGGGATGGGAGCATACCGGGTATGATGATTTTTTGCAACAGATCCCCGGACTATTACCACTTGTTTCTTCAGGTCAATATCGCCAATCTTAATATATGATATTTCCTTTGGGCGTAGCAGGCTGTGAAAGGCAAACATCATGATTCCATAATAAGGACGGTTAGTTTTGCTTAAATATTCCCGGATCTTCTTCCGATCTGCCGGTTCAATATCCATTACCCTGGTCTTGGATCCTGTCTTTTTCTTTTTTAAAATCGCAAAGGGATTATCTTTAATATATTGCTTCTCAATCATCCAGTTAAAGATCACCCGGCAAACAGCCAGGATGTTGTTGTAGCGCACAGCACCGATCTTCCTGCTATCCCAGCAATATTCCATATACTGTATCGCTTTACTCTTATCAAACGACACCACATACATATCAGACTGGTAATTTTCTCTGATAAATTTCATCAGAAAATCTATCTCCGACTGATATGTCCTTAGGGTATCCTTGCGCAATCCTCTTTTATCCCGTAAAAAGGCTGTGATTACGTCCTCGATCTTATAATATTGGCGTGATGATTCAGCTTCAATGAATGGATTCCACCCATCATTAAGCTTTTTATTAATGCTGTACATCATTTGCCTTGCCCATATCCTTCGCTCACCTTTATTCTTAATCCCGCCTACACGGATACGCTTACGCCGAAGATCCCCGCTTTGAGGATCCCTGGCGTAAAAAATGATTTCCCAATTTTTCGTTTCGTGAAGAGAAGCTGGTATGAATTCTACCACTTCCCTTAGTGAATAAGCTTTTTTCATTTTCTATCTGCCTGTTACCCAGGAAACGCTATCTCTGATAGAAATTTGGCGACCATTTGCCGCACCTTGTAACGAGAAAACCTCGCAAGCTCCTTATTGTCAGCTCTTTAACGAGCCTTTTGCGGAGAAAGAGGGATTCGAACCCCCGGGCCGCGTGAACGGCCAACGGTTTTCAAGACCGCCGCATTCGACCACTCTGCCATTTCTCCGCTGCAAAAATAATACTTTTTTCTGTAATCATGCAAATCGGATTTAAATCCGCGGAGAACGGAAAAGGGAAAAGGGAAAACGGAAAACGGAGAAGGGCTAAGGGCTAAAGGAAATGAAGAATGAAGATTGAAAAATGATAAATTCCGTTAACCGTTGACCCTTTGCCGTTGGCCACAATTATCCCTTCATTCCCCAAAATATAACACTGATATTTGAACAGTCTGTTCATCTATCTGTTTAGCATATTAAAGAAACGATTCAATTATTAACAAATAAAATCAAACAGCAATGAAAAAGAGCAATGCCAGTGCGGTATGGAATGGCACCCTGAAAGAAGGAAAAGGAAATATGAGTTTTACGGGTTACAAGGGCCCCTATACTTTTGCCTCCCGTTTTGAAGAAGGAAAAGAAACCAATCCGGAAGAGCTGCTGGGTGCGGCCCAGGCGGGTTGCTACTCCATGTTCCTGTCGGCCCTCATCAGTGGGGAGGGACTCAAGCCCGAAAGTATCGACACAAATGCCACGGTAAGCCTGGGCAATGATGATACCGGTCCTAAAGTAGAGTATATTCTCCTGAGTACAAAAGTAAAATGCGAAGGCCTCTCCAAAGAGAAATTTAACGAATTGGCCCAGGCCGCCAAGGAAAAGTGTCCTGTTTCACGCCTTTATGAAGGCGGCACTGCCACAGTTGAGTTGGAAGCGGAATTGCTGTAGGCGGGCTGGATTCTGGATTCTGGATGCTGGATGCTGGATGCTGGAAAAAATGATGAACACCGAACAAGGAACATGGAATATAGAAGTGAATTACTCGGAAAACCCTTCTACATTCTTATTCTTGTTCCTTGTCCCTTGCCTGCCAGCCGGAGTCCGAAGGACGGAGGAGATTCCCCTGTCCCTTGTCCCTTGTCCCCTGTCCCTCTGTTCTCTAATCCTGCCGAAGGCAGGCAAACTTCCATGTTCAACATTCCCTGTTCAGTGTTCATCATTTCTTTCTCCCCATCTTCCCATCACCTCATCTAACCATTCAACCCTGAAGCACTGATTCAACGCTCTAAGCACTAATAACCTAAATCATAAGTAATTACGTACCACGTAGTACTATTTAGCTATCTTCCCCATCTGCTCCAGGAAAAGGTCTTTTTTACCCCGTGAGATGAGGGCCGTGCTGCCGTCGCTCATTTCGATATAACCGCCTTCGTGGCGGATGTATTTCTTTACATGCTCCAGGTTGATGAGATGCGAATTATGGGTACGGAAGAAGTTTCGGTCGGCCAGCAGTTCCTGGTATTCCTTAAGGTTTCGGGAAACAAGGTGTTTGTCTCCATTTTCCATAAAAAACCACGAATAGCTCCTGTCGGCCTCTATGCGGATGATCTCCCTGGTGTTGAGGTATTCCATCCCCGAAGAGGTAGGTATGGCCAGCTTGGAGGGTATCCCCGACTTCAGGTTTTCGAAAAGGGCAGAGAAATTCATCTGCCGGCTTTTTTTCTCGTTGCGGCGCTCTTCCACACGCTTCACTGCTTCGATAAATTCGCTGATGTTGATGGGCTTTAGGATGTAGTCCACAGCCGAGAACTTGATGGCCTTAATGGCATAATGATTGAAGGCTGTGATAAAGATCACATCGAAATCTTTCCCGGGAAAACCCGCCAGCAGATCAAAACCGCTGCCGTGAGGCATTTCCACATCCAAAAATACCAGGTCGGGCTTTTCTCTTGTGATTACCTCAATACCTTCCACTGCCGAGAAGGCCTGGCCCACAATCTCCAACTGCGGGCAATATTCTGCCGCTATGGATGCAATAAAACTTACCGCATCCTGCTCATCGTCGACGATAACTGCTTTCAGAGTGTTCATATTTTCAGTGTTTCAGTGGTTCAGTGTTAAATGGTTAATGTCAACTTTAGTTCACTTTAACTCACTTGTTTTGGTATTTGTTTATTCGTTTATTCGATGAGTCGTTTAGTCGTGAAACTTCTGCGTTCCCTGCCTGCCCTCCTCCGGCGGGTAAACCGGCCTTGCTC
>JAVVEL010000096.1:0-5301 GCA_032260385.1 Bacteroidales bacterium | reverse complement strand
CGATAGCATCATTCAGTGTTCCTACGCCCGGGTCCACCACCAGAACATCCTGGGCGAATAAATTTACTGATAGAAATAGCATCAGTAAGGTTGCAATTGTGTAAATTTTTTTCATTTTGTTTAATTTTAATTTAATGGTTGTAATAGTTAAAAACGTGATTATTATTAATCATTGTTGTCCGGTAAAACCGGATTTTAGTTACTTTTTTAATTTAACCATCTGATTTACAGATGTGATATTTTTACTTTTCAAAAGTAAGCCCCCTTTAATTCAGGGAATAACGAGTTTTTATAGCGCTCTTCCCTACTATTAACAATCCTCCGCCACGTACCCTCCGGATCCTCCAGGAATGCGTAAACATCAATATAATTCATCAATTGCTGCCGTATTATTGATACCAGGTTTGAAAAAGACCAGCTACGTCTTACCCGGCTCTTTACAAGGGTTAGCAATAGATTGGCTAGCATAGCTGCCCATATTTGAACCTCTACTGCATTTTCATTGTCGCCAAGGAAATATTTTAAAGGAAAGTTCTGCTTTAATTGCTTAAAAAGTAGCTCTATCTGCCATCTCTTTTTATAAATCAGGGCAACCTTCTCCGCAGTCAGTTCAAAGTTATTGGTTATGAACTCAAATAAGCGCTCATTTTCACTATCCCAGTAAGCAATGCGTCTGGCCTTGTGCTCACAGCGTTTATTTGGGCCATATAACAGAAAGATCTCTTCATCTTTGAGTACTCCAGAGTCTGCATCATCTGGTATGTCAAATTCTTTCCTGGCTTTATAAATTGCATTATCCTTTAACCTGGTAACATACCAAATTGAATTTTTCGTGAACTCCTCGTATTGTGCATAGTCCACATACCCCTTGTCGAAAGTTATGATAGAACCTTTTGGCAAATGATGAACCTCCTTTAAAAATGTATGGTCATGGCGGACAGCCTCGCTGTATCTTATCAGGTGTGGTACATTTTCTTCTGCCTTGATTATAGTATGAGCCTTAATACCTCCTTTTTTCTTGCCCTCTTTTGGATTACGGCCAACTCCTTTCAAAATATCTTTAAACAGCGTGATGGTTGTGGAATCCATAATATAAAGCCGCTTCATATCATTATCGCTTAACCGGCTGTCCGCTAAAAATGAAGCATGTTTGCGACATACACTCATATAGATTTCCCCGAAGACCTTGCTACTACGGCGTTGGTTGGCTTCCGAGAAAGTAGAACGCCGAACTACATAAGATAGGCCTAAATGGGACAACTTATGTGCATTAGCGAGAAGACCCAATATAGCTTCACGAATAGATTGGTAACCCTCAAAAGCAATGAAGAGCATTACAACCAAGTGATTATGGGTAGTAAATTTCTTTACATACCGGTCAGCCTGGTGCATAGCTGCTATTTTTCGTATACTTCCCCTGGCGATATACATTAATAACTGGTTCATTATTGGCTGTCCGGTAAAATTTGTACTTTTATTCATGGTTATTCTTTGGTTTGTGGTGAATTCAAAGATAACCATATTGGGTTGGCCGATCCGGCCAACCCTCTTATAAATTTTTACCGGACACTACTGATTATTAATAATAAATTCAATAACCGTTCATATTTGTTTTGATGTAATCCATATTTCTTAAAAACGGTAACGTAATCCGAGATCAACCGTCCAGCCATAAGCTTCCCTGTATGTGGGTCTGAGGTCGCCTCTCAACCGATGGTATTCCTCAAAATCAGACAGGTTTGCCAGGTTTGCCATAACTTCAAATTTCCCAGGAAGCGCCTTAAACCCAAATCCCTGGGTTAACTGAAGATCGAAACGGTAAAAATGCTCCTTCAGAGGATCCAGTTCATCAACCCCGTAATTCTTTCCTGTATATATTTCTCCGTTATACTGAAAAGAGAACCATGCGTTAAAATTATTAATGTTAAAGCCCAGGGAAACATTTGCAATATGGGCAGGCTGAAAAAGCATGGGGCCGGCCTGAACTGAATCAATCCTGGAAGGGACTGGCCGTCCGCCTTCAGGAGGAACAATATTTACTATTTCCGTTGTAGGATATTTAGTCTCCGATTGAGTATAAGTATAATTCAGATAGAGCGTAAAATACTTGAAAGGACCAGGAAGATACCAGAATGAAGTCTGCCATTCAAATTCCACACCCCTTAAATAGACTTCATATGGGTGATTTTCCCATCCCAGAACATTTACAACATCAAGTTCCCCGAAATATGGAATAATTGTATCACCAGTTATGCGTTTCCAGCTTCGGTTCCATATTTTGTCCTCCACCGTCTTGTAAAATCCGCTAACCGAAAGCAGACCTACCTTGCTATTATGAAAGGTAGCCTGAAGATCATAATTGGTCCAGAACTCTGCTCTTAAAGATGGATTGGTGGATATATACTGAAAAGGCTGAAAACCTGTATTCACCCAAATATTTGGAGATATGGTATTATAATCAGGACGACTCAGCACCTGGGTATAGGCTATGTGAACATAAAAATAATCTGTCGGCTTGATCCGGGCATGGATCATGGGCAACAGGTAGTCATTTTCCCGGCTTGCTTCCGTTGGTGAACCGGGAATAGGTTGAAGTATATTTCCCGGTATTGTAGGTTCCAGGGTTTCAAATCCCCTTAGGAAAGCATCGGTTTTTTCATATCTGATACCGGGCAGTAGCATTAACCGTCGGCCTACATTGAGCTCACTCATAAAATATCCGGCATAGTAGTTTTCTTCAATATCCTGATCAGAGATGATTGAAGCATGAATATTCTGTGCCAGTCCAACCTTTGTCCTGTCACTAAACGTGTTTTGCCACACTTCAGGGCCCTGGTCCCAGTAAAACTGGCTGAGGTCAAGCCACCAGTCAGTTAAATGATTCATGCGATCAACATTAAAGGTATGTCCGAAATTAAAATCACCACCCAGGAAATCACTTAAATAATTATCATTAAAGTTAACTGCTGTAATATTCCTGTCAGATCCGGTTCCCCTGACAATGTAATCCAGTTGAGCTTCTGCAAAGTCTTTTAAGAACTGATTGGTAACAACATGTTGACTGCCGTCATTAAGATCTTTAAGTCTTTTCGTGTTTCTGTACATTCCTCCAAACTTAACATAACCAGAAACCATATCCCCGATATTGAAAGGGATCTCAATATTAAGATTAGCAGTTAAATTTTCATCTGTCATTTCATTGGTCGACTGACCAAAGGACCACAATTGATATTTAGACAAGTCACCTGCATCAAACAGAGGAATCACCTCTTCAGGATATAACCTTCTGTTCTCTTTAACAGTTATGTCAGAGCCAGGCGGTATAAGGTAACTCCAGTGCCAATTTCTGGCTCCGGGATTTTCCGCCCTGTTCATAGAATAGGTTACTCCATAATCCACATTCATATTCAAAAAACCCAGGTTCGTTTCTCCGGCAAGTGACGTTTGCATGATCTCGCTGAAACCATCACGGTTATCACTAACAGTGTTATTGATCCCGCCGGAACCTATTATTCCAAAACCAACAGACTGATTGATTTCATCGGTCGCTGAATGAGTATACAGTCCGTAAAGCTTTAATTTGGTCGAGGGGTGAACATGGTAATCCATAGATAGCGTGGCAGAAGCCCTGTTCTTTATTCTTTCAATCATATTGAGATTAACATTATTCATAAGAATATCTATCTCCTCAGATTGAAGTCCATATCCTGCACTGAGCGTTTCAACACTGCGGTTTACCCTCTCAGGATTGGCTGAAAAAATTATCCCCAGTTTATCATCCAGAAAACGGTTACTCACTGATCCCATCAATTTATAGTTGCCAAAATAATTATTCAGATCATTATAACCGCTCTGGGCCATAAGGCTTGTCTTAAGCCCTTTGGGTGCTTCCTGCAGTGTGAGATTCACGGATCCGGCAACCGAATTCGCTTCCATATCCGCGGTAAGTGCCTTGAACACTTCTACCCCCTGCAGGGAATATTGCGAAATCCCGCTAATATTTGTACTTCTGTTATTTCCGTCAGAGGATGGAAGTTTTACTCCATTTAAAGTAACTGATGAGTAGCGGGGTTCCAGTCCGCGAATAACCAGCCCGGCACCCTCTCCTCCCGAACGCAGTACTGATATGCCCGGCAAACGGCCGATTGCCTCCACCGCATTTGCATCCGGATTTTCCTGCAAACGGTCAGGAGCCACCACATTTTTAAGGGTATTGGAATTAATCTGTTGATTTCTGGCGCCAATCTGACCTCTTGCCTGAGTCGTGATAACCACTTCATCCAGTGACTGGGCTTCGGGTACAAGGGAAATACTAATTGTTCTCTGGTCACCAACCTCTATGTCCTGAGAAATATATCCAATAAAAGAATATGAAAGAATTCCTCCCGATGAAGGTATCATTATACTATAATCTCCTTCGAGATTCGTCTGCGTACCTTTATGGGTATCTTTTAAAACTATGTTAACACCGGGAAGTGATTCTCCGGTTTCAGCATCTGTAACTCTTCCTGTTATTCTTATCTGACCATCCTGGGCCGAAAGATTCTGAAGAGAAAAAGCAGCACATAGAATTAGAAACAAATATCGCATGCAATTTAGTTTTAGTTATAGTTAGCCTCTGTCAATAGAGTCGGCGTGGCTGGATCATGAAGTTCGAGAGCAAGGCGCACAAGAATCGTATTCGCAGTATACTAACGTATTCGAGGAATTAAGATTTTTGCAGTAACGCAGCTATCGGACTTTATGGACAGACTAGTTAGTTTTAATAATGTGCAATATATCGTATATGAAAGCGCAGTGCAATGCACAAAACGGGAATTTATTTGCATTTTTTGGCACACAATACCAGCAATATCATGATAAAACTACACTACATTGTAGCTATTTTTCCAAAATCCCTTTGTTTGTTGATTTATAATGAATTACAACGGGTGTTTTCAGTTTGCTGCATTTTCTGAATTTTATAACAACCTCATTATCAGTAACACATTTTTTAATCTGTCTTTCATTCTGTCATAATATATGTTCTCCTGTTTTCAATCAACCACATCTTATACTCAGGTAAATATATGAAAATCAGAGATAAAACAAAATATCGATTGTTTTTGAATATGTCGTAATATATGTTTATATTTACTGCATAACATATATTACGACAAACATCATGGATACATTAGAATGCATTGAAAATCAATTTATTGAAAAAATTGCTTTAACCCTCCGGGAACTATCGCAGTTTTTAAATGTTTCCACACGTACCATTCAGCGTAAGATCAGGCAATGGGATACGATCAGGAGCTA
>JAVVEL010000095.1:0-5335 GCA_032260385.1 Bacteroidales bacterium | reverse complement strand
CTGCGATCTGGAATAAAAGAATACCCGGTGCATTTATACCTGCAAATCCTGATGGTAAAATTGAAGGAAGTGCAATAGCCCTATTTGGATGTGATGAAAAGGATGTAATGACTGTGATTGAGAAGATAGAGATTGAACAGGGGCTGCCTCACTCCACCATCAATGGTGAATGGTCAAAGACAAGCCCCGAGGCTAATAAGCCTTACCTCATCACCACCTTCACAGAGGATAATATCGATGAGATGATTGAGTATACGAAAAAGCTGGGGTATAATGCTTTCTACCATAGCCACCCCTTTGCAAGCTGGGGCAACTTTGACCTGATAGAAGAACAATTCCCCAATGGCTGGGACGGTATGAAAGAATGTGTGGATAAAGCAAAGAAAGAAGGACTCAGGGTAGGGGCTCATACATTAACAAACTTTATCACCACCAATGATCCCTTTGTCACACCTGTACCTGATGATGACCTGATGATCTTCTGCAAAACAAGCCTGAGCAGGGATCTTTCAGAAAAAGACGATGAGATCTATATTGATGATCCTGAAGGATACAATTATAAAAACACAAACCAGGCTCTTCTGATTGGGAAAGAAATAATACGGTTTTCAGGAGTCTCAGACGATAAACCATACAGGCTGCTTGATTGCAGAAGAGGACAGTATGGAACTAAGAGTGCTTCATATTCCACCGGAACCGAAATTGCCAGGCTTGTCGACCATCCGTATAAGGTCTTTTTCCCTAACTGGGAATTACAGAAGGAGATGATCAGTAACCTGGCCGATTTCTTCAACTATACCGGTGTGGGGCAGCTCGATTTTGATGGTCATGAAGGTGGCTGATGAGCCGGGGAAGGTGAATTCGGCATGGATTATTTCAGTGAGCAGCTGCAAAAACAGGTGGGTCACGAACTGCGCAATGGATCGAGCCGTTCAAATCATTATTACTGGCATACCGTTTCTTATCTTAACTGGGGTGAGCCATGGTACGGTGGATTTACTAAGAGCCAGGGTCATTACAGGTATCAGAATCAGGCCCTGCTAAAGAGAAATTATATACCCAATATGCTTGGATGGTTTATGCTTACAGAAGCAACCACACTGCAGGAGTTCGAGTATAAGCTGGCCAGGTCGGCAGGCTATGATGCAGGGTACGCCCTTTACAGCATGCCTGATGATATGAAGAATAATCCTGAGTTTGATGAGATAGCTGAAGCAATATATACCTGGGAGGAAGCTCGCTTAAGAAAGATTTTCAACGAGGACCAGCTTGAGGAGCTTCGTGATGTTAATAATGATTTTTCACTTGGCAGGGTTTCTGAAAAAGAATTTAGCCTGCAATACTATGAGAAGAAGCATTTTGAACTGCTGAATTTACCCGTACAACCAGGTCAGCCCAATGATGTGAGTATCAATTTTGAGTCCGGGGAGGATCAACCGCTGTATCTTGTAGTCGGGGCTGTTGGCGAATCGGGTTCATTAAGTGAAATAAGGATTGATTATAACGGTTATACCACCTATAATATTGATGTTGAACTCAAACCCAACTGGTCAACTATTTACAGGGGAGATAATAAAATCCTTGTTTATGATGAAGTTGGAAGGTTAAAAACAAAAACTGATCTTGAGGGGGATATTCTAAAAGTGAACAAAGGAACAAACAATATCAGAATAAGTGCAGGTTTCAGCACCGGCTCAGACATAAAACTTAGTGGTTATATCCGGCTGAAAGGAAAATCTGATAAGATCCCCTTTTGAACCGCTGTCTGTCCTGACGCGTCAACCTCGACGACCATTTGCAGAACTATTTTACCGTCTACAGATTTAGTTTTCAATACCTGTTAAACACAATATTTTTAACCGTGAAACATTAACCAATAGAATAAATGCTTTACGACAGTTTGTATGTTAATAAAACTTAAATATCGACTGGGTTTCATATTTAATAATATTTTTAGGCCTCATTTTTGAAAATTGTCCGTCATTTAGATGATATTATTTTTAGATGAAAAGTAAACTACCCAGGTTATTTATACTGTTCGTATCAATACTTACCGGAACACAGATTCTGTTCTCTCAGGAAGCTGGAGTACCTCTTTCATCACAGGAGCTCCGGGATGAATTAAACGGCATTTATGGGGCAGACCCGGGACTGGTGAACGGTAAAATTTATCACCCGTCACCCTATGGTTCAATCAGCGGCCATCCCTTTTGCCTGAGCGATGAATGGATGGAGGGACAGGCAGAACTCGAAGGCAACTTATACACCGGGCTGATGCTTAAATATGATATAGTTAAGAATGAACTGGTTCTTAATACCCTTAACCTGAATAATACTTCCCTGCAAATCATTCTGAATACAGGCAAAATTTCAACATTCAAACTGGGCGATAGTCAATTTGTCCGATATCCGGGTAGTGAAAATGATGGTAAACCGGTTTTTTGTGAGCTCCTCAGTGATGGTGAGGTGGACTATTTGCTGCTGAGAAATAAGGAGTTGAGGATTACCAGTGGAGGGGCTACAGATTTTGAATACAAGGAGTATTTTAACAATTACCTGTATAAGGATGGGAAGCTTTCAGGATTCAGGGGCAGAAGAAGCCTGTTCAAATTATTTCCTGAGCATAAGAAGGAAATCAGAAAGTATATATTACAGCAGGGCCTGTTCCTGGACAGGAAAAATGTTGAAGACAGGGCAGTCCTTGTTGATTTTTGTAATGAAATTTTAAGCGAACAGGAATGAAAAGAAATTTTGGTATCCTGGCCCTGTCCTTCCTGTTTCTCTGGCAGCTTTCCGCCCAGGATGGCAAACAGTATGTCGTAGCAGGTGATTTTCAAAATATGGCTTTTGAAGATTTTGCCGCTTTGATGAAGCGGGACTATAGTATATATATCTATTATAAGCCTGAATGGGTAAGCAAGGTCAGGATAAATGTCCGGGGTGATTCCCTTGATGTAAATAAAATACTCGAAGATGCTCTTTCATCTGCTTCATTAAAGTTCGTGCAGATTGGAGACAGGCAATTCTTTTGTACCGGGGATAGGGAAATAGGTGCCAGCAATTTCGTTCGTCCCGGTAATATTGAAGCAAAGCCCGATAGTCTGGAAAAAACAATAGCAGAACAATACTTCACCAATGTTTCCTATGAGCAGGCGGTTAAGGTAGTAACTATCGGGGATGCCGGCAAGGCTGACAACTCCGGCATGAGTGTCCTTTCAGGCAGGATAAGCTCGATAACCAGCGGAGAGCCTATTGCCGGAGCCACCATAGTTGTGGAAGGCACCAGCAAGGGTGTCATTACCAATGCCAATGGCGAGTATTCCCTGCCTGTTGAAACAGGCTCAACTTTCAATCTTAATATTTCATGTATGGGAATGGAGTCTGAAACTTACCTTGTCAATATGAATGGTTCAGGTATTCTTAATGTTGAGATGATTGAAAAACTGATAGATATCCAGGAAGTCATTGTGAGGTCAGGAAAGCATGATAATGTCCAGGGTATGCAGATGGGCTTTCAGAAAATTGAGATGAAACACATAAAAAGTGTTCCTGTTGTACTGGGCGAAAGAGATATACTGAAGATAGCCAATATGATGCCGGGTGTCCAGACAGTGGGAGAAGGATCTGCAGGTTTCAATGTGAGGGGTTCATCCTCAGACCAGAACCTCTTCCTTATCAACGAAGTTCCTGTTCTCAATACAGGCCACCTCTTCGGCTTTTTCTCAGCTTTCAACCCTGATATGGTCAGCGACTTTAACCTTTATAAGAGTAATTTCCCTGTCGAATTCGGGGGCCGTCTGGCCTCGGTCTTCGATGTGTCAACACGTAAGGGAAATAAGAAAAAGTTCGGTGCCCGCGGTGGGCTTAGCCCGGTAACAGGATCCCTTCTTTTTGAGACACCTCTTATTAAAGATAAAGCATCGGTAATTCTGGGCGCAAGGTCAACCTACTCAGACTGGATACTGAAACGGATTAATGATCCTGATATCAGCAGCAGTGATGCTTCATTCTATGACCTCATGGGCTCGGTGCATGTGGTTAACCGGAATAACTCTTCGTGGCAACTGTTCGGCTATCACAGCAAAGACCGTTTTACCCTGGCACGCACAAATGACTATATGTATGAGAACCTGGGTTTTTCAGTTGTTTATGATAAGAACCTGCACGAGAAATGGAAGATGAAAGTAGCAGCGGTTTTGAGTGATTACAGTAATTATCATAATAGCAGGGAGCAACTTTCGAAGGCTTTTGAACACAGGTTTGAGGTAAAGTCACAGGAACTGAAAATTGACTTTACAGGCTTTCCGTGGCTTAAACATAGGATGGGTTTCGGACTGAGCGGAATAATGCACCACCTTGACCAGGGAAGTTATCAGCCATATGGAACCGAATCATTACTAATACCAAATGATTTCGGTGAAGAGAAAGGACTTGAAGCTGCCCTGTATGCTTTTGATGAAGCTTCCATCACAGACAGGCTAAGCATTTATGGTGGTCTGCGGTATAGTTTTTACACTTACCTGGGCCCTAACAGCCTCTATACCTACAGCGATAACCTTCCATACAAAGAGGAGTATGTAACAGATACCCTTAACTATGCGTCAGGAGAATTTATTAATAATTATTCAGGACCTGAGTACCGCTTATCCCTTAATTACAGGTTTAGTCCGGACCTCTCCCTTAAATTCAGTTATAACCGGATGCGCCAGTACCTCTTTATGTTATCGAATACTGTCTCGGTGGCACCGACCGACAGGTGGAAGCTTGTTGATCCCTATATCAAACCCCCGGTGTCTGACCAGTTTAGCTTTGGAGTATATCGGGACATACGAAGCGCATCGCTGGAAACTTCAGCTGAGATATATTATAAGAAAGGAAAAAATATTGTTGAGTATAAAGATGGAGCAGACCTGACCACGAACCCTGATTTTGAGACCCTTATTCTCCAGGGTGTAAATGATTCCTACGGACTTGAGCTAATGGTAAGACGTAATGCAGGCCGGTTCACCGGTTGGATAAGTTACACATGGTCAAGGTCATTGATAAGTGTCGATGGTGGATATGAATGGCAGAAGATAAACAAAGGCCTGACCTATCCTGCCAATTATGATAAACCACATTCTTTCAATTTTGTTGGCAATATCAGTATTTCGCGCAGGATAAGCCTGGCTTCAAATATTGTCTACAGCTCGGGCAGGCCAATAACATATCCTACCGGAATATCATACTATTCAGGAGTGCAGGTAGTTAATTATTCATTGAGATCGTATGTTTGAAAAAGCATAGGTCTTCGAAATAGATTAAATTTAAAGTGACATTACAAGTATTAACTTAA
>JAVVEL010000094.1:0-5494 GCA_032260385.1 Bacteroidales bacterium | reverse complement strand
ATGAAAAGGGAACAGAATTCTGGGCCTACGGTGGCGATTACGGTGAGGGGATGCCGAGCGATGAGAACTTCGTGTGCAACGGTATCATCTCGGCCGACCTCAACCCGCAACCTGCTTTGTGGGAAGTTAAATATGCCTACCGGAACGTGAGCTTTCAAAAAGAAGGGGATGGCTACAGGATATCCAACCTCCATGATTTCATCGACCTTTCAAACTATGAGATAGGGTGGACCCTTTCGGGTAATGGAAAGAAATTATATAGCGGAGTGCTGGAAAACTTCAATCTGGAGCCACGATCCGACATCCTTATTGCCGATCCTGTGCCGGGCCCCAACACGGAGTCACGGCCTGATATACCCATCCACGGCCCTTCGTCGAACCTTAACCTTGAACCCGGTGTAGAGTATTTCATTGATTTCTCCGTCAGGCTGAAAAAGGCAAAACCCTTCAGGCCTGCAGGTTTCGAAGTGGCACATGAACAGTTCAAACTCTCTGACTGGCAACCTTTACCGGCCCCTGAAATTTCCACTGATGCACTTGTAATAAAAGAAAGCGGCGACATCCTGGAGGTTACAGGTATCAACTTCGTTATCCGTTTCGATAAGACAGAGGGCATACTTTCATCATACGAAATAAACGGCTTTGAGCTTTTCCGGGAGGGGCCCCGTCCTAACTTCTGGCGGCCGCCTAACGATAATGACAAGGGCAGTAATATGCTCAAGCGACTGGGTATATGGCGGGAAGTAAGCAATGAAGCACAGCCGTCATCATTTGAAAGCAGTCAGCCCGAAAAAGGACTTGTACTTGTAGAAGTGCAGTACGACCATGAAAAAGTTAACTCGAAGCAGACTGTAACATATAAAATATTGGGGGACGGCACTATTGATGTTATTACAAGGCTGGAGACAGGTGACAGTGACCTGCCCGATCTGCCCCGTTTCGGATTGAGGTGGGAGCTGCCGGTGAGCTTCGACAACCTGGAATATTTTGGTCGCGGCCCGCATGAGAATTATATTGACCGCAATCGCAGCGCCTTCGTGGGACTTTACGAAGGCAAGGTAACGGACCAGTACTATAAATATGTCCGACCCCAGGAGAATGGTTACAAGACCGGTGTGCGCTGGTTCAATCTGCGCAATGAGAACGGTGTCGGGATCAGGGTGTCGGGAAATCCCATCGTGGGCTTCTCGGCCCTTCACAACCCGCTGGAAGATTTCGACATGTTGGATGAGAATGATTTCAGGCATACTAACGATATAGTAAAAAAAGACGGAGTCTTTATTTGCTGTGACCTCAAAATGATGGGTGTCGCCGGCGACAATTCCTGGGGCGCACGTCCCTACCCGGAGTACTCAATCCCGGCAAAAGATTACCAGTTTAGCTTTACACTAAAACCCGTATTTTAGGACATTGAAGTGGATCTTTTTGTAAGCAAAAACGAAAATGCGGCCAAACTAACCGACACGGAGAGAGATAGGTCAGCTAATTAATTCGATGTACTAGGGGCAAAGAGAAGTCCCTAAAAAATACCTGCCTTCAACGGGCTAGCCCTGGTAATTGCACAGGTCACCGGTATTAAATGGCAGCACCTCCTGCCGCTTGCATTATCATTTACCAGTTTATCATAACTGTGGTGAGGGCGCTGAGCTAGTTGTTCGGATTGAAATAATAAGTCAGTTTTAACTATATTGCTGTATAAATAATATCTGATCATATGAAAAGCACATGTTTCTGACCATTTTAATAAGATATTTAGGATGATTGGGTGAAAAGCCTGTGGGCAATACCCCGCACATGCTGCAAAAACGGAACAGGGTAATTAAAAAGAATATATATTTATTCACAGCAGGGATAAAAACGGACTGCTGGCAATTCAATGATTCATAAAGATATAAGGCTTTTGGACAACTCAGTAGATAAAATTGATTCTGAAAAAGGAAAGGAAAAGAAAACTTTCTCCAGGGTGGTTCGAATCACCAGAAGATTCATAATCTTTTCTTTGCTTGGATTATCATATTTACTGTTATCCTATAATGTTTTTGGTGGTTGGTGGAATTCGTCAATTGGGACGATAGCGATTATTATTTTGAGCTACCTGTTCTGGAATAAGGATTGTTTAACCCGGACAGGCCTTAAAATGAGACCGGTAGTCATTTTAAAATCAATTATCGCCGCGGCTCTTTTAATCTTTGTAACATACCTGATAATGAAGTATATCGCAGACAAAGAGGGCGTGTTGATTGAATATACGGACTGGAGAAATTATTATCATGATATATTTTATGTACTGAACGAGGAAATTATTCTAGGCGCAATGCCATTGTTTTTACTGATTGATAAATGGAAACAAAAACCGCTTATTGCATCTGTATTATTAGCATTATTGTTCTCAGTGATTCATTTCGTTTTTTACAGGTGGGTCTTTCTTGACAGGGGAATAATTCAGATTTCCACCCTGATTACCTTGTTCTTTGTTGGAATAATAAGGAATAATTTGATAATAACGACAGGACATATCGGATATTCCTGGGCACTTCATTTTAGCTGGATTGTGATAATGTTTGGGAGCGCCCATCAGTTCATAATTGATAATTCAAGAGTAACGGAACCGGATAGATTTAATATGTATTTAGGTTCTTATGAATTAATGGTAATTTCAACTATTTTAGTTGTATTAAGCATAATACACCTGGTGAAAAGAGGTGCAGCCCACAGAAATATATAGAACTGGCCCGCGAGATGTATGTATTTAATCAAATCCGGATAAGACCCTATGAAAGGTAACAAAGATATTAGTCCCGTTGAGGTATTTGCCGGTTCGTTTATGCAGGCAAGCCTTGTAAAAAGTTTACTGGAGGACACGGGGATAGAAGCCTTCCTGAAAGATGAATACATGGGTACCCTCAACCCGTGGCATGCAGCACCGGGTGGAGTTGAGGCCGTAAAAGTCTTTGTATCTGACCGGGACTATGAAAAGGCTAAGATCGTAGTCCGGGAATATGAAAGAAAAACACGCTGAACTGCCTGCTCCTGCCTTTTTCCCTGGTCATTTTCAGGCATGAAATACCAGCTATAATTTAACTATATGCAATTACATATAATATAAAAATGTAGTGCATAATATATCTAAATACATATAAATTGCATATATTTGCATATATTATATTAAATTGCATATAATGAAAAGACTTTCTGAATTTGTAAAGGAAAGAAGAAAGGAGGTTAACCTTACCCAGGAAGAATTTGCCGCGAGGGCGGGCGTTGCATTGACTGTATTGCGAAAGATCGAACAGGGAAAGACAAACCTTAACATGGAAAGGGTTAATATTATACTGAGGATGTTTGGACATGAGCTTGCGCCGGTTGACAGTAAAGAACTGAGCAAATGAGACAGGCCAGGGTATATTACAGGGACAACTTTGCCGGCATACTTACGGAGCAGGATGAAGGGGAATATATATTTCAGTATGATGAACAGTACAGGGTAGAACATCCTGGTGATTTCATAACTTTTACCATGCCGGTCACTGACAGACCCTATATTGATAATCGTTTATTCCCATTCTTTGAAGGCTTGATACCGGAAGGCTGGCTGCTGGATATAGCATCAAGGAACTGGAAGATCAACCCTGCTGACCGCATGGGCTTACTGCTGGCCTGTTGCCGCGACTGCATAGGGGCTGTCAGTGTCGTACCAATAGTTAAAGGGAATGAATAGTAGGTGTTTATATTGTTATGAACCGGTTGAAAACGGAAGTGATTTTCATACCGGCTGCTCCATGGAGTTCTTCGGGACAAAAACAGCCCCGCTTATTCCCTACACCCTTGACAGTATGGCTGAAATGGCAAAGCTTGTTGTAGAGCGCAGTGTTACCGTTCCCGGGGTGCAGGCTAAACTATCCATGTCACTGCTTAAGGAGACACAGGAAAAGAGGCAGGCAAGATTTACTGTTGTCGGTGCCCTCGGTGGTAACTATATATTCAAGCCCCCATCGGCTACTTACCCTGAAATGCCACAGAATGAGCATCTCACCATGCGTCTTGCCGAAGCCTTTAAGATAAACGTTGTCCCTTCGAGCCTTATACGGCTGGAATCCGGAGAGTTATCCTATATTACCAGGCGCGTTGACAGGACCGGTGACAGATCAAAAATTCATATGCTCGATATGTTCCAGGTAACTGAGGCTTTCGATAAATATAAAAGTTCGATGGAAAAGATAGGAAAAGCCCTGCATAAGTATTCAGCAAATACCCTTCTGGATAAGCTTCTCTTTTTCGAGCTTGCATTATTCAGTTTCCTAAGCGGCAATAATGATATGCATCTCAAGAATTTCTCTATGGTAGAAGGTCCATCCGGATGGGTACTGGCACCTGCATATGACCTTTTGAATGTTGCTATAATACTGCCCGATGATGATGAGGAACTTGCTTTAACCATGGCAGGTAAAAAGAAGAAATTCAGGAGGGATGACTTCATAAGTTTCAGCAAAGGACTGGAATTAACGACCAAACAGACAGATAGTGCATTCGGGCGGATGCTGGAAAACAAATACGCTGCAGATGAATGGGTAAGAAAGTCCTTCCTCTCAGAAAAAATGAAAAAGGCCTATTTGGAATTAATGGAATCAAGGTACAGGCAGCTGGGACTTGTATAATGATGCTTCCTGCTTTATCTGTTTCTTCACCGGCTTCTTTCCCGAACCGGTTATATTCAGGAGCTACCCTGGTAATTTAATTAAGATGAGCTTAGCGGATCAAGCGGAGTATTACAATGCTAGAAGTAATTAGTGTATTTCCCCCATAATTCATCGCCCAGTTGCCAGTAATCATCTACTGCTTTCTCAGCATTCTCTATACAATATTT
Organism: Bacteroidales bacterium; assembly: GCA_032260385.1. GTDB lineage: Bacteria > Bacteroidota > Bacteroidia > Bacteroidales > VadinHA17 > UBA9300. The sequence continues at coordinate 630 of JAVVEL010000094.1, read as the reverse complement.
TGTCAGCTCGTCCTTTGCCCTGTCCTCATCCTTTTTCATCTGTTGCAGTATATATTCCTCGAAAGCTTGCTGCCCGGCAAAAAGATTATTCTCCATTTCTGACCATACTGCCTCAATATCCCTGCTCATAGGCTGGTAGCGCATATATGACAGCTGGCTTACTCTCCGGAAGGCCCACCAGGCACAATCGCGCCTGAATTCCCTCCTGCCATCAACCATAAATGATTCAGGCATACTGGTAATACCGCAATAGAATGGAAGGTGAGGTGTTGTACAGGGGTTGTCATATCCCAGCCAGACAACACCACCAAGGGCATCGGGAAGCCAGTTTCTTGACTGTGTTACCTGCACATAGGTAGCCCTGGGGCAGGCGATTGTTCTCTCTCTTGCAATACCCAGGAGATCCCTGGTATCGCTGCTCATAAAGGGGTTGGCAACAGGGCTTTTGGTATACTCACCCTCCCTGTTCCTTACAACCAGGGTGCTGGTCATATCATAAGGAGTTCCCTGGTAATAATCCCTGAATATTGCCAGGACATCCTTAACAGATAATTTCTTTTCGGGGCGGACCGACAGCGGAAAATTTTCACCGTTAGGATCAAGGTTGAGGCCCGGGGCTACCAGGCTCAG
>JAVVEL010000093.1:0-5521 GCA_032260385.1 Bacteroidales bacterium | reverse complement strand
ATATTTAAACTATATATAAAGAACAAAAACCCCTTTTTTTTGAGTATTTATGAATAATTCAGGTTAGGCCGCTCGATAAAAAAGGATTCGATTTCATCTATAGCTAATTTTATGTCATATAGCCACTTATGAACTTTCTCTTTCATATATCAACCTTTTATTTCGATCAACAGATTTTCTGAAAATTGGATTCTTGATTGCATTATTCTCAACAAGATCAATATCCTTTTCTAAAGTGGATTCCAAACTCTCTTTAAAGTTCATGTAATTGTTGAAATAGTCCAGTAAATCAACGCCCTCAAATTCAACCAGGAAATCAATATCACTGTCTTTATTGTAATTATCAGTCACATATGATCCAAACAAATATAACTCCTTAACCTTATGTTCAATACACAGGTCTCTGATTTTTACAATATTTCTTTCATCAATTCCCACAGACTAAAGATAATTATTTATTATCAATATTTTATTGCGGTGGCACAAAGGGGCTATCGCCCCCTGTTCGCCTCCGCCTGCAGGCGGAGCCGGAAGGTCTGTGCCATGCTTTGCCATGGTCCTGCCGGGCAGGTGCTCAGCCTGGCCAACACTCAGGATGCCTCTTTCCTGTACAGGTACCAGTAGGCCAGGGGTATAAAATACAAACTCACCACCGTGCCCAGTGCCATGCCTCCAATGACGGTCAGCGCCAGTGGCTTCTGAAGCTCCGAACCTATGTCAGTGCCAAACAAAAAAGGTGTCATGGCCAGTATGGTTGTCAGGCTGGTCATGATAATTGGCTTAAGCCTCCGTGCCCCTCCTTCATGAATGGCTTCCATCAGGCCCATGCCGGCACGGCGCAGCTGGTTAATGGTGTCTATCTTCAATATAGAATCGTTTATAATTATACCTGACATTACAATAATACCTATCATCGACATCAGGTTAATCGTTCCGCCGAAAATTCTCAGAAGCAACAAAGCCCCTGCTATGTCAATGGGCAGCTCCAGCATCACTACAAAAGGCAGTTTGAGCGATTCGAACTGGGATGCCAGGATGAAATAAAGCAGCAGTATTGATATCATTATTACAAAAAACATCTCCCTGAAGATCTGTTGCCCGGATATCAGCGATCCGGAAAAACGCACACTGATATCATCTTCCCGGCTTACCACTGACCTTATCTGAGCGGTGAGGTTTTCAGGCGAGCGTGTTTCTATATCCATGCTTAAAGGGACATATTCACCGTACAGGCCTCCCTTTATATATTTATAACCATACATCCTCTCTACATCAACAAGGTTACGCAAAGGCACTTCCTGTCCGCGTACATTCCTGACAAAACTGCCATTAATAATGTTACTTATGTATTCCTGGTCTTCAACAAGTACTATGGGTAATATTTCATGCGAAGCCCTCAGCTCACCCGCCTGGTTGCTGTTAAATGCCGTCTTCAGCCTGTAATACAGCTGCTGGGGATTTACTTCATACACCATCAACCTTTCCTGGTCAATACTTACCATTACTTTTTCACCGGTCGGCGGCATTGTTACCATTGCCTCCGGCCAGCTTTCATCCAGTGCTGACCTTATCCTCTCAACCTTGTCCAGGGCAGGCACCCTCTCTTCGGATATCAGGCTGAGGTGTACCACCAGGCTGGCCTCGGTGGCCGAGAATATCTTCTCGAAAACATTTTCCTGGGGTATTATGTTAAGTGAAGCATCAGGGTAAGCCGACGAGATATAATCATCAATTGTCCCCCTGAGCTCATCATAAACAGAATAATCTTCAGCTTTCAGGTAGATTTTCGACTGGGTGTAGCCCTGGTCATAATCCCTGTTAAAAATAAAATCCTGCTCTCCTATGAAATTATTTGATTGTACTATTTTATCACTGCAGTGAGCCAGCAGATCCATCACCCTGCCGGTATTCTCCCTGACATCAATATTCTCATTCCAGTCAACCAGCACAAGCATCTCATCCTGCTTAACAGCAGGCAATCGTTCCTTCTCCATCATAAGGAAAAACAGGATGCTCACAAACATTAGGGAAACGAAGAATGTGATCATTATTCTCCTGTATTTGAAAAATAAATCAAGTCCCCTCTCGTACTTTCTCTCCAGGTTCTTAAGGGAAATCCTTTTCACAAAACGGGTAAGGGCTCCCTCGCGCGGATTCTTATAGAACTGCCTGAACAGTGTGGGAAGCAGCATTATCGAAACGGCAAAGGAAACGAAGAGGCCGATGGAGATGGCCACAGCCTGGTCAAAGAACAGGGCACCTGCAATCCCGCTGAGAAAGATAAGGGGAATAAATACGGCACAGGTGGTAAGCATAGACGACAGCAAGGGACGAATTACCTCGTTCGTGCCCTTTATACAGGATTCGGAAACAGAACTTCCCCTGTTCATGTACTGCATGATATTATCAGTGACGATGATGGAGTTATCTATCATCATACCCACACCCAGTATGAGACCCGAGAGGGAGATAATATTAATGGACAGCCCGGCGAGGTGAAAAAACAGGATACTTATAAGTACAGAGGCCGGTATACTTATACCTATGAGCCAGGGTGACCGTCCGTCCCTGAGGAAGAAAAACATTACCAGGAAGCCCAGTGTACAACCGAACAGGAGGCTCATCTTAAGGTTAGACATTGAAAAGTCCAGTATCCTTGTCTGGTCCTGTGATATCTCGAACTGTATATCAGGATAATCATCAGCAAAAATATCCATCAGCTCACCGAGCTTTTCCTCAAGGTCAGCCATCCTGGCAGTGGTTTTTTTTATTATCGCCAGTGATATTGACCGTTTGTCACCGTTATAATACATACCCGTCAGCCTGCTCTGGCGCAAACCCACATTTGCCACATCTTTCATCTGCACAAGCCTGTCGCCTGACCTCAGGTATATGTCAGCCACATCATCAACGGTCTTAAGGTATGAGCTGAACTCCAGGGTGTAGAGGTACTTGCCGTCTTTCACCAACAGGCTGCCCACATTGAGGTTATTCCTTTCAATGGCAGCCCGTATTTCGTTCTCTGATATATTAAGGCTTCCTGCTTTCTCCAGGTCTGGTTCAATATATATCTCTTCATTAACCTGGCCGGTGATATCGGCTATGGCCACCTCAGGCAGTTGCTCAATCCTCTTTTTTATCACTGTTTCGGAGAATTTACTGAGCTGGTTAAACCTTTCTTCCGAGTACTGCTCATCATCAAGGCTCAGGTTAAGCATAAAGACAGGTATATCCGTGGCACTGGCCTTTATTATCCTGGGCCTGTCCAGGTCGTTAGGCAGTGCATTCATGCTTCCGTCTATCTTCTCGTTCACCTCCATAAAAGCCAGGTCGATATCGGTGCCATATTCAAACTTAAGCTGGATTATAGCGCTTCCGTTACGCGATTCGGATTCAATATCATCAAGACCCGGTACCTGCAGGAGATTGCGCCTGAGGGTGCTCACTATCGAATTTTCTATCTCCCTGGCCGAATTATCGGGACGCGATATTGCCACCGTTATTTCCGGGATATCAATATCAGGCATCAGGGATACCGGCAACAGTCCGGATGAGACTATACCCAGCATGATAATGGCTACAAAGCTCATTATCACTGCTACGGGTCGGTGTATAAGAAATTTTACCATCTGCTTCTTTTGACTCGTTTAATCATTAATTCTTTGTCTTACTTATCCTTGCCTGCCTGTTATCCGACTCGCCCTGGTGATGTTGATCACCATTTCCGTTCCCACCTGTCGCTGCAGAAACCTTGTCCCCGCCCTGTCCACCTGAGCCTTTGGCAGGGGCTGAGGCCACTCCCATAAACACCGGCAGGAAGAAAACCAGCCCGATAATACTGAATATCAATCCGCCTGTAGTCCCTGCTGCCAGTGAGAACCAGAAACGCTCGTCCTTGCCTGCCAGCAGGAAAGGTGCAAGACCTATAATAGTAGACAGGATGGTCAGGAAGATAGGTATGACCTTGGCATTATATGCCTTCACATATAATCTAAGTTTGGTCAGTACATTTCTTCTCTTTTTAAAATTATTATAATCATTTACTATGTACAGTGCCGAGTTCACCACCAGTCCTGCCAGCAGCAGCATGGCGGCCAGCACCCCTTCATCGGGTCTTATCCTGAAGATATGGAAGGTAAGGAAGACCCCTATCATCGAAAAGGGGATGAGGCTAATAACCACCAGTGGCTGTGTGAATGATTCAAGCAGGATGGCACATATAAAGTATATTATCAGTATTACCAGGAATATCAGGTAGAAATTGCTTTCCTGCTCCCCCCATGAATACCTGTAATATGAACGGTCGGCCGAATAGCCCAGGGGCAGGATGGCCTTCGTCTCATTGATATTCCTGTCGAGTATAATCCTTCCCAGCTCATAGTTGCCAATAAAATCGTACATCACCATCAGCACGTACTGCTGGTCTTCACGCGTTATCCTGTTATCAGTTATATCACTCCTGATGTCTGAGAAGTCCTTCAGTTTAACCAGCATGCCATCCGGCGTCTCAACAGGGCTGTTTATCACTGTCCAGTAGTCATATTCCTCGCTCTGACGCGACTTAATAGTCAGTGGTGCCCTGAAATCATTAACAAAGGGATAGAGTGAGGGTGCATGTGATCTTGAATACTTGTTTACTTCCGAATAGGCAAAACGCAGGTCCGAATTATTATTTGCCAGGAAGGCGGCATCGAGGCTCAGCCTGTTCCTTGTAAATTTCCTGGTCCGGTAGCGCTCGCCACTGCCCATGATATATACCTCCTGGATACGCGGATGTTCAAGAAGCCTCAGCTTAAGATCCTCGGCATAGTCCATCAGTTCATCATAATTATAGCCTTTCATTACAACGGTCCATTGCCCGCTGATATATTCACTCCCCACCTGGTTGGAGAAAGCCCTGCCTACACCGGATACGGTAACATGATATGAACCTATGCCCATCATAAAATCCTCAATCCTTATCTTCAGTATGAAGGGGAATATGCCATTCTCCACTTCGGGGTCAAAGCTTATACTCATGTTGGCTGACTCTTCAGAATAGATGCTGGTGGTAAACATCTCTATCTCATCATAAGCAGCCAGCATATTTTCAACTCTCTGGCAAATATCGTTCAGATGCTCTATGGTCAGACCTTCCTGGCTCCTGCCTATGCTCACATTCAGTCTCGTACGTACCTCCTCATCACCACCACCGTAATAGTAATAACCGAATGACGATGAAATCTTATCAGCGAACAGCCTCAGGCTTCCGCCCAGTATTTTTTCAATCGCCGGCCTGATATCCTGGTTGAATTTATGGGCCCCTATGGTCTTATTATAGAATTCCTGGAAGCCTGTCAGTTCAGGTTCTTCAACAACAGTACCATAATATACCGCATCCTCTTCAGCCGGAAGCTTTTCAGGGACCAGGAAGAGGGGCAGACCGAAACCCAGCACTGCAATTGTTATCAATACAGCCCGGTATTTTATACCCAGGTCAATATATTTTGAATATAGTGAGCTGATATTTATTATTCGTCTT
>JAVVEL010000092.1:0-5631 GCA_032260385.1 Bacteroidales bacterium | reverse complement strand
ATAAGTTTTAACGGGCTTAACCTGGCAGGGCTCAATAAGCTTGAGAGATCACAGGACCAGGAAAACTCAAAGCAGATAGAATTTATTCTTGAGGGTTTGCTCAATGGCAGGATACTCCTGACAGACCTGTACAATAAACTGATGTTTGAAACGGATATATTGATACAGGATTTCAAGCTTAATGAGCAGGAGCATGGAGATGTGAGAATACTATCGGAATGGGATAACACAGACAAGGTTGCCGGCATAAGTTTAGCTAACAATAAGGAAGGAACCAACACTTTCAAGGTTGATGGCGACTATGACCCTGCAGGCAAAAAACTTGATCTTCTTGCTGTGGTGGATAAAATGCCACTTGACATACTCAACCTCTTCCTGAAGTCCTTTGCTTCTGATGTGAAAGGCCTCGGGTCAGGCAGCGTAGGGATAAAAAGTGAGAGTGGGAATTTGTCTTTACAGGGGAGTGTACTGGCTGAAGAGGCTTCAATGACAATTGATTACCTGAAATCAAACTTCATGTTTTCAGACAGCATCCGTTTTAATGATAATAAATTAGTTTTTAAGAATATACAACTTCATGACAACAGGGATAATAATGCCGTATTAGACGGCTATGTATCTCATAATAATTTCAAGGAATGGTTTGTTGATCTCCGTATTGACGCCAATAATATTATGGTTTTTAATACAAGACAGGAAGACAACAGTCTCTTTTATGGTACTGCTTATGCTTCCGGGCTCATAACTATTGGTGGACCTGCAAACAACCTTGATTTTAATATTTCGGCCAGGACCGAAAGAAACACGAGGATGTTTATTCCACTTGGTGCAGGCAATGAAATCAGCGACTATACCTTTATCAGTTTCAGGGAAGAGGGAGAGGAAGCTGATAGGGATATCCCCATTAAACTACCCATGAAGAAAAGCACCGGGAAGAGTTCCATTTCACTGAACTTTGAACTGGAAGTAACACCTGAAGCTGAAGTCCAGCTGGTTTTCGATTCAAGAATGGGTGATGTGATGAAAGCGCGAGGTACAGGGACCCTCCATATGACACTTGATGAAAAGGGTGATTTTTCGATCTTTGGTGATGTTGTAATAGAAGATGGTGAATATCAGCTGACCCTTGGCAATATATTCAATAAGAGATTTACGGTTGAGGAAGGAGGAACAATATCCTGGAATGGTGATATTATGAATGCCAATGTGGATGCCAGAGCCATATACAAGCTTAAGGCTTCTCTGGAAGATCTTTTCCAGGATGAGGCTTACGCGGCACGCATACCTGTTGAATGTCATCTTAATATGAGCGGACAGCTGGTAAATCCCCTTATAGGCTTCGATATTTACCTTCCAACTGCTGATGAATCGATGCGGACCGACCTCCGGGCCGCCATTGATTCAGAAGAGGAAATGAGCAGGCAATTCCTGTATTTACTGGTTATGAACAGCTTCTATCCCGATCCTTCCATTGCCGGAGTATCAATGAATACAAGCATTGCTGGCGCATCCGCAATGGGGGTAACTACCACCGAGATGCTGTCGAACCAGCTAAGCAACTGGCTTTCGCAGATAAGCAATGATTTTGACATTGGCTTTACCTACAGGCCCGGAAATGAAATAAGCACCCAGGAAGTTGAAGTGGCCCTTTCAACACAATTGCTTAATGACAGGGTGATTATTAACGGCAATTTTGACGTGGGTGGTGAAGCAGGAGGTTCACAGGCAAGCACCTCCACCAATGAAATAACAGGTGACTTCGATGTGGAAGTTAAAATAACTGAAAAGATAAGATTTAAGGTTTTCAACAGGTCAAATGATAACCTTGTTTATGAAACTGCACCTTACACCCAGGGTTTTGGACTTTTATTCCGGCAAAGCTTTGACAGCTTTGTTGATCTCTTCAAAAAGAAAAAAAGTGAAATGAAACGAGAAGAAGACACAGAGATTATTGAAGAATAGAAAAAAAATATATTTTTGTGCCTTAATATTTTTAAAAAATCACTTTAATCACCTTACTAATACCTGGCAATTATGTTCCTATTTATGGTTGTTATTTTTATCCTGGGGTATACCGCGATAGCCCTGGAGCATCCCATAAAGGTTGAAAAGGCTGCAAGCGCCCTCCTTACAGGATCAATATTATGGGCACTTTATGCACTCTTCAGTGAACAAATCCTTTCACTTAACCTATCGCCTTCATGGACCGAGACACGAGAACTGGCGCAGAGTTATATAGAGAATATTAAACCCAGGATGGGTAATCTTGAGTTTGCCACCTCATCATGCCAGCATACTGTTGATATGGCCCAGCATCCTCAGGAATTCGTAAAAAGTGAACTCGGACACCATCTTATAGAAATAGCAGAAATACTGTTCTTCCTCTTCGGGGCAATGACCATAGTTGAAACAATCGATCAGAACCAGGGATTTAAGGTAATTACAGACAAGATTAAAACAACATCAAAGGTTAAACTCCTCTGGATTCTTGGTTTTCTGACATTCTTCATGTCAGCAGCACTTGACAATCTGACCACAACCATAGTAATGGTAGCCCTTCTGAGAAAGCTGATTTCTGACAAGGGAACCAGGTGGTTCTTTGCCAGTATTATTGTAGTTGCGGCAAATGCGGGGGGAGCCTGGTCACCAATAGGCGATGTTACAACCATTATGCTCTGGATAGGCGGACAGGTTACAACAGTTCCAATTATAACAAGGGTTATCTTTCCCAGCCTTGTAAACATGATAATACCTTTAATTATCCTGTCATTCATAATGAAAGGAAACGTTACAAGGCCTGAAGTTGATGAAAGCAGTCATAATTTCACAAGCCAGAGGGAAAGAACTTTCATACTCATACTGGGAATAGCGTGTCTTATAAATGTACCTGTATTCAAGAGTATAACACATCTTCCACCCTATGTAGGAATGCTTTTTGGCCTGGGTGTTTTGTGGCTTACCACGGAGATTATGCACAGGAATAAACCTGATGTAGCAAAGAAGAGATTATTTATATTCCACATACTTAAGAAAGTGGATACTCCCACCATCTTTTTCTTCCTGGGTATACTGATAGCCGTTGCATCATTGCAATCGGCCGGTCAGCTGGCCGTAATGTCAAGATGGCTGGATGCAAATCTGGGGAGTATTTATACAATTAACCTTGCAATTGGCGCCCTGTCGGCAATCGTCGACAATGTGCCGCTGGTAGCAGGAGCAATGGGGATGTACCCGATTGCAAGCCCGGAGCTCCTGGAATTGTCTGCAAACCCGGAGTACCTGGCTAACTTTATGCAGGATGGCCTTTTCTGGGAATTCCTGGCATACTGTGCAGGAACGGGAGGCAGCATGCTTATAATAGGATCGGCAGCAGGGGTGGCAGCCATGGGCCTTGAGAGAATCGACTTTATATGGTACCTGAAAAAGATCAGCTGGCTGGCAGTGGTGGGCTACATTGCCGGTGCCGGGGCATACTGGCTACAGGTACAAATTGTTGGTATACATTGATAACTGTTAACAAAAAATAGGAAACGAGATATAATACAAAACATTATATCTCGTTTTTTTTATATCTTCGACTGGTTTAAAGAGTTACCGGTAGAAGGAGACATATATAAAAAATTAATTAATTGATGGTGCGGGCCAACGAGCCACTTCACGAATTATCAGAAACAATTAAATATTAATACTTAAATGACACTATTAAACATTGCTTTACAGGATTCGGACCTGATACTTGAAGAAGCGGAACAGGTTACACTCTCTTTTGGAGAACTTGTATTAAAAGGAGGATGGGTCATGGTACCCATCATTTTACTTTCACTTATAGCAATTTATATATTCGTTGAAAGGTTTTATGTAATTACCAGGGCAGGTCACGAGGACATGAATTTCATGAACAGGATAAAGGATTATATATATGACAGCAAAATAGATGCAGCGGTAGCACTGTGCAAATCCGGCAAGTCACCGGCATCACGCATGGTTGAAAAGGGTATTACCAGGATTGGCCGCCCCCTGAATGATGTTAACACCGCAATTGAAAATGTGGGTAAGCTGGAAGTGTATAAGCTTGAAAAGGGCCTGCCCACCCTGGCAACCATCGCAGGCGCAGCACCCATGATTGGTTTTCTTGGTACGGTTATTGGTATGATTAAAGCGTTCTATGACATGTCAAATGCGGGTAATAATATTGATGTGTCACTGCTCAGTAACGGTATTTACACTGCTATGGTGACAACAGTAGCAGGCTTAATAGTTGGAATTCTGGCATATTTTGCCTATAATATACTGGTATCAAAGGTTGAAAAAGTGATCTTCAGGCTTGAAGCTACATCAACCGAGTTTATGGATATACTGAATGAACCGGCTTAATTGATTAATCATGGCAATTACTTCAAGAAATAAAATAAATGTGCAGTTCAGTATGGCAGGAATGTCTGACATTGTCTTCCTCCTTTTGATATTTTTTATGATAACATCAACCCTGATACATCCTACAGCATTGAAACTGCTGCTGCCACAGGGGAGCAGCCAGACTTCAGCAAAACCACTGACAACCATTTCCATAACAAGAGACCTGCAATACTACATAGAAAACCAGAATGTGGCTTTTGAGGATCTTGAAGCCGCACTGAGACAAAAGATCGGACAGAGTGAAGAGATGTATGTCTCACTGCATGCCGACAGGACCGTACCCATTGAACACGTAGTTAAAGTAATGAACATAGCTAAAAACAATCAATATAAACTAATTCTTGCGACGAGTCCTAAATAACGACCTTTATGACTTTCCTTCTGAAAAGACGAAAGGCATAATTGGAACAGTAATATTTCATATAATACTGGCTCTTATACTTATTGTGACCGGCTTTCAACCACCCGAGCCACCACCCCAGGAAGAAGGTATCCTTGTAAATTTCGGAACCGATGATATGGGATCAGGCCTGCTGGAACCGGCACCTGCTTCAAGCCAGGAAGAAAGCAGCCAGGCCGAAGAAGCCTTACAGGAGGAAGTTACCGAAGAAGTGCCTCCTGTGGCAGTTACTGAACCGCAGGCAGAAAAAGCCCAGCTTACGCAGGATTTTGAGGAAGCACCCGTTGTTGAAAAGAAGGTCGAGCAGCCCGATCCTGAAGCTGAGAAACGCCGGAAGGAAGCCCTGGAAGCCGAAAGGATCCGACAACAGCAACTGGAAGAGGAACGCCTGAAAAGGGAAGCTGCAGAAGCCGAAAAAAGGAAGCTTGAAGAAGAACAGAGGCGCCGCACAGACATAATGAACCGTACAAGGAACGCCCTGGAGAGGGCTAATGCACAGGGCACCGACACCAGCGGTGAAGGTATTACGGAAGGTCGTGGTAACCAGGGAGTGGAAACAGGTGTTGTGGGTGCGGCCAATTACGGCGAAGGGTCAGGAACAGGCACTGAAGGAGTATCATTTGACCTTAAAGGCCGCCAGGCCAGGTCTTTACCCAAGCCAAGTTATGACATACAGAGTGAGGGCATAGTTGCTGTCGAAGTTACGGTCGACCGCAATGGCAATGTAACACAGGCGGTACCGGGGGTCAAAGGGTCAACAACCCTCGAGGAATATTTCCTGCGGGTTGCACGCGAAGCTGCCATGGCTGCTAAAT
>JAVVEL010000091.1:0-5664 GCA_032260385.1 Bacteroidales bacterium | reverse complement strand
TGATGGTGCAAGGGCAGGAGAGATGACACCCGTTTTTTACAGGCGCGACAGGTTCACTGTCCTGAACAGTTCCACTTTCTGGTTATCAGAGACCCCTGATGTTCCCGGGAGCAAGGGTTGGGGAGCAGTCTTGCCAAGGATAGTGACCTGGGTGGAGCTGCAGGAAAATGCATCCGGTGCGCGGTTTTTCTATTTCAACACCCATTACAGCCATATGTCAGATTCGGCCAGGCTGATGAGTTCGAAGATAATCCTTAGGGAAGTGAAAAAGGTAGCGGGCACTTCCCCTTTCGTGATCACCGGTGATTTTAATATGCTGCCCGATAGCCGGGCCTATGCCACCTTAACTGAAGGTGGCAGGGAGGGGGCACTTATAATTGATTCCCACACTATCAGCGAAAGTGAACCCTCAGGTCTGTCTTACACATTCAACGGTTTCAGCGATGAGGAAGGAAAAGGGAGGATAGATTATATTTTCATAAGCAGGGGAGCACGTGTTCTCAGCCACGAAACACCTGCACCGAAAAAGGGAGACCTTTTCATCTCGGACCACTGGCCGGTAAAGGCGACTGTGAATCTGCCTTATACTGTTTTCCGGTAGCGCCAGATGGCAAGTGAGATAGTGCCTGTGGCTATCAGTATGATACCCCTGAGGTCGGGCAGGACATCGGCGAAGCCCGAGCCCTTGAGCATGATCATCCTGATAACCCGCATGAAGTAGGCAACGGGATTCACCAGGTTGAACTTCCGGGCCCACCCGGGCATGCTCTCGGCAGGGGTGAAGATGCCGCTCATCAATATAAAAATCATCCATACAAAGAATACCACGAAGAGGTATTGCTGCTGGGTGGACGACATGGTTGATAGGAGTAATGCAAGGCCCAGGACGGCTGCAAGGTAAAAGCTTGCATAAAGAAAAAGCATGGCAGCGCTGCCGTTTAAGGGTACATTGAAAACAAGCATCCCCAGTGCCAGGCCAAAAGCCAGGTCGACCAGCCCTATCAGGAGGAAGGGCATCAGCTTTGCAGTGATAAACTGGTACTTCCTTATCGGTGTTACATTTAACTGCTCAATGGTACCTGTTTCCTTTTCCCTCACCACATTGAGTCCTGCCAGCAACAGTCCAATGGCCGTAACAAGTATAACCAGTATGCCGGGCAACATGTAATGTTTATAGTCAAGGGAGGGATTATACCAGTACCGGTTCGTAGTTTCTATGAACGACATCCCGGATTTCAGGGCTGGATCCCGGTTCTGCATTATGAGATCAGCATTGTAATCCCTGATTATGCCCCTCATATATGCCCAGGAAAGCTGGGCTGATGTCGGGTTTATTGCATTCACGGCAAGCATCACCTTTTCATGCCCTTCCCGGACGACATTCCTTCCGAAATTCTCCGGTATGTGCAGTATCATGTCACATTCATCACCGTGGAGCATGGCATCGGCCTCCTGAGCACTGAAGGTAGTATGCCTGATAAAGAAAAATTCCGAACCCTGCAATCTCGATATAAGCTGCCGGGATTCTGAGGACATGTCCCTGTCAACAACACACAATTCAATATTATTGATCTCAAAGGTGAGGGCTGGCACCAGGATCAGCATCTGCACCACGGGCATACCGAATATCGCCTTTGACAGGAATTTGTTCCTGAAGATCTGTATGAATTCTTTCCTTATAAGGTATAATATTGCTTTCATCCTATTCCAATCTCTTTTTGAATTTCAGTGTACTGACTAATATGAAGGCAAGGATCATAAAAATGAGGACAAGGGTCTCTTTCCAGACAAAGGCTAAACCGGTACCCTTGATCATAATATTTTTCACTATCGTAACGAACCAGGTCGGTGGTATGATCATGCTCAGATATTTATATACCCCGGGCATATATTCAACGGGGAATATGAAACCCGATAATATGACTGTAGGCAGTGTGAGGCCGACCAGGGAGATGAACATTGCCTGTTGCATCGTTTTTGACATGGTTGAGATCATTATCCCAAGGGACAGGCCAAGCATTATATAAAGCATGCTTTCAAGCATCAGCAAGACAAGGCTGCCTTTTACAGGGATATCAAAAACCAGCCATGAAAGGAAGAGAATAACGATAACATCAATAAGTGAAAGGATGAAGTAGGGTGTGACCTTGCCGAGGATTATCTGTATTGGTTTCAGCGGGCTGACCAGCAGGACCTCCATTGTCCCGAATTCTTTTTCCCGTGTTATGGTCACCGAGGTCATAAGGGCGCAGATAAGCACCAGGATGATGGTTATCACCCCCGGCACGAACATGTACTGGCTTTCAAGGTTGGGATTGTAGTACATCCGCACTTCGGGCTCTACCACCAGGGGCAAGGCGCCGTTTGCCTCGTTGAGCTCGGTAATGTAGTCATTGATGATGGCCATGGTATAGTTTGTAACCAGGCCGGCCACGTTCGGTTCCGATCCGTCTGCTATTATCTGCAGGCCTGCAGATCCTTCACCGAGAAGTCTCCTGCCAAAATCATCCTCAAAAATTATGGCAGCCTTTATATTACCTTTTTTGAAGGACCTGTCGATCTGGTCCCCTGACAGTAGGTAGTCCCTCACCACGAAAAATTCAGAGGCTTCAAGCCTGGCTACGAGTTCTGTGCTTATCTCGTCCACTGAGCTGTCGAGAACGGCAATCCCGGCATTACGGATATCTGTCCTTACGGCGTAGCCGAAAATGATGATCTGTGCGGCGGGGATGCCGAAAAGAATTACCAGGGTACGGACATCCCTGAAGATATGCATGAACTCCTTTTTGACAAAGCCTAGAAATCTTTTCATACACATTAATTATTAGACAGGGGTCTGGCTATTTTTACAAAGACCTCCTGTATGGATTCTGACCTGTATTCTTTTTTAAGCCCGTCAGGACTGTCAAGGGCCACGATACAGCCCTCGCTCATTATGCTTACCCGGTCACAATACTCAGCTTCATCCATATAGTGGGTTGTGACAAACACGGTAATTCCCTCTCCTGAGGCCTTATATATCATTTCCCAGAACTGCCTCCTTGTGATGGGATCCACCCCTCCGGTGGGTTCATCCAGGAAGACAATGTCGGGATCATGCAATATTGCGACAGCAAAGGCCAGTTTCTGTCTCATTCCCAGCGGCAGGTCCCCGATGATACTCCTGCGGTAGGCGGTGAAATTCATTGATTCAAGAAGTTCAGTTGTCTTGTCCACTATCAGTCTTTTCTGCAGACCATAGATACCCCCGTAAAGCATTATATTCTCAGCCACCGTAAGATCTTCGTAAAGGGAGAATTTCTGGCACATATAGCCTATTCGTCTTTTAACTTTTTCTGCCTGGCGGTAGATATCATAGCCTGCCACCCTGATCTCACCCGAGGTGGGTTTTGAAAGGCCCGACAGTATCCTCAAGGCAGTTGTTTTTCCTGCACCGTTGGCGCCCAGGAAACCGAAAATCTCTCCACGATACACGTCGAAGGTGAGCCTGTCATTGGCAACAAAGTTGCCGAACTTCTTCACCAGGTCTTTAACTTCTATTACTTTTTCACCTGTCATTTTCTGATGCGGTCATTAGTTCAAGGAAAACATCTTCAATACCCGGTTCAATTTCTCTGAGTTCGAGATCAGGGTGACCCGCTTTTTGCAGTTCTGCGCTTATTTTGTCATAAAAGCTCTCGTCGCTAAAGCTTATATGAATGGAGTCGCCAAAGGGATTAACACTTTCAACAGCAGGCCAGGATCTCAGGTCCTGTATCAGCCTGTACCTCTCCCTGCTCCTCACCGCATATATTTTTTTACCGAAGCCTGAAATGATATTCAATGGGCTGTCTGTTTGGAGTATACGGCCTTTCTGAAGCAGTGCCACCCTGTCGCACATCATGGCCTCGTCCATATAGGGTGTTGATACCAGTATGGTGATCCCTTCCCCCTGCAGGACTTTAAGCATCTCCCAGAATTCGGTCCTGGATACGGCATCCACCCCCGTTGTGGGTTCATCAAGGATTACCAGGTCGGGGGCATGTACAAGGGCGCAGCACAGGGCGAGCTTTTGCTTCATGCCACCTGATAATTTCCCCGAGGGTCTTTTTTTGAAAGGTTCAATATGCGAATAGATGTCTTTTATAAGGTGGTAGTTCTCTTTTACAGTGGTACCAAAAACCGTGGCATAAAAGTTAAGGTTCTCCTCCACGGTCAGATCCTGGTAAAGGCTGAACCTGCCTGGCATATAGCCTATCTTTCTGCGCAGTTTTTTGTAATCCCTCTCAGTGTCAAGGCCCATGACACTTATCTTTCCTTCATCGGGAAGGAGGAGGGTGCTTACTATCCTGAAGAATGTTGTCTTCCCGGCACCGTCAGGCCCTATCAGACCGAAAAGTTCCGCTTTTCCAACTTTAAGAGTGAAACTATCAAGGGCTTTTATATTGCCATATTTTTTTGATATATTATCAGCTACAACCATCAGCTTTTCAGTTGGAAGAATCAAAAAATGCTTCGGCGGGCATGCCGTTTTTCAGTGTGCCATCATTTAGCACCAGTATTTTGACAGCATAAACCAGATGCACCCTTTCTTCCTTTGTCTGGATTATTTTTGGTGTGAATTCGGCTTTGTCAGAGACATGGATAAGCCTGCCGGTATATTCAGAATAGTCTTTTTCCCCACGGTCAATCCTTACCCTGCATTCCTGTCCCAGCTTAAGCTCTCCCAGCTGTGCCCCGCTGATATATACTTTTAGTTCCATATTTTCCAGATCAGCAATCCTGACAAGGGCTTTGCCCATGGCGGTAATTTCTCCTGCCTCGGCATACTTCTCTGATACGGTACCCTGAGAGGGGCTTTTTATATAGCATCTTTCAAGCTGTTCATTAAGCTGGGCTTCCCTGGAGTTAAATACTTCCAACTCACTTCTGACTGTTAATTTTTGAGTGTTGTTTGCCTCTTTCTGTTTTTCAAGAACCCGGAGCTGGCCTGTAAGGTCGTCCAGTTGTTTTTGTGTTGCAGCCTTATCATGCAGCATGCTCTCCACTCTTTCGATATTTACCCCCAGGTTACTTATCTGCTGGTCAATGATTGTATTTTGCGCATCAATTGAGTTTAATTTTGTCATAACACTGTTGCGGCTCGCTTCCAGTTCGGCAAGCTGCAATTTTATCATGGCAGTGTCTGTTATGGCTATTATCTCACCACTGTTCACCTGGTCTCCCTGTTGCACCTCCATGCTAAGAATTTTGCCTGCAGTTTCGGAAACGACCATTATTTCTCTTGACTCAAAGTTGCCCCATGCATCCGGTTCATCATCTGTCCCTCTGCAGGAGCTGAGCATGGCAATAAGGGCAGTGAAGTATATCAGTTTTCTCATTTTTGGGATATTTATGTTTATTCAATTTCTTTTCCGGCAATATTCAGATATTCAACTTTTGCCCGTGCAAGGCTTACGGCATGTATTGCCCTGTTAATGATGGCTTCTTTTTCCTTTGACCATTCCATAAGGTACTCCGAAGCTGTTATAGTGCCGTTATTATACTGTGACATAGCTGTTTTGCGCACACTTTCAAGTATTGAAACCAGTTCCTCGTCACTTTCCAGTGCCGTCTCCAGGCTTCTTATCTCCGCGTATTTCATTTCGAGAGCGCGAACCAGGTTCTCTTCCATGTTTTTTTTGT
>JAVVEL010000090.1:0-5739 GCA_032260385.1 Bacteroidales bacterium | reverse complement strand
ACGGCCAGTTTGCCTTTGCCATATGGGATAAGAAGGAAGAAGAACTCTTTATGGCCAGAGACAGAGTGGGGATAAGACCGGTTTTTTATAATTTGACAAAGGGGGTGTTTACTTTTGCCTCCGAGATAAAGGCGTTATTTAAAAACACCTCGGTTCCCCGCGAAATAAACCCAGAAGGACTGGCCGAAATTTATACCTTCTGGACAACAATAAGTCCTGCAACAGCATTTAAGGATATTTTTGAACTCTCTCCAGGTCATTATCTTACATTTAACAGGCAAGGCCTCAAGCTGAAAAAGTACTGGGAATTAAATTTTGGCAATACCTATCATGATATGACATCGCATGATGCCATGGAACAACTGCATGAGTTACTAACCAGCGCGGTGAGGTTACGATTGAGGGCGGATGTTGAGGTTGCAGCTTATCTCAGCGGCGGTATTGACTCAAGTGCCACCGTTGCATATATCAAGGATATTGAACCCCGGGTACTGAATACTTTCTCCATAAGCTTTGAAGATAAGGTCTTTGACGAAAGCAGATATCAGGAGGAAGCGGTTAAATTTTTGAACACAAACCACAAATCGATAAAATGTTCTTCCAGGGATATCTCCAATTATTTTCCAAGAGTGGTATGGCATTCGGAAATACCGGTAACCAGGACCGCTCCTACCCCAATGATGATACTATCAAGCCTGGTAAGGGATAATGACATAAAAGTTGTGATAACAGGTGAAGGATCGGATGAGATGCTGGCAGGTTATGATATATTCAGGGAAACGGAGATCAGGAGATTCTGGGCAAGGCAACCACAATCCTCACTGAGGCCTCTTTTGTTAAAAAAAATATACCCTGATATTCCACATCTCAGTAATGCCAGCCCTAATATTCTAAAAATGTTTTTTAGCTATAAACTTGAGGATACAAATAACCCATTCTATTCCCATTTACTCAGATGGAACAATTCAAACCACATTAAAAAACATTTCTCAGGTGATATAAAGGAAGTTATTAAGAACATTGATCCCCTGGACAGCCTTATCAATGTCCTGCCGGCTGATTTCAATAACTGGGATTCGCTGGCCAAAGCCCAATGGCTGGAAACCACAGTGTTCATGTCTGGATACCTGCTCTCTTCACAGGGCGACAGGATGGCGATGGCAAACTCGGTTGAGGGAAGGTATCCTTTCCTTGATCACAGATTGATAGAATTCTGCGCCGGTCTTCCTTCAAAATACAAGTTGAGAGGCTTGAATGAAAAATTCATTTTAAAGAAAATCATGGAAAACAGGATTCCGGAAAGCATAATAAAACGACCCAAACAACCTTACCGGGCTCCTATCAGAAGTGTCTTCCTCAATGAAAACACTCCCGATTATGTAAGGCATATGTTATCTGAAAGCTATACAAAGGCGACCGGGATTTTTGATTTTGATACTGTATCCGGCTTACTGAGCAGGATTTATAAGACGGGAAATGCTTCTGAAATGGATAATATGGTAATAGCGGCCGTAATATCAACTCACCTGATGCATCATCAGTTTATTGAAGATAATAATTCTGAATTCCAGGGAGGAGAATTAAAGAAACTGAGAATAATAACAGAGGACATGTAACAGATGAAATAGGAAACCAAAAATAATATAACAATGAACAGAAAACCTTTTTCCAGGGACATTATTCTGCTGGACGACGTGGAAGATGTAGTAAACAAAATTATATTAAAGATGCAGGAGGATGTTCTGCAATCTATGAAACGTAAAGGAGGGATTATAGGAATAAGCGGAGGTATTGACTCTTCCCTTTGTCTTGCTCTTGCCACCAGGGCTTTTGGACCGGAAAATGTACTGGGAATAATGCTGCCTGAAAAAGATTCCAGTCCTGACAGTGAAAAGCTTGCAAAAGAGCTAGCCGCGAAATTCGGGGTGAAAGCGCTTAAGGAAGAAATAACCTCCGCACTTGCAGGCTTCAGGTGCTATGAGAGGCGCGATGAAGCGGTGAAAAATGTCTTCCCGGAATATGACCCCGCAACGTATAAAATGAAGATAGGTATTAAGCAGAGCGGACTTTTTTCAAAACTGCCTCCTATATTCACACTGACAATTATTGACAGCGACGGCAACAGTTATGAAAAACATTTACCCATAAATGATTACTTACAGATAGTTGCTGCATCCAACTTTAAACAGCGTACCAGGATGTCGATGCTCTACTACCATGCCGAAAGGATACATTATGCAGTAATAGGGACACCTAATAAACATGAACAGGAACAGGGTTTCTTTGTAAAACACGGTGATGGAGGTGCTGACGTCATGCCTATTGGAAACCTTTATAAAACACAGGTCTACCAGCTGGCCGATTATCTTGATGTACCAAAGGGAATTATCGAAAGAACACCCACTACAGATACATATACGGCAGAACAAACACAGGAAGAATTCTTCTTCCAGCTGCCTTATAAAGAAATGGATATCTACTGGTATGGCTTCGAAAATGGATATGAACCTGCAGAGATAGCAGAGGTTATGGGTGAAACGGAAGAACGAATAAAAGCCCTCTTCATAAATTTCGAAAGAAAAAAGAAAACAACAGAATATCTCAGGATGGCACCGGTGAGAGATTACTACTGGATATAGGATAAAAGAAAAGTTATATATCATGAACGCATTTGATTATTTTTTCGAGAATACCTCAACCCTGGAGAAGTCCTTTCTTGCAGGACCAGAGGAGATCAAATTTAATGACCTTCACAAGGAATGCCTCCACCTGGCTGCATGGTTGAGAAAAGAAAACGGTACAGGTAAAAACATAATTATCATGTCAGTCAATAATCTTTTCATGCTGAAGACCTACCTGGCAGTTATAAAATCAGGAAACGTCTGTATCCCACTCGATCCAAACATTGAGCGGGGTAATTTTGATTATATTGCCGGATTGACAGAACCCTCAATGGTCCTCCTTACAGATAATATACAGAAAAGATTGTCTCTAAATGATTACAGGTGTGTTATTCCGGCAGATATTGAGAATCTTAATGAGTATGGTGGAGGTACTGAATTGGATTATGACAATGACAGTGAAACATGTGCTGAAATAATATTCACATCAGGCTCAACAGGAGAACCCAAGGGGGTTATGATCTCTCATAAGAATCTTATTGCTAATACCGGGTCAATCGTTGACTACCTTGAGCTAACCCCGGACGACAGGATGCTTGTGGTCCTACCATTTTATTATTGCTACGGACTTTCATTGCTGCATACTCATTTAAGAGTTGGAGGGTCAATAGTCTTTAACAATTCTTTCATTTTCCTGGGTAAGGTTATCCAGGACCTTCTTGAATATAAATGCACGGGCTTTGCAGGTATACCAAGTCATTTCCAGATACTCCTCAGGAAGTCAGATACATTCAAAAAGACTCATTTTCCTGACCTTAAATATGTTACCCAGGCAGGAGGTAAGCTGGTGACAATATTTATGGATGAATTCCGGGAAGCCCACCCTGAGATCAGGTTTATAGTTATGTACGGACAGACAGAAGCCACGGCCAGGTTATCATGGCTTCCTCCCGAATTGCTTGATAAAAGGCGGGGATCGATGGGTAAGGGCATTCCGGGTGTTAAACTGATTGTTGTAAATGAGAACGGAGAAAAAATAAAACCCGGTGAAATAGGAGAGGTTATAGCACGAGGAGACAATGTAATGATGGGTTATTTCCACGATGAAGAAGGAACCAGAAAAACCTTAAGGAAGGGTTGGCTCCACACAGGCGACCTTGGTACTGTAGATGAGGATGGATACATCTACCTGACTGCACGGTCAAAAGAGATACTCAAAATCAGAGGCAAACGTGTAAGCCCGAAAGAAATTGAAGCTGTTATTCTTGCCATACCAGGAGTTATCGACTGTACAATCTCGGGTATTGAAGATGAGATAGAAGGAGAAAAGCTGAAAGCGAGCATAGTGGTGAGGAAAGACAATAAAGAATCCCTGACAGAGGAATCGTTAAAACAACACTGCTCACAACACCTTGAGCTTTATAAAATCCCTCAGGTATGGGAGCTTAAGGATAATCTGACCATCACTGCAACAGGAAAAAAAATCAAGAAGAATTGAAGACGGGAAAAAACCATATTGAACTGGTCAGGGAATCAAAAATTCCCAAAAACTGATAGTGGTCCCATAAAATCCATCACGTGATTCAGAGATTTGGTCATTGTTATAAAGAGCTTCGTCAAAAAAGATAGTGTAACTGTTAATATCTAAAACTATTTTCTTATCTTTTCAGTGAAATAATACATGAATTTTGTAATGAAATAGATTTTGTAATAATTAAATACCTGCAGTTATGAAAAAACTAAATTTTCTATTTGTTAGCTTGATAGCAGTTGCCCTACTCTTTTCCTGTGAAAAGGAAGCGACTTACAATGATGGAATGCTTAAAAAAGGAACTATAGAGGCACCATGCGATCCCATTGGAGACCTAATTACCGTTGAAAGTTCAAACCCCGGTGGTAATATAACATGTGATGAAGTTGCAGAAACTGTTGGTTGGGAATCGTATTACTGCACCGACAAGGTTGATTATGATGGTGATTTTGAAGGTTCGTTTCCCGAAGGGATCAATGTTGAAGTAACCGGAGGCAGATACATTCAATTCTGGTTAGACGATTATAAATGTATAGAAATAAACGGCACTTTCTACATGGTGGGTGCTGTAATCGTAAAGGGAGGCCCCACCGCAAATGTCTATTATTATGAAAATGGTGCGGTTAGTGATTGCGGCCTTTCTGCACCTGTTAATCAATCAGGTAAGCCAGCAGGACTAAGCAATCTTACCTTCTGTCTGATACCCTGTGATGATTATGTCCCTGACTATGTCATTGCTTTTAAATCTCAGACAACTGATTCGGATGGTTACAACGCATATACAGTAATACCTAATGACGAACAAAATTGTGACAAACTGGTAGATCCCTATTTGTTCACAGAGGGCATAGTTGGCAAGGTTTACTTAAATGGTGTTATGTCTATTGGTAACATCACTGTTGGTAACTTTGATGGTGATGAGCAGCTCGAAGTAAAAATCGATAACGAGTATATGAACGGAGTGCTGTTTACCGGTGAGTCCTATCTGTTTGTAGGTACAATAACGGAATTCTGTGCCCTATCAGGACCTTACTATTATAACTATGACAAAATTACACCTATAAGTTCTCCAGTTTCGGAACTCATATTTGATCTGCCCTTTTAAGTGCTATTAGATTTAAGACAATCGAGTAGGAGGAAAATAAAATAGTTTTCCTCCTATTTTATTTTCCGACCTCTCACACCACCGTACGTACCGTTCGGTATACGGCGGTTCCCTAATATCTAACTCTGACCAACCGGTAATAATCCGAAAGGAAGATATAACCGGCATTACGAAGCCGGTCAGTGGTAATAGACCTACTGAGGATATAACTATTGGCAGTGTGCCAGTAGCTCTTCCTCGTATTCGCCCATTCCCAGGCTTTGGATTTAGGTATACTAAGCCTTATCAGGTTGGCACATTTGGTTCTTATTCGTTTCCATTGTTTCCATATCACCATGCGCAACCTACGACGATACCACATATCTATCCTGAGCAGAGCAGCAGTGTCTTCATATCTGCCAGTTTGAAGTATTGCACCCATCCTCTGATGTACTGGCGCAATGCTTCCTTCCTTCGCTTATTGCCCCATCCGTTGCTTCTCG
>JAVVEL010000089.1:0-5847 GCA_032260385.1 Bacteroidales bacterium | reverse complement strand
CGGGGAATCATTATACAAATATTGCAAGGGGCCTTGAAAGAGCCATTAAGATAGAAGAGCAGCATGAGATAAAGATTAAAAAACTGGCACAAAGATATATTATAGCAGGTAATATAATAGCCATTAGCTGCCTGGTAACAGCTTTCATCTTCTTCTATTATGAATTATTCACCCTTGCCCTTGCTTTCTCGGTTTTCTGTATTGCTGGTATCTTTTTAAGCCGCCTGGGAGTATGTAAAAAATGCCGTACCACTTAGTCATAATCAGCTTTATAAACTCATTAATAACTCATTATCAACCCCCTCTCAAGCCCCTCTCAACCCATTCTCAACCCATTCTCAACTTTATTCAACATTAACCCACCTTTCCTCCCATAAGGATTTATATTTTCGACTACAATCATAATTAATTACCATATTGTCCTGTTTTTTTAAATGAAATACTATAATTTTATTTCATCAGGGATAATACATATTATGATCCGCAGTTCTTTAATAAAACTTTGTCAGACTCTTAGGATATCAAATTCAGCAAAACAGGTATAACCTCAAAAACCAGATTATGGATAAATTAATAATAGTGCCCCCCGAGAATATTGGCCGGAATTTTATACCCTCCCAATACCTTCCTGAAGGTAAAGATGAATATTTTCAGCGCAACAAGCAGGTTGGCTTGCCTGATGCAGGATGGAGGCACCTGCAATCGGATGAAATTGAAAGGCTGGTAAAAAACGATAATACGGCAGATAACTGGGATGACCTCCTTGTTACTGACCAGTTTGATCCGGGTTTGATAAAGAACACAAAGTTTTTCGGTCTGGTGAGGATTGGCAGGCTGAGGGATGTGGTACTTCAGCATCATGATCTCAGGGTGCCTGCCGGGATAACCGACAGCCTGATTATCTCATGTGATATCGGTGATGACGTGGCTATTCATAATGTGCATTACCTGGCACATTATATTATTGGGAACAGTTGTATCCTTTTTAATATACAGGAGATGCATACCACCGATCATGCAAAATTCGGCAATGGTATACTAAAAGAGGGAGAGCCGGAGAATGTCCGGACCTGGATAGACCTGATGAATGAAACAGGCTGCCGCCAGGTCTTGCCCTTCGATGGCATGATTACGGCAGATGCTTACCTGTGGGCCAAATATGTTGACGACAAAGCACTGCAGGCTAATCTCAAAGAGTTAACGCAGAACAGTATGGATAAGCATCGGGGTTATTATGGTACTACAGGTAACAGGTCCGTAATAAAAAATTCCCTGATACTGAAGGATGTTAAAATTGGGTCAGATTGTTATATAAAGGGAGCCAACAAATTAAAAAACCTTACCATTAATTCTTCTGAAGAAGAGCCTACACAAATAGGGGAGGGAGTGGAACTGGTAAACGGCATAATCGGCCATGGGTGCCATATATTTTATGGCTGCAAGGCAGTGAAATTTATACTGGGCGATAATTCGAGCCTTAAATACGGGGCAAGGTTGATAAACTCATTCCTGGGGGATAATTCCACCATCTCATGTTGTGAGGTGCTTAATAATCTAATCTTCCCTGCCCATGAACAGCATCATAATAATTCCTTCCTTGTTGCCGCGGTTGTCATGGGGCAGAGTAATATAGCAGCAGGTGCAACAATTGGTTCAAACCATAACAGCAGGGCTAATGATAACGAGATACAGGCCGGACGCGGATTCTGGCCGGGATTGTGTACCAGCCTTAAGCATTCGAGCCGCTTTGCATCCTTTGTTTTACTGTCAAAAGCTGATTACCCTGCGGAACTTGATATCCCTTTGCCTTTTTCTCTGCTCAATAATAATGTTACGAAAGACAGACTGGAAGTGATGCCCGCATTCTGGTGGATGTATAATATGTATGCCCTGGCACGTAATTCATGGAAATTCCAGACACGGGATAAACGAAGGCATAAGATACAGAATATCGAATTTGATGCCTTTGCACCGGATACCGTAGAAGAAATTATTCATGCAAGACGCTTAATGGAGATATGGACGACAAAGGCAAGCCCGGAGCCGGAAGGACAAAAAAATAATGATGAGCTGGCTGCGCTTGGGCGCAAACTGTTGTCGGGCAAAGAAGATTTGCTTAAGGGACTGGAAGTGTTTGGTGAAGATATGGAGAATACAAAGAGAAAAGTGCTTATTCTTAAGCCTTATAAAGCATATCATGCCTACGGCGACATGCTTCATAATTATGCAGTGAAGAACCTTCTTGCATATATGAGTGCCAACCCGGACCACGGTTATGATGATATGGTCAAAAACCTGAAAGGGAAAAGATATACTCAATGGATCAACATGGGCGGACAGATAATGAAGGAAAGTGATGTGGACAGGCTGCGATCTGATATAGGCCGGGGGAAACTGAAAACCTGGGAGGAAATACATAAGAGATATGATAAATTATGGATGAAATATCCTGTTGACAAGCAGAAACATGCATATGCAGTACTTTGTGAATTATATGAGACGGAAACCCTTACAGTATCACAATGGAAATCAGCCCTTGATAAGGCTGTTAATATCCAGGAATTTATCAGTGACCAGGTCTACCTGACCAGGAAGAAAGATTACGATAATACCTTCCGCCAGGCTACCTTCAGGAACATGGATGAAATGACGGCTGCCATAGGACAGGTTGATGAAAACAGTTTTATTGTGCAGGTAAGACGGGAGACGGAAGATTTCAGGAGTGTGGTTGCAAAAATTAAGAAAAGGGGCTGATGATTTTTACCGTAAACATAAGTTTTTAATCTTCAACTGCTGCCTCCGCTTCCTGGATGTGAAGATAACCGGTATGACTGTAGGCCGGTTTCAGGTCCCTTAAGGTTTTCCGGTTCCTGTTCAGTGGCTTTACGATAATAACTTTCAGCCTCTTCCAGGGTACCTGTCGGCCCGGTGTAAAAGACTATAATAAGCAAAATCCTGATTACCTTTTATTTGGGTTGCCAGTAGCATCTTTTAGGAGAAACAATTGCCCCTTCGTCCTTGAGTTTTGACATGGCTCTGTCAACATCTTTTTTGTCCAGACCACTGAGTTCTGCAATTTTAGCTGCATTTACCGGTTCGCCTGCTTCTTTCATTGCCCTGAGAACTTGTTCTTTAACTTCCATAGTATTTACTATTCTGATTGATTTACCACAAATATAATATGAATCTTTTATTTATTTGCCAGTCTTCAGTCAGGGAAGCTCAATCACTCATCTCTCATCTCTCATCACTCATCCCTCATCTCTCATTTCCGGCATTTCTATCTCCTCTCCCCATACATATTTGCCAAACCACTGCCAGTTATGCCACATTGCAGCAAGTCGTTCTTTCGGTTTGGTAATGCCATGACCGAAGCCCTTGTATACTATAAACTTTGTATCCACCCCGACATCCTGTAATCCCTGGAATAGTTCATATGCATTAGGTATTGGAACCCTCCTGTCAAATTCACCATGCTGGATAAGGGTGGGAGTACTGGCATTGTTAATATTTGTTATGGGTGAAGTCTTGCGATATATCTCTTCATTCTCCCAAGGGGTGGCTTTCAGGTATTGTCTCGTGAACGGATGTATATCCGTATTCACGTAATAGGTCATCCAGTTTGAGATACCAGCTCCGACCGAAATTGCTTCGAATGCGTTTGTATTTGTTGTTAAAAAAGCTGAGATATAACCCCCCTGGCTCCATCCCATGGCTCCCATTCTGCTGGTGTCAATAATTCCTTTCTTATTAAGAGCTTCTATACCTGACATTACATCCCATGCATCACCTACACCCAGGTTCTCCACATTCAGCTTCCTGAATTCCTCACCATAGCCTGCTGATCCCCTGTAGTTGGGCATTAGCACCAGGGCTCCCTTATCCAGCCATTGCAATACAGGATACACGTAGGATGGCGTTGGCTCGGGCAGGGAGATACCGGTTGGACCTCCGTGAATATTTACCATAAGAGGATATTTTTTGTTGGGATCATAATCCATTGGCTTATGCAAAACACCTTCAATAACTGATCCGTCCTTGCTCTTCCAGCTTATTACTTCCGGTATCGAATATTTCCAGTTTTTAATCTGGTCAGTGAAAGCTGTCAATATCATGGGATCATTATTACCAGTATCATTGATATATATTTCAGGCAGGCTTTCATCTTTCGCACCTATGTATGCCATCTTATTACCATCTTTTGAAATAGATAATGCATAGATCCTTGGAGGGCTGCCGAGCACTTTTTCTACCTTACCGTTATCAGGATTCATAAGGAACAATGGTCTTATTGTTTTTTGATATGCAGTGGCATATATTCCTTTATCGGTCCATATCATTCCCGAGAGATTTTCATCGAATTCCTTACCAAGTTCCTTGTTGTTCTTTCCATCAATATCAATCCTGAAATACCTGCTGTTCATATAATAATTAGAGCTTGTATTGTCAATATCACTGCTGAAAAGAATGGATTTACTTTCAGGAGACCAGTCAATGAATCTGTCAGAACCAGTGTTTGCAACCAGTTTGCTTATTTCCTTTGTCCCTGTATACAGTATTGATATATCCGATTTAAAGGATGAGTTTATTAATGGATCGGGCTGGTGATTGAAGGCTATCATTTTCCCATCCGGGGACCAGTCAAAAGATGTGATTGTATAGTCATCACTCTTTACAAGGATTTCAGGTTCCGGCCAGGTCTGGCAAAGCTCTTCTTTCTTCAGGGAATCTTCTTCATAGCATGGAAGGGGAAAGAATTCAAGGTATGCAGGATTAAAATCAATTACCATAAGCTTTGTAAGCTTATATTCTTCGTCTTCTACGGCGAAATCACCATAACGGTCTTCACGCTTTTTATCCGCTTTCTCGTTTTCTTCCTGGGCTGTGAAGGCAATTCTTGTACCATCCGGCGACCATTTAAAAGCCCCAACACCATTCTTCTCACGGGTAACGGGGAATGCCTCACCCCCTTCGGTGTAAATTGCATATATCTGGTTTTTATTCCCCCTGCTTGATGTGATTGCAATCCATCTGCCATCCGGTGACCATTGTGGATTACCGCTGTTACCATCAGGGTTGTTTGTAAGCTGGAATGGTTCCTGCCCGTCCTTTGATATCCAGATCTCTGTATCATAACGGTTATTCTTCCAGTCAGTCCGGGTAAGGGTAAAGAGGACATGATTTCCATCGGGTGACATTACGGGAGCGCCTGCACTTTTCAGGGATAAGACCTGTTCAAAGGAAGGTACAATCTTTTTATCCTGGGCATTTGTGTAAGCTGTTAACAATGCAAGGATACTCAATAAAACAATCTTTTTCATTACATTAAGTATATACGTTAATACGCGACAAATTAAATTCCAGCACAGGTAAATCAAGAAAAATGAAGACAAGAAAATTCTGCTCCCTGCTCCCTGCTATTTCCTTACCCTTACCGGGTATGGCGGCCTTTCAGGTTCAATAGGTGGATTCTTCTTCAGCTCTTCCAGTGCTATTTCAATTGCTTTCTCCAGCTGAGGATCCTTACCCTTTATAACTTCTGCAGGCCATTGCTCAACTTCAATATCGGGTGGTACACCAACATTTTCAACGATGAAGCCCTCTTTGGTCCAGATAGCAAGGTTTGGTGCAGTGACTGATGCCCCGTCAATGAATTCCGGGAATCCGAGCACTCCGACCAGTCCTCCCCAGGTTCGCTTACCTACCAGTGTGCCAACCTTGAATTTTCTGAACATCCATGGTAACATGTCGCCGCCTGATCCGGCTGTCTCATCAATAATCATAACCTTGGGACCCTGGATAGAAGCACTTGGGGTCTTAAGGTCTTTGCCATACCGGAAATTCCAG
>JAVVEL010000088.1:0-5862 GCA_032260385.1 Bacteroidales bacterium | reverse complement strand
CGATGTTCAGATCCTCTTATATGGGTATAGGCACCCCAGCCTACTATAATGCCGTCATATTTTCTTCCTTCTTCCGGAACAGTATCCCTTGGTAAATATTTGATTCTTTCTTCTATCCCGCTTCTCTGAAGAAATTCATTGCCATTTTCAACAAGGGCCTTATTACATTCATAACTGTCGACTTCGAAACCCATCCTGCTTAAAGCATAGGTTTCCCTGCCTCCCCCTGCAGCCAGTAATAAAATGCTTCCTGCTTCCGGGAAATATTTTTTCAGAGCTGCCTTTTCCCACCTGAATAAGCCTGATTTGTTGTAACTATCATCAATGTATTTCTTACTACGCTTATAGTGAAGGTCATCTGAATGGTCCAGGGTTTTATCACCCATCACCCCCAGCCAGAAACCGGTAAGAACAGCATTCATGAAGTGATAGATCTTTGCCATACACTGCAAGGAAGAAAACGATAATCTTGCTATGAACCTGTGATATGACATCCCGGAAAAATTAATTTAATAGGCAAGCCGCCGGATCCAAAGATAAAATAATATTAAATACCCTCCCACTCAGGCCAGGAAGAAGCTATACAAATTAACTCTTGTACCTGATTAGCCTTTTTATTAACTTAAGCCGCCATTAATACTTATAATGAATAGCCTTAACCCTAAACTACGATCGGAAGAAGAATTGCTGCTTGAACTCTGCCGTTTATCATTCAACAGTGAACAAAAGAACATAATCAGGGAGCTGGTGAATAGTGAATCTGATTGGGATTATTTTATCAGGCTTGCCAATGAACACGGAATAGTATCTTCAACTTACCATAGCCTGGAACAGCTGGATCTGTTATCAGAAATGCCTGAAAATATAAAGGAAACTTTAAGAGCATTGTATCTTAAAAGCCTGGCACGTAACACTTTCCTTGCAGAAAGATTTATTGACATAAATAAAACCCTCGCTGATATTGGAATCGAACCTGTGGTTCTCAAAGGAATGGCTCTTGAACCTTTTATCTATGAGAACAGGGGACTAAGGCAGATGACCGATATTGATCTGCATATTCCCGGGAAAGATGATTGCATTAATGCATGGAAGCACCTTAAAGACAGCGGATACATAACAAAACCTTTGAAGTCACGGCTCTATAAAAAATTACTGGCCGATTTTGGGAAGCACATGCCTGACCTTTACAAAGACGGTATCTCCATTGACCTCCATCACAGCCTTTTCGATATAGAACATAGGATTGAGATATTATCACTTAAAACTGACAGGGCAGAATTACTTGTACCCGATCACGACATCCACTTTCTCTTCCTTGCAAAACACCTGGCCGACCATGAGTCAAATGGCGAATCGCAACTAAGACTTTACCTTGATCTTGTACAGCTGTTTTTGAGGCACGGGGAAAAGACAGGCGCAAAACACCTGGTGTCGCTGGCAAAAAAACTGGACATTGAGGATGTCCTCATTGAAAAATTATTCCTCCTGAACTTATTCTGGAATGTCCCTGTGGAAGGGGAAATACTGGGTAAAATCTCACCTGAACGGAAAGCTAGGGCCACAAGTAAATTTATCGACTTCCTCCGAAACCCAAAAGGCAATACAGGCAGAAACAGGGGTGCCGGCTACCGTAAAACTCTCAGAAATATCCCCACGATGCGAAAAAAACTCCTTTTCATACTGGGAGATATTTTTCCTTCAATCACCTTCATGCAGAACCGGTATGGCACTAAAACGCGAATTGGAGCGTGCGTTTATTATCCCTTAAGGTTTGGTAAGCTGCTGCTCTTAATCAGAAGATGAGATTAGAGAAGCTATTGTTATTGGTCAAGCGTTAAGCGATAATCGATGAGGTCCCCGGTGCCCCATAGGCTGGTGACCCAATCGAATAATATAATAATATATTGCGATTTAGATCGAGATATATTAAAACAGTGCTTTTCAATACTTTTCAAATCTCATAGTGTAAATGTAACATTCACTTGTACATTAGTGAAGAAAATATTATCTTAACTACCCTATGAAAAAACTCCTGAATTATTTGAAGCCTCCCGCCGGGTGGCGGCTGCCGGTGATCATACTGCTGGGTATATTCACGGGTTTTGCCCTCTTTGTTTTTCATATATCCAAAGCGCCTTCATACCTGTCGGACAGACCTGAGGCTTGCACCAACTGCCATATAATGGCTCCTCAATATGCCACATGGAGCCATAGCTCGCATCGTGAATGGACGCATTGTAACGACTGCCATGTGCCGCATAATAACTTCGTAAACAAGTATTACTTCAAGGCTAATGACGGTCTGCGCCATGCCACCATCTTTACCCTGCGCAATGAGCCGCAGGTGATACAGATACGTCATGCAGGTATCGAAGTGGTGCAGGATAACTGCCTGCGCTGCCATGAACAGATAGGGCACGGATTCAAATACCTCGCAGGCGACAGCCACCAGTATGAAGAATTCACGGAGCGACTCTGCTGGGACTGTCACCGCGAAGTGCCCCACGGCACGGTCAACAGCCTGTCAAGCACGCCGTGGGCTATCGTACCCCTGCCGGATAGCCCGGTGCCGGAATGGCTCAAATCACTGACTGAATAACAAACTGAAAAAACTATTATACCATGACCACACTCAGAGAAAAAATAAACGATAAGCCATGGCTGGGATGGCTGATATTCATTGCCACAGTAGTGGTGGTGTTCCTGCTCGGACTCCTTGCTTCATCAATCATTGAACGGCGCGCCGAAGCACAGTTCGCGTACACACCCCAGGTTAAACTGTCGGAGTTCGAACCGCGTAACGAGGAGTGGGGAAAGAACTTCCCGCGCGAATACCAGTCGTACATGCAGACACTGGATACTTCATTCGCCAGCAAGTATAACGGCAATGCCCGGATAGATATGCTCGAAGTGGATCCGCGCCTGGCAGTCCTCTGGGCGGGCTATTCATTCTCACGCGAGTATAACCAGGGGCGTGGTCATGCATACGCCATAGAAGATATAAGAAACATACTACGCACGGGCGCCGGACCCTTAGATGGGCAAGGAGAAATACAACCCAACACCTGCTGGACCTGCAAGGGTCCCGATGTGCCAAGGGTGATGAACAATATTGGTGTGGCCGAATTCTACAGCGGCAAGTGGTCCTCCCTGGGTGCTGAAATAGTTAACCCCATAGGCTGCGCCGACTGCCACGATCCTGTTACAATGAACCTGCGGATAACACGCCCTGCACTGATCGAAGCATTTGAACGCCAGGGAAAAGATATAAACGAGGCATCGCACCAGGAGATGCGTTCACTGGTATGTGCACAGTGCCATGTTGAATATTATTTCAAGGGTGAAGGCAAATACCTGACCTTCCCATGGGATGAAGGACGGTCAGCCGAAGAGATTGAGGAATATTATGACAGTTATGAATTCGCCGACTGGACCCATAGCATGAGTCGGGCACCCATGCTGAAGGCTCAGCATCCCGACTACGAGGTATTCATGACAGGCATACATGCCGACCGCGGGGTGGCCTGCGCCGACTGCCATATGCCCTATATCAACGAGGGAGGGATGAAGTTTGCCGACCACCATGTCAGGAGTCCGCTCGATAACGTGGCCAACTCATGCCAGGTATGCCACAGGGAGGAAACGGATAAGCTCATAGCCAATGTCTACGAGCGCCAGGACCAGATAATAGAGAACCGCGACCAGCTGGAGCGTCTGATAGTAAGAGCCCATACAGAGGCACAAAAAGCATGGGAGCTGGGAGCCACCGAAGGCGAGATGGAAGAGATACTGACAGCCATCAGGCATGCCCAGTGGCGATGGGATTATTGTGCTGCCACCCACGGCGGATCCTTCCACTCACCCACCGAGGTAAGCCGCGTAATTGGAACGGCAATAGATATCATACAGGAAGGACGCATCAAGTTGGCACGGCTCCTCCTGACAAAAGGCTATGAGGAAGAAGTGCCTTACCCGCCAATAGACACCAGGGCAGATGCCCAGAAATTCATTGGCCTCGATATGGATAAGCTTAAAGCGGAAAAGCAACTCTTCCTGGAGACCGTTGTGCCACAATGGGATGAAATTGCCGCACAGAGACATGAGTCATGGGGCAGCACAATGATCAGTGATATCCGCTGATCAACTACTTTAACTTATCATGATAATCTAAAGTGTACATTTAAATTATCATAATATAGCCGTTAGAGACCACTTACAGGAACATAGGGAACACGGTTCTGTCTGTGTCACTGAAATTTTTACTTACCAGGTAATAAGTTTTTAGATCCAGTGTGCCGGCATTTTTCTCCAGCTTTCTCAAATCAGCCAGGGAGGATTTCAGTTTTACTTCAAAAGCTATTTCCTTATTTAAAATGAAATCTATTTCTGAGTTATTTCTTTTATTGTAGTATGACAGATCACCATAATTACTTAGCTGATTGGCAACAGCATTTTCAAATAACTGACCGTCATTTACCCTCCCTATTATATTAAGGAGTCCCGTATCAGTAAAATATACTTTTCTTCCACCTGCTACAGACCTGTCAATGCTTTTTGAGAATCTCGGGATCAGCTTAATAAAAAACAGTCCCTGCAGTAGTTCTAAATAACCATAGATTTTTGCCCTGTTCACTCCAAGTTCGACAGAAAGTTTTGATATATCCAGGATATTCCCCACCCTTGGGACCAACAAGAGGATTAAGTCCCTCAACTCACGAATTTCTTTAATATCTGATAATATTTTAATATCCTTCTCAAAAAATGAAGCAAAAATATTTTTCAGGATTAGCTGCCTGGTGTCAGTATCTGCAGTAGTAACAACTTCAGGGAAACCTCCATACTCCAGGTAGTATTGATAATCAGTTTCATACTTCTTAAAATCCGTATATGAATAATCTGATTTAAGGTTGATACTGTTGACCGCTTCCGGCCTTTCAATTCTGTCCTTGAAAAAAAGATATTCGTTAAAACTTAATGGTCGCAGGACAAAGAGGAATTTCCTTCCGCTTAATGATTCAGGGAAGAGGTTTTTCAAATAATAATTAGAAGAACCTGTTACAACAAATTTAACACTGTAATTGTCGATGAGGTATTTTATAATTTTTGTTATCTCGGGGAAATTCTGTATTTCATCGATGAAGACATATATTCTTTTACCATCTGCCCCTGCTTCACTTTTAAGCACTTCATAAATTGCATCATAATTAATATTCTCGAAATGCAACAAGTTCAATGGATTCTCAAAATCATACCAAAGCTTCGGTTCACTGACCTGCTCAAATAACTGTTTCATTAAGGTTGTTTTTCCAACCTGTCGCATACCGGTAATTACAAGAGCATTCTTGTGATCCATATACTTCGAGAGCTCATCAAACAAATATCTTTTCCTCATATCTGTAATTATTTTATTACAAATATACGTATTTCTGTAATATTTTCTTTACACATTTGCATATAATTTGTTCTGATATTTAGTCTACAAAAGATTTTATTTTCTGTTTTTCCGGATATTTGAGGAAAAACGGAAACGGTAGAAGGACCCACCACTTCAATTATTATCTAATATAATTATATTATTATGCGATTTAAATCGAGATATATTATATTTTTATTATGTAAGTAAAAAGACATCTACCCAACTGCGTATTCCTGCGATTCCGGACACCTAATCCTGACTTAACCGGACAGTCAGTCCTGATTTAATCGGACACTCTGTCCTGCTGATTCCGGACACCCTGTCCTGAGTAAAACGGACAGTTGTTTCATCTCTCTTTTCCACTGTAAATTTCATTAAAATTAATCGTTTTTATAAGTTTCTCTCATTGATATTTTTGTTTTAAGTTCTATTCTATGTGAGCCATG
>JAVVEL010000087.1:0-5932 GCA_032260385.1 Bacteroidales bacterium | reverse complement strand
AATTACCAGGCAATAAGCTTAATCACATAAACAGGAGAGGGGTAATGAAAAAAGGTCTTCATAATAGCTTTTAAATATGAAAATAACACAGGCTTTAACAGGAATTATTGTGCTTGCAATTATCCAGCTTTCATCATGTAACATACAGGATGATAAAAAGCTGAATTCTGCGGATATAGTAATATACGGAGGAACATCAGCTGGTATAAGTGCAGCCATTCAGAGTGCAAGGCTTGGCAGGTCGGTAATACTGATTGAACCAACTAAGCGCCTCGGGGGCCTTACCACCGGCGGCCTTGGCCAGACTGATATAGGTAATAAGCAGGTTATCGGTGGTATTGCCCGTGAATTCTACAGGAATATTAAAAAGCATTACGATGATCCTGCAAACTGGGTATGGCAGGCAAGGTCCGAATATAAGGACGGGGGACAAACGCGTACCGGCGAAGATGAAGATACTATGTGGACATTCGAGCCCTCGGCTGCCCTGGAAGTATATCATGATATGATCCGGGATCACGATATTACACTGGTATATGAGCAGAGGCTTAACAGGGAAACGGGTGTGTCGAAAATTGACAATGCCATTAACTCCATATCTATGGAATCGGGTGAGACCTACCATGGAAAGGTTTTTATCGATGCTACTTATGAAGGCGACCTGATGGCCGCTGCAGGAATATCCTATACAGTGGGGAGGGAATCCAATCTTCAATATGGAGAAACCTTAAACGGTGTGCAAACCAGCGAATTTGGTCAAACATTAAAAGGTACAATTTCATACAACAGTGTCCACCATAATTTTATCAGTGGCGTTGATCCCTATATCATAAAAGGTGATCCGTCAGGCGGACTTCTCCCATTTATCAATGAAGGCGGCCCCGGAACAGAAGGTCAGGGTGACAGGGGGATACAGGCATATTGCTTTCGCATGACACTGACAGATCATCCCGAAAACAGGATACCATTCCGGAAACCGGACAATTATAAGGAGCTGGACTATGAGCTGTTGTTCCGCAATTATGAAGCAGCAGAAGGACCTTTAGAAACAATGTATTCCTATGGCGATCCCCTGGTTCCATGGATCAATTCTTCCATGCCCAATCGCAAGACAGATACCAACAACCAGAAAGGATTTTCAAGTGATTTTATAGGACAAAACTGGGATTATCCCGAAGCTTCATATGAAGAACGGGAAAGGATTGTGAAACGGCACCGTGATTACCAGCAGGGATTGATGTGGACACAGGCCTATCATCCGCGTATTCCTGCGAAAGTACGGGACAAGGTCTCGCAATGGGGAACATGTAAAGATGAATATGAACGCGACGATGGCTGGCAGCAACAACTGTACATAAGAGAAGCAAGAAGGATGGTAAGTGAGTATGTAATGACCCAGAAAAACTGCGAAAGGATTGAAATTGTGGATGACCCGATTGGTATGGCGGCATATGGTATGGATTCCCATCATGTCAAACGTTACGTAAACTCAAAGGGATTTGTGTCGAATGAGGGAAACGTTGAAGCTCCTGTGCAGGCACCCTTCCCGATAAGTTATCGTTCCATAGTGCCAGTAAAGAAAGAGTGCAGTAATCTAATTGTGCCTGTATGCCTCAGTGCCTCGCATATAGCATTTGGATCTGTACGTATGGAACCTGTATTTATGATTCTTGGTCAGAGTTCAGCCTTGATAGCCTGCCTTGCTATAGAAGAAGATAAGGCCGTGCAGGATCTGGCATACGGGGATTTAAGGGAAGAGCTGATCAAACAAAAACAAATACTTGAATAGGGAAGTCTGAATTGGCTGTCACCTACGAGAAAGGGCCAGGAGAAGGGACTACATTGGATCTGATTTGCAATTACATTTTAAAAATCAGGCTTCCGAAGCATTTGCTGCATAGTCCCTGCTTAGTTTAATTAGCAGTAGTGGAAGAAAAACAAAATTCAGTACAAAGATTGAGGTAACCAGTAAAATCGCGGACCCTGGCCAGTGTAATAACTTAAGATAGGCAGCAATCAGAAAAAATGCTGACGATAGATATGCTCCCAGGTATAACAGTTTCTTTTGCCAGTCCTTCAGAGTTGTTGAATGTCCCGATTTCCTGTATAAGGCCAGGAAGATAAGAGGTAAAAAAAAGAAACTGATAATTAACACTCCAAGTCCCAGCAGGATGGCGGCATACGGCCAGTGAAAGGCCTTAAATGCCACCCCGGTAAGAAGTATAATGATACCAATAAATCCTAATACATACATAGACTTTCTTGATATGAATTTTGACAGGGTTACCCTGTATATATACATAAAAAACACAGGGGTGAAAACAAAGGTGAAAAGAGAAGATGCAACAATCAACATGGTACCCGCACCAGGCCAGTGCAGAGCTTTGAACACAAAGCTGCCGGTCATGATGACCAGGGCTAAATAACTTAAAATAAACAGAATTGATTTCATGCTTTTTTGCTTTTTAGGGGTAATTAACCATAAATCTTTTTTGTGATTCTTTTCGATGCCATCAGGGAATACGGCCTTGATTGCCCTGCTCTCTGCCTCTTCATAATTGAGTCCTTTTTCCATATCGTCTTCGATAAGACAGCAAATGTGATCAGTCAGATCCTCTTTCAATTCCCTGGATTTAATACTGCTTCCGGAAATCATTTCAGCTATTTCATTTATTTGTTGTTTGCTAAGCTTCTTCATGGTCTGATTAATTCAATGTATTACGAGAGGATTCTTTCAATTGTTCTTGTAAAGTCGAGCGTTTCAGCAATCTTTTCTTTCATTACACTGATCCCTTTTTCAGTGAGGGTATAATATCTTCTTACCCTTTTACCAATGTTTATGGTTTCAGTTTCCACCAGGTTTTCTTCCTTTAACCTGTGAAGTGCAGGATACAAGGACCCTTCCCTTAGCTGTATCTTATTCTCTGTCAGCTCAATCACCTTTCTGGTAATCTGATAGCCATACATTCGGTCATGCTCAGCCAATAGCTTTAGTATTATAACTGAGATTGTTCCTTTAAGCAATTCTTTTGAATACATAGAACAAAGATACATAGATTTATGATGTATGCAAACTTTTCCGACAAAAAATTATAGGGTGATAAAAATTAATCCATTTAATGGTTGGTATTGTGAGCTTCTACTATACGTGGGGTGCCACTAGGGTGCCTTCCACTGCACCACTTACAGCACTGGCCACCGCAGGAGGTCTTACTGGAATAATAGGTATCCCGTTTACAATATCCGGCATCGTCATCAGGCTTAGTTTCTGAGAGGAAGCTGGGAGTATGCATAACTCCCAACGGGGTCAGGAGGTATCGAACACACATTAATTATCATAAAGCATCACTGAAATAGCCAGCCAGTTTTTCAGGATCAACTCTAAGCAGGGTTGTATTTATTTTGGGGTAGAAAATATTTTCAGCCGGCGGGGGAAGTTCTATGCTGTTAGAAGCCAGTTTATCAATAAAGCCATTGATATCGTTAGTGATCACCTTCATAACAAAAACATTTGTCCCATTCCCGATCGTCTTTATTTCAAATTCTTTTCTCGAGTTTAATATTTCACTGAATATAGTGAACCGCTTCATTGCTTCCCTGTAATCAGGCAAAAAAGAGTCTGCAAAGTGAAGAGCCACCGAGGCAAATGGCCATACCTGAGGCATCCCTCCTCCAAACATTCGCCTTGTATGGTATAGCCCCTCCATAAATGCTTTCGGGCCGCATAAAACGGCACCTGATGCGGCATTGAAATCCTTGTACAGCGAGATATATACTGTATCAAAAAGAGAAGCATATTCGTTCGCAGGGATACCGGAGTGTGCAACTGCATTGAATAATCTTGCACCATCAAGATGCATCTTTATTCCCCTGGACCTCGCATACTCAGATATTTTAACCATCTCGTTGAAATTGAACATTTCATTGTTTCTTCTCCTTACAGGCGATTCAACGGAAATAGCTCCTATAACAGTCTTAACCCTGCCTTTATCATTCCACTCACAGGCTGATTTTACTTCATCGAGGGTAAAAGAGGTCTTCCCTTCAGCAAGTGGGATAAGATTTAAACCGGCCAGCACCTGGGCTCCATCGCCCGTGTCGTTATAAATATGACTATCGGCCTGTACCAAAACCCTCCGATTTAATCCGGCATGCTTTCTTATTGCGATGAGATTTGCCAAGGTCCCTGTGGGCATAAAAACCGCATCCTCCATTCCCAGCAATTCAGCGAACTTATTCTCCATTCTCTTAACAACACCTGAACGTGAATAATTATCCACAACATCCTCACCACCTGCAATCTCCCTTAAAAGCTCTGTATATTCAGAAGGATCAAGGTCCAGGCCATCTCTTGTAAACTGCACTCTTTCGCCGCTTTTCCTGTTTTCCCGGTCAATAATACCATGACCGCTTAAAAAAGGCACGCCGGCAAGTGCAAGTCCGTTATTTCTCAGAAAGACTCTTCTATTCATTTTAAAATTATTTATTGCGGTTGCTTTCCAATAATTTACCCTTGAGTATTATTTTGTCAATATCCCGGAGGTTCTTGATTGATACCACAGGGTTGCTGTTCAATATCAGGATATCAGCCCTGCATCCCTCTTCTATGACACCCCGGTTCCACCCATAAGCCAGGGAGAAGTTAGATGTTGCGGCAGCAATAAGCTGTCGGGACTCCAGCCCGGCTTTCTCAAGCAGTTCTAACTCGGTGTGCAGTGAGATCCCGGGCATCGTACCCCAAACATCTGCGGCACTTCCGGCAAGATGTTTTGCCCCTGCTTTAATATAGCCATTCGCCATCTCCATCTGCTTTACAGCCAATGACGTATAAGCTTCCTGGTAAACAGGCTTGTAGTCATGATTCCCGGTTACCATATCGGCTGGATTATTAATATCATCCGGGTTTATTAGTTTTGCAACAGGATCATTCCATGGATTACTATGACCAGGGAGGTCAAGGTAGAGGAGACTGAGAGTTGGTATAAGATAAACCGGGGAAGCACCTAGATCAGCTGTATGATCTTTGAAGATATTATCCGCTGTATCCAGACTGCTCAGGAACCTGTAATATTCCCATTTTGGCGAATTCATATCATCACTGAAAGGTTCCTCAGCAACAGCATGCCTTAATTTTTCAGGACTAATATCAAGGGAGTACCTTGTAATATGAACGAAGGATTGAACTCCCAACTCAGCTGCTTTCTTATAGGATGTATATCCCAGCTCTCCAATGGTGGCAATGCCATACCTGCCTGCCAGGTCAACTGATAAAGCAAGCTGTGATGGTGTCAGCTTATACATCAGAAGCATAAGCCTGAAGCCCTTTTCGGCGGCATATTTGAATTTTCTTATGATCTCTTCATCAGTCTGCTTAATATCCCCCACTTCACCTAACATAAGAATATCCGGCGAGGGATCGCCATCAAGAAACAGTTCTCCCCTCCTGAGTGATTCAACTCCAACAACCGAAGTTACACCACATTCCAGGTATGCATCAGCATAAGCCTGGTTATTTATGGTTCCAAACCCATCAATCAATCCCGGTGTAATAAACTTTCCCGTAGCATCTATTACCTGGCAATCGCCGGGTATAGACGGCTTATCATCCAGTGAACCGTATTCAACAATTACCGAGTCTTTGATCAATACATAGCTATTCTCTATATCAATCTGGTCAGCACCATTATCTGTTACATTAATCAGTGTTCCTCCCCTTATAAGGGTATGGCCGGAATGATTCTTATTAAGGCATCCGCAGCCCAGAAACCAAAGTAAAAGGAGACAATAAACCGGGGTAGTTCTCATTATTTATTTTACTTAGTCTGTTTTCTATATAATAACGATCCCATAGAACGAATGAACTACCCCGCCGCAAGCAGCGGGGTATCATCAGAAGAGAGTTAATTGCTTTTCGCTATGAAGAACTTTGTAA
>JAVVEL010000086.1:0-5958 GCA_032260385.1 Bacteroidales bacterium | reverse complement strand
ATATTAAATTAATAAATCCCTTGAAAACCAATTCTTATGAAGTCATTTCAGGCCCAAGTAAGTTAGATGAATGGATTGATGTAATGAATGTTGAATCTGGATGGCAAGAAACATATGTTTGGACAATTAAACCAACTGGAGAATGGGTCAATGGAAATGCTCCAATAAATCTCTTTGTCCAGTTCCATAAAGACATAAACGATGACTTAATGGCTCAATTCACCATAGCCAACCCCTACATCCTCGATGAACAATACTCAAGCCCCACCCCAACACGTACTGCCACCTCATCCACTGACCAGCCGCCGGGTTCGAATGGTTTGCCTGGGTTCGGGGTGGTGGGTGCGGTGATTGTGATAATGCTGGCTGTTCGATACAGGTTTGGAAAGGTATGAACATCCACCCACATCATACTCGACGGTTTACCACCCCTGCATGTTACAATCAGGTCTGCATAGATGAATGCCCTCATTGGAATCAGCCAAGATAGGGCCTACGCTCAGTTTTGAAACTGACCCCAAAAGATTAGTTCCTAATCAGATACTGTGCTATATACTCACCAAACCGTTCCAAATCATCTATTATTTTCCAGATAATAATAGACTCTCTCCACATCAATTTTCGCATACATGTGAACCAGGATATTCCGAAACCCTGCTGCAGGTGCCAGATCTTCTGCAAATTTATTTGGCAGGATACCATATTCACCAAGTAGCAGGAAAACCTCCCTGTACGTATCAGGTCGTTTCAGTTTCTCTTTAGAAATAATCATCTCACCAATATCTATCATACATTCAAGAGCAACCTCTATATATCGTTCCACTGCCCCCCGCAATGTATGGTCACGTATAAGGTCTTCAACATCATGCTGCTGATAACCTCTCAATATTACTGTGTATTCTTCAAGCATTTCCAGTTTGGATGCAATCTCATCATTCATGCAAAGCCGCCCCTGGCAATCCGTTGTAATATCACGTCAGTATGCCGCTTTATGTGATACTGTTCATCCAGATATCTGGACATAACACGGGTCTCGAACGCTATGCGTTTCGTTTCATCAGATTTTAGAACATGCCCGTTCTTAATAATATTATATTTAAGAAGAAGTGGTGCATCATTTAACACGACCAAATCTATCTTATCCGACTTGAGCACACGTGTTAACTCATTAATAAGGTTCAGTTCCACATAAAGCATATCTTTTTTAGAAAGGCTTTCATCCAACATAACAGCGATATCGACATCGCTCAACTCGTTTGCATCTCCCCTGATAACAGAACCGAACAGATAGGCAAAGTATACACTGTCTGTGGTACGGAAGAAGTTATTCAGTTCTTGTACAAACCGCATCATATAAATCATATTTACTTCGCAAGTGCCTATAAAACTATGTGCCAGTAAATGTGACATAACTGTATGAACCCAAAAAGGTGGCATAGAGTTCCCCACCCGCGTGGGGATGAACCAGATTATCATCCATTTTAAAATTATTAGAAGATAGACCCATAAAAATAAGGTATACATTTTCATACACCTCTTCTCCATTATTGCCTACCTGCGGGTGGACATACGCTGGATGTTGGGGATAATGCTGGCAGCAGGATTTAGGTCTGGAACGGACTGAATCCAGGGTTACTGCGCCCCCCTTTTGATTGATATTGTTATATCAATATCCTAAAACTCGATCGAAGAGGAATCCCCGATATTCAGTGAATTGTGTTTTCCCGCAATATTTGCATCGTCACCAATAATGGATGACTGCAGATTTGCCTTTGAAATATGTGTTCGCTCACCGATCACACTATTGGAAATAATTGAATTCTCAATGATAGTACCACTTGCAATCGAAGCATATGGCCCGACAACCGAATTGACCACCCTGACATTTTCCCCTATAGCAACCGGGTGGATAATAACCGAATCCACAATCTCATAGTTCCCGTTCGAATTTTCCTTTTCATCCAGCAGTACTTTATTCGTCTCAAGCAGGGAAGTGGCATGTCCGCAGTCGTACCAGCTGGAAACAGTAAAAGTCTTAAATCCGCTGCCGCGCTTTATCATCTCCTGCATGGCATCGGTCAACTGGTACTCTCCCCGCGTCTTGATAGTATTCTCAAGCATCCAGTCCAGCACGTTGAACAACAATAGAGTATCATGGATAAAATACACACCGGCAATCCCCAGTTTCGACGCAGGATTTGCGGGTTTTTCCTCCAATTTTTTTACACATGAAGATTCCGGTTCTAATTCAACAATCCCGTATTTTTGTGGCTCATCTACCTCCCTCACACCGATAGAACCAGAACAACGGCCGTTATTCTTATGCTGTTCGTAGAAATCCAGGTAGCCGGATTTGAATATCATATCCCCCAGAGCGATCATAATGTCAGAATTGCCAACAGCATCCCTGGCCAGATATATGGAATGTCCGAGACCAAGTCTTTCATCCTGGTCAATAAATCGTATCTTGAACACATCACGGTAATTTTCATTCACATAAGGTATCAACAGTTCCTTCCGGTATCCAACTATCAGTATAATCTCTTCAGGTTCAAGGTCTATCATCCTGTCAAGTATATGCCCAATAATAGGTTTACCTGCAATATACACCATTGATTTTGGTTTGGTGTGAGTATGAGGGAACAATCGTGTGCCAGTGCCGGCAGCGGGTATAATTACTTTCATGGTACTATTTTTAATAAAGAATGATAGATTCAATATTTAACCTAAAATTAAACTGAATGTATATATACCTATAATAAATGTCCAGAAGTGCAGGGACAACAATAATTAAGCATAAGGTACTTTTTTAAACCATTAGATGCACTTAAATTTAAGGGAGAAGTTCCTATGACATTTGTGTTTCAAGATTCCACTGAAATGCCTCACCAGAAAAATTTCATCGCAGACCTACATAATTTTCTCTTGATATTAGAACAGACATTACCGATTGAAAATAGAATTATCGAATTAAAAAACCAGATACAGGAGGAAGAAAAAAAATTCGATAATGAAATAAGAATGCTCAATTCTTTTTTGTCAGGATTGAATACTTCTCTTGACCAGCTTACTACCAAGTATGCTA
Source organism: Bacteroidales bacterium (assembly GCA_032260385.1). Classification (GTDB taxonomy): domain Bacteria; phylum Bacteroidota; class Bacteroidia; order Bacteroidales; family VadinHA17; genus UBA9300. Next base: position 2,873 of record JAVVEL010000086.1, on the reverse strand, counting down.
TAGAACCGACTGCAAAATGCAGGGAAAAATTGAAGGAATCCGGGACTGAGTGCGTGGAAAAACAAAAAGAACAGTTCAAGATCGCACTGGATGACCTGACACGAAATTCAAAAGATGAAGTGGCGGAGATGTCAGGCCGGATGCGAAATTATCTTGAACCTTTCCTGTGGTCCGGAGTATATAACATAAAAATAGTCAAACACATTGTCAGCACTACAGAAAATATTACGGGCAAAATCACAATGAGCCTGAGCGGGCTTTCATTTACCTACGAGATTGCCTTTGCTGATTTTCCACTGCAGGTAAAAAAGTTCATGACTGATATATCCATTCCTATCCTTTCAAGAGGAGGCCTGATCTATAAGGAGGACAGGGTAAAACATCTGGATGTTTCTGATTATTTTATAAAAAGAATATATATCGATGAGGATTTCCAGTTGGACCTTGAGAATAAGAAGGGTGCTAAAAAGATTAACCTGCTGATTCCCGGAGAAATTGAAAATACGAGCCTGATCTATGTTGATGAAGAAGCCGTCGATATAACGAAAAGTGAAGAACTGGCACCACAGTTGGATATTGCCAGACTTGATGAACTCAGGCAAAAGGTGGAAGAATATGTTGGAAATGAGGCTAATATCATTTCCAGGACCCTTATTAAAGTTGAACTTGATGAAAAAGATGCTATTAAAGAAAACGAGTTATTCGAATGCGTCAAGATAATTGCCTCCCAGTATGGAGAGATCATCAATGAAATTTTTGTTCATGGAATAACGAAAAAAGAGATCGCTATAAAAGAGATCGTTCAAGGTGGAATCAGAAACGAGATTTTTATTAGTGTTGAAGAGATTTCCAATCGTCTTTCAGCCCTTGGCGGAGATGGTTTGGAAATAAAAGGTCTATTGAACCTATAGTTCTGTACCAGGTGTCCTGTTTGTTCATTTTACGTCTGTTCCAACCAGAAGATTTCAACAGTGTAATCAAACTGGAAAGCCAGATATTCCATGAGCATGACCCTCATCTTTACATGGAAATGTATGAAAAGGTCCCGGGCGGATTTTTTGTTGCTGTAGATGCCGGTGAAGTGATAGGATATACGGTAGGTTTTATTTCAGTTCCCGGTAAAAGCAGGATATTTACCATCGGTGTCAAAGAAACGTACCGTGGCAGGGGTGTTGGCACCCAGTTGATTAACAGGATATGTGACGTATTGAAAGAGAAAGGGGCACGTGTAGCCACCCTGGAGGTCAGGATGAGCAATATACCTGCCCAGCATTTTTACCTGCGGCGAGGTTTTGTACCTGCATGGGTTGAGCGGGGATACTATATCGACGGTGAGGATGCCCTGGTCATGAAAAAGGAACTGTAAAATCCCTGTTACCGGGAAGGCATAAACAATAAAAGTGAAATTGAAGACAGGACAGCTAATCCTCCGCCATAGATAAAGGGCGCTGCAGGGCCAAGAATATCCCAAAGAAGTCCTGCAATAATACTGGCAAATAACATCATGAACCCTGTGGCAGCATGGTATATCCCCAGGGCGGTCCCTCTGCTTTCCATAGGGACAATATCCACAATATAGGCTTTTCCAATCCCTTCTGTAAGTGCTTCGTAGATACCATAGAGAATGAAAAGAGGCCAGATGTAGAAACTGAACTGTGCCCATGCAAATCCAAAATACACGATCCCAAATACCACAAATCCAGCACTCATGATATTTCGCCGTCCCCAGGTATCTGAAAGTGTGCCCAGCGGAAACGAGACCAGGGAAGATACGATGTTAAACAGTATGTAACTCAATATTACCATCTGCAGGGAAAAACCCAGATCTTCTGCCCTGAGTATCAGAAACACATTGCTTGAGTTACCCAGGGCAAAAAGGCCAGTTATCAGGAGCAATATTTTATAGTCCCTTCCAAAATCAGATACCTTGAACGATATTCTCCTGGCTGCCGGACGCCTGCGCTCTTTTACAAAAAAAGTGACCAGAAGGATGCTGAACAGTCCGGGTATGAAGGCGGCAAGGAACACCGTCCTGTAGTTATCACCTGAAAGGTAGAGTATCCCGAGTGCAATGAGCGGGCCAGCAACAGCACCAATGGTATCCATTGACCTGTGCAGTCCGAACGACCGGCCCATGTGTACAGCATCAGAAGAATCTGCTATTAAGGCATCACGGGCTGAAGTGCGCAATCCTTTCCCTGTACGGTCCATGAGCCTGGCTACCAGGACAAGCGGCCACCCGTATGCAAGTGCCATGACAGGTTTTGAGATCGCAGATATGCCGTAACCTGCGATCACGAATGGTTTTCGTTTTGTTGTCTTATCAGTATACCATCCTGATATTACTTTTAATATATTGGCCGAACTTTCAGCAATCCCTTCGATAAGTCCGACCACAGCCATGGGTGCACCCAGCACAACGGTGAGGAAAATAGGGACTATGGGGTAGAGCATTTCGCTGGCAATATCAGTGAAAAGGCTAACCAGTCCCAGGACTATCACATTCTTCTTGATGCCAGGGATCAGGAAGTCCCGATCTTTTCCCTGGTCAGAGGATTTATTGTCTATTATCTGTTTTCCGTCCTTATCATGTTGGATTTTGTGATTTAATATATTATAATCTCATTAACACCGATTCCGGTCATAACAAGATTTATCATGAATTGTATACAAGAATTAAACAGTATAAATATCAATTTACTTTCTTGCTGGGGGTCAATGCATATGAAAGTTACCAAATCGCTCTGTCCGGAGTGCCATGATACTATTGAAGCAGTCATATTTGAAGATTATGGCAAGATACTAATAGAAAAGACGTGCCACGTTCACGGCACATACAGGGACATCTACTGGGGAGATGCACCATTATACCA
>JAVVEL010000085.1:0-5968 GCA_032260385.1 Bacteroidales bacterium | reverse complement strand
GAGCCGTCTTCTGCATTGAAAGCTACCACCGAGGCTTTGTTTCCGCCGGGTGAGGCCATCACTTTGCCGTCAGCGTACACAGGTGATTCAGAGATGCCAAACATAAGAGGGCTTGAATTATACATATCATAGTGATTCCTTGACCACTTTATATTGCCGTACGAATCCACGCAAACAATGTCTCCACTGCCACTTATCAGGTAGATGTTACCATCAACATAGGTGGAAATACACCTTGTCCCGTCGTGGTTCCTTGTCCATGCCTTACCGTATATGACTGACCATTTTTTGGTTCCGTACAGGGTAAGAGCCGTGAGTACATCATCATCACCCACCCGGCCTGTTATATAGATGGCATCATCCGTAATCGTTGGTGATCCGTAACCGAAACCAAGGTCCTCGACCTCCCACAGCAGCTCAGGTCCTGATTCAGGCCATTCTTTCAATAAGCCTGTTTCATTGAAGGTTCCTGACCTGTCCGAGCCCCTCCAATCGTATACCTGACCGTAAGAAATAATTGCAGCGCAAAATAAAAGTAACGAAACCGAAATGATTCTTTTCATTATTGTATTGTTTAATAATATTTAATTCTGATTCCCTAAAATTACCGGCCCTAAAAATAGTCATAAAAGGATATATTTCATTGTTTTAACATATTTTTAACATCTGATACTCACATGTTGTAGAGTTACATTTGAAGTGATCTATATTATGAATTATTGATAAAATTGCTTTGATCGGCTATTTTTTACCTTTATTTGCTTATACATGTCGACAATATGATCAAACCAGAGGGGAATATACTGAGCATTGACATCGGTTCGCTTGCTGTATCTGCTGTTGAGGTAAGTACTGACGCTAAGGTGCTTGGGACTTTCTATAAGTATCACCACGGGCAGGCCGCCGATATAATATCTGAACTGCCGGCTGTCTTCAATTTCAAAGGAATCAGGTCGGTGGTCAGCCCCTCAGCGGCATATGTACTTTCAGAAAGGGTACTCAGGTATGATCCCCAGGCATCTCTTATAAAATGCTTCCGCAGTCTTTATAAAGATCACAGGGCTCTGTTGATGGTAGGAGCGGGGCGTTTCCAGTTATTGCATTTCAATGATGACGGAAGCTTTGCCTGGGCGGCAAGCAATACATCCTGTGCAGCCGGAACAGGCAGCTTTCTTGATCAGCAGGCCCGCCGCCTCGATATAAGGTCTGCTTACGAATTGTCCAATCTCGCCGATAAAAACAGGGGCTCTATACCCGATATTGCTTCAAGGTGTTCAGTCTTTGCTAAGACCGACCTGATACATGCCCAGCAGGCAGGATATTCACTTGAATCGATATGCGACAGCCTGTGCAGGGGGCTGGCACGGAACCTTGCTGATACACTTTTTAACGGGAGTGATATAAAAGAGGAGATGGTTTTTGTGGGCGGTGTGTCAAAGAACAGGGCAGTGAGGCGACACCTGGAATCAATTACAGGGGTTAGGATGGTGGTTAATGATCTGTCTGTCTTTTTTCCGGCCATAGGAGCGGCACTTCTGCATCTGTCAGATAATAAAGGCCTTTCTGATGGTCTGGGACCCGAGCCCGGGGACATACTGGCGAAAAGTGATAAGAACCTGGAATATGTTTATGAGCCTCTTGAAATAAAACTATCTTCCTATCCTGATGAGATGAGGGATAATGATATGCTTTATACTCCACAACAAATTAAGCATCCTTCAAAAGTCCAGGTTGATATTTATATGCATTTCCTTAAACCCGGGACTCTTGAATCTTATATCGGAATTGATATAGGTTCAACCAGTACGAAAGGTATGCTTACCGATACATCTGGCAGGCCTGTGGCCGGCTTTTATACCTACACTAACGGACAACCATTAAATGCAACGAGGGCAATACTGGAATCAATAGTATACCTTTTTGAAAAAAGAAAAATCACATTGTCTGTGCAGGGTGTTGCCACAACGGGTTCAGGCAGGAAATTCATAGGAGCAATTATCGGGGCTGATATGATTATCGATGAAATAACCACACATGCACGTGCTGCCCATGAACTTAATCCCGATACAGATACTATTATAGAGATAGGAGGCCAGGATGCTAAATTCACCGTCCTGAAAAACGGACGGGTTGTTTTCTCAAAAATGAATTCAGTGTGTGCGGCAGGGACGGGCAGCTTCATAGAGGAGCAGGCACTGAGGATGGATGTCAGCCTCCGTGATTATTCATCACTGGCACAGGATGCCAGGGCACCTCTGGCAAGCGACAGGTGTACGGTTTTTATGGAGCGGGATATAAACTATTATACAAACAAGGGATATGGGAAAAATGAAATTCTAGCTGCTGTATTACACTCTGTTCGTGATAACTATCTGAAAAAAGTGGCAGTTGAATCATCAATAGGTGATAATATATGTTTCCAGGGTGCTACGGCAAAGAACAAGGCCCTGGTGGCTGCCTTCGAGATGAAACTGGGCAAAAACATTTTTGTGTCACCTTACTGCCACCTGACAGGAGCGCTGGGTTGCGCCCTCATGCTTGCCGATAAACATTCAGAAGAAAGTAATTTCAGGGGCTTCGGTATAATTGAGGAAGAGATAAGGGTGCGTAATGAGGTCTGTAAATTATGTAATAATAATTGCACTATTATAGTTGCGGATGTACACTGGGAAACCGTTGCCTATGGTTTTCTCTGTGGCAGGGATTATAAGAGCGATAAATATGTTGACCGTAATATATCCGGTTTCGACCTCTTAAGGGAGAGGAAGAAAATATTGAAGGTTACCCCGCTTAAAGGTAAGTCTGAAGAAATAAAAATTGGCTTCCCTTCCGCACTGAATATGTTCGAGGATATGAGCTTCTGGAAATTTTTCTTCAGGGAGCTTGGCTTTACCATTGTCGGCAGTGACAGTATAAAGGATCCCGTGACTTACGGGAAACAACTGGCAGGAGCCGAATTCTGTGCTCCTATTCATGCAATGCATGCCCATGTGAAATGGCTTGAAGATAAGGCTGATTATATTTTTATGCCTGCCGTGCTTGAGAACAGGTCGGCTGGTGAACCTGCGAAAGAATTATACTGTTACTATACCCAGTTCAGCCCTTCAGTTACGTCCCTGCTGAGCAGCAGGATAAAAGAAAAAGCCATTGTACCTCTGCTGAGATTCGAGAAAGGATTGCCTTTTGTCCTGAAAACACTGACTGATTCACTCAACGGGACAGGAGGGAGGAAAATAAACATGGGCCAGGTGAGGTCGGCATGGGAAACTGCTACAAGAGAAGATAAAAAGCAAAAAGCAGGATTGCTTGATTTATATAAATATAACTTCCATAATGATAGTGATCTTTCGGTTGTACTCATGGGAAGGCCTTATATGATACTTGCGGGGCAGATGAATAATAATATACCGGATATTTTCGGAGGACTGGGTATTAAAACGTTCTACCAGGATATGCTGCCACTGGATGATTATGCCACCCTTGATGGTATCGACAAGCTCCTGAAATCCATGCCATGGCATTTTGCATCGCAGCTGCTGAAGGCTGCCAGTTTTATTGCCGGTACAAAGGGTCTATACCCGGTTCTTATCACAGCATTCAAGTGCGCACCCGACTCTTTTGTTATAGATTATTTCCAGATGATACTTGATGCCGTGTCAAAACCTTATTTGATTTTGCAGGTTGATGAACACGATTCAAGTGTTGGCTACGAAACCAGGGTTGAAGCTGCAGTGAGGTCATTCAGGAATCATTACCAGGCAGAAAATGGAATAAATACTGGGAAAAATTTCAGCATTGTGAGACCCGAATATAAGCTTAAGAAAGACAGGACTGTTCTTTTTCCCAACTGGGACCAGATAGCCTGCCGCTTCCTGGCGGCTAACCTCAGACGGCATGGTTATGATACTCAACTCATGGACCACAGCCGGCTGGGTATACAGAAAGCCATGGCAAGCAATTCAGGGCAGTGTTTACCTCTTAACATAATAGCTCATGATTATATTGACTATATGGAGAAAAATGGGCTGGATCCGACCAGGACAATACTCTGGATGACCGAAACAGTCCTTTCCTGCAATATCAGGATGTATCCGCAGTATATCAAGAGCATACTGGAGAATCATGGGAACGGATATGAAAAGGCGTCAGTATATTCGGGTGAGGTTGGACACACGGAAATATCTGTGGATGTCACACGCTATGCCTATTTTGCTTACATGCTGTCAGGACTCCTCAGGCGAACAGCCTGTAAGATAAGGCCGTACGAAATAAATGAGGGGGAGACAGATGTTCTTCTTGATGAATCTGTAAAAATCCTTGAAGGAGCCTTTGATGGAAGGGAAAGCCTTGATAATGCACTTACCCGTATTATGCCCGGTTTTGCCGGCATCAGGAAAGAAAAGGAGGAAAAGCCATTGGTGGCCATATTTGGAGATTTCTTTGTCCGGGATAATGACATAATGAACCAGGACCTTATTCATACTATTGAAAGCTACGGAGGTGAAGCTCTAAGTACTCCTTACAGTGAATTTTACAAGCTTATAGCAGGTAATGTTATGAGGCGACGATCCGTCGATACCGGCCGCCTTCAGATAGCTGCTTACCGGGCTATATTGCAGGTGATGAAAATACTGGAGAGAAAATATTACAGGCATTTTGAACCCTTCCTGGGAGAGGCAAAGGTATCAAGTTCAAAAGAACTGGAAAAGAACCTGGTAAAATACAATATCGATAAGTACCATTCAGGCGAGTCATTTGATAACATCCTGAAGATTTATCATATAATAGAGTCATACCCGGGCATCTCGCTTTTTGTCCAGACCAACCCGGCATTCTGCTGCCCCTCACTTATAACTGAGGCGATGAAGAATGAAATACGGAAAAATACCGGTATACCTATAGTTACAATTACCTATGACGGCACAACGGAGAGTAAGAATGATGTTATCGCACCGTATTTATCAGGCTAGAGATCAATATCCAGTCCCTTACAATACTCATACCCCACTTTGTATATTTCATCAGCCTTACTTGCATCGAGAATTTCAAATTTATCAAGATCCGACGGTTCTATTACCAGGTCGCAGTTATCCTCTATACCCTGGATGGTGGAGTCAACACTGAGGTGAAATGTTCTTGCGGCTATCTGTATGAGGTTCTTCAGTTTATCAGTTTTATTTATGGGGCTGATGTTTATAGCAATAATTTTCTTGCATTTACCCCGGAGGGGTTCCACCGGCACATTATCAAACAAACCACCGTCGGAATAAAGTTTTCCGTCTATTTCAACCGGGGCAAATAAAACAGGTATTGATGCCGAGGCCTGTACCAGTTTAACCAGGGGCCCCTTGTTAAAATATTCAACCTTACCGTCTATGATGTTACTAACGGCTACAAAGAAAGGGATTTCAAGGTCCTCAAGGTCATCAGCCTTAATGTGTTTGGCAAGATTATCCCTTAGTCTGTCAAGGTTCAACAGGCCTGTCTTTGGCATTTTTACTTTTACAAAATCAGTAAGTTTCTGCTTTTTGAATAGTTCAAAGGCTTCCCGGGGTGTTTTCCCGGCAGCAATGAAGGCACCTGCTATGGCTCCGGCACTTGTCCCGGACAGAATATCCGGTTTTATTCCCTTTTCTTCGAGGGCCTGGAGGACACCAAGGTGGGCATAGCCCCTGACACCGCCACCACCGAGGGCAATGCCGTATTTATACTTTCTTTTATTGAAAATTGGTGACATGGTTTTGTTGAATTAATGAACCGTTAAGCCAGTATATTATTTTGTAAAACAGATATTTAACCTCTTGTTTGCCTAATTGTCCGAAGGTTTTATCCTTCTTAAAAATCCATATAGAAATATAATACTTATTACTGATAAAATAATAAAAATATATGCTAAAGAAGCATCTTCACTTATACCCTTGATGCGTGTCATGATAACCATTGCTGCCAGGGCTATAGTAAGAACAAT
>JAVVEL010000084.1:0-6003 GCA_032260385.1 Bacteroidales bacterium | reverse complement strand
AGGTTCAAATTATTCTGGATTCTTGAAGGGGCTATTTTCCTGGATGTTGGTAATATCTGGACTTTTTATGAAGATGAAGACAGGGAAGGGACACAGTTCAGATTTGACAGGTTTTATCGCGACCTGGCCGTTGGTAGTGGAGCCGGGCTCCGCTTTGACTTAAATTTTGTAATTCTGAGGGCTGACCTGGGCATGAAACTGAGGGATCCGCAATTACCTGACACGCCCAGATGGATATTGCAGCGGCGAAGTCTCAATTTCAGGAATGATTTTACATTTCATATCAGTATAGGGTATCCGTTCTAGGCAGCAGGGGGCAGAGGGCCGAGGGCAGAGCGCGAAGCGCAAAGAGCAGATTATTACCCATCATTTACATAATCTGTAAAAATCTGTGTAATCTGTATCTGTAACATTTGCAAATAATAACTATTCTAACGAATTTAGTCGGCTCTTTAAAGTCACTTGAACTATAACAGAAATTAAATCAAATAAGATGGCAAATATCGAATTCCCTGTAAGGGACAGCTTCAGCAGTAAGCTGGGGGTGATAGCTGCAGCTGCAGGTTCAGCTGTAGGGCTGGGCAACATATGGAGATTTCCTTATGTGACGGGGGAAAACGGGGGAGGGGCTTTTTTGCTCATTTACCTGTGCTTTGTCTTTGCCATTGGATTCCCGGTGATGCTGGCTGAGTTCACCATTGGTCGGCGGGCGCAGAGGAATGCACTGGGATCATTTAAGAAGCTGGCCCCCGGGAAACCCTGGTATCTGATAGGTTTGATGGGCATAGTGGCGGCCTTTATGATACTCGCTTTTTACAGTACCATAGCGGGATGGACACTGGAATACCTGGTGCAGGCATTTGCAAACGGCTTTGATGGCAAAAGCTCCGAACAACTCACACGTTCATTTGAGGTGTTTCAGAGTGGTTCTTTCAGACCTCTCCTGTGGCAGCTGGTATTTATGTTTATGACGGCATTCATTATTTACAAGGGGGTAAAGAACGGGATTGAAAAATACACGAAAATCCTGATGCCGCTACTGGTTGTCCTGATAGTAATAATATGTATCAGATCACTTACTCTTGAAGGTGCAAAAGAAGGGCTGGATTTTCTTTTCAGGCCTGACTTCTCAAAAATCAAACTGACGGTGGTCCTGAAAGCACTCGGACAGGCAGCTTTCTCACTTAGTATAGGTATGGGGACACTCATAACCTATGGCTCGTATATTCAGAGAGACAATAATCTGCCTGTTACTGCATTACAGGTCAGTCTGGCCGATACGATTATTGCAATTCTTGCCGGTGTAATGATCTTTCCCGCAGTGTTCGCCTTTGGTATCAATCCTGCTGAAGGCCCGGGCCTTGTGTTTATAGTACTGCCAAATATTTTCGAGCAGATGGCTGGGGGCTATTTCTTCGCAATAATCTTTTTCACCCTTCTCTCGATTGCTGCTTTAACGTCTACAGTATCCGTGCTTGAGGTTGTGGTGGCATATTTCTCCGAAGAATTAAACATGAAAAGGGGTAAAGCTACCATAATCGCCGCTGTTGCCATAAGTATTGTAGGGGTCTTTGCCACCCTGTCCTTTGGGCCCCTGAAGAATGCCCTGATATTCGGGAAAACAGTTTTTAACTGGTTTGATTATTTATCTGCAAATATTTTACTTCCTCTTGGAGCAATATTTATTGTTATTTTTGTCGGATGGTATCTTGGAAAGAAAAAAGTAAGGGATGAGCTGTCAAACCAGGGTGACCTTAAGGGAAGCTTTGTTAACATCTTCATGGTAATAGTAAAATTTATAGCACCCATAGCCATAACGCTGACCTTTTTATACGGGCTGGGACTTATAGGCTGAACGGGGGGACAGATGTTTTTAAACTACCTTCAACCACTGACCATAAGTGAGCGTATAAACAATGCGTTTCTGCCGGTGGTCAATTTTCTTGAGAAGGTATTTTTCTGGGATCCGGTGAAAGCAGTGGGTATCGATATCGAAGCCCAGGTCCCCATCGTTGTACTCTGGCTTTTATTCGGAGGTCTTTTCTTCACCTTCAGGATGAGATTTATTAATCTCAGAGCATTCAGACATTCTTTTGCCCTTATCAGGGGTAAATATGACAAACCGGGATCTTCAGGAGAGGTAAGTCATTTTCAAGCACTTACAACAGCCCTTTCAGCCACTGTGGGCCTCGGTAATATCACCGGTGTTGCAATAGCAATAGCGGTTGGAGGGCCCGGAGCTACTTTCTGGATGATACTCGCCGGTTTCTTCGGGATGTCCCTTAAATTTACGGAATGCACCCTTGGGATCAAATACAGGCATATTGACGAAAACGGGAAGGTTTCCGGCGGACCCATGTATTATCTTGACATGGCCCTGAAGAAGAAGAACCTGGGAGTGCTTGGGAAAACCCTGGCCTTGTTCAGTGCTGTAATGATGGTACTTGCTTCCTTCGGTGGCAGCAATATGCTGCAATCGAACCAGTCATTTGCACAGTTTACCACAATATTTCCTGCCCTTGGATCTCACGGTTTCTGGTTTGGTTTTATTTTATCCATACTGATTGCCCTTGTTGTCTTTGGCGGAATAAGAAGTATTGCACGTGTAACCGAAAAGCTGGTACCTTTTATGGCATTCTTATATATAGGAGCGGCACTGGTCATTATATTTATGAACTTCAGTAAGGTAGATGATGTTTTTATCCTGATAATCAGGAGTGCTTTTCATCCTGTTGCCGTTAAAGGAGGGCTTATAGGAGTTATTATTACAGGCTTCCGCAGGGGAGCTTTTTCCAATGAAGCAGGCGTGGGCTCGGCAGCGGTGGCACATGCTGCGGCACGGACTGATGAACCGGTGAAAGAAGGCATTGTTGCCATGCTGGAGCCGTTCATCGATACTGTGGTTATTTGCACTATGACATCACTGGTTATTATCTTTACCGGTTTTCATGATTCAACAGCAACACTGGAAGGAACAGAGCTTACCTCGGCGGCTTTTGCCTCTGTCTTTCCCTGGTTCCCCTATTTATTGGTTATAGCCATCCTGTGTTTTGCCTTTTCGACAATGATATCATGGTCGTATTATGGCCTGAACGGCTTTAAATTCCTTTTTGGTAAATATCTGTACCGTGCAAGCGGGAATAAGCATCTTGCTGCATATATTTATTACTCGATGTTCCTTTTCTTTACTATAGTAGGGGCTTCTTCAAGCCTAGACAACGTGATAGCTTTCTCTGATATGATGGTCTTAACCCTTGCCTTTCCAAATATTACGGGCCTGCTCATATTGGCCCCCGAGGTATCAGCTGACATGAAGGATTATATAAGAAGATATAAGTCAGGGCTTATAAAGAAATATAAATAGCTGATAAATTGAAGATATTAAACATCATATTTAGCTCATTTATCAAAATGTGATCATAAATAATGGCATATTTGGGAATATTTTTCTATAATTGCGATTGAGGAGTATTCTATAATACTAAGTGCAAGAGAATTTTAGGTTCAGATGAAAAGGGCTTTAATATTTTTTATATATATTCAGATTTCCTTGTTCAGCTACGGCCAAATTATAGCTGACCATACCGTTGTTGATAGGTACGATGATATACCTCAATATTATATTGATGAGGTGAAGAAGATGATGTTAGTAGTAGCAAGTGAATCTCATGGTCTTGGATACATGAATGGTTTGGTTTCCCTTGAATCTTTGTATTCTAATTATGCAGTGAATTATACAAGTTCAGGAACACCAGAAGGGTACACGACCTCACATCTTAGGATAACTCGTGCTACATGGGGTGATGTCGAGAATGAAACAGGATGGATTTATAGCTATGGAGAGGAGGATTGGTTTACAAGTGAGACTGCAATAACACGAACAAAAGCGGGTCTAACGTATTGTAATGCAGTTGATTTAACTGTCTCTGTAATCATGTTTGGGTGGTGTTACGATGGTGGAATTTTTATGCCTTACGTCGGTATGTCAGATTATTTAAATGCTACCCAATCATACATTGATTATTGTGACGGCAGTATACAGACAAAAGTAGTCTTTACAACTGGAACCGTAGACTCATGGAGTGCCTCAGGAGAAGAAGGCTATAATAAATCGCTAGGATATCAGGTAATAAGAGATTATGTTTCAGCAGATGAATCAAGGATATTATTCGATTATGCTGATATATTATGTTATGATGATGGATCATCAGAGCCTAATACAGCAACCTGGGACGGGAATACGTTCCCAATAATTACAACGACGAATTATCTTCCGGAAGGAGTGGGTCATATCTCAGAAGTCGGAGAACTAAGACTTGCAAAGGCAATGTGGTGGATGCTGGCCAGGATTGCAGGATGGGATGGTGTTACCTCCAGTGTTATACCGGTTGAAAATATCACAGTTAGCGGAGCAGGTGGTTCAAGTACTATTAGCACTGATGGCGGAACCCTGCAGCTAACAGCAAATGTATCCCCAACAAACGCTACAAATAAAACTGTTACCTGGTCAATAAGCAATGGCACGGGCGAAGCCACAATAAGTTCTTCAGGCCTGGTAATAGCTGTTGCAGATGGTACAGTTACTGCCAGGGCTACGGCAAATGACGGCTCAGGTGTTTACGGTGAACTTGTAATTAGCATATCCAACCAGATAGTTCCGGTAGCAGATATAGTTGTCAGCGGTGCCGGGGGATCCAGTACAATAAGCACTCTAAACGGGACTCTCCAGTTAAGTGTTAACATATCACCCACAAAGGCTACTGACAAGACGGTTACATGGTCGATTAGCAGTGTTACAGGGGAAGCAACGATAAGCTCGACAGGACTGGTAACTGCTGTCTCCAATGGAACGGTTATTGCCAGAGCAACGGCAAATGACGGTTCGGGGGTTTATGGCGAACTCACAATTACTATCACAAACCAGTTTGTGGCCGTAAGCGGTATAACGATAAATATTGAGGGAGGGCTGCCAACAATAAATATTCCTGGTGGAACCCTTCAGCTTCAGGCTTTAATAAATCCGGCGGATGCAAGTGACCAGAGTGTAACATGGGAGGTTATCAATGGAACAGGAGAGGCTGAGATAAGTTCAGGCGGATTGCTTACCGCAATCAGCGAGGGGACTGTAACCGTAAGAGCTACAGCAAATGATGGCTCAGGGATTAGCACGACACTGGAAATAATAATAGAATATATCACATACAATCAGTTCAAGGTCATTGTACATGACGGACTAATAGAAGTTCTTTTTAATGAAGATCATACAGGCTATAACCTTAGCCTTTATGACTTTATGGGCAGCCTCAGGTGCAAAGAAATAATAAACGGGACCAGCTTCCAGTTTAATGCTTCAGTATTGTCGCCCGGTCCTTACTACATCATACTCTCAAGTTCTGTTATACATGAAGTCAGAAAAGTACTTCTGGTAAAGTAACAGAGTAAATTTTATCACAACAGAATTTCAAGCCTTCTCCTCGGAAAAAATATTTGATTTTTGTATATTGCAGTGTCTCACTGCTAACAATAAAATATGAATTTCAGAAAATTCCTGAAACAGTGGCTTGGTTATTCAAGGAGGGAAAGGACCGGGTCAATAGTACTTCTACTTATCCTGCTTGTTGTTCTGGTTATAAGGATGGCCGGAGGTGGGAGGGATGGCAGAGAGGCTGAGGCTGAGAAGTTTGCTTATGATAGTAGCATTACTGCTGAGATTAATGAGGTGGATACTGAGGTTCCAACCAGAGGGATAACATCCCCATCGCCCCCTTGGTTTAGCCGGGCTCATCCCGACACACCGGGATTCGGTTCAGAGGGGGATCCGGCCTATAGCAACGAAACGACGACTCACCGGTCCTCATCAAAGGGGGATCCGGCCTATAACAAAGAAACGACGACTCACCGGCCCTCTTCAGAGGTGGATCCGGCCCCTAACAACGAAAAGACATCTCACTGGCCCCCTTCAAAAGGAGATCCGGCCCGCACCAGGTCCGAGATCAACAGAGA
>JAVVEL010000083.1:0-6142 GCA_032260385.1 Bacteroidales bacterium | reverse complement strand
GGTTGATGTACTCCATTTTTTCGAATGCATGTAATTCATGGAGCTTATCGTTGAGCGAAACATTTATTTTATAATTGACTTCCTGTTGAAAATAATCCTGGGATAAAGCTTCCGGTAATGACAAGCTAACAATTATATACATGAATAATAACCTCCGGGCGCCCCGTGGGCCGGGAGGTATTAGAGCAGTGTTACACAAATCTTAAACTCCGTTGATTAAGTCAACAGGATTACCAGGATAATAATTAAAAGAAGCGTACCGCCACCTATGTAAATCGCTCCATTTGATTGCTTCAGGTCTTTTTTCATATCCTTCAGTTCATTTTTCAGCTCACCTCTCTCATCAGCTGTTAGGTCACTTTTGTCCATATCACGGATTTCTTCAACACGTTTTGTAATCCGGGCAATTTCTTCATCAGACAATGTGGTTTCTGTTTCTTCAGCCACTGCCGTTTCTTCAGCCACTGCCGTTTCTTCCGGGTCTGAATCTTTATCCGGGTTCTGTGCAAATACCATCGATGCACTAAAAGTGAAAAGGGTTACGAATACAAGAAAAATAATTTTTTTCATTTTGTTTACTTTTAAATATTAATATACCCAAAGGTACTTGACAAAATCCCTTTGCCTGTTACACAATTCAAATTAAGAGTTACATTATTCACACATTATAAATTGGGCAGGGACAAAGAACCGGTGTGTAAGAAGACATCAACCGTTCCAGGAGACTTCGCTGCATTGGGTGGAAATATGCGACTTCAGGAGATCTGTGATATTGTTTAATATTATTGGATTGTTGAAGTAATTGATACTTGCTGTTTTATTTCCCTTCCCCGGGAGGAAGAACTTTTTATAATAATTATCACCCTCGTAGTTGCTGTGGTAAAAATTTCATAACTTCATTGATTAATCAAAATCTGCTAAAAATGAAACTTCCACGCTCATTTTACAATCCTGTTTCATTAACAGGAAGCATTATAGCAGGTATCAGCCTGTTAATCATAATATTTTCCCTGGTGGCCATGCTTTTGTTTGACCTGGGCAGCTCATATGTTGGCCTTTTTGTTTATATAGTGCTGCCTGTATTTCTTATAATCGGTTTAATCCTTATCCCTGTGGGTATGATAAGACGATCACGCAGGGAGGCAAGGATGGGAGAGGATTTATCCCGGGGGATTATTATCGATCTGAACAACAGGAAGCACCGGAACGCACTTATGCTTTTTATTGTGGTAACCCTGGTATTTCTTTTTCTTACCGGTATTGGCAGCTATGAAGCCTTCCATTATACTGAATCAAACGAGTTCTGCGGCATGCTCTGCCATAAGGTTATGAAGCCCGAATACACTGCCTACCAGGAATCAGCGCATTCAAGGGTGGCCTGTGTTGAATGCCATGTAGGCCAGGGTGCCGACTGGTTCGTCAGGAGCAAGTTGTCAGGCCTGTACCAGGTCTATTCCGTTCTTGCAAAAAAGTACCCGCAACCCATACCAGCACCTGTGGAGAACCTAAGGCCGGCACAGGAAACATGTGAGCGCTGTCACTGGCCAAACAAGTTCTACTCCTACAGGTTGCATAACGAGATACATTACCTGGCCGACCAGGACAATACACAGTGGAATATTCAGCTAAAGATGAAAACCGGTCCTGATCACAGCTCCGGGGGACTCAGCGAGGGCATACACTGGCATATCAACCCTGATATAAAAGTGGAATATATTGCCTCCACGCATGACAGGGAAGCCCTGCCATGGGTAAGGTATGTTAACCTTGAAACGGGTGATACTCTTATCTTCCAGGATTTAAATGAGCCACTTGATCAACAGGCCAGGGACACGCTGAAGATGAGGGTGATGGACTGTATAGATTGTCATAACAGACCATCCCACCATTACCTTCCACCTCAGGAGTTTACTGACCTGCTCATAGCCTCCGGTGATATCCCGGGCGAATTGCCTGAAGTAAAATACCTTGCTATGGACCTTTTTAATTCGGTTTATGAAAGTCACGACACAGCTATGAAGGTAATAGAAACCCTGCTTCCTGAATTCTATAATGAATACTATCCGGATATTTCAGCGGAAAATAAAGATATGATCAACAAGGCTATAGATGGGTTCAAGATGGGCTTCTCAAAGAATATTTTCCCTGAGATGAAAGCAAGCTGGGATGTTTATCCCAACCATCTTGGTCACGTCGAATTCAATGGCTGTGTCAGGTGTCATGACGGAACTCATCAGACAAATGAAGGGAGGGTTATATCGGATGATTGTAATCTTTGCCATACCATACAGGCCCAGGGCCCGCCTGACAGCCTCATGGTAGCCCTGTCAAACGAAGCTCTTGAGTTCAGACACCCCATTGATATAGATGAGGTATGGAAAGAATATGCCTGTGTCGAATGTCACAGGTACCTGTATTAGATCTTTCATGCCCCCTTTCCGGCATGGTCCATGCTAAAAAATGGACCAGGCGAAAAAAGTGGTCCTGGCTATAAAAAAGAGCCTCTCACGGGACTCGAACCCGCGACCTGCTCATTACGAATGAGCTGCTCTACCGGCTGAGCTAAAGAGGCTTTTTTAAAGATTATGCAAATTTATAAAAAACAATAACTACAGTGTCAAAAATAAATATTTTATTCCACAGCTGCCGGGGCGGCAGTTAATAGCCCGAGCTTTTATGAACCGTTTTTCTTGTTTGACGCCACATAGTCAAGGATAATCCATAAAAGGTAGGATATGACAAATATAAGAGCTCCGTATATGGGGGTTATCATTGAGACTTTGAGTCCCCCGGCAAGAAGAGCCGGCGAAATGTCCATAGCCTTTTCTATTGCACCGAAGGCATTATAGAGTCCCAATAATTGCCCCATGATGCCGGTGACAAAAGCAAAAAGCCCAAGGCTTTTAATGTATTTCAGCTTCTTCCTTGATTCATTGATATCCTTGAAATCATTTTTAAGTATTATCACCAGGTGATATACAGCAATTGCAAGAATAATGAAGAACAGGAAAGTAAGAATGCCCATAAATAAGGGTCCGCCTATGTAAAATAATTCAAACATGATAATAAAATTTTAGTTAATATTTCTTATCTCAAAGTTAAATACCGGCAGCGCTTATATGCAAGGCAGAAAACCTCCCAAAACCTGCATTTCATCGATTTTCAGTGGCGAAGCTGGTGAATTATCCATTTTTGATGCATTTTTATAGTGTGAACAGGAACTTTGATATAATATTCTGGCTTATCGTTTCAATAATACTTGTTGTGGTATTTGGGAACTCGGAAGGGAGCTATATCTATGCTTTCTATTTCGTGTCATTCTTTATTCCAATAATTATCGCAAGCTCATGGGTCATTAATTCTATACTTGTTCCAGGCTATTTGCTGAGGAAACGATATTTGAAATTCTTCATCTACCTGGTATATACTTTTATCATTTCTATTGACCTTGTGTTTGTCCTCATGTTAGCTGCCTGCCTGGTACTGGCATCTTATGACTATGATAATATATGGACCATTGTGACCAATTTCCGGTTAATGCCCCTTATAACATACCTTATCGTTATAGTCAGCGCCTTTATATCGATGGTTCGCCAGTACCTCAGCTTACAATCTCTTACAGGACCGTCAGGTAAGGGGAGGGAAGAATATATCACTGTCAGGTCAGAAAGGAGAAACAGGAGGATAGGGCGTGAGTCAATTTTATATATTGAAAGTATGTCTGACTATGTAAGAATTTTCCTCGAGGGAGGAGAGAGGGTCATTACCAGGACAAATATCAGCCTGCTGGATACGATGCTGGGCGATAAATACCTGAGGATACACAGGTCCTACATCGTGAATACCGGTAAAATTGAATCCTTTACCAGGGAGAAGGTCATTGTCTCCGGTAAAGACTTACCTGTAAGCAGGACTTACAGGGGCAGAGTAACGGAGATACTGAATGGATAAAAGACTGACATAGATGACAGTCGCTGCTCCTGCCATCTGCAATGTGTAATTACATTAGCATCTTGTCAAACGCGTGATAAACAAGGAATACAGGCCATACGATAGCCTTCAGGAAACCCAGCACCCCCACCCAGAAACCTGTGGCGGCAGAAATAAAATAGATTGCTGCTCCAATAAAGCCAAGCCCGTAAACGGCACCTGACGAAGCGTTCTTTTGTGCATCTCTTGCCATGATTAGTAAGTTTTAATTTTACAAGTAGTATATTAAGAAAAATGTTAGTGGTAAGGATATACTTACAAGGTAAGAGCTTACCTTATGTGTTATGATTATTATTGAGTGCGGTGGTTTTTCAAAGCTCTGCAAGGCACCTGTTACGAAACTGGAAAGCATAAGGACGAGCGTGATAATAATCAGGTATACCATTAGTCCTTCCGGTGTATAATTTTTGAAAAATCTGTTTATCACCAGCACGGAAAAAATTATATATGCAATTGCCAGAGTCTTGTGAGCGGTGAAGGGGAACTGTTTGTAAGGCCTTGATTTTTTTCTGAGATAAATGCCGGAAACTATAATTACAGGCAATAGTAGTAATGCTATGAGCATTTTGGTAAATGTCGGATCCATAAAGATACTTTTTAAGTAATACCAAAAGTACGAATAAAATCAAATTGAACCTGCTAAATAACGGACAAGCTTATGATCTTGTTTAAGATTAAAAAAAATTGTATTTATGTCCATATTTAATACCATCGTATATGAAAACCGGGCGCATTGCTTCCATAGATATCTTCAGGGCACTCACCATGCTGCTGATGATTTTTGTAAATGACTTCTGGACACTGCATGATATACCATCATGGCTTGAACATGCTGCAGCTGATGAAGACAGACTGGGCTTCTCTGACATTATATTCCCTGCCTTTCTTTTCATAGTGGGACTATCCATCCCATTTGCAATAGATGCAAGGTTCAAGAAGGGACAAAGTAGAATAGGGGTTTTTATCCATATACTTCAGCGTAGTGCAGCACTTGTGATTATGGGATTTTTCATGGTCAATCTGGAAAATTTTCATCCCGGTGTAGCGCCCTGGCAGAAAGCAATCTGGGAAGTGATCATGGTCATAGCCTTTCTTCTTATCTGGAATAATTACAGGAACACAGGATGGACAAAAAAAATTCCGGTTATCTACTTCCAGCTTGCGGGGTTTCTTATATTGTTCGTCCTGGCACTTACCTACAAGGGAGGTGTGCCAGGCGACCCTGAGTGGATGAAGCCACACTGGTGGGGCATCCTGGGCCTGATAGGATGGGCCTACCTTCTGTGCGCCCTTGTTTACCTTCTGGCCGGTGCGAGGCTGTGGCTTATAATTCCAGCCTGGATAGTATTATATGCTCTTAATGTACAGGAGTTCACGGGCCTGCCCGGGTTTACTTCCCCGCTGCGGCTAGTTGTTAGTGCATCCAACTATGCCCTGGTAATGAGCGGAGTACTTGCATCGGTATTCTATAGAAAACTGAATGAGTCGGGACGAATAAAGCTGTTTATAGTACTGTTAATTTCACTGGCAGCAATTTCTTTCCTGTATGGCTTTGCCATGAGGCCTGAATGGGGAATATCAAAGATAAGGGCTACCCCGGCATGGACTGCCATATGTGCCGGGATAAGTTTTGCTTTTTTTGCCTTCATGTACTGGATTGCGGATATATGGAACAAGACCGGATGGGCAGGTTTTATGATGCCGGCAGGCAGGAGCACGCTTACCTGTTACCTTGTTCCCTATATACTGTATCCTGTACTGGGACCCCTGATAATGATGATTCCTGCTTCACTGACCGGCGGTATAACCGGCCTGATAAAATCTATGATCTTTGCCCTTCTGGTGGTCTGGATTACGGGATTACTGGAGAAAATCAATATACGTCTGAAAATTTGATTGCTATATTCATTCGCCAGGAATTTCATTATTAATAAAGGCCATGCACTTTACATTTTGTTACGCTCATCATAACAGCCTTTTACAGTGTTTAACATGGTCATTTACTTAATAAGATCACTGGAATTCACATATTTCCTGAATTATTAATAACTTGGCATCGGATAATTAAACATAAGCCGGGTTGGCTTATGCAGGTTAAAGGGTAATAGTATTTATTAATTTAGTGAATGTATGGGGTTTTCAACGAGGATAT
>JAVVEL010000082.1:0-6152 GCA_032260385.1 Bacteroidales bacterium | reverse complement strand
CCCAGGGAAACAAAAAGGTTAACAATAACCACTGCGGCAAAGTCGGCCAGCTTGGCTTTCGATTCCTCATCGAGAAAGAAGATCACCGACAATGCTCCTACTGTAGTAAGTGTGGCGGCCATTATAGCCAGGAAAACCAGTTTATTCTTATGGTGTCTCAGGTGATCCGTCATCACTATGGTATTGTCAATGATAATACCGAAGGAGACGGTTATACCGGCCAGTGAATAAAGGTGCAGCTCAAGCTTAAAGACATAATAAAAGATAAAGGCTACCGCCAGGTTAGCCAGCAGGCTTATTGTTATAATTGCCAGGTAGCGTATCTCGCGGCTTATGATAAAGACAAAGAGCAGCAGGAGTATTATGGAAGCTATTGTCCTGTACAGTATCTTGGTAAGCTCTTCCTTAAGTGTAATGGTAGCATCATAGTTTATCCTTGCACTGTATCCGGGCGGTAAGTTAGCGGCAATCTCCTTCATTGACCTCTTAACATCGTCGGCCACCTTTATATTGTTCACATTCTTTTCCGCACTTATCACCATGTTGATTGTATTCAGGCCATTTATGCGGTAGTATGTCCGGGCATCCTGCTCCAGCAATCTAACCGTGGCAATATCACCCAGGTGTATTATCCGCTCATCGCACCTGGCCACAGGTATATCTGGCCATTTCACGTCCCTGTCTGCATTCCCCTTAAGGGTAAGATAAGTCCTTATATCGTTACCGTACACATCCGTCTCCAGTGCAGAGCCCAGTTCTTCCTCCAGCAGGTAATTGCTTATAGCCTGCCTGATGGAGGAGGCAGACAGTCCCAGGGTCTTCAGTTTATCCTGGTCATAAATAAGCTCCCATTCCAGGTTGCTGGCACCGTAAATATTAATATCATAAACACCTTCCACTACAGCCAGCCTCGACTTAATCTGTTCCTCGGCCATCTTCTGGATATATGAGGGACTGGCAGTGCCGTTTATCTGGTATACCAGTATATCGGTACCTGTTTCATTATCGGGCATCGACATTCTCACAATGGGATATGAAACACCGGGAGGCAGTTTATGCTTTGCTTCCCTCAGGAGCGTTGCCACCTCAAAGCGTTTAGCCTGCAGGTCGGTTTTTTTGTCAAATTCAATACTTATGTACCCCGACCCGTTCTGAGTGGTTGAGCTTATGCTTTCAACACCGGGTACTGTGGAGACCACTCCTTCAAGTACCGAGGTCACCTCCTGCTCTATCACCCTGGCCGGGGCAAGGGGCCACGACCATGAAACGGTCATTGCAGGCATATACCTTGTAGGGTTAAGCTGCAGTGAAAGTAAAGGTATAACGGCAATACCTATAGTGATCAGCAATACGAAGATCACATTGATGGTAAATGAAGAAAAGGCTTTTGTGTGTGACAGTTTGCTCACTTGTCTTCTTCAATAACTACTGTTTCGTGGGCCAGGTTAACATTGCCCCTGTATATCACCAGGTCGCCCTCTTCAAGACCTTCGGATACAGAGAACGAATCTGAATTTTCAAATTCTGTGGTTACATATTTCCATATAGCCAGGCTATCTTCGCGGACGAAAACCACGTCACGTCCCTGCCTGATCACAAGGGCTTCCTTGGGAATTACCAGCCTGTTCTCAACAGGTTTGCGAATCAGTATTTTAACATTCATCCCTTCCAGCAGCTTCCCTCCGTTTCGGAGTTCAGCCCTCACCTTCACCATACCGTTCTCATCCACCATTGGATTAATCTGAACAACATGAGCCGTGTATTCATTACCATCACTTACAAAAGGAATGATATTTACCGGCATCCCCTTATCTATAAAGCTGTATTCAGATTCGAGCACGGGGAATTCCACTTCCATCACCGAGTTGTCGATGATCTTACACAGCCCGTCGGGATAAATATTCGATGGATTCCATTCTTTGGCTTCGAGGTCTGCCACTGTGCCGGATATAGGCGCATGTATCCTGGTATGCTCCAGATTAAATTCTGCCTGCCTGAGGTTAGTCTGCGCCTCGATAAGCCCACTCCGTATCATGCTCATGCGCAGTTTATCATTACTCAGTCCCGTTGTATCTTCGGAACCATGAAAAGTAATAAGGTCATCCTTAAATTCAATCTCTGCTTTTTCGAGCTGTTGTTTAGCTTTCTCAAACTGTATACGGTAATTAAAGTCCTCCAGCTCAGCCAGCAGGTCACCTTTGTTTACCTTATCACCGTTCTTGACATGTATTTTCTCAATAGTACCGTCCACCCTGAAGGGAACGGTTGCAGTGTTTTTGGCATACACCTTTCCATTTGACACCAGTTCATGGTAGAACGTTGATCTTTTAAGTTCGATGGTGGACACGCTCACCGCATCCCTCACTGATGAGCGCCTTGCCATCTCCTCGCGCTTATCTTCTTCCCGGGTTTTACAGCATATAAGTGAGATTCCCATAAGCAGAAAAGCCAGGCTGTAGAGGAAGTATTTCATAAGGTTGGTTTTATCTGGTATAAAAAACAATAACTAAAAATACCGTTAATAATTCCCAATAACAAAAATCACTCCTAAAAAATACAAATTTTCATCTTTGAAGACACTGATTGAACGAACAGTAGTGTAAGATACAAAAATTTGGGTTAAAACTATAAAGGAACTGAAGTACTTGAGCCACAAGTTCTCGGATAAAGTTGAATCGTGAAGTAAAATAGGATCTGCCAGATTGTTAGGTGTTATTACAATTATATTTCTTTTACTGGTTATTTAGGCAACAATCCGTATACCAAGTTACTTATTGCTGGAATCGAAGTATCTATCCATAAGTTCTGCATAATACTCAGCTATATTAGTTTTATCATTACTCATGAATTTAAAAACATGGAGCATCTCCAATTTTTTATTTATAGTGAATACAATCGGATTCTCAGATATTAGCCCAAATAATTCGTCAAATAGCTCTGATGATAAGAATACGACTTTCTTCTCTATACGACATTTCAAGTTGTCAACCAATCTGGTTGATGAAAAGGGTGTAAAGACAATAAATTGAGAATATTTTAGAATATCTGAAGAGTTTATATAATCAATCAGTTCATCTATGCAACTATTACAACTATTATCTGAGAAGTATAGGCAAAAAACCGGGAACCGATCTACAATATCTCCAATTTCAACAATCTCTCCTTTTGAAGTGATGCACTTTGTAGATGAACTAATAAAAAATCCCTCAAACATAGTATTCATTTCAATCGTCTGGTGTCTGGAATACTCCGATTCACTCTCCAGGAATTCTATCTTCTTATTTTTAAAGTTAATCTCTTTCTTATTGTGTATTGAAACTACAATTAAAACGAAACAAACACAAACTAAAATAACAAACAAGTATAATTGAATAAACCCAGGAGTCTTTCTCTTCATATTACCTTGGTTTAAGAAATAAAAGTACCGGATTATCACTCTCGCTCAGTCCCTCAGCAATTTCAGCATATATTCGTTTTTCATAATTGCTCAACGTTGACTTATCTATCATTTTATACTTTTTCAGAAAAGATGAAGGCTGCAAGGATGCTATCATGTATCCATCATGTTCAAAGAAAGGAGTCACTCTACCTAAAACATCAACTTCATTCCTGAATGAGTGAGTAACTTGTGTTCCGTCATTTTTTGAAATCAGTGTTGTATATCTGTCAGGGTATTTGTCATATACAACTATGTAGTGACCGTCAAGTTCCTGAAAATCAACCAGCACACAGAACTTCCCCTCCTGGATCTTGCCCATGAGCATTCTACCGTCAATGAGTTTGCCTTCTAATAACTCTTCCGATGCATTATACTTCCCAAAATCGAAATAATATCTTGGCCTCATTAATCCTGATTTATTATATTCGTATACTGTATTGTCAAGAACCCTTATAGCATAATATTTCCCATTGTATTCAGAGAATGTTGTATGATACCTAATGCTTAGAGTGTTATAATTATTAGACATTCTTAATACTCCCCGGTATTTTTTAGTATCTGGATCATATTCATAAATACAATAGTTGATTGCATTTTTATCCTTTGAATCAGGCTGAGGCAAATAAGAGAATAAAAGAAACTTATTGTTATCCAACCAGTATAGATCACTAATAAAATTCAGATCTGGGTATATTCTTTTTTCTAACTTACTCAACCCTGAAAAAATAGCTATGAATTTACCTCTGGTATCATACACTGAGTACTGATTGTTATTCATGTTAATTGACAACCCTCTTGGCAATTGTAGATCATCAGGCCCGCGTCCGATATTATAAACTTTACCAAGAAATGTTCCTTCTTCTGAAAAAATAAAGCAGCTGCCATGGTAGTTCGCTATGTATATCTTGTTTTCATCTAATTCAAGATAATAGATATAATTAATGATATTATCTGGTGCTGTTTCTAACTTTATAATTTTTTCAACTGAGTAATTCTCAATAAACTTCTTTACTTGTTTATTTACGGGATTAATCTCAAAGACTTCTGTCGTCTGGCTAGAAGTGCTGCTGGAAATAATAAATAGGGAAATGATAAATAATAATCTCATTTTTATAATAATCTAGATGTTTATTAAAAAAGGATCAGGTTTTAACAACCCGATCCCTTTTGATACAATAATCAGTCACATTGTCCCGGGCAATTATCACATATACACATGAAGTTGCCTGGTTCACAACAGGTGCCCATTGTGAAGTCAGGATTAACTACAAAATATGTGAAATAGCCCCTTAGCACTTCGGACATAATTATAGTTTAATATCTGTAATAAAATTGTTATAATTATGTCTATGGAAAAGAGAACATTCACAAAAGAGCAGAAACTTGAGATTTTGAAAGAGGCTGCGGCTCAAGGGGTAACCACTACTTTAGAGAAGTACGGAATCTATCCTGCCACTTATTACAGCTGGCGTAAGAAATTCGATACGATGGGAGAAGCGGGTTTCCGACACGGAATGACCCCGGCCTATTTGAAAGAGATCAGGCGTTTAGAGAAAGAGAACAAAACGTTGAAAGAGCTGCTGGCGGAAAAGGAGTTAGAAGGGCGTTTAAAGGATGAAGCGCTAAAAAAGAAATATGCCTGGGAGAGAAAAAAGCGTTAGCTCGTAAATACATTCTTTTTGGTCTGAATCGAGACAAGGCCTTGTCTGTATTGGACCTGAGTAAACATCAATACTATTACGAGCAAACAGGCCATCGCCCAGGCAAACAACCATCTCAGACCACTAAGAAACTTGAAGGTCAGGAGATCATAACGGTAAGCAACCGAGAAGTAGTAGATAAGGTTAAGGAAGCCCAACAGGATCCTGATACTGACTACGGCTACCGTAAAATGTGTACACTGTTAATGCTAGCAGGATATTTTATCAACCATAAGAAAGTATATCGTTTAATGAAGGACGCAGGATTATTGAAGGACCGACATAAGAAACGGGACAAATCATTTGCAAAATACAGGGTTGTTATACCAGAGGGGCCCCTCGAAGTGCTGGAGATGGACATCAAGTATGTCTGGATCCACAAAGATGGGCGATATGCCTATATCCTTACTGTCATTGATACATTCACCCGGTTTGTCTTACATTGGCAGGTGGGCTATACAATGAGAACCCGTCAGGTCAAACAGGCATGGGAGGAAATCATTACAGACTATCTGCAGTCGGCTGATCTCTTACGCAAAGGTGTACATATCGAGATTAGAAATGACAACGGTCCACAGTTTGGGTCTAAGATAATACGCGCATTTTTCGAGCAGAACCATCTTAACCAGGTCTTCACCCATCCATATACACCCCAGGAAAATGGTCATGTTGAGAGCTTTCATTCTATCCTCTCCTCAGCACTGGGGAACCAGGGGTTCTGGGACTTTGATTCATTAATTCAAAGGTTGACGATATTTTATGAAAAGTACAACAATGTAAGGTTACATGGATCTATTGCTAATCTCTCACCCAGGGTCTTCTGGGATATGTGGGAGCAGGGAAATATATCACGGTCGGTGATGAAAAACAAAAAGGTGAAATTCCGACTCATGATCCCTTATCAACAGCTATCGGGGAATATGAACCTGAGGGAAGTTCCTTGCTCTCATTCGATACCCCTCAATGGGGTGGAGAATGAGTATCATAACGAAATGATCGGCGCCGATTCATTT
>JAVVEL010000081.1:0-6368 GCA_032260385.1 Bacteroidales bacterium | reverse complement strand
CATGCGCTTATTTAAAAATATATACCTACCTTTAACTAAAGAATTGAATAATTAAGAAATATTATGAAAAATTTCAGGGCAGGGACTTATATTAATCAAGGAACGTATAAAAGCTTTCAACCAGAATTAATTAATAAGCCCTGGCTTATCGAAGACATGGAGCTACTTAATCTTTTAAGCCAGGCAGATAGGCAACTGGGAAGATTAGACATGTATTCTGAATATATTCCCAATGTTGATCTATTTATTAGTATGCATGTCCTTAAGGAAGCAACAAAATCAAATAAAATAGAAGGTACACAGACTAGTATTAAAGATGCTTTATTAGATAAAAAAGATATATCAATTGAAAAAAGGGATGATTGGGAGGAAGTTCAAAACTATATAAATGCCTTAAATACGGCAATTGAATCATTAAAAGAGCTACCTTTTTCTTCCCGATTAATCAGGAATATACATACAACATTGCTTAAAGGAGTCAGGGGTAAGCACAAGCAACCGGGAGTTTTCAGAAATAGTCAAAATTGGATAGGAGGAGCCTCCATAAAGGATGCAGTTTTTATCCCACCGGTTCATACTTCAGTACAGGAATTAATGAATGATCTGGAGAAATTCGTTCATAATAATGAATTCTTTTTTCCTGATTTACTTAAAATTGCTCTAATTCATTATCAATTTGAAACTATACATCCCTTCTTAGATGGGAATGGAAGAGTTGGTCGTTTATTAATTACCTTATACCTGGTCGAAAAAGAAATATTAAAAAGACCAATATTGTATTTATCCGATTTCTTTGAGCGAAATAGATCTCTTTACTATGATAATCTTATGATTGTAAGAGAGAAAAATGATATAAATCAATGGTTCAAATTCTTTTTGGTAGGAGTTATAGAAACAGCAAAGAAAGGGATTAAAACTTTTGATAAGATTCTTAAATTAAAGAGTGATGTGGAAGGTGAAATACAAGAATTGAAAGGCCGGTCAGTTCCTGCTCTGAAAATTATGGATTACCTGTATCAAAAGCCAATAATTGATGCTTCAATTGTCGTTGAAATCACTAATTTATCCCCCCCAACAGCATACAAGTTAATTAATGACCTTGAAGTGTTGGGAATCCTGAAAGAAATTACCGGTGGGAAAAGAAAAAAATTATACGTTTTTGAAAATTATCTAAGACTATTCTGAAAAAACCGGGAATGTCTTCTCTTTTTAACGTACACTTCCTTTTGCAACTGGGATGCAAAACAATTATTGATGTCAAACTCACGATTCACGAATTGAATTGATGACAGGCAACGAGCTGTTAATATTCGTTGTTCCCGACGGCTACAGCCTTTTTTTTGCTGCTTCGAGATGAAGTGAAAAAGCCGGAGGTCATGACCATATTAAGCCGATCATTATAACATTTTAATATTTATTTCTGCACCAAGAGATTGACTCCGGCTTCAGATAGTCAATTTTATCCGGCGAATTGTGGTCAGGGGCACTGGTTTTTCCACTTTTCTCAAAATGAAGAAGTATGAGATTGAAAAGCTGTTGAAGGCATAGGTTACTTTGTTAAGGGAAAAAATTTGAACTATATTTTTATTATCTTAACCTATTTCCCTGCCTCTTCACTGCGAACCTACACCTTCGGTAGATCAATAAACCGGGCGCCTTTAGAACATTCCGCCGTTAAATCTGTTCATTTAAAGGAATTGCATTTTTTGTGGACCATAAAACATTATAATAAATAAGAGTAGAACTTTTAATAAAATAAAACTATGGACTTAAGCAAGAAAAGATGTAAACCTTGTGAAGGAGGCATACCCCCACTGGACCAACGGGAAGTTGAAGGATATTTAAAACAAATTAAGGATGGCTGGAAGGTTACAGATAAAAATAAAATATCAAAAGAATTTTTATTTGTGAACTTTAAGCATACTATGGATTTTGTAAATAAAGTGGCTGATTTAGCTGATGAAGAAGGTCATCATCCGGTAATGCATGTTTATTATGAAAAGGTTGTTATTGAATTATGGACACATGCCATTGACGGATTATCAGAGAATGATTTTATACTGGCCTCTAAAATTGACAAATTATAAACTTCGCTCCTTAGCAATCACGGGAAATCTGACCAGTGAATTTAGAGGATTAACTCAGGCTTATGCACCTGGCCATAGGGGCAGGGAGGTGTATGCATCGCAGTACTCTCTTCCCGGATAACCTGGGAAACTTGCACTGCTCGGTTCGCGACAATTCATAACAAACGAATTAACAAATCAAAGCCCGGACTACTTAGGGTGTGACATTATTCAATCAATAAGCACTCAATATCCTGAGAAGGTCATCGTTCAGGTAGTAAATCTCAAGCCCTTCTTTTTTGGATGACAGTATTCCTTCGGAAACCAGTTGCCCCATATATTTTGTAATGGTTGTCCGTGAAGTTTTATTCATTACCTCGCCCACTCTCTTTGCTTTGATATATGGCTGGCTGAATATGGCCTCGTTGAGATCCCTGTTATACCATTTTATCCTTTTTGAAGCATATTTATATGTTTCATCCATCTGATGCACTATATCACTTATTAAATTACTGGTATTTAAAGATGTTTTCTCAACTGCATCAAGCATGAAAAGAATCCAGTTCTTCCAGTCTTTTCTCTGGCTTACACCTGCAAGATGGTAGTAATAAGAGTCTTTGTTCTCAATGATGTATTTCGATAAGTATAGAACCGGTTGTAGGAGCAGACCTGTTTTAACAAGATACAGAAGGTTTATTATTCTTCCTGTCCTTCCATTGCCGTCCTGGAATGGGTGTATTGCTTCAAACTGGTAGTGTGCAATGCACATCTTCATCAGGGGATCAGTCTTGTCCGTTTCCTCATCATTGAGGTATTTAATGAGGTTGTCCAGGTAGGCTTCAATAATGCCTTCTCCCCGTGGGGGAGTGTATGCTACCTCACCTGGCCGCTGATCACTGTTCCCCATCCTGATAATAACCCCGGCATGCGGTGGTCTTATTCCAAGACGGGTTGATTTAATCTGTCTGAAGATGTTTATTATTGTTTGCTGGCTAAATTTACCTTCATCAGATATGGCATTATACCCTGTCCATAAAGCCTCCCTGTACCTGATTACTTCACTTGTTTGCTGATCAGTCTCATCTTCCTTTTTGGAATCAGATATTGCTTTGAATAATTCATCTTCGGTTGTGAATATGTTCTCTACCTCAGTGGAAGACCTGGCTTCCTGTATAGAGATAGTATTTATTAGCATATAAGGGTTGGGCAGGGTTAATATGGCGTTGTTTACCGATGAAAGTGCCCTTGATGCAGATACCAGTTTTTTAAGAATGTCAGGATTATCATGAATTCCTGCCTCCGGTGGAAGCAGGGGTAAATCATTATAAGGTTTATTCCTGTTAAACATAATATGTTCATTTATTAAAAGATATTGGACATAATGCAAATCTATGTTCATTTTTTGAATAAATCAAACAATATGTTCAAAAATAAGCAAGCAGTGAACATATGTGCATAATATGGCACGCTGGACGAACTGTAATTTCAAAATCCGGATATGACTGGCTTAGTTAATCATTTGGGGCGAAAGTACCTCTCATAGGAAGTTCGTATGTTGACATCCTGGGATTTATGCAAAATTCACAACAGCACAATTATTTTTTGATTTATATCCACCATAAGATTAACTTACAGCTTGTTTCTATCTAATCATAATAAAATGAAACCAACTAGCCTCAATCGCCGAAAGTTCTTAAAAAACACTTCCCTTGGTATCCTGGGAGCCAGCCTGGCAGGAAGCCAAAGCCTGACAGCAAAGCCTCAGAACCGGACATCAGAACTTCCTAAAATCAAGGAATACCGCACTCTTGGCCGGACAGGACTTAAAGTATCAGATATAGGAGCCGGGATACAAGCTTCCGAAGGCCTTTTGAAAGCAACGCTGGAAGCAGGGGTTAACTTTTTGGAAACATCAGAACTGTATGGACGGGGCCGGAATGAAACACTAATAGGAAGTGTAATAAAAGACTACGACAGACAGAAACTTGTTATTGCCACCAAGGTATCACCACAACTCAAGGAGTTTGAATCAGACAGGGACATTATTGCCAGGGTAAATGCCAGTTTGGAAAGGTTACAAACAGATTATGTGGATTGTCTATTAATTCATGGAGCTGAAAATTCGCAGCGTGTGAAAAATAAACATTTTCATAAGGCGGTTAAACAACTGAAGAAAGAAGGTAAGGTAAATTTTGCAGGGGTATCATGTCACGGTCACAGCTGGTGGGATAGTCCTGAAGAAACTTTTGAGGATGTTTTAATGACTGCTGTAGATGACGGCAGGTTTGATGTGATAATGTTACCCTATAACTTTTTCGAGCCGGAAATGGCCACCAGGGTACTTGAGGCATGTGGAGATAAAAATATAGGGACAATGATAATGAAATCAAACCCTATACTTTTATACGAGCTTTTTAAGGAGGAGAAAGATACACATGAGAAAGAGGGAAAGGAATTCCCTGAAAGATATATGATTGGATATGAAAAGTATAAACTACAGGCAGAAAAAGCGAACGAATTCTTTAACAGGTATGGATTAAACAGTATGGAGGAGATGAAGGACGGTGCGATGCAATTTGTGCTGTCAAATAAGAATGTAAGTACCATTTGCTGCGAGTTACCAAATTTTGAAGCACTTGAAAAATATATCAGATTATCGGGAACCCGTCTGGCACCTTCCACAGAAGCAATGCTGGCTCATTACCGGAGTGAATTTGGTAATCTGCATTGCAGGATTGCTTGTAATGAGTGTGAAAAAGCCTGTCCCCACCACGTGCCAATAAACACAATACTGAGATATAATTACTATTTCAGTGCAAAAAAACAGGAGAAATATGCAATGTCACTTTACCATACCCTGGTGGGGAACAAGGCTGACATCTGCCTGTATTGTGAAGGATATTGCCTGGATAAATGTCCGTACGGGGTATTAACCACGCCCTTGCTGGCAGTTGCTCACCAGAATTTGAGTATTCATAACTCGATATATTCCTAAATAATCCAGGATAGCCCGAAAAGCCATACGGGATTTACACTATTGTAGCCCATATATTAACCTGCAAACCATGTTGCAACTTTCATCCCCTGGGGGTACCTGAAAAGCCGATGAATCTCATCGGCTTTTTTTGTTCTAAGTTCCGGGTTTAGCGTTCCGCGTCAATCTGCAATCTGCAATCTTCAGTCTGCAGTTTGCAGTCTTCAATCTTCAATTTTCAATCTTCAATCTTAAGGGTATTGTCATTAATTTATAATATTACTAATCAACAAATCAACAAATTAACATCACCCCCTGCCCCCTGCCTCCTGCTCAATCCCCCGGATCGAAGATCCAGACCGG
This sequence comes from Bacteroidales bacterium, assembly GCA_032260385.1. GTDB lineage: Bacteria > Bacteroidota > Bacteroidia > Bacteroidales > VadinHA17 > UBA9300. Next base: position 965 of record JAVVEL010000081.1, on the reverse strand, counting down.
AGCGTCTGGAGGGGGAAAATAACAATAGCCCGGGTCACACCCTGGGAACGAATCCAAAAGACTGACCAGAAAATAATAATTACCGACTTTTGATACACCCCCAAGAACAATAGCCCCGAAGACAGTTCCGGGGGTAAACGCTGCTACAATCAAAGAGGAATACTATAATGAACACTTGAGCAGTATTGAATAATTATCAAGAATGCTATTCTCCCTGATCAGGATATTAGAAAACTATTAATTAATCCAGGGGGAGCATCTTTCATGTCCATCTTGTGCAGAGATTGAGGCATATCTATTCTTAAATGCCAGACTCAATTATTCTCTGGAACCTTGGCAGGTTACGAATTTTATCAAATAATGGATCAGCAATAAGCCTGCCTCTTGAAAGCCAGCTTGGAATGAATAATAGATATTCCATTTTATCCATTGCCCGATCATAATCCCCAATAAGTACATAAATTTCCATCATATCCTCTTCCCTTAATGGGTTCTGGAAAGCATCCATGCTCACTGGTTTCAGTTCAAGAGCTTTCTCCCCATAAGCAATAGCTTCTTCCCTTTTTCCGGCCAGGGCATAACATCTTCCAAGAGTAGAATAAAACCTGTCTTCATCCGGGATTTCTTCTAATAATCCAAGTAAAACAGTAACTGATGAATCAGCATACTGCTTGCAGAGTTCCTGGTTGCCGGAAAGGAAATATATCAGTGCCAGTTTGTAGATCGGTGGTTCAAAACCGGCCTGAGACCCTATGTAGTTAGTTTGTTCCTTAACTATAGGGATAAGTCTGTCATATTGCCTGGTATAATAATTTATATCATATTCAAGGTCATCAGTTGTCAGCCCCGATTTCTCCAAGGCCAGGTTCACATCACCGGAACTTTTAAAGTATGCATAGTAAATGGAATTATTAAAATCTTTATGATCTGGGACAAATGATAATCCTTTCTCAGACCATTCAATC
>JAVVEL010000080.1:0-6435 GCA_032260385.1 Bacteroidales bacterium | reverse complement strand
GCCTGCTTAGGGCATTGCCCTCTTGGTGCCATAAGCATTGAAAAAAGGGAGGCCAAGGCTTATAGTGAAACGAGGGCAATGGAGGCAATGGTCAATAAAGGCGCCAATACGGTCATTGCTCACATGAAACACCTGAAAGATCATGATGAAAACGAGCTCCTGACAGAGGCTTCAAGATATCTTAAGGATAATGCTGCCGTTATCGGCTTCGATGTCAGGAAAGTAATATCAGAAGTGAATAAGACAAAAGCCCCCTCTGTTATTCAGGTAAATGCCGGCTGTCCCGGGTCACATGCACAGAGTTTCGGGAATAAACCTTCAGGGGCTTTCTTTGAACCTGTGATATCCCAAAAATCTGAGCTAAGTCACTGGCCCGTACAAATGCATCTTATCAACCCCTCCTCTTCTCATTACAAAAATGCAGACGTCCTGCTGGCTGCAGACTGTGTTGCCTATGCGGTACCGGACTTTCACGGTACATATTTAAGGGGTAGAAAGCTTGCCATAGCCTGCCCCAAGCTGGACCAGGGAACAGATATTTATATAGAAAAGATACGCCTTCTCATAGACGAAGCTAACATCAGGTCCTTACATGTACTGGTAATGGAGGTACCATGCTGTGGAGGATTAAGCAGGATGGTCCAGCTTGCACGGTCACAGGCCAGCAGCGATGTCCCGGTAGAGTTTACAGTGGTAAACACGGGTGGTGAGGTAATAAAGTCGATCAATATTTAAAAACAAATAATAATATGACGAAGCAAACATTCAATCATTCAGAAATATACAGCCTTAAAGAGTCAGTCAGATATTCAAAAGGCTCGGTTGTGAGCAAGATAATCCAGAAGAGCGAAAAAGGTAATCTTACTCTCTTCGCCTTTGATGAAGGGCAGAACCTGAGTGAACATACAGCCCCGTACGAAGCCATGGTTTATATCATTGATGGACAGGCCAGGGTAATTATTGATAAGAAGGAACATCTGCTGGATGAAGGCAGTTTTATTATCATGCCGGCAAATATTCCTCATGCACTGGAAGCAGTAACAGAATTCAAGATGCTCCTGGTGATGATAAGGGGATAAATTCCTTATACCGGGGTGTGACCCGTGCTATTATTATTCACCCCCTCCTATTTTTTCAGCAGATCTCTTATTTCGGTTAAGAGAACTTCTTCTTTTGAAGGAGCGGGAGGAGCTGCAGCTTCTTCGGCCTTTTCCTTCTTTTCCATTTTTTCTTTCATCTTATTATATCCCTTAACGACAAGGAATATTGCCAGGGCAACAATAAGGAAAGTAATGATGGTATTAATAAACAGGCCGTAGCTTATAGCCACTTCGGGAACGACGGTATCTCCGTTTACAACGGCTTCTTTCAGTATGACCTTAAGATTGGAGAAATCAACGTTACCAAGCAACAATCCGATAGGAGGCATAATAATATGGTCTACCAGGGATTTAATTATGGCCCCGAAATAGAGAGCCATTATAAGGCCAACTGCCATTTCCATGACATTGCCCTTAGCGATAAACTTCTTAAATTCATTTAACATAATTACATTGTTTTAAAGGTTTAGTTAATTATTCATAATGATCAATAATCCAAATTTAACATTTTTATTCTCTTATTTCACTATTTCCATAACAATAGCAACAGTTCCCCGGTAGGCAACATCAGTAACAAAGCTGATAGTTTGTCCACCCTCGAAGGAAATATCCTTAACCAGTTCGCCCTGCAGTGCATTGTAAACCTTCCGGTCATATGTTGTTCCCCCGGCCCCGGTAATTGCAACATTTAAGCGATTATAATCCAGTTTCTGAACAGATATCACTACGGCTATATAATCACTGTCACCCTGTTCATCGGGGTAAAGTGAATAGTCCTTAGGGAAGAGCCTGGTTCCAGTTATGCCACAATATGGAGAATGTTTCATGGTATACGGAAACAGGACATAACTGCTTCCGTCAGTTTCCTGTCCGAAGATATAGGTATAACACTCCAGGCTGTTGCTTATTTCAACTTTAAAATCGGTTTCCGGTTTAACGGCAGAGGCAGAAATGAATGTTATTCCCGAATCATATTCAAGAGGTATATATTGACCTGTTGAGTTTACGACGAGTCCGATCTCCACTTCCAGCTTATTGGAAGTCACAGCCTCTGCATCTCCCATTGGATAGAGTCCATATGCTTCCCTGGTGAAATAATCAAAATCATTATACCTGATCCAGAAAATCCCGTCACTGCCCCATTCTTCACCCCAGCTGTTCATTATCTGGAATGCTCCTCCCTGCTTATAGTCATCATAGCCCACAACACACATAGCATGGCCACCGAAGCCCATCATATTATAATCCGCCCTTGTCGGCCGCCAGAACTCCTTCGCTTTCATATCGGGCATAAAACTTCCTCCTACTATCATCCCAACAACAACGGGGGCTCCCTGGGCCAGGTTTTGTTTTATTGCAAGCAGGTCGGTCCTGTAATCATCACCTCCGAGGGTAAGGCGGTTAAAGCCCTTTGTTTTAAAAGACGATGCAGCCATTTGCTCAGCGCTGGTAGGTTCTTTTGAGCAGTCACCTTCATTATATGCAAAGCGTGAGAAGGGTAAGGCTCCCTGCTGGTGCATCAGTTCCATTGCCCTCTGCATATAAGTCCCCTGGCAGCCCGGCAGAGCTATCTGGTTATAGACGTAGGAGGGGCTGAAGGTAACATCATCAGGATCAGCGCCTGTTGCCCTGGCATATAGTATGGTACGGGCTGCATAAGCTGATGCCCATCCCACGCAGGATCCCTGGCCGCCCTGGTTCAGGCGTTCGGGGCAATATTCAAGTAAGGATACATATTCAGGCAAAGGGTTTTTAATATTATCGGCCAGAGGCTCAAAGACTTCCGCTTCATCGTAAATTGCCTCATCCATTTCCAGGCCTGTACCGAAGAGCATGCTCTGCAGGGCCGTATCGGCCGTATTGCTTGTTTTTGTCAGCAGAAAGAAGCCAACAACACCGATAATAATGAGGACAATTGCCGTTTTGGGATTCTTCTTAAACAGGTTAACCAGTAAGGGGATTAGAGCAGTAATAAGTCCCCCACTGCTTCCCCGGTAAGATGAGCCTCCCTGGCGGGGAATGCTTTTCTGCGGGCCGGAAGCATTCTGATCTTTACGGATTCTGACGGGCATGTTTCAAAGCCTATATAACCTTACCATGGATAATTTCATGCTGGAGTTCTTTCAGCTCCTCCCACTTCCCTTCATAAGCCATTCTTGCCTGTTCGGGCCATGTTCCGGTATCATGAACCCTGAATCGTGGTCCGCCTTCTGTGGTCATCAAAGACTTCAGTTTCCCGGGGCTATTAGTGGCCAGGCTCTTCCAGGTAGCAATATTGTTGTTTTTCAAAAGGCATTCTATTACAGGCCCTATTCCCTTTATTATCTTGAGATCATCCTGCTTGATGTTTATACCCATAACAGCCTTGGCCATTTCTGCGCTGAAGGGTGCCACTTCATCTCCTGTCTCAATTTCCACAGGCTCAGCCGGTATTTCACGTATTATCACTTTGGGCTTTCGTATGAAGTAGCCAATTAAAAAGCCCAGCAAGGCTGCTATTAATAATGCTATGACAATAAATAGCAAATCGGAAGAAAGTGTTTGATTCATCTGTAAATATTATTAGTTTAATATTATTTCTGCTCTGCGGTTTAGTTTGCGGCCTTCAGCAGAATCATTTGATGCTGCCGGTTCTGTAGTACCCTTCGATTCTGTCCTTATCTGATTCTCACCGATACCCTTCATGATGCAGTGGTCGCGCACTGCTTCGGCACGCAGTCTGCCAAAGCGGTCATTGGCCTGAGAAGAACCGCGGTTATCAGCATGCCCTCTTACAGTCATAATCTCATCAGGGTGATGTCTCAGGTAGGTTCTGAGCGCCGAAAAATACTCGTCATCATCTGAGCCAGCTGCCAGTTCAGCAGATGCAAAATCAAAATAAAAGGTTTTTATCCCTGCTTTATCCAGGTAATCGAGTGCCAGGGCGACAGAGTCTGTAATATTCTGCTGTGTAAGATCTTCCAGCCCTGCTTCCTCTTTAATGGCATCAGCCACTTCGGTCTGAGCTACCTGATCATTTTTACCACAATGACCTCGTATCTTACACACATAGAGGTAGGAAGCTATAACTATCCATATAAGCAACAAAAAAAAGAAAAGCCAGCTTAATCCTTTCATAATAAGTGATTTTAATTATATTCTTTGACGGGGAAGAAAATTTTGTTAATTAATAAGAAATGTTAAAATATAAAGGCTTAAAGTTCAGGTTCTATTCTCGTAATGGCTTTAAGACATGTAATTTAGGAATTAAATATCACTTTTAAAAGGAATAGCCCGGAATTCCATCAAAGGGCTCAAAGCTTAGATCGGGTCTGAGGCATTTCCAAAATCTTACTACCACCCGGGAGTCAGGTTAAAGCCGAAGGAGAGATTATGAAAGCCTCCGTTCTGGAAGGGTACTGCAAGATATGGTTCTACAACAATAACTCCCAGCAGGTTCACCCTGGCAGATATACCTGCGCTATATACAGGTATACGCTTATCGAATGAATCAGGCTTCCAGTCGAAGCTTATCTCAGAGTCCTTATTCCATGCCAGACCGGCATCAAAGAAAAGGTTGAGGTCAGTAAAAAAGCGTTTTGATTTTATGGGTGCCAATCTTTCGACACCGGTAATGGGAAGCCTCAACTCAATGTTGGCAACAAGTAATCTTGAACCGCTAAGGTGGCTTATATTAAATGAACTCTCCTGTACCCTATAATCATTCCCTATAAAAGAAATATTTTCATAACCTCTTATCAACCAGGGATAACCAATATATAAGGGTGTAAGTATCCCGCTGCGTCCTGACTGGTCATACCTGCCATAATGATATATTCTGGTTGCGAGGCCAAGGGGCCTGACGAACCAGTATTTCCTGTAATCCACAAGGGCGGTATACATATTCACTGCCCCGAAATACCTGGTGAGTTGCAATCTTGATCTGTGACCTTCCATGGGGGAAGTCATACCGAAATAGGAATTATCTTCGACGTATGATACAGTCAGCTGCTGATAATTATCTCCGTCAGGAGCAGTCAGCTTCTCACGTGTCTCAAAAAGTCTCAGGCCTGTATTAGTATAATAATTATTAAAGCGGTCCCACCTGTAATAATACCATGAAGCAGAAGCGCCAGCCTCAAATCTCCTTGTTTGTGACAGGGGGTAATAAGCGAACACGGAAACATTGTCTTCAAACATTCTAATATAATCAAGCCTGAAATTATTAGCCAGGATGGTGTCGCCATAAACTACAACCGTATCAAGCACAATGTCCAAAAAGCCACTGCGGTATGGAACATGAGAAACTGAAGCTCCCCATTTCAGTTTTCCTTTCTGGTTAATATATGAAAAGAGCCCTCCAAAGTCATAAATCTCTCCATTCAGGGCAAGTGATGAAAAGAGCTGGTTATTTCCTATTATATCACTGAAGATCATATTCACACTACCCTGCATTATACTGCCGTACTGGCTTGTTGACACTCCCATGCCTGTTGAATTTGATATATAATCAAGCCTGAATTTTGCTTTATAGGGGACATACTTTATTGAGTCGCGCGGCAGATCGTAAACTGAATCCCTGGCATAAAGGTTTGTATCAATAATTTTTTGCGACCTGCTTTCCAGGGGTGGCAGTGTTGCCGGTCTGAGATCCAGGCTGTCTGAACGCACTTTTACAGGATTGAACAAGCTGTCGTTGGCCAGGTAAATTTCATAACTGTTATTATCATAATACGAGTAGGCTATGATATCTTCAGAGTAAACCCTGCTTATAGCCGGTGAAATATGTGTAATCCCGCTTATTCCCGTGGCATAATTTGTAAGGCGGTAAACCGTAGTGTCATTCATGTCAAACCTGTAGAGGTTTCTGAATCCGTCTGCATCGGACAGGAAATAGATTGAGTTATTATCAGGTGAAAAGAAAGGGTTAAGGTTATGTGCACCCTCAAAAATATCAAAGACTGTATTTTCTTTTGTCTGAGTATCAACTATTGCCAGGGCATAACTGAATTTACGCCTGCCTGGCGAATCAAGTATTATTTCATGGGAATACACTATCTTACGCCCGTCGGGAGACCATGAAGGGTGGATATTGCCCTGGATATCCTCAGTGAGCTTCTCGACTTGCCCCGCATTTACATTGTAAACATAAAGATCGGATTTTCCTTCCACCAGTCCTGTAAGGACTATCCTGTCACCATCGGGCGACCATGAAGGATTAGAAAATGAAGGAAGGCCATCTATCCCTATTTTTTTTATGTTCCTGTCTTTATCCACATCTATAATAGCAAGTTTATTTACCCCCTTCTCGAATATTACAAAGGCAAATTTCTTACCATCGGGTGACCATGTTCCG
>JAVVEL010000079.1:0-6510 GCA_032260385.1 Bacteroidales bacterium | reverse complement strand
CTGATGAATGCATCAACTGCAAATTATGCAAGGATGCCTGCCCTTATAGTGCAATACTGCCCTCAACTATTGATGCCCCGAAGGAAAAGACCAGGACCTCAAGGTCCCGTTTTCTTGGCTACCTGCTGCTGATCCCTGTGTTTACTGCGGCCGGGACTCTTGTGGCGGGACAATTTTCTGATGAACTTTCGATGGTGCACCGGGATGTGAGACTTGCAAATGAACTGAGAAGGGAAGAAATATCGGGCATACCGGCCAGCAGCCAGCAGGCAATAACTTTCAGGGAGTCAGGTGAAACGCTTTCTGAACTCTACGTGAAGGAAGAAGCTGTGAAAGGACGTTATAAGAAAGGTGCACCCTGGACCGGGGCCTTCCTCGGCCTGTCCCTGGGTATAGGCCTCCTTTCCCTCTCGATAAGGAAAGAAAGGAATGAGTTTATACCTGACAGGGGCAAGTGTTACAGCTGCGGACGCTGCTTCGAGTATTGTCCGGTTCATTTAGATAAAATATCACGCGATGGCAAATGAGGAAAATAAAATAAGGATTTTAAGAATGACAGGACTTATCTCGGGCCTGTTCACCCTGTTTATTGCTGTAATAATGATAATGGGTTATATACAGTTACAAACGATAAAACCTCTGGAAAATCCCGCACTTAATGCCCTTAAGGAGATATATGATGATGACCCTGGTAAGGAAGATATCAAGGAACAGATAAGGGCCCTTGATCTGATGTCTCGAAAAGCCTTCTTTTCTGTACGCTGGCAGATAGAGGCAGGAACTTATCTTCTAATAGCCGGTGCACTTGTTTTCTTTATAAGCCAGAGATTGTTGCTAAGCAGGAAACGTGTCAGCCCTGAAGAACCGGCAGACAGCTACGATCTTACCGGTACAAAAAGAAAATCGAGGATCTATCTCTTTATTTCCTCAGCAGCAGTGATGATAGCGGCCCTTATAATATCACTGCAGATGAGAATAAAATTGCCCGACCCCCTGCCTGTCCCGGAAGATGCAGAACAGGCCGGAATAAGTAATGTTACGCATATGCGTACAGGAGAACCGGTGGCAGCGGGCAATCAACAGGAACCAGCAACAGATGCCCCCGCGGAACAGGGAGAAGCACAGGCAGTTATAGAAGGAAGCCGGGAAGACCTGGAGGAGAAGGAAGAGGGAGTGACTGAAAGCAGGCAGGTTTCAGAGGCTGCCATGCCTTCACCTGGAATTGATAACGGTATTAATTATCCCTTTTTCAGGGGTGTGGGTAGCAGGGGAATAGTTAAAAGGACCGGTTACCCTGTGTCCTGGGATGGCAAAACAGGTGAGAATATCAGGTGGAAAACAAAAGTAAACAGTCACGGGTACAGTTCACCTGTGATATGGAATGATAAGGTCTTCCTGACAGGTGCCAGGGGGGATTCAACAGAGGTGATGTGCTATAATAAGCTCAGCGGTGAATTACTGTGGACTGCCCCTGCAACAGGAGTAAGAGGTGAACCCGGGACACCGCCCCCTACATCTGAAGATACAGGCCTGGCAGCTCCAACGGCTGCCACAAACGGTAAGGCTGTTTGTGCAATATTTGCAACAGGCAACCTGGTATGCCTCGATATGGAAGGAAACAGAATCTGGGCCAAAAACATGGGGGTGCCGGATAACCATTACGGGCATTCCTCATCGCTGGTAATACATGGCAATAAACTCCTTGTTCAGTATGATGAAAGAAATAAGAAGTCGATTATGGCCTTTGATATTAATACAGGCGAGAAGATATGGGAAACGATAAGACCGGTAGCCATATCATGGTCCTCCCCCGTAATAGCAGAATTTGATGGCATAACGCAGGTGATACTTACTTCGGAGCCCAATGTTATATCATATGATGTGAATACCGGCAGCGAATTATGGTCGGTTCAGTGCATGAGTGGTGAGGTGGGACCGTCCGTGGGAGTAAATTCAAAATATGTGTTTGCCGTAAATGAGTTTGCTGTGCTTGCAGCAATAAAACCGGGTGAGAACGCTTCAGTGGTCTGGCAGGACAATGAATATACGCCTGAAGTTGCAAGCCCTGCAGCCACCGACGAGCTGGTTTTTGTACTCACAAGCTGGGGTGCTGTAGCCTGTTATGATACCGAGACAGGTGACCTTGCCTGGGATAAGGATTTTGACTATGGTTTTTATGCCTCGCCCATAATAGCAGGTGATAAAGTCTATATGCTTGACCAGGCAGGCGTGATGCATATAGTTGAAGCAGGCAGGGAATTCAGCCTGGTGTCTGAAGCAGCACTCGGGGAAAGAGCGGTATGTACACCCGCTTTCTCGGAAGGGATGATCTTCATACGGTCGGAGGAACACCTGTATTGTGTTGAAGAATAAGTCCTTCCTTCACTGGCGCGGTTCTCGGAAACGTGCCATGCCGGGTAGGAAGTTGAAAGTAAGTTGAGAATGGGTTAAAAATGAATGACAAAAAGAAAATAAAGAATGGGGAATGCAATTGCAACAACTCTAATAATGAGGATGTTATAAAGATTGTGGAAGAAGTTGTTGCTGAAACCGGCACCGGCAGGGATAAAGTAATTCCGGTCCTCCAGGCGGTACAGCAAAGACTCAGCTACCTTCCGTCAGAGGCAATAAAGCATATATGCAGGATAAGCGAGATCACTCCGGGACAGATATCGGGTGTCTCCACCTTCTATTCCCAGTTCAGACATGTACCTGCAGGCCAGCACACTATAAAGGTTTGTACCGGGACAGCCTGCCATGTGAAAGGGGCCACACTGGTAACGGATGCCTTCCGCAGAGAACTGAATATCAGTGACGGAACAAATACCACAGATGACAGGATGTTCTCACTGGAAGAAGTGGCATGCCTGGGTTGCTGTACCCTTGCCCCAGTTGTTCAGATTGACGATAAGACCTACGGTCATGTCAGGACCACAGCGATAAAAAATATTATTGACGATTTCCTCCATAGCGCAAAAAGTGAAGATGAGACAGTGCCCTCCACTGAAAAGATTGTCAGTGACACAGAAATAAGAGTGGGACTGGGATCATGCTGCATAGCCGGGGGAAGCCGCGATGTCCTGTATGAAGTGGATAAATGCCTGAGAAAAAATAAGATAAATGCACTGATCAAACCCGTAGGCTGTGTAGGAGTATGCAACCAGACCCCCCTGCTTGAATTTGCTGAACAGGGTGGTAAGACCTACAGGTACACCAATGTGCGGAGAAACCAGGTTGAAGATATTGTACTGAAACATGTAAGGCCGGCCGGAAAGAAATTAAGGCTCTTACATCACATCAATGACTGGATTGACAGTTTCCATAACGAGGAAAAGGTAAACAGCCCCATAAACCTGTCTGATACAGTACGTGAGAAATACCTGGATAACTTCCTTGCCAAACAAAAACACATTGCCACCGAACACTCGGGTGAATTGTCCCCCTTCTCTTATGAGGAATATAAGAAATGGGGCGGTTTTGATGCACTGGAGAAAGTGATCAGAAACAGTGAACCGGGAGAAGTGATTGATCTTGTACGTGAGAGCGGCTTAAGAGGCCGGGGAGGAGGAGGATTTCTGACAGCAGACAAATGGGAGATCACAGGCAAGAGTGAATCTGATATTAAATACCTGATAGTCAACGGTGATGAAGGCGATCCCGGGGCCTTTATGGACCGCATGCTCATTGAGTCCTTCCCATACCGTGTGCTCGAAGGCATGATGATTGCTGCCTATGCCAGTGGTGCCACGGAAGGGATATTTTATATACGTGCCGAATATCCTCTTGCAGTGGAGAGGATGCGAAATGCAATAGATAAATGCAGTGCTGATGGCTTAATCGGACAAAAACTGTACGGATCCGATTTTAAGTTCAATATAAGCATCTTCGAAGGAGCGGGAGCCTTTGTCTGCGGTGAGGAGACAGCCCTGATAGCCTCCATAGAAGGTGAAAGGGGTAACCCGCGTTACCGTCCACCCTACCCTGCGGAAAAAGGGCTGTTTGGAAAACCTACCCTTGTTAATAATACCGAGACACTGAGTATGATACCCTGGATAATCAATAATGGGCCAAAGCAGTTCAAAGCCATAGGAACAGGGGGCTTTAGCGGGACAAAGGTATTCGCACTGGCAGGGAAGGTTGCCAGGGGTGGCCTCATCGAAGTGCCAATGGGGATAAGCATAAGGGAGATAGTGGAAGATATAGGTGAAGGAGTGGCTCCCGGAAGGAAGTTTAAGGCGGTGCAGATAGGAGGACCGTCAGGTGGGTGTATTCCCGAACGGCTGGCTGATACCCGCATCGACTTCGATGAATTGAAAAAACTGGGAGCCATGATGGGCTCAGGGGGACTTGTTGTACTTGACGATTCCGACTGCATGGTCGATATAGCAAAATATTTCCTGACCTTTACCCATGACCAGTCGTGCGGTAAATGCACATTCTGCCGCGTGGGAACGGGAAGGATGCTTGAGATACTGACACGTTTCTCAAAGGGCACTGCCGAAGAGGGTGACCTTGACGAACTGGAGGAACTGGGCAGGTCAGTGATCGATGGCAGCCTTTGCGGTCTTGGCAAGACAGCACCAAACCCGGTACTGACAACCATAAAATATTTCAGGGATGAGTATCTTGCACATACAAGGGGTATGTGCCCTGCAGGAAAGTGCCCCGACCTGATAAGATACCATATAACTGACAAATGTATAGGATGCACCCTTTGTGCACGTGAATGCCCGGTGGATGCAATAGCATACACCCCGTATGAAAAACATGTTATCGACAATGAGCTTTGCACCAAATGCGACAGCTGCGTCCAGGTATGCCCCGTCGAGGCTATAGAAAAACAGAGGAATGGTTAAACTGACAATAGATAATAAGGCATTAAAGGTAAAAGAAGGGATCCCCCTTATAGATGCATTAAGGGATAATGGAATAAATATCCCGTCGCTCTGTTATGTCAAGGGCCTTCCTCACTATACATCATGCATGGTATGCATGGTAAAGGATAAGCATAGCGGTAAATTCATCCCTTCCTGTTCTGCTATGACACAGGAAGGTATGGATATCGATGCTACAGGCGATGAAGTGATTAAGTTGCGCAGACAGGCTGTTGAGCTGCTACTGGCAGAGCACAGGGCAGAGTGCGAGGCACCCTGCAGCAGGGTGTGCCCCATGGGACTGGACATACCCGCCATGAACAGGCTGGTGGCCGCAGGTGAGCTGGAAGCAGCAGCAATGATGATACATAATGAATTAATCCTTCCCGGTGTGGCATGCACTATCTGTCCGGCTTACTGTGAGAATGCCTGCAGGCGTAAAATGATAGATGAGAGAATATCGATAAGGGAAATTATAAGATATACTTCATCAGTTGTTAAGACAATAAAAATCCCGGACAGTGAAGAAGTGGCAGCACTGTTACCCGGTTTCGATCCTGACGAAGCACTGGCAGGGGCCGAAGCAAAGGATAAGAAAGCCATAAGGAAGATGGCGGAAGCAAAGCGGGAAGGCAGGGGATCAGACATGCGCGGCAACATTTTTAATTCGACTCTCGGGAAAATAAGTGATAATGAGAAAAAAGAATGGCTGAAAGAATGCACGCCTGATGGGGCCAGGTGGTCTGAGATTGTGAATGAGGCCCAGCTGGCAGAGGAGGCTGCTGCCTGTATGCATTGCGACTGCCGGGCAAAGGACGACTGCCGTCTGAGAGAGCTGGCAGATAAGCTCCATGCCGCAAATCCCCGTCAGAAAATGCTGTCCCATCCAATAGAAAAGAAAATAAATAGCAATACCAGGCTGATCTTCGAAAATGCTAAATGCATAAAATGTGGTATATGTGTAAGGATGAGCACCGACGAAACAAAAAACCCGTCACTGTGTTTCACGGGAAGGGGCTTTATGACCCTTTTATCGGAACCCCTGGCCTGGGAATTCAATGACGTACTGAAGACAGGGCTTGATGAGATAATCAGGCACTGCCCAACGGGAGCCCTGGAAAAACTTAATAAAAATGAACAATGATGAAAAAAGTCACAAGCAATATCTTAATATTAATCCTTATCTCACTATCCACCGGGCTGAAAGCCCAGGACTGGGAGATATACAGGGGAAGCAATGATCTCAGCGGTCAGACAGAAGTCCCTTTACCGGCGAAGCCCGAATTAGCCTGGACTCTGAAGACCGGCTGCAGAACAGTATCATCACCTGTTGTATACAGGGGGAATATTTATTTTGGCAATAATGACGGGGATCTTATAGCTGTTGAGCCCGGAGGAAAGATAAAATGGAAATATGAAACAGGAACGGCAATAGAAGCCTCCCCGCTGGTTGTCGGCGGTAAGCTTATTGTCGGGTCACTGGATGGTGTGCTGAGGGCCATTGATGCAGAAAACGGTAAGCTGCTGTGGCAGTACCAGACAGGTAACCAGATATCCGGTTCAGCCAATATATGGATTGATGAGAATGAATCAATGGTGATTGTCGGCAGTTACGATTATTTCCTCCATTGTATAG
>JAVVEL010000078.1:0-6558 GCA_032260385.1 Bacteroidales bacterium | reverse complement strand
ACCATAAGCCTGGTTTGAATATGTGATGCCTGTAACTATACCCTCATCGCTGAACATCTTTGCCAGCTTATAAGGCATACGCACGTCGCTGTGCTCGTAATCCGGCATGCTGTGTATATGACTCAGTATAACGGGTATATTGTTTTCTTTGATAAAATCCTTCACCATCCATGCCTGTTCGTTTGCACCTACAAGAACCATTTTCTTAATGCCCTGTTCTTTGGCAAAGTTTACTGAAGCTATTATCCCCTTAGCTTCGGAAGTGTGTATATAAAGTGTCTGACGCCCATCGAAGAGTCCTTTTATTGCTTCAAGGTGCTGGTTTGTCTTTTCCGGCTTTTCAATCTCTGCATAAGCCCTGGCATCCCTGAACAGGTCGGTGAGCTCTTTCAAATTATCTTCGTAGGATGAGGCTGAACCGCCCCCCATGAATCTGGCATACATGGCACGCCGTCCCCTCGGGGCCGATATCCTGGGCCAGTTCAGGTGCACTCCTTCGTCAGCCTTATAGATGGCATCTTCCCAGTTCCATGCATCCAGCTGCATTATGGAGGATGTCCCTGAAAGGGTGCCTCCCATTGGCACCACCTGTGCCAGCAGTATACCGTTTGACCTGACCACCGGTATAACATGCGAGTCGGTATTATATGCCACTGCTGATCGTGCCCCGGGGTTAATCTGTCCGTATTCGCTGTTATCCACCGTTACATCCACACTGCCTATCTCAACCAGGCCAAGGGTGGTATTGACAAAAATAAGGCCAGGATAGATCTCTTTCCCGCTCACATCAATACGGTCGTAATCAGACATGTCGCCAAGTCCTTCAAGACCGCCCACGGCTGTAATCTTTCCATCTTTGAAAGCAATATCACCTTTAATAACATCACCTGTTCCTGTATGGATAGTACCCCCTTCAAGTATTACGGGTTTAACCTGTTCCGGTGCCACCACGGGCAGAACCTGTGCACTGAGTATATTAAAAGCCAGTATTAAGGTGCTTAGAGTATATATTATTCTTTTTTTCATGATTTCTCTTGTTTAAAATGTTCTACGTGGCATACCTGTTGGTCGCGGTGATGATCCCCCTTCAATCAGTATCTTTTGTATGATCCGGTTCCTCTCCTCATCGATTTCCTTCTTCATTTTCGCATCTTTCTCTTCGTCGAAATAGACCCTTCCGTCGACCAGTGTCATTTTTGCACGTGCATATATCGACAATGGGTTATCGGTCCAGAGCACCAGGTCGGCATCTTTCCCCGGCTCTATGCTTCCCATCCTGTGATCTAGGTGTAAAATTTTAGCCGGGTTCAGGGTAACCAGTTTAAGAGCATCCACCTGGTCCAGGCCACCGTATTTAACTGTCTTACCGGCTTCCTGGTGCAGGCGCCGCGACATCTCGGCATTGTCAGAATGCAGGCATGTCAGCACGCCCTGACCCACCAGGGTGGCTGCATTATAGGTAATCCCTTCGTAAACTTCATATTTATAATTCCACCAGTCGGAGAATACCGATGCTGCTCCGCCATGTTCCCTTATCTTATCCGCCACCTTGAATCCCTCGTTAAAATGAATGAATGTATGAGCCTTAATACCGAAATCTTCCGCCAGCCTCATCAGCATCACCCCCTCACTCTGCACATAGGTATGGCAGGTAATAAAACTTCTTTCCTCGAGTACATCAACCAGGGCCTCCAGTTCAAGATCGCGGCGGGGAGGTATGACTGATTGCTTCTCCTTATCACTCATGGCATTGTATTTCTTCCATTCTTCCCTGTAATCCAGTGCCCTCTGGTAAGCATCCCTGATTATATGTTCCACTCCCATCCTTGAATTGGGATACCTGTTTGTTGAACGCTTGACATTCTCGCCCAGCGCATGCTTCAGGAAGCCTACCTGTCCCTCTACCTTCATCTCCTCCGCAGGCGATCCCCAGCGATGCTTAATGATCACCGACTGCCCTCCCACGGGGTTGGCGGAACCGTGCAGAAGGTGAGCAGCAGTTACTCCCCCTGAAAGCTGCCTGTAAATGCTATTGTCAGAAGGATCAATGATATCAGCCATGCGCACCTCCGATGTTATGGCCTGTGATGATTCATTTGTGGAAGAGCTTGCGATATGAGAGTGCTCATCTATAATGCCCGGTGTCAGGTGCATGCCCGTGGCATCGATTATCCTGGCGCCGGCTGATTTAAGGTCTTTGCCCACACTGATTATCTTTCCATTCTCTATGAGCACATCAGCTCCCTCTATCCTGCCTTTATCGTCAAGTGTCCATACGGTAGCGTTACGGAAAAGAATCTTTTCCTGTGCGGGTTTTTCTTCAAGTCCATATGCCACAAAAGGATATATTACCCTTCCTATTGACTTATCATCTCCTGCCTTTTTACCGGCTTCATCCGCCTCGCCCCTGCTTCCTTGTCCTCTTCTCCCTGAAGGTACATTTTCACCTGGATCTCCTTCTTTCTTTTCTTCGTCCTTAACTTCTGCTTCAGTGCTTATCCATGTGCATTTACTTCCATCTGCGAGTAAGCCGTCGCCTTTCATTATGCCATCATAATAAGCCCCTGAGAGACTCATTATTCCATCATCGGTGGTGATATTTATAGTTATAAGTTCGTTCGCGAAAGTGATAGCCGACTTTAATTCCTTATCCCCTGATTTAACCTTGATTGCCGGTTTTTCAGGTTTCCCTTCAATAGTCACATCAAAGGATTCTTCACCGGCTGTGAGTGTATAGGCACCTCTTATATCATCCATATTGGGATCGACAAACCTGTAAGGCTTACCCTGGATCCAGTTTTCATATATCACACAATCCTTATCGAATATATCACCCGATGTTACCAGGAGGTTGGCCACTTTTCCTTCTTCTATTGAGCCGATTATATTTTCGGCACCGATCATCCTCGCCGGTGTATAGGTCAGGGCCTTCAGTGCTTCTTTCTTATCCAGGCCCATCTCAACTGCCTTCTTTATTTTCCCGGTAAAATCCCCCGGTTTTGAGAGCTGGTCGGTAGTCAGGGCAAATTCTATACCTGCCTTGCTCACCATCCCTGCATTAGCCGGGGCCATTTCCCAGTGCTTCAGCTCGCTCAGAGGTATTGCAGCTGCTTCGTAAGGGTCCTTTACATCGGGGGCTTCAGGAAATACCAGGGGGACAATAAGTGACACACCCGATTTTTTTATTTCATCCAGCAGCTGGTATTCATCTCCGCCACCTTTTACAATATATTTTATTCCAAACTCATCACCGATGGCTTCAGCTCTCAGTATTTCATATTTATCCTGCACTTCGAAGATCCTGGGCAGGGAATGATTTCTGGAGAAAGCTTCAAGCGAAGCATCATAGAAAGCTCTTTCCGGCAAATTCCGGTACCAGTCACTGTCGATATAAAACTGCCTCAAAAGGGCGATAGCTCCAAACTGTGCGGAAGGATAAGTGTCTGCCGAAGATCCGCTGTTAAATGAATAGTTGGCACTGGCATGGTCCTTCAACACTACTTTATTTGCTTTATCATCTGCCAGGCTCACCAGGGCCGAGGTGCCTCGTGCGATGCCATCATCCTTAAAGGTAAGTACAGCTCCGAAACCTGCCTTGCGGAATTCATCTGCCTTATCATCATCAGGTTTAAATTCGGTGAGCACATCATAGCTCTCATGGATACCCTGGTTCCAGTAGTCGGCCACTTTTGGCTCCTCCTGCTGTGCCGGACCGCCCCGCTGCATCTGTGCTGCAAATCGTGCCATTGGATCTGCCGCTTCCCTGCTCCTTTGCGGAACGCCATAACTGGTATAGATATCAATAAAGGAAGGATAGATAGTCTTGCCTTCCAGGTTTATAACCGTTGTTCCATCCGGAAATTTTATATTCTTTCCAATGGCTTTAATCCTGCCGTTGACGATGAGTATGTCTGTTTTTACCGGCTTACTGTCATATGACATTATTACATCAGCGCCGGTAAGTGCAAAGATCCCGGGCCTCTCATCGCTAATGCCCACGACGGGATAACTATTCTGGGGCATGGCAATACCCGTCAGCAGGCAGAAGCCCACTATTAAAAAAACGATTTTCTTCATTATGTGATTTTTGGTTTTAATTGTGATTCTGAATTATTGAAGCTCAGTCTCTTCGTCTCTTCGTCCCTTAGTCTCTTCGTCCCTGCCCCATGCTCCCTGCAAATTCTCATTTACTCGCTCCCGTTAGCCACGATCACTATCCGATCGTGAGCTCACGTTGGTCGCATGCTAATGCAATCTCGTACCCTTCGGTTCGCATTTCGCATTTCGCATCTCATATTTTAAGATAGTCCTGCAGGTAGCTGTATTTCTCCGTCAACTTCCCGTCCCTGCATATAGTAGCCCTTTCCAGCATCGGTGTTTCCCTCTGGTTAAGGAGGTCATCCATTATATTATTTATCAGCTGGCCTCCAAAATCTGCCGAGGCATCACGCGGCAGCTCTCCCGGCAGGTTATCCACGGCCATCACCGTGATATTCTTTGGATCTTTAAATGCTTTTTCCTCCAGACGGGTGTAAGGATTATACCCGTAGAAAGGATCTTTTATTGTTGTAGCTCTCAGAGTTGAAGGTATGGGGCCATTAATGTCACATGAAACATCCGCAATAACCGATATATTCCAATCCTCGCACAACATATCTTCAGGTTTGAAAAATTTTGGTGACTCCGGGTCCCAGAAATGAGCCGCAATGAAGATATCCGTTACATGTGTATAGGGTTCGAAAGCCGATTCATAGTCACCCGGGTTTTTTACAAAATGGTCAAAATCGAATGGTTTGCCATCCTTTCTTTTAGTATAGTGTTGCGGGCCTATCTGGCATACAACCGGGACATCAAACTGCTTTTCCAGGAAATCTTCGGGGCTCACCTGTACAACATTTGTATTGCCCAGTGTCTCCATGGCACCTCCTGCCACCCTCCCTTCACCTGTGACAAGGATTTTGAGCCCGGGAATGAGATCAATCATTTTAAGTCCTGCCCACACTTCATCGAGGTCCTTGCACTCGTGACAGGGTTTCAGTTTAAATCTGTCGGTTCGTATACCCCTGGCCCTTAGACCGTTGTAAGCCCCTACAATACCTGCCCACCTGCCAAAGGCAACGACACGGGCGCCATTATCTTTAGTCAGGTATTCATAATCAATAAGCCTTATCTTCTTCTCAACTATTGTCCTGAACATATCCCTGTTGTAGGGTTGTTCTTTTGCAACATGTGCGAAGAAAAGGTAGGTCTTACCTTGGATGAAAGTTGCCTTATCCACCTCCTTGACACCCATCAGGATATCGCACTTACCCAGGTCCTCGTGCATGTGTATTTTCAGGTATTTATATTCCTCGTCGGAGTAAGACCTGAAATTACTTGGCTGCACATAGAATTCCACGTCGGGGTATTTGATCTGCAGGTCAACTATCTGTGCCGGTGTCAGGGGAACCCTCCTGTCAGGCGGATTTTTTGTCTCTCTCAATATTCCAACTCTCAGTCTCTTTTTCATGATTTTAATTTTTCACCATTATTTGTCTGAGGTGAATTTACGAATTTCGGCTCAATTTTTGCAGGGTATTTGCAGGTATTGTATAACATATTTTTATATTTGTACCCCCGATCCCCCTCCTGTGCTGGCACGAATTTTCAGATCTGTGCCTTGCATAAGCGGTCAAAGGATGATCAACAACATCCTGAGGATCTTAAAACGTTCTTTAAAAATTACCACATAGATAATTAAAAACACAAAACACTTTTGTCTTTTTACTTTTATCTTTTGTCTTTTTTCGGGGCTGACATGGTTTCGACAGCAGGATGAGGTGGTATGTAAGCATGCAGAGTGAGGTAACACAGCTCTTTAAATTGTGTTGCAACTTTTCAAATGGCGAAGATAACTTTGCTCTCGCAGCGTAACCGAATAACAGTAAGTTATGCTTATCCCGGTACCAGGTACCGGGACGGGACGTTTCCCGGGCGGTCAGGCCCTGAGCCAACCCGATAAGGAGACGCACGGAAATCAGGGATAGCCTGAGGAAAGCTCCGGTCCGATGGTGAAATAACAGGAGATAAGGATTAATCCGGGTGTTCTGCACCTTATTAACCCCGACAATCAAGCAGGACTAAGCATGTAGAAAGCATATGGTCTCCCTGCCTGGACGCGGGTTCGAATCCCGCCAGCTCCACAAGAGTACACTAAGACTCCGTCCTCCAAGGGCGGGGTTTATTTTTTTTACTCTTGTAAGTCACTGCATTTCAATACCTTCCCCAGACGCTCAAGAATTGCCCCTGCCAGTCCAAGACCTGCGAAACGGGTAAAAAAAGTTGACAATTCTCGACCTCAATTTTTTTTACCCCAAAAAGGTCGAGAATTGTCAAATCGAATCTCGCAAAGCCACACTGTGACTGACTTTCAGAATGTCTAATTTTTAAAGTTTTTGTCATGCAAACAAACGTCAAAGTCACTTTTTGGCTCTCAAAGACCAAGAAAAATGCGAAAAATCTTGTACCTGTGTACCTGCGGGTATCTTATGATTACGCCAATTTTACTAAGGCTACAGG
>JAVVEL010000077.1:0-6628 GCA_032260385.1 Bacteroidales bacterium | reverse complement strand
GCTAAAGAAGCATCTTCACTTATACCCTTGATGCGTGTCATGATAACCATTGCTGCCAGGGCTATAGTAAGAACAATCATAAAGACCAGACCTGCCGGAGCCAGTATATAAGCAAGGTTATGTTTTCTGAATAATAATACAGCAGTGATTATTAAACCCGGCAGGGCAAAGGATATGTCAATTACATGCACTGGATTAACAAGCAGATCGTAATCGCTTACCGATTTTGGGACCTCGTTTTCCACTATGGAGGGAAGGACATCACGTAACCACAACAGGTAGAATAGTGCGGCCACAACAATAAAGAATATGGCAATACCCTGGTTTGGTGTCCTTTCGTCAAACCAGTCCTTAACATTTACACGGCTCAGGGCGTAAAAGTACAGGATGAAGATATAGGATGCTGTTCCCAGGGTGAAGCAGTAAACAAGGAACATAAGGTTGAAATGAACACCCATACTGTATATGATGAAAGAGTACAATACATAAAAAACCAGGCCTCCGAACAACAATGTGGCAATCCTCTTTTCCTTTCTCATCAGAAAAAGGCAGATGATGACGGCCGGTACTACAAGGAAGAGATCCACAATATCCTGTCCCATACCCTGGGCTGCCATTGAGGCTGTTTCACGGGCATATGTTATATCCACGAAAACCCCGAAGATGGAAGCAGTGGCAAGGAAAACAAGCATGATTAAAGTTAGAAGGGTAATGGTTTTTAACTGCTTAATAGACATGGCGTTTATATTAAGATAAAAGTTAAAAGTATAAAGATAAAGGTACAAAGGAAAAAGGAAAAAGGAAAAAGTTGGAGCGAAGTCAGCTTTTGCAGGCTTAGTGGAAACCCCGGATGAGCATTGCGAACGCAGGGGTAGAGGTGCAATAATTTGCGTATATCAGCGCAATCCGCCTTCTTAGCATTCTTCAAACACGCATTCCTCCCCCTCAGTTTCAAACTCTATGGTAGCATGTTGAATATTTAAACGTTCGCAGATGGTCCTTATATCTCTTTTTAGCTTTTGCTGATCTTCGTCGGATGAGTTTTCAGCTATTACAGCATGCAGGGTGATGATATTGTTGTCCCCGTCCAGGGACCAGATGTGGAGGTCATGGATAGAGTATATCCCTTCAATCTGTCTTAATTCTTTTTCGACTCTTTCAATATCTACGTTGCCCGGGACTTCCTGCAGAAGTATCCTGAAAGTTTTTTTCAGGTTTTTGTATACATTGTAAAGGACCCAGCCGGTAATTCCAATTGAAAGCAAGGGGTCGAGGATGGGAGCATCTACAAACATCATTACAATACTCACAACGAGAACTGCCATCCAGCCAAGCACATCCTCAAGCATATGCAGGTAGACTGCCTTTTCATTCATACTGGTCCCTCTTCTCAGTCTCAGTACGGCGATGCCGTTAACAATTATCCCGAGTATGGCCAGGTACATCATCCCCCGGGCGTTGACTTCATCGGGCGACATCAGCCTTGTGATGCTTTCCTTAATTATGAAAACAGCGCCTACAATGAGCATTACAGAAATAAAGACCGCACCAAGTAAGGAAAATCTCCTGTAACCGTAGGTATAATACTTGTCCCTGCCCCGGTTGGATATTTTTTGCAGGTACCAGGCTACAGCCAGTGATATACTATCGCCGAAATCATGTAAAGCATCTGATAAAATGGCAATACTGTTGGTATAGATACCCCCAATAATCTCTATTATGGTGAATCCAAGATTAAGAAAAAAAGCAAGGGAAATATGGCGGGTTTTATTTTGTCGGACTGTTTGCATGGGGAATTACTTCTGCAGTACTATTATCATCCTTGTTTATGAGATTAAAATTCATATTCATCTCCCTGTTCAGGTATGCTTATATTGCTGAATCCTTTTTGTTCCAGGTATGTCCTGTATTTTTCCTGTACCTGCAGTTCTCCGTGAACAAGGAAGGTTTGTTTTATTTTTGAGGGATCCTGGCAGCTAAGGAAGGCGGCCATTTCAATATAATCGCCGTGACCGCTGTATGAATCAATGCGTTTGATATCTGCCTGTACATAGTAGTGAGTGCCATGTATTGATATGTCTTTTTCTCCTCTCAGCAGTCTTGCCCCCAGTGTACGAGGTTCACAATAACCAACCGCCAGTACTGTATTGGCAGGATCTGAAATATTATTAGCGAGGTGGTGCTTAACCCTGCCTGCTTCCATCATTCCTGAGGCTGATATAATTATCATCGGTTCTTTCATATCATTCAGTTTTTTAGAATCATCTGCCTTCTTTACATAATAAAGGCTGTTGAAGCCGAAGGGGTCAGGATCTGTTTCCATCATCTCTATGATCTCCTTGTTAAAACATTCAGGATGCAGTCTGAAAATATCGGTTGCATTGATTGCCAGCGGGCTGTCCACATAGATATTTATCCGGGGTAATTTTTCTTCATTATAGAAATTATTCAGGGTATAGACAATATCCTGGGTCCTTCCAATGCTGAAAGAGGGGATAATAAGTTTACCTTTCTTTTTGACGCAGGTCTCATAAATAATACTGAGAAGTTCCTTTTCAGCATTTACGTGGTCCTCATGAAGCCGGTCGCCATAGGTCGATTCGGTGATCAGTATATCAGCCTGTGGGAAGGGTTTGGGTGTGATCAGTATACGGTTAACAGGTCTTCCTATATCCCCGGTATAAGCCAGTTTATGTATTTTTTCACCTTCTTTTATTTCAATGTTGGCAACACCGCCTCCAAGCATGTGGCCTGTGTGTGTGAACTTCACTTTTATATTGTCATCAATCCTGAATTTGCGGTCGTATGAAACACCTATAAAGAGGCTCATGCATTTTACTGCATCCATCCTTGTATATATTGGCTCAATAGGAGGCAGCCCTTTTCGTTCCTGTTTTTTGTTGAAGTAATAGGCATCATTCTCCTGTATATGACCTGAATCCGCCAGCATTATTGAACACAGGTCGCGAGTGGCGCTGGTGCACACAACAGATCCCCTGAAGCCTTGCTTATAAATATAGGGTATCAGACCTGAATGGTCGATATGGGCATGGCTAAGTATAATATGGTCAATTTCAGCAGGATCAAAGCCCAGGTCGCGGTTCATGGCATCCGTTTCAAGTCCCTTGCCCTGGAACATTCCACAGTCGAGGATGATTTTTTTTCCGTGTTCTGTTGTAATGAGATGTTTGCTGCCTGTTACTTCTCTGGCAGCCCCGAGGAACTTTATTTTCATATTTTTCTTTTAATTCAAAGGTAATGATAAATGATAATTGATATAAGTATATAACAATAAAGCAAGTTATAAGCTGATATTTATTATCATTTTAAAGCACTGTCTGTAATATTTCTTAAATTTATCTGCAATTCCTATTTTTTCTGTTCAAAATAAAATAATGACACTATGAAAAAAGCATTTTACCTGATTACATTAAGCCTTTCGTTTATGGTCATTTCATGTGACCTGACAGTAACAGGCCAGGACTGGCCACAATGGAGGGGAATGAATCGCGACGGCAAGGTGGAAGGATTCAAAGCACCTGATAAATGGCCTTCAGAGTTAAAGGTGCAATGGAAAATAAAGGTTGGTTATGGAGATGCAACGCCTGCGCTGGTGAACGGGAAACTATTTGTTTTTACCCGTATTGGAGGTAATGAAGTATTGCAATGCCTTGATGCATCTTCAGGCGAGAAGATATGGGAAAACAGCTACCCCGCTGATGAGGTCACTGGGCCGGCAGCACGACATCCAGGACCAAGAAGCACACCAACTGTTTCAGGCGGGAAAGTTGCAATAATCGGGGCTACAGGGATAATCTCATGTATTGATGCCGCATCAGGGAAATTATTATGGCGCAATAACGAATATGAGAACCTAGTCCCGGTATATTTCACTGGAATGTCACCAATTATTCTGGAAAATAAATGCATTGCACACCTGGGAGAATCCGACAGATCGGCGGTGATCGCATTTGACCTGAACTCGGGAAACATATTATGGAAACATGAGGGAGAAGCCCCTGCCTATGGATCCCCTGATGAGATGCTATTTGACAATGAGAAAATGGTGGTATTGCAAACCGACAGCATGCTGATCGGACTTTCAGCGGGCAACGGTGAAAAGCTCTGGGAAATACCTGCACCTCCCGAAAGTCGTTATTATAATTCTTCAAGTCCTGTAATCGATGGTCACAGAATATTTTATTCTGGTCAGGGTCATGGCACCGGTGCTGTAATGATATCTAAAGAAGAGGATAGCTATTCAGTTAATGAATTATGGCGGAATTCTGAATATGGAACTAATTATAACACACCTGTTTTGAAAGACGGATATCTGTTCGGATTGAATGAAAGGGGATATTTATTTTGCCTTGATGCTTCCGATGGCAAATTAGCATGGGCTGATACCACCCGGCACAGGGATTTCGGTTCCATAATTGATATTGGTTCAGAGTTGATTGCATTGCCTGCGACTTCAAATCTGATAGTATACCAGCCTGATAGTAAAGAGTACAGCCAGAAAGCTTTTATACCTGTGTCAGAAACCCCGATTTATGCACATCCCGTTCTGACGGGTAATAAGATTTATATAAAAAATGAAGAATCCCTGATACTATATATAACAGGTAAATGAGAAAGCCCGGTGATGTCAGTATAGGACGTTCTCGCGGCACAATTTTCAAACAATAGAATTATGAAAAGGAGACAATTCTTATGCAAATCCGGCTGCACAATTGCAGGTTTGGCGGCAGTTCCAGTGTTAAACGCCAGCAAAGGATACAATCAACCTCAGGAAAGGCGACGATATGAAATTGAAATTGAGATTTATGAAGCCCGGGAAGATACCTGGTGCCATAATAAGGGTGATAAGTTTAAATACCCTGATGATATCGGTAGAATATGTCCATGGTTGCTCGCCAGCATGCATGATTTCATAATTGCACTTCAGCATGGTGCTACACTCGCGTGGAAATATGAAGGTACACCATATGAAAAAGTGATTGATCCTGACGGAGTAACAACTGAGTTTGTCAGGTGTCCGGACCCAACTTCTGACCTGGTGGCTAAAATCACCAGGACACTGATGGAATGACCTACTTTATCCATTCTCAGAAGAAGTATTTTTTTATTATTCCAGTGCTTGCCAACCTCCTTATTTGAAGAGCAAGCAGTCATATTCCCATGTCAAAAGAATGATCCGGCCAGAATTAATATGATCTTGAATATATGTTTTTTATTATCCATGAATCAGGTATAACGATCTTATTGCATATGGATACTCATATTCACCAGCTTCCAGGCTCCTTCATTTATTGCTGTGATAGTCGCAGGTAAACTCAGTTCTTTTTCTCCCTGCCTTATTTTAACGATACAATCAGATTCCACAAGATCCTTACCAACAGCAAAGAACTTTATTGATCCAATGGAGGCATTTGAAAAGGGCTATGTTTTTGCAGCATTTTGAATGGCATTCTGCATTTGCCCGGTCAGATAAAGATCTCTATATTGTTGACCTCTGAAGCTAAGCATCTAAACACCAAAACAATTTAACAATATAAATCTATATATTTAAGGATTGATTATCGTGAGAAATGATTATTGATTCTCATACACACATTGGTACTATCTTATATCCGGTAGGTAAGAACAGGGTTTCAGACCTTTCCGGTGAAGAACTGGTGGCTGCCATGCAAAAATATTCAATTGATTTTGCCCTGGTTTCAAGTATTGAAAGTGCTGAGTTCGATTCTGAGGGTCAGCTGGCTCCGCCGGAAAAACAGATTCCCCAACTGGAGTCTTTCCGCCGGCTGGTAAAATTTGTCAGTGAGCAAAATAACATCCGGTCAGGACTACCCTTACTAAAAGCATCGCTATGGGTAAAACCCAATACCGAAAAAGTTAACCCTGTACTTGAACAGTTTATAACGGACAACAGTGAACATATCGCCGGCCTTAAAATGCATCCCTCACTTTCAAATATTAAGTTTAACGATGACCGTTTCATCCCCTACCTGGCACTGGCATCAAGGTTTAAATTACCGGTCCAGGTACATACCGAGGATGACGGCCTCGCTAACCCTGTCTACATAGCTGAAGTGGCAGCCCGGTTCCGGTCTGTTAAGTTCATAATGGTCCATATGGGTTTGAACACCGGTAACGGTGAAGCAATAGATATCATCAGGAATAATGATAATATTTTCGGAGATACCTGCGAGGTAAAATCAGATAATGTAATCAAGGCAATCAGGGAATGTGGCTCAAAGAAAATTCTCTTCGGCACAGATGCAGTTGTTCATGGCATCGACACCTACGAGAGGTATATGATTCTTGTTGAACACATTCGAAATGTCTTCAGCAAGGAGGAGGTGGAGAACGTACTGTTTCGAAATTGTATGAGGCTATATGGGATCATTTTCTGAATGCAAAAACCACGGGTGGTAAACTTACAAATACCGATGGCAGTGATCCGGCCAGGGGCACAACAGCATCAGCAGAGGATCATGGAAGCAGCCTTCAGGCTTATTGTATAAACAGGTATAAAGACAGGGAAGCTGCGATCTGGAATAAAAGAATACCCGGTGCATTTATACCTGCAAATCCTGATGGTAAAATTGAAGGAAGTGCAATA
>JAVVEL010000076.1:0-6631 GCA_032260385.1 Bacteroidales bacterium | reverse complement strand
GTGAAAAGTACTTGGTGAAGATATAGCTCCAGTTTTCGGAGTTCTTGTCGGAGATCAGGTCTTTTTTCGATTCAAGGAAAATGGAAGCCTGTGAATAGTTCGTGGCGAGGATCTCGTTCTGCAGGTTGGGGTCCTTGTCGTGCTTGTGCAGGAACCGCTCGATCTTACTGATCTCGTTGATGGCCTTCCCCCGGCTCGCACCTTCGACGATGAAATCGAACTCGCGGATCATGATCCCGATCTTCTGCAGGTTCGGCAGGTAGAAGGTTGAATTGTTAATGGGATCATGTCGTTCGAGAATGATCCCTTCCTGGACACATAGTTGCTCAAGGTCCTTTTTCGAAAGATTTTCCTTCTGCATTGCGTTGCTGGTTGTTTTGCGTTTACCGTGATTACCCGGGCTAAATTAAAAAAAACTTAATGTAAAGAACTTTATAGAGCGAAAAAACTGTATACAAGGCACCTGCGTTTAATCAATATGTTCGGGTTGGAACTCATAGAAATCAAACTCAATCTCAAGTCTTTCCTGTACCATGTGTCCCAATTCAAGCATTTCAAGGTCACCGTAGATATAATACCAGTTCACCAGCAGAACATGGCCATTCTGACCGAGTTCTTTAAGTTGTTGCAATAGCTGGAACAGCGCCTGCAGGGATGGAGAATCGATATATTCAAGCTTGATCGTAACCGCTGTCAGCTCTGCAGGGTTCTTTAAGTAATGCCTGACCCAGGCAAAGATCGGTTCGAAGAAGGACTTCGTGTTATTAATGATGGAGCGCCCATGGAAAAACAAAATTCCCTGGGACAGATCCACCCCGGGTGTTTTCTCAGACGGTGCTATAATCAGATCATTCATCTTCCTTACGGCGGCTTTTTAACGTGATTAAAGGTACGCATACTACTTCTTAAAAAGGATGCTTTCGAACTGTCAATATGATGAAAGAATCATTTTGGGTGATAAAAACAAATTAACAATAGGGGAAAGAATCATGCAGTTCATTGGGTGGATTTAGCCCTTGGCTAAGCTATTTGAGGCATTTGATCCTGTCAATTCCGTATTGGTCAAATATGATAAACCTTTAACATCAAAAAGTGGTATTAGTTGTTATAAATTCTGAAATTCGTATGACCTTTTCAAAAAGGATGAAAGATTATGACGCACTTATACAGTAAACTGAGAGATTACAGGATCAACAACAAGGGCAGGGCCAAATTTGTGATTGACTTGTTCGAGCTTGTACTTGCAGCACTGGCATTTCCCATCGCATTGTTCATTACACAAAAATATATTGTTCCGGACATGGTGATCAGGAACGGCCAGGTTTCCATATTGTTTATATTTATTATGATGTCCTGGTTTGTGCTGTCGAGGGTGACCGCCATGGCCAAGGTTCCCCGGACCCAGCGTTACCGGACACTGGCATTCCAGTTGAGCCGCGTTGCATTTGTTACCTTTGTGGGGCTGACCGTAGTAAAAGTATTACTTAGGCTAACCTCTATTCCCATTGAGCTGATTGTTGTTTA
Organism: Bacteroidales bacterium; assembly: GCA_032260385.1. Taxonomy (GTDB): domain Bacteria; phylum Bacteroidota; class Bacteroidia; order Bacteroidales; family VadinHA17; genus UBA9300. The sequence continues at coordinate 5,107 of JAVVEL010000076.1, read as the reverse complement.
TGTTACCGTGATGTTTTTTCTCAATGGTTCATTCCGGATCCTGGCCTACAAAGCATTGAAGACCTACCGCAGCCAGGGGCACAGCGTGCACAATGTGCTGGTGCTTGCTGATGCTTTCTCGGATAACATTATTGAGCGGTTGATTGAGCAGAAGGAATGGGGTTTCAGGATCCATGGCATCATGACCAATTCCAGGTTGCTGAAAGCCAAATATGGCGATACCATCAATATATATCCTGAAACCGATAACTTAAAGTCCATTCTTGACAATGAGGTTATTGATGAAGTATTGCATTGCAAGAAGGATGTGAACAGGAGTGTTGCCAGGGCAATCGCTGACATTTGCAATGAGACTGGTGTTATTTTCAGACTGCAGTCTACGGTCTCTCCGATCGATCCGGTTGATTTCCAATTACAGACCGTGGCTCACGAGGAAGAGCTGGCACTGATAGACGCTCCCTCCAACAGCATGTCGCTTATTCTGAAAAATATGGGTGATATGTACTTTTCTTTGATGGCTGTGATCTTACTGGCTCCCTTGTTCCTGCTTCTGGCTATCGTTATAAGGATAGACTCCAGGGGCCCGGTCTTCTTTAAGCAGGAGCGAATCGGGTTGCGTGGAAGGAAATTCAAATTGTATAAATTCAGGACCATGGTGGTTAATGCTGAAGAGTTGCTGGCCAGGCTCCAGGACAAAAATGAAGCAGATGGACCGGTATTCAAGATCGCGCATGATCCCCGCATCACCAGGGTAGGGCGATTCCTTCGTAAGACCGGTCTGGATGAATTGCCCCAGCTCTTCAACGTCCTCAAAGGGGAGATGTCATTGGTAGGTCCTCGTCCCCCACTTGAAAAAGAAGTAAAGAAATACAAGCGATGGCAGCTCAAAAGGCTTTCTGTGAAGCCCGGCATCACATGCTCCTGGCAGGTAGTGCCCGACCGGCACAATGTCTCCTTTGAAGAATGGATGCGGCTCGATCTGGGCTATATAAAGAACTGGAGTCTCTACCGTGACATGGGTCTGTTTGTGAAGACATTAAGAACTTTTATAAGTGCAGGTGGGCATTAATTTATTACAGTAGTCTAATGTATTTTTAAAATAGATAATATTTCAATTCATATTAAATCTTAAAACTATGAAGAATAAAAGTTTTTTTAAACTTGGAATTACCCTTTTAGCAGGTGCAATCATTATGGTTTCCTGTGAAAAGGATGATGATTTTATGAACCCGATGCAAGACTCAGTTCTTAAAACTCTAACTTCTATCCCATTGAATGCGGATATTATTGGATATAATGATTTGATTGCTGGGCAGACTGAGTATGTTGGGCAGGTTGCATTAGCCAAATCGGAAACGCATTTTTTTATGCAGGTAACTGTTGATGAACATTTAATTGAGGATGCTGCGGTTTATGCTGGCTCAATTGATAATATGCCAGTAAATAATGCAGGAAATCCAACAATAGGAAAATTTCCTTACAAGTACGAAAACGAACCTGTTGATCAAGTTGTTTTTGCAATTCCATTAGATGGGCTCATACAAGAAAATGGATGTATTGTAGATGTTGTTGTTCATGTTGCTTTGACCAATGGAGAAACGGCCTGGGCAAAACCCGGAGATGAGCAGAAAAAAGTTGCTTTTTTAGTAAAAGCGAATATTTCACATGAAAATTATGACTGGTTATGGGCAGGTTTACATGGCGACGCTATTTGGCCGACTTGTTACTGGGGGAAATATTTTGGATACTTCGAAGTTGATCTTAACAATTTTCAAAGTAATACATATGCATTAAGTTATTTATGGGATCATGATAATTATAACTCTAATGATATCATTGGATATGCTGAAGTAGATTATAGTGAAGGTTCTTTAAATTTTACAATTACTTCCGCATTTGCCAATAGAAATGTTAATAAGTCGTATGTTTACGTTGGGAGTATAGAAGAAATAGAAAACCTCAGTCTGTTGTATGGGTGCCCGCAATATACTTTGTTTCCTGATAAGAATGAAACCAGTAGCCTGTTTCATTATCATTCTGTATATGTAGGGGAGACTAATACAAGTTATGCAGATATAGATGATATTGAATCTACGAGGTGGATGTTTTATATCCCTAAAATTAAAATATGCTTATAGACTTAGAATAGTAGGTCTAAATATCTAAAAACTAGCCGCTTCATTTACTTCTAATGAGGCGGCTACTATTTTAGATAGTAGTAACTTCAATATTTTATTATGGCAAGTATAGTGATATAATGGCTTAAATTATGATTATACCGTTAATTTACAAGTTAATAGGGTGTTAAATATTTTGTTTATCAAAATAGAATTAGTTAATTGCCACAAATATTATATGATGAAATTACACTATCGAAAAATTGCTTATTTAATTATCTTTTTAGGATTATTAAATGTGAGCCATGTTCATTCTCAAGTCATAATAGCGGATCATGCTATCATAGATGATTACGATATCATTCCGCAGCAGTATATTGATAGTGTTAAGAAGATGTGGGTTTCAGTACCTGGGCAATCTCATTCTTTGGGCTACAGGATTGGACTACAGCTGCTTGAAGATGTCGATAGTCGATTTCAGGTGAATATAAACGAAAGTGGTCTGCCGGAATCTCAAACAGATCAATATCTTCGATTTAATCGGGCTACATGGGGTAATTTGGAGAATGCTACAGGTTGGATATATGATTATGGAGAGGAAGATTGGTTTACCAGCCAGGCTGCAGTTAATAGAACGAAAGATGGGATTCTTTACGCAGCCAGCGGCGCTTATGAATTAGACGCCATGGGCTTTGGATGGTGTTATGATATGTGCTGGCTCAATAGTCCCGGTGGAGATGTCGATCAGGAACATCAGGTTCGCTGGGCAGGAAGCAGCGTTGGGGGTCCCCAGGGTAATATGCGTTGGGGATTGAATCGTGAAGACAGCCTTTTAACAGGAAACTCAGTTAGCATGGATACTTATATCGCAGCAACAGAGGAATATATACTTTTCTGTGAAGAGAATGGACTCAGTACCAGGGTGTTCTTTACAACTGGTCCGGTGGACGCAGCACATGTCAATAAAGATGAATTGGGATACCAGCGACACTTGAAAACCGAATATATTCGCAAGCATGTTAAAGCCAGGGGAACTGGGTTTTTATTTGATTATGATGATATTCTCTGCTGGAATGACGCAGGTGAAAAGAATTTGGATGATTGGACGGACCATGCGGGTATTATTCAAACATTTGGTTATATACATCCTGACAATATGCTTGATCTAGATGGGAATTATGTAGAGGATGGTGATCATATAGGTGAGGTAGGAACCGTACGCCTGGCCAAGGCCATGTGGTGGATGTTAGCCAGGATGTCTGGTTGGGATGGATTGCCGGAGGGACAAGCTGATAAACAGGCTCCTACTGTTCCGGAAAATCTTTCTATTGATCTTATTTCTCCAACAACAATTAATATCTCCTGGAATCCTTCATTGGATAATGTTGCGGTGGAAGGTTATATTATTTATCGTGATGATGTACTACTGGATAGTATAAAAGTTTGTGAATATGTCGATTCCACCTTGTCTCTTGATGCAAATTTTTCTTATCAGGTAGTTGCATTTGATGCTTATTCAAACCTTAGTTCGCGATCGGATGCCATCATATTCAATATGCAGGACTACCTTATTGATTATAATAATACATTCTTACCTGGGTTCAACTGGTTTTCTATTAATAGCTGTCTACCTGACATGACTATTTCTAACTTTTTTTCTGCAGGGATCAATGAAGGAGATTATATTAAGGGTCAGGTAAGTTCTTCAACGTATTATGAAGATGTAGGATGGTTTGGTTCTCTGCATTCGTTGGATCCTAAAGAATTGTATCAGATAAAGGTACAGGATACATGTTCACTCATTTATGCAGGGATTCCCCTGCATGAACATGATGACCAGATTATTCTCAATGAGGGTTGGAACTGGATCGGCTATACACTTATCGATCCTATTAGTATTCAGGATGCGTTTACGGCGCTTAGCCTGCATCATAAAGACTATCTTAAAAATCATACTCACAGTGCAACTTATTACGATGAGTATGGATGGTTTGGGACTCTTACAATACTAGAACCGGGGAGTGGATATATGCTAAGAGTATCCGGACAGGACACATTGGATTACCCGCCGGTTATGATCCCCGAAAGCACAAAAAAGAAGCAGCTGAATAGCATTCGTTCAACTAATATTTTCGAGGAGTTCAGAAAGTATGAGTATAATGGTTCGGTTACTGCAGAGATAGCGGGCGATCTTTCCGGGTACTCGGATGAAGGTAAATTATATGCATTCTCAGAGGCTGAATGTAGGGGGATTGCTACGAGTCAGTATTTTGAACCTCTTCAAAAAAGACTCTTTACCATAATGATTTATAGTAATGAGATGGATGGTGAGCCGATAAATTTCAAATACTGGGATGCAGATAAAGAAGCTTTTTATACTATTGACGAAAGTGTTACATTTAAGAAGGATATGGTGATTGCGGATGCCTACGAGCCATTGGCGCTTACTCTATCGGAAGAATCTTTATCCTTAAACGATAATGCAGATAATGGACGGGTGAAAATTTATCCAAACCCATTCAAGGAACGATTATTAATTAAAATATCAGGATTTAATGGTTTTCCAGTTGATGTTGTCTTATATGATCTAACAGGAAGAATAGCATACCAAGGACAAATAATGAATGATACTGAGAATCAAATTTCTTTCAGTGATGTTGAACTATTAAAAGGAATCTATTTTTTGAACGTAAGAGATGCTAACATAACTATGACAAGGAAAGTATTACATCAATAATCTTTCTTATTAGCTAACCTTTTTAATCTCGAATACGCTGGCTACCAGATGAAAACTATTATTTCTTAGGCAAAAGTTGCGTTATTAGTTATAATCGTTTGAAGCGCAGTTTTTTTCTGTTCATTCAATTACTTCTTACTTTTATGTAATATTTTCAGTTAACCCAACTTGCAGTTCCAGAAGCGTAAAACATTGTTATACTGCATGTTGAGATTTTATTTTTCATATTTCGGGTACAACGGATTTTTTCATA
>JAVVEL010000075.1:0-6701 GCA_032260385.1 Bacteroidales bacterium | reverse complement strand
ATTTACATTGATTCTCATTTTTTGTTCCATAAATTGGATAAACAAAATGAAAGTATACCGATAAGAAGATATGGTGTTTTTGCTGGCCCCAATTTCATGAGGTAAATAGTTTACCAGGAAGCCTGTCAGATACTTAGAAAAATCAGTTGCTTTCATAATTTTCAATATTTGGAAAGACATTCAAACAAATGGCATCAACATCTTTGAGCAATTCCGGGTATATTTCAGCTGTTAACCGGACATAAGAGTTTGTCGATTGAAAGGACTGGTGTCCCAGATAAGTAGAAAGGATAGGTAATGAACAATATAGATCCATACCATTCTCGGCCATCATAGCAAGGGAGTGAACACTGAAAGTATGGCGTAAATCATGTAAACGTGGTCCACGATTCTCTCCAAGATGGCTTATCCCGGCTGCTCTCAGGATTAACCTGAACTTCCTGTAAACAGCATCTCTTTTAATTGGTAAACCATTGCACGAGGTAAAGAAGTATTGGTTTCTCTGTTGAAAATTAAATAGTTTGTCCCGATTCGTTACGTAATCCCTGCAAACCTGTGCCAATGATTGTGATATTGGAATCATGCGTTCCCTTCCATTTTTACTGTCTCTGAGTATAAAATACTTGTCATCAAGATTGATGTCTTTGTTCTGCAAAGCCAAGACTTCACTAATCCTTACACCAGTAGCATATAAAAACCTTAAAATAGCAGGAATGGAAAAAATGATTGTTTTCATACTTTTTCGTTTTGCTCGTAACTGGTCAGCCGCTTGAAAAAGAGCAGCTATTTCAGCTTTTGAAAAAATATGTGGAGTAAATGATGTTTTGAGAACAGGTATCCGTGGAATGTATGAGCGAATGCCTATTTGACAAAGGTATGATGATAACTGACTCAGGCATATCATCCGGTGCTTTCGATAAGAGGATGATTCATTTTCATTTTTATTGCACCATGCGCTTGCAAGTTCCCTTGTCACACCCAATGTTTGTTCACCCCTTTGCACAGTAAAGCGATCAAAAACGGAAAGAAGAACCTCCTCTGTTTCATATTTATATCCAAGCCCCCGCTTAAGGGCTATAAAATCTTTAATATGCTGGGAATATATTCCCAGAAATTGTCTCTTATTCATAGAAAAAACCTCCTTTCTGGGAATAAAATAATGGATCAATGGGTGGTACATCAAGCATGCATTGCTTAAGAGAGTTCAGGTCTACTCGAAGATAATATTTGGTTGATTCTGACTTTTCATGGCCTAAGACTTCAGAGATAACCGGTAATGTAACTCTGTTTTCCAGTAAAAAACCGGCCAGGCTATGACGAAGCGCATGAGGGCCGTGCTTCCTGTTTTCAGTATCGATTTCAGCGGCTGCAAAAGCATTTTGAACAATAGTTCCAACACCCGAACCGCTCATTGGATTATATGGTGAACTGGCCACTAGGAAAAAATGGGGATCATCCGACGCAGGACGGCCATATTTAAGGTAATCAATCATTGCATTGCCTACTTCTGGCAATAAAGGAAGTTCAAGAATATTATCAGTTTTGTATTGTCTTATCCGAATAATATTTCGTTCCCATTCTATGTCTCTAAACTTAAGGTTGGTAATGTCAGAGGCTCTTAATCCAAGTCTAGCTGCCAATAAGATAATGGCATAATTGCGTTTGCCTGCCTTGGATGCCCTGTCAATAGAGTTGATCAGGACCTCTACTTCCCGCTTCTTATATGTTGATGGAAGCTTTGGTTGCTTCCTAAAATTGTCTTTCGGTACAAGGTTGGAAATATCTGTGTCCAATATTTCCTGGTTATAAAGATACCTGAAGAAATCCCGTATTACGCGGATTGCCATGTGTGGCAAAGAAGAAAAACGAGGATCAATGCCTTTCAGATAAAGCAGGAAGTGTAACTGGTTTACAGTCTTAATCTCAGTAATTTCTTTGTCGTTTAAAAATGCAAGAAACCGAGATAAGTGTTGCTCATATTCTTTCAAAGTATGAATAGCCAACCTTAAAGTTGCCTTGTAGGCAAGATATTGGATCATCAATTTTCCAATTGAACCCTCAAATACAGCAACCTCCTTCTTAGGCACAATAGTCCCTGTAGTAATATATTCATCCAAAACTTCCACAGCTTTTATCATATCCCGATCCCTTTTTGTTAGGTCTGCAAAGCTCTGGTCAGAATATGTATAATCTAAAAAAGCTTTGCAAATTGCCGAATCAAGAATCTTTATATCCTGAGAATCCATGTATTTCCGGATACGATTCCAGAGGACTAAGTAGTGCCGTACAGTACCAGGTGTGCGTCTAAGCTTTTCCTTTAAGCACCTAGCTGCACCTGCCGTTAAGTCTTCGAAAGATTTTTGTCTAATGTTTTCCATAACAAATTGATTTTGATAGTGGAGATAGTTCCACTAATACCCAAATTACGTATTATTGTTATGGAAAGTAAGTGCGGCATTCAGATATACTAATGCCTTAATTATATGGATTTTACTCAGTATTTCTTTACATAATCATTTTCTATGCATAACCGATCGCCAGGGGACGAATGGCATTTTCCACCAGATTATCGATCTGATACCGGCCGTCCAGATGGTACCTGGATAAACGGTGGAACAAGTTATAGGTATAAGATAACGCCTTGTTCATCCTTCCTTTGGGTATGGTCTTTGGATAATAACTGACAATCCATTTTTCAAATGCCGTTAGTATCGGATATGCCAACCGCTCACGTAATTCCGCACGCTGTTCGGCATCCATTCCCTGATCCGTGGCCATGGTCTCTACCCTGTAAAGCATACCTATTTGTTTCAGGGCATACTCTGCTCCGGATTTATCCTCCTTTAACGCCTCCGTAAATTTTCTCCTGGTATGGACCCAGCAGCCCAAAAGCAACACGCCTTTCTTTCGCTCATAGATACTATAAGCCTCATAACCATCTGTTTGGACAGCCCCCTTGTAGTTATGTAATAAATCGATGATAACTTTCTGGGCACGGGACCCCTTATCATAATGAAAGAACACCAGGTTTTCCATCACCGAACGAACCACCCATAAATAAGATTTTACCGTGCGGTGTTTCTCGCTGTTGATCACCGGTACAGTACTCTCATCAACCTGGATGTAGTCGGTGGCAAGGACTATTTCCCGCAACCTGTAATATAAAGCTCTGATTAAATCGCTGCTCCCACTGAACCAACCGTTTACTGTGGATGCCGGCAAATTGACCCCGATTTGTTTAAACATGGCGATCTTACGATGGAAGGGAAGATGATACATGTATTTGCTTAACAGCAGATCCGCCAGCAGACTTGCTCCGGCATTACTGCGTGGTAATGGCAGCAAAGGCAGACTGGCGATTTTTATAGTCTCACTTTTTTCGGTACCTAAACCTTCCTGCTGTTTCTGTAAATGATTTTTCAATGCATATTTGGGTCGGATAATCTGACGTACAAACAGCTCTCCGGGTTTGTGTTCCAGTATCTCGGTAACCTCCTGACCAATGCGCACCCAGTTCTCATCTATACCTACAGGTTCGATAACCTCTGTCTCTCTACGTAAGTGATCCGGCAATGCAAGTCGAACCGGTTTCTTCTTATTCTCCGGCTTCTTACGCTCATAGGATATAATCTCCTTCTCAGCCTCCTCTATGACCTCTTTCTCCTGGGGTAGGACATCCAGTCCGTCAAAATCAATCCTGCGCTGATTGGGATCCTGGGGGATGTATTTCTCACTGCTTGCTTTCCAGAGCTTTCGGCGATACCAGGCCATCTGGTCGATCAGCTTTTTGATGGTATCGTCTTTTTCCTTGATTTCAGCCTCATAGCGCTCGTTTTTCTTCTCAGCCCTGTCCAATGCCCCATTATCAATTTCACGTAAACGAGACAGCTCCTGATACAGCTCATCACGCTCCTGTAAAAGTGTTTCAACCAACCTGTCCTTGTCTGATATATCCACGCTGTATCCCTTTGTTTATCAGGCATGAAGATACAAAAAACAGATCATTCTGCCAAGTAAAACAACTAAGATTTTGCGTAATAATTCGCCTTTTTTCGAAGTTTTTTTGTCCTGGGTTTTACACTCTGTACCATCAGCATCAGGTCACTCCATCCGATGGTCAGTGAACGTGTATTCTCATCAAAAGATGGTAACTTAAACCGGCCCGATTCCAGCTTCTTGTGGTAGATTACCAACCCGGCATATTCCATGTGAAGGATCTTCATAATGGTTTGTCTACGGTTGATAAAGATAAATACTTCTCCACCCCGAACATTCCGATGCATCTCTGAGGATACAATACCGCTTAGGGTGTAAAAACTCTTTCGCATATCCACCGGAGCAGGATACAAATAATACTGAAGGGATTTGTGTAAATGGAACATCCGCTTCAGTCGTACAGGTGAATAAGTGCCCGAAGGTATGGCAGATCCAGATCCTCTTTTATCCGTACCATAGTTCCGTTGGGATAAACCAACTCAAGCAAAACATGATCACCGGTCGGCTGGTCTGATTGATAATCCCTTCGCCCTGAGTTCCTGTTTCCCTGGGAGGATGACGATGGCCTTACTATCAGCGGGATAAAATCATTTTTTTCGTTGCTGCCCTGAAGTTTCTTTTTCCAGTAGTAAAATGTCGAGGGAACAATCCCTTCGCTGGAACAAAACTCTTTTACCGTTAAGCCCGAGTCCTGCTGCAGCCTGATTAGTTCAAGAAATCTGGATTCTTTTTGCATACACTTTTTAGGGCGAAAGATAATTGCCCGGGAGACTTAGTGCAATATGCAGAAGGCCGAAGGCTTACCTTAAATCGACATCAGCTATCTCTGCATGTAATGATTGGGAAAGGAGTGATGACTGGGAGATTGGGACTTCTGATGTTAGTGTTATATTATTCTATAGTGACTTGGAGCTGTCTTTAAAAGTTGAGACAGCTCCAGTATTCAATTATGTCAGGACTACTCCATAGAAAAATAACACTCCTCTTTAGTATTCTGCTGACCTTTCAGGTATGCATAGCTCAATACTCACCCTTCAGAGGATCTAATCGGTAATTAACACTGCACACTTTTCGGTAAATAAGAATACACAGTTTTTGGCAACAATGGTACACAGTTTTTTCCCTTCTGGGTCATGACCCAGAAGGGAAAAAACTCAACTTTACCGGGAACCATAAATTCCCGGGATAATGAATGAGATTTATTGATGAACATTTCAGGCACTATAATTTTTCTTTGTACACTGGATTCAGGCTTCAAAAAAATAACACGCGATGGAGTCTCATATATAACATCTCTCCCCTATCAGTAGTAAAGCCTGAATACGGAGCTGCATTAGTTGCGCATAATCCAGATTATGGAGGACGGATTTACCTTACCGACCTATCCCTTAATTTTGCGTATATATTTGACTAGAAATGCTCCTAATATTCAAACATTTAATCAATAACCCAAAATTCTCAACGTATATAGAATTGTTAACCCTTTGCTCAATTAACATCAAAGTCCAGGGTATGATTCGAAATTGCAACCGATTATACTCAATAGTTCTTCAGTCAATACTGACTATTAATATGGCACTAATCTCCGCTGCAGGGTATTCTCAATATGTAGTGCATGGAATCATTACCGACAAGTAAACAGGAGAGACCCTTGTGGCGGAAACGATTTATGATACGAGTACAATGAAGGGTACTGTGTCCAATAAATATGGTTTCTATCTTACCGTTACTGCCCTAAGTGAGCTATACGGTAGGATTTTAATTCAGAAATTAACATGATGGAAAATATCAATTCCTAACCATTTGATGATAAGGAATTTGAAATAATAACTAGTAGCTCCACCAGGACTTTTTTTACCATTATTTCCCATATTATACACTGAATTATTAAACCCATATCTAATTATCATAGAGTTAGTTACTCGAAATACATTGTGCTTTCAGTTCCATTTCAAATGTTTACCAATGTTTACCAAAAATGAAATATCAATAAAATAATCTGGAATGATGGAAGGTGAAATTATATTTGTTGGATTTGCAATCCAGGAAGGATGGTCATCTTTTTGAAAAATTCATGCAGGAAATTGTGTGATTCGTTTTTTTTTTTTCTAAATTTACTTAGCCAATGTGAATTAACTCGTAACCTAAAATGTATAAAACCTTTATCCATCTTAATAAGTAGAAACCTAATCTAGCGTGAGTTTATTATAAAATCAACATTTCTTCTTTTTCACTGATTTTGATTTGGTTGATATTCAGCCAAATGGAGTCGTGTTGGTAGTTGTAAACAAAGTATACACTAACCGATGTTAATAACAAAACTTGTATATAATTTAAATATAAAGTAATATAGTGTATACAAATTATAAGTATACACTATCATGGCTACAATACAGCAGAAGACCGTCAAAGGGAACAAATACTGGTACATTGTTGAGTCCAGGAGGGTAAATGGTAAGCCCAGGCCGATTGTTCTTGCCTATCTTGGCAAGGCAGATGATTTATTAAAACGCTTGCAGGGTAATATGGGCTTTAGCCTGAAGTCCTACTCCCATGGAGCTATAGCAGCATTGATAGATGTGGCTGCCAAGCTTGATATTGTTAGCATATTAAACAAGCATGTAAAATCTTCCCGTTCGTATATGTCGGAGAAACCAGTAAGAAATAATTTGACAGCCGGGATTACTTTCTTGCTTGGTGCCATG
>JAVVEL010000074.1:0-6756 GCA_032260385.1 Bacteroidales bacterium | reverse complement strand
AGTTAATAACTTCTTCGGCTTTCTTTCTTGTAGTCGCAGATGATATAGCATCCACGTTTTTATCAACATTCCCTATTCGCAGGACAACTATTGCCCTGTATCCCTGGGGGATCTGGAACATCTCTCTCTTTGAATTTATGTTCCTGGCAGGACTGCCGTATATGCGTGCTCCCAGGCCCAGACCATGTGCAGCTACAAACATATTTTCTGTGGCAAGGCCGCAATCAAAATCGGGTGTCGTACCACTTTCTGACTCAATGCCTGAAACAATAATCAGAACATTTCCTGCTTCCACATCATTGATTATCTCTTTCATGATGTCTTCAGCCTGTACTACAGTGAACCTCCATGGTTGAATATTCCTTCCGCTGGGCGCTTTAATACCACATTTAAGAATTAAATCCAGCTGTTTTTCGGTTACCGGTTCAGATGTGTAGGCTCTTTCGGAGTAACCTTCGAGTATTACATCTACTACACAATTATCTGAGATCTGACTGTACAGGTTAGATACTGCAAAAAATGCAATAACGATTAATGCCGGTTTAATTTTCATGACATATTGGTTTTTAAAGAATTATTAAGCTTATGCCTTATAAATTTAGCAAAAAAATTCATTTTAAATGAGGTTAGGGAAAACAGTCCCGGCTCATGTCCGAAGTGCAGCATGGATGGAACGCTAGCTGCAAGTATTATTACCCTTGTCCTGCCTGGACAGGTACTTGAACTCAGTTTATCTTTTCCCTCCCCGGTCTGGTTCGAGCCCGTCTATTTGATGGCAGGATTTGATTAATTATGGATAAATATGAATGATCTCTTGTACCCATTTTTATACCCTGAGTAGACCACGGAAGCCCCGGGAGGCATAATAGGACTCTGCACTGTTGTGGTAAATAAATACCCTGCCATATCGCCTGTCCCCAAATATTGCACCACCTGATTCCCTTATACTTTCTGGTGTAAGGATCCATCTGGATGTTTTGATGCCGAAATTTCCGTATTGTTGAAGTAAGAGGTATAGTTCTTCTGATAGGAGGTCTATGCCCATTTCAATCGCCCTTCCTAAAGCACTGTGAGCAGGCTTATTTTCTTTCCTTGACTCAAGTGCATCTATGTCATAACATAAGCTTCTGCGTCCTGCGGGGCTTTCCCTGGAGCAGTCAAAGAAAATGTGTTCACCGGTCTTGTTATCATAAAATATTACATCCGGTTCACCTCCTGTCCCTTCCATTTCATTCAGAGACCATAATTTTTCCGCCATTGTTTCAAGTTTTGCCTCTATTTTTGACCATTGTAGACCTTTGTGCCGGTGCATATTTTTCTCAAAGCGGCTCTTTAATATTCTCAATAATTCTTCCCTTTGTTCTGATGTCAGTCTTTTATTATTTTCCATTGTTATAAGCTAATCAACTCTCAATATTTTCTCCATTTTACGTCCCTTCGCCAGTTCATCAACCAGCTTGTCCAGATATCTGACCTGTCTTGTTAATGGATTTGTGATTTCTTCCACTCGATAGCCGCAGATCAGACCCGTTATCAGGTTAGCCTTGTCATTTAATGTTGCCTTCTGAAAGAACTGCTCAAAAGTCACTTTCTCTTCAATGAGTTTTTGAAGCTTATTATCATCATAACCCGTCAGCCACTCAATTACCTGATGCAGTTCTTCTTTTGTTCTTCCCTTCTTCTCCACTTTTTTGAGATAGTGCGGATATATGGATGCAAATGTCAATTTTGCTATTCGTTCATCGTGTTCGGGTGTCGTTGTCATACCTTGATTTCCTCTTTTTAAAAGTTCTTTGTCAAATCCCTCCACTGTCGTTGGTGTAGGCAAAATCCATTTCCTGGTGCGTGTAAATTAAGTGTAATATAATCCATATTAATTGTAACACAAAAAAGATTTTATCTTTGCAGCCCGGTCTCTCTGATCCAGGGGACCGGGCTCAAGTGGATTAAAAATGAATAAAAGATTTAGAGCCATACTCCTTTTACTGTTTGTCATTTCTTCTGGCCTCACCGCACAGAACACCGAGCTTAACCGTGACAAATACAGGCTACGGGCCATCCGCACTGACAAGGCTGTTCATATTGACGGGTTCCTGGACGAGGATATCTGATCCAGGCGACTTATGATTTGGAGGCTGGCACACCCGTTGAATACAAGGCTAATGCGGGACTGGGTGCCAAGGTGATCCTCTCCACCTCCATGAACCTTGACGTGATCGTTAATCCAGACTATTCTCAGGTGGAGGTGGACCGCCAGGTCACCAACCTGGATCGTTTCGAACTATATTTCCCGGAGAAAAGGAAGTTTTTCCTGGAGAACAGTGATCTTTTCGCTAACCTGGGGACCAACCTGGATATCACCTTTACCGACAAACTTTTTTTAAGCACCTTTGTCCAGTACAACAACCAGATCGACAACATCAATATGAACATGCGCTTCCAGTGGCGCTTTGCACCGGTATCCGATCTCTTTATCGTTTATGCGGAGAACGCTTATCCTGGCGCCTGGTAGACAAAGAACAGGGGAATAGTCCTTAAACTCTCCTACTGGTTCAACTGACCTGGTATATTCTGTTGTACTTTTAAGTATCGTTATATGTTCGGTTCTGGTCATTATCCGGAGTATAAATCCTGATTTCTTCGGGAGATTCCTGCCCGCAAAAGAAGGTGGCAAAACAGATATCACTGATGAAGAAATAATCCAATCCTCTCAAAGTTGAAGGTTGAACCGGAATAAAAAAAAGGACTGATCAAACGACCAATCCTTTTTCCTTTATGAAAAATCTTATTACAAAGCAGAGATATCTATTGGAATATTAGTTGTTTTCCTGCTTTCAACCACAACGTCTTCTATAATGCCCAGTACTTCCTGGAATTCACCATCGATATATGATGCTACAACAAGGTCATAAGTCATCGGGGCAAGGAAAGAAAGATGGTAGCAATCGCTTTCGCATACCGTACTGCTTGTAACTGCATTCGGGAAGCGGGGTGTTTCTTCATCTGCAGGATCGGTAGCCTCGTCTTCCGTGTATGTAGCGTCTTCATAGGCATATACAACGATGTCAGTTCCTTCCGGTATGTTAGATATACCTCCTGCAATCTGTCCGGCCTGGTCGTCAACGACCAGCCTGATGGTCGGCTTGAGGATATATTTGCCGGCACCGTTCTGGAAAATTGATTTCCTTGCATCAAAATCAGCCGTGACCGACACTTCTCCGTTTGCAGGCACTTTAAATTGTCCCACTGCTTTCCATCCCGATTCATGTCCGCTCGGAACAAACAAAGGCTCCTGGCTCTCATCATTAAATTCAATATAACAGCCAGGGTTGGTCATATCCGGACCGCCAAAGTCAGGTGCATCAAGGATAAACCTCAGCTGTGTATAAATGCCTGCCTCCATCTCGAAACTGCCAAGCAGCGCTGATTCCCCGTTTACCAGTTCAAGGATATTGAATTCCTGGGGACCTGTAAACTCTTCAAAAGTCATCCACTCACTGTCGTTCATGTGATACTGGATCTCGGTGACGGTTAGCCATATGCCTGCGAGCTCTGAGAGGTCAACAGGTGCATCTGTTATTGACAGGTTTAATGTTCCGGTATTACCCTTATTATTTTCGCATCCTGTAAAGATAAATGCTGCTACAAATGAGATAAGGATAAGTCTAATTAAGTTTTTCATTGTTATTTGATATTAAGATTTCTTACATGCTAATTGTTATTTCCAAGACGAAAAGGAGCCCTGAAGGGTTGGAAGCTTATTTCATTTAAGAAGGTATTTAAGTGACAGGGTAATATTTACAGAGGCATTATTGGTTACATTCATATAAGCCGGAATATACTCATCGCCTGAATAGATATTATTTAAGCCGTAATAGGCCCTGAAACCGGTACCCAGACCCAGCTGCCCGTATAGTGGGAATATATATTCATAAGCCAGCACCAGGCCATAGTCAATCTTATTGTAAGTATCAGAAATATAAAATGTTTCTCCATCCACTTTTTGATAGGCATTATGGAGGTAGGCCAGGTAGCCGCCAAAATTAACACCGTGTTCTCCATGCATAAACCTGTCTGACATGATATAATAACGCAGTGACAGGGCCAGCTGGGAATAGTCGAGTTTGAGTTTGCTGCTTACGTAATGGCCGTTAAGGTATTCATTATAATCCTGGTTGTTCTGCGCCAGCAGGTTTAAATCGGCCTGGAGGTCGAGCCTGTTCAGCAGGTTCGTTCCTGCATAGAAACCGAAATTTGAACCGAAGGTGGCATTTGTGGAAACCAGGCTGGCGCTCTTAAAACCGCTTATGGTTTTCTGGTTTACCAGCCAGGTATTTGCCAGCTGACCTGTAGTACCGACATAAAATTTGCTGAATGCCTTGCTCATCCTTTCAGTTTCAACAGGGTAAATGCTGACCGGATCAATATTATTGTAGTTGTCTTTACCATGCGTGGTAGAAATTGAAGGATGACCGATACCGTTCTTTTTTATGACAAGGGACTGCCTCCCGGTCCTGTAATCAATGAAACCCGTATCACTCAATGCTTCTGTATTTAAATTATGCTCCGCGGAGGCAAGCAAGGTGGTGGTATTAAGCAGGTTTTCCTGTATCAGGGGAGCTTCATCAACGATTAGTTTCCCGGGAACATCTTTTACCGGTCCTGTGGTTCCTTCCGCTTCCATTGTTTTAGTTTCGGGGCTCTCTGCCGGAACAATTTCTTCAGCAGTCAGTTCCTGGAATTCATCCTTTTCTGTCATGCTAAAGTATATCCATCCTGCACCTGCCAGGGTAAGTGCCAGCAGGCCGGCAGCGGCTGAAATCCTTAACCTGGCAACAAAGCGGTCACGCCTGTCCAGGTAACTATCAATTGCCTGCCATGAATTGTCAATATCAAGCTGGTCCTGGATCTTATCCCAGTTATTAAGCGGGGGATCCAGGTCACTTGATTCGACTTTGGCTTTATACCACTTCAATAAGTCCATGATCAGGCACTGTGTTTATTAAGCAGGGAAATCAGCATTTTCCTGGCTCTACTGAATTGTGATTTTGAAGTACCCACGCTGATATTCATTTTTTCTGCTATTTCTTTATGACTGTATCCTTCCAGGGCATAGAGGTTAAATATCAATCTGGCCCCTTCGGGTAATTTTGCCACCAGGTCCATCAGATCCTGTACTTTCATCTTATCAATGGCATCAGGCTCCTTTATTTCCTCATTTATTTCTTCTTTATCTGAAATATAAGCCTGCTCCCTGGTTTGCTTTCTCAGGTGGTCAATCGCCGTGTTGCTAACAATTTTCCTTATCCATCCTTCAAGCGATCCTTCCCTGGTAAAGTCCTTTATCCCTTTAAAGACCTTAATGAAAGAGTCCTGCAGAATGTCCTGTGCCATATCCCTGTTACCTGCATAACTCATGCATATCCCGTACATTTTCCTTGCGTACTTCCTGTAGAGGATCTCCTGGTATTGCCTTTTATTCTTTCTGCAGCCTTTCAGTATGTCTTCTTCACTGTATAGGTCAACCTGCATTGCTTATTCAAAAATCACCTGTAACGACTTGTCAAGCCTGGTGGCCAGTAAATTAAAAATATCCGTATTTTTTTCGTTGTTTATTATTATTGTTTCTTCTCCCTGATATGAAAATTGCTCTGCATTTCTCAGGAGGCCGATATTAAATAACTGGAACATAGAGGGCACATCCAGTAAAATAGTTGCCGTGCCCGGGATGTCCTTTCTCAGTACAACCTGCCTCTTGCCTTCTTTGTTCATTGCACGCACCTTAATTTCTTCCCTGAATGCATATTCAAATATCACCGGGACATCTTCAAGTGGTCCTCTCTGAAACTTCCCACGGAGCACTACGGCAGGACTTGTTTCATCTCCCACCATAAGATTCAGGTCAATAAGTTTATAAATACCCTGGGGTATATCAAATGAGACATTCCGGCTGGCCTGGCCTGTATGCATTTCTGCATGCAGGGCTTCATCAAAAAGACTTGTAAAAAAGTAATCCTCGCCCTCTTCCCTCTTTCCGTCAAATTCCAGGGCGCTCAATACAAGGTAGGCTTCATCAACTGAAAACACCTGTCCGGCCTTGGTGTTTTCCTGGATTTTCAATGCGTCCATTTCAAAAGCAAGTTTTACCTCGGCAGGAAGTTTTAACTCGTCTTTTTCGCATGAACTGATAACAGCAATGCATAATATGCAGGATAAAAGGACTTTCTTTTTCATCTGTTAAATTGTTTTCCTCTATCCCTCAGACGAAATAAAGGGCTGAAAGGTTGTATTACCGCTTAGCTAAATAAATGTTCCTCCAATTTAATGATTAATTTTTAAATCTAGGGTTAAACACCTGATTGCCGGTCTTCATAAATAAATACCCGATAATGACTAAACAGAAAGCCACATTTCTATTGATTATCACCGGAATTATCTTATATGGAATTTTATCAGTACCGGTAATCCATGCCCAGGCTAAGAGTAAGCCAAACCTGGTAAGATATATATCACCTGACTCGATAAACCCGCTGGATATTGATTTCAATGAATTCCTGGCTGAAGATCTGGGTGCATATAAAATTGCAGCTGACATGGCACCGGTGACAAGGCCATTGATGTATCTGAAGCACGCAGGTCAAACCGTGTGCTAAAAAAAATGCCCCGCAGAGCAGGGCATTTTGATTATAAGGAGTTAAAATCCTATAGATAGCCATTATTCTGGACCATATTGGCATTTGCATCCATCTCACCCAG
>JAVVEL010000073.1:0-6826 GCA_032260385.1 Bacteroidales bacterium | reverse complement strand
GGATTGAGAGGGGGGAATTAGTCCCCGAGCCTCAGAATCAATTTATTACCTGCTGGCTTCATATGTTGAAGAATATTTTTTTTTCACCATTAGTATGTTTAAATTGTACAGGCTTAAAACTTAACTCACATCTCTCATTCATTGCCAACCTTATGCTACAAGCAGCACCTGGTTCTGAAATCCTTTCTTCCCTCACGGGAGTAATAAAATATTCGCAATAGATCTCCAATCAAAAATTATTTTAATGAAAAAGTTATCAGTATTATTATCAGTATTAGCCGGCCTGTTAGTAGCTGCTGTGCTATTGGCAGCCTGTGAAAAAGAAGAAACTCCTATTTCCGGTCCCTCGTCGCTGAAAGTGGTAAATAATTGCACCTATGACGTGAGTATTTATTTCGATAATGATTTCATAGGAGGAGTTGAGAAAGATGCAAGCAGGACCTGGTCAGTACCAACCGGCACACATGAAGTAAGGGCATCAAGCTACATAGGAGGTGTCACCACCAAAAACCCGACTTTTATTGCAGGGCAGACGATCATTATGACCTTAAGTTCAGGAATAAAAAAATCTTCTGATATAATGTCTGTTTCGATGGATACAGAAATTGGACATCCACTTTTTAAATAAACCTTATTTCAGAATGATATGATTAATGCAAATGCAAGAACAAAATTAGTTTCCATATTAATTATAAGCGGAATTCTGGCATCAGGCTGTGCAAGCAGCACTGTCCTCCAGACAAACCCCTCTGATGCATCTGTTTATGTTAAAGGAGAAAAAATGGGAACTACCCCTTATACCTATAAAGACAGGAAGATAGCCGGTGCATCTACCCTTCTCACTTTTACAAAGGAAGGATATGAGGATTACAGTACTACACTGAGAAGAGTTGAACGCTGGAACGCAGGTGCACTCATTGCCGGGTTATTCTTTATATATCCCTTATTCTGGGTTTTAAGCTACGACCAGGAACATACTTATGACCTTTTTCCAGCCGTGGAGGAGCAGCCTTCTGAACAGGCCATTGATGTAGCCGAGAAAGAAGACATTGTCGAAATCGAGGAAATGAATGATCCTGTTTATGAACCTGACCTGGTAAGGGCGGACAATAATTTAAAAAGTGAGAGAGTGGAAAAATTCTTGACAGACGGACGAATAAACAGGGCTGTTGAATACGCTGAAAAGCAGGAAGGTGAATACCGGTCAGCATGCTTATTTACACTTGGTGAATATTATCTGAATAATGATAGTCTATCACTCGCCGAAGATTATTTTAATAAATCCGGAAAAACAAAAGAAGGTAACGTGAAAATTGCAGAATCCTTTTTAAAAGGGGATTTGATCGACTCAATCAGGTTTGCTGATACTGAAAATGAAAAAAACTACCTGGGTAAGGTTTACCTGAAGGGGGAAAAAGGCAGCTTCTTTTTTGTTATTGATAATGAGAAAGTAAAAACATACCTGGAGAAGGTTTATGATAATGAAGAAGATGTGCTCAAACATATGGCCTTTACCCTTGAGGAATATGCACTGGAAAGCAAGAAACGACTTGAATTGACTAAATCATTGAAAGAAATGGGATTGATGTCTATGTCAAGCGACGGTAAGACTGTTAATATTAATGAAACTTATAAAGCATCTTTCACACAGACTTTCTTTTACTTTCTGTCAGCGGCAGATGTATATGAAAAACTGGGGAACACCAGGAAAGTGGAAGAACTGAGAGGTGAGATTGATCTGTTGACAAATGAGTTATTATAACTAAAGTATACATTATCATAGAAGGATACACCTGGTATCAGAAAATTTCAGTGCCTGAATTGCAGGACTGCTAAAAACAAAAACAAATTCAAAAATTTAATTAACAAATCATGAGGTTAACATTAAAAAAAATTACACACCTTGTACTGCTTGCCTTAATAACCTGTTCATGCGCAGTTAAGAAATATACGCTGGAACCGGCATTCTATTCATCCGGATCAGACCTTGGATTAATTCTGGTTAAGAATGACATAAGCACCAGGAGGTCAGGGCAGAGTGTTTTAGGCGCGGCTGTCACCAATTATACTAAATACGATGGTCAGCTTCAGGCAGTTGATCATAAACTGGATCCTGAAAGAAAATTTAAGACCATGTATTCTAATCTTTTCGAATCTAAGGGTAAAAGTTTTGCCGTTGTTGATAATCAGTTTGATGAAGAACAATTCAGTGAATTCGAAGCACCGGGTGGAGAAAAAAAATACTATAAAGCTGATATCCGGTCACTGAAAGATAAGTACGATGTGGATGAGCTAATGATAGTAATCATTGACTATGGCCTCAACCAGAACTACTCTGGTATGTTTGAGGCAGGAAAGGGTGGTTATTCTCATGTTATTTCAAATATTGTAAACCTTAATGACAATTCACTAATCTACAAGGGTGAGACCTGGGGGAACGGCAGATTAGAAAAAAATTGGGATACTCCCCCTGATTATGAGCCTCTGAGAGTGTCAATCGATGCTGCCATAAACCAGGCAGTGGAAATAGAAAGAACTAAATATTAAAAACAAATCAATAAGTATTAGATATGAAAATGAGATGGCACAGAAGGCTTGTATTGCCTTTGGTATTCATAAGTATCTTGTTAGGAAGCTCATTCTGCGAAAAATATGGTAATGGGCCCGAGATTGAATGGTTAATTGGATCATCGTTAACCTATACCTATAGTCATGGTGTGATATCAGGCTTTACAGCCAATATCAAGTTCCATGTAATAGATGGTACTTCCGGCGAGATAAAGATGACTGCTGAATATGACGGACAGGGAAAGTCATGTACCGGCTATGTGGTACCCAACCAGGAATATAAAGCAGTTGTGGTTTGTGGTATAGGCTCAACTCCCAAAAACAGTGCAGTTATAATTGATTGTCCGACTGTTGCTGAACCTTATAAGATAACTACCGATGTAAAAACAGGCGTAGCCAGTATAAAAATTGTGGAAATATAACTATATCTATAAGAACCTAATAATATTAACATTATGAAAAAGAGCTATATCTTAATGATTATATTGTTCACCGGCTTATTGGCTATAGCCGGCTGTGCACAGAAAAATGTGGAAGGAACAGTTATCAGTGTTCCCATGTCAATGTCTTTTAACGAAATGATGAGTGGTGAGGTCAGCAATATGACTTTTACCGGTGACCTGGTTACCGTAAGGCTGGAAAGCGGAGAAGAAGTGAAGGCACTGGCCACTCATGAACAGATGGAGGAGGCCTTCGAGGGAAAGACCCATGCGAGCCTGGAAAATCTAAAGGATCCCGAACATGAAGGTGTTAATTGGAAAATAGTAACGCTGAAAGAAAGCCCATCCCGGGAGAAAGAATAATATTAATAAAACTGTTTTATTACCCGTTTCAACGATTACACAGTTCAACGATTAAACACCCTTCCAGAGGGCAACGAGTACCCAGTACCCAGTACCCAGTTACGAGGTTCTACTCCTTAATCAGGTATATATGGTTATTCTTAACCCTGTACATCATTGGCACAACCATAGCCCCGGGGTATTTAAGCCTGAGCCTGCGGCTTTCCTTCAGAACAAAGTCAATTTCATTCTTAATTTCGTATATTGGCTGTGACTCCTGGAAATGCTCCTCGGCCAGGTATTTTGCCCAGCCAGCGGTATCCACCATTCCCTTTATAAAATCATTCTTTTTGTCAATAAGGTTAATCATTGCACAATTGGTATGTCCCAGTACAACAATATGCTTTATGCCTTCCACTGCAATGACAAATGAAATATTAAACTCCATATCCCTCATATTCCCGCCTCCCGTACGAACTACAAAACTGAAATTGTGGGGCACATGGAGAATTTGCCTGCTGTCAATGCACATTCCGATAAGCAACTCGGGCTTCGTATGGTTTTTGAATTTGCGGCCCAGGTTATGGTATTCAAGGAATAAACCTGCAGGTGTATTACGATATTCCGGTAGAATATCCTCGCGGGTAGTAATCTCGATTAATGGTTCCATATGATTTGATTTACGAGATAAATATTCAGTTAAGAATGTCTGTTTAGCCGGATAAAAGTAAATATTTTCTCCATAACGTTTATATTGCATCAGCGAATATTCACAATCATTAAATGATAGTTTTGATTTACCATGAAAATTGAAACCCAAAAAGAAGAAATAATTTACCGCGACCAGCCTCTGGAGATTGAACATTTTATTCGCCATGGACAAAAAGAAACAGTGCTCTATCTTCATGGCCTTGGTTGCTCAAAAGCTGACTTCCTCGGCGCAACAGAAATTGAATCACTCAGCGCCCATACCCTTATAGCTTTGGATTTTCCCGGTCATGGAAACTCGAGTTATACTGAGAAGCTTGGCATGGACGATCTTGTTGAAGTTACAAGGCTGTTTACAGAGAAACTAAATCTGCATGATATTGTTTTAATTGGTCATAGCATGGGTGGACTTGTCGCTTTGTTGTTTGCTGAGAGGTATGGTAAAAAAGTGAAGGCATTCATAAATCTTGAAGGCAACCTGGCAGGCGAGGACTGTACCTTTTCCAGGCAGGCAGCAGGGGTTGATTATGACACATTTTCTAACGAAACATTCCGGAACTTTAAGAATGTACTGCAGTTCAGCAAAAAGCCCGGATTCAAAAAATGTGCAGAAACACTTATGAAATACAATCCAAAGAAGGCTATGCATGACTTTAGTCCTTCAATGATTAGGTATTCTGATAGCGGAGAGCTGATAGAAAAGTTTGAATCGCTTAAAATACCGAAGTGTTTTATCCACGGCTCAGAAAATCATGAATTGTCGTATATCCCGGGACTTATAAAGGCAGGGATCCGGGTTTTTGAGATTCCCGATAGCAATCACTTTCCGCAGTATGATAACCCCGGAGAATACTACCGTGTCATTGCTGAATTTTTGGACAGGGTGTAACACATACTATTTTATTACAGGTAACTTGTTCCCCCCAGTCAAGGATAATAATGTTATATATCAACCCATTCAACTTCTGGTCCATGAAGTTTTCTTGCCTTTACCAACAGTATGATTTATATTTATGTATTCAAAACTGATCAATATGCCTGAAAAATACAAAAAGCCATTTAGGTTCTGGAAAGACCTGAAGCGAAGAAAGGTAATCCAGGTTCTTGCAATTTATGCAGGTGCAGCTATTGTACTCATTGGACTTTCGGACGACGTGGCAGGCCCTTTCAACCTTCCCCAGTGGGTCCAGCGCCTGGTCATCATACTTGTCATTATTGGATTTCCTGTAACAGCCATTCTCTCCTGGTTATTTGACCTCACACCTGAAGGATTTAAAAAGACCCAACCCTATGAAACAAATGGATCAGATGAAACTGAAAACCAGAAAAAAGTACCAAGGATCACATACAACAACTCCATAGCAGTTCTCCCTTTCGAGGATATGAGCCCGAAAAAGGACCAGGAATATTTTTGTGAGGGGATTGCTGAAGAAATAATAAATTCCCTGACCCAGGTGAAACGTCTTAAGGTTATAGCAAGGACATCCGCTTTCGCATTTAAGGGAAAGCAAATGGATATCCGGGAAATAGGAAACACTCTGGATGTCGCAAATGTCCTGGAAGGAAGCATTCGTAAAGACGGAGACAAAATACGCATTACTGCCCAGCTCATACGGGTGGATGATGGCTACCACCTCTGGTCAGAGACATATAACAGGGAACTAAAGGATATTTTCCGCATCCAGGAGGAAATATCCCTGGCAATAGTGGAGAAGCTAAAAATGAATATTCTGGGAGAGGCGATGGGTGGTATACTGAAGCGTTACACAGAAAGCACAGTCGCGTATATGTACTACCTCAAAGGTTTGAATTACTACCAGATGATGACTCCCGAGGGGAACCAGAAAGCACAGGAAAACTACCGGAAAGCCATCGAAGAAGATCCGGAATATGCTCTTGTTTACGCTATACTGGGTAGTAATTACATGCATGCATGTATGAGTGGTTTTGTATCACCCGATGAGGCGGTAAAGTATGCCAGAGAATACACAATAAAAGCACTTAAAATTGATAAGACCGTTCCCGTAGCTAATGGTACCCTAGGTGTAATTATATCATCTTATGACAGAAACCTGGAAGCCTCAGAGGAATATTTTGTCAAATCAGTAAGGTTAAACCCTAACACTGCATGGGACCGCTGGTTCTATTCCATGTATTTAAGATTTATTGGCCGAATAGATGAAGCTATTGCAGAATCACTTTACGCCCTTGAAAATGATCCTTTTAATATTTACATCCGTTCATATATTGGACTATATTATCTTTTGGCAGGAAATACAGATGAATGCATTAAGTGGCAGAAATCAGTCATTGATTTATATCCCAACGGCTTTATGGCATACCAGAATCTTGGTGAAGCTTTTGAGGTAAAAGGCATGCTGGAAGAGGCTATTGAATCATATGAGAAGGCTGTCACCCTGTCGGGTGGGAGTCCCGTAGCGGAAACTAAACTTGCCTGCACTCTGCACAAAGCAGGTAGAACAGATGAAGCCCGAAAGAAAATCGAAAAGGTGGAAAACATGAAAAATGGAGTATCATTCTATATTCCTTCAGCCCCACTGATACTCTATTATCTGCTTACGAAGGATTTTGAGCCGGCCTTCCACTGGCTAAAAAAGGCGTGTGACGAGCACGATTTTAATCTACCCTTTATGATGAGAACCCCTTTATCCGAATACCGTATGCCCGACGACCCCCGCTTCAATGCTTTGCTTGAGGAGACAGGACTGGATAAATTTATGATGTAAACCGGTAACAACCATTTATAA
>JAVVEL010000072.1:0-7135 GCA_032260385.1 Bacteroidales bacterium | reverse complement strand
CTGGCTGAAAGAAAGAGGAATTAGAATCACAGCATCACCAATGGGCAGAAAGCCGGCGAAGACCGCACTGACATATTATCAGAAAAGAAAGGCACGTAAGGAAGCCGCAGAAAGGAATCACATTGAAGGGAAATTCGGACAAGGCAAGAACGGATATGAGCTCAATGAGATCCGGGCCAGGTTAAGTGCCACGTCAGAAAGCTGGGTGGCATGTATATTCTTTGTAATGAACCTGATACATTATCAGGCCAAGACTTTTTTGTGCTTATTTTTAAGGTGGATTACCCGATATATGGACCTACCTGTGTTGATATGCTTGCCCCTTAAGCCATACCTAAATCAAAATTCAGTCATGGGAACAAATACGCAACAAAATTTAAACTATTATAAAATGGTTTGCTGACTTTCTCAGCAAACCCTACATAAGTGCCGGTCTCTGTAGCCGACCACCAGCCTCCGTCCCTGCCAACATCATTGAACGTCCCTTCTTTGTCACGGTAGCCCCCGGGGAGGGTTGTAAAGCCAGTCGCATTTCTTTTTTCACTATAATCGGTATTACCAATGGCTCCGGTATTAGATGTAGAATCCCATCCGATAACGGATGCCAACGACTTTGCCAGTTTATTGCCGGAAGTCGTTCCATCATAATTATAACCGCTGGCAATCAGGTAGTTTTCAAGCGTTGTCCACTCTTCATCGGTGGGCACATGCCATCCTTCCGGGCATAAATTTCCGGTACCTGCCGCGTACCAGTTATATATCGCACCATACGACGTATGCTTATAAGTTGCTTCATCATTATCGTACCAGCAATAAGCGGGACTTAATAAGAAGCTCCAATCTGTAGTGTCTTGTACGATTGGAATGACTGTACTGCCATCTTTATACGTGGTGGTTTTCAGGTTTTCAGCCATCCAAACCTGGGTGTTTATTGTTATCACCGGATAGTAGTTATTATCTCCATCTTTACATTCTGTAAAGTTAAAAGTAACTGTGGTGTCTGCTGTCGGTATTTCAGTCATTACTGTGGCATTATTACCTGAGAATGCCGTAAATTTTAACCTGTCGCCGTCAGTATAGACCATATTAACTATAGCCTGAAATCCTTTGGAAACTTTCATTGATTCTTTCTCAGCAACTAACTGTTTGCTGTTGCTTAACCTGACAATAATTGCTGTCCCATCTGATTCCCCATTGGAGATTAATTTCTCTGAGAATTGATAACCAATCCCCTGAACATTAATTATATACAATCCATTTTTTATACCTGAAAGGCTGAATTCGTGTTTAGAAATTTCTAAATGACCCTTATAGTGAGCTAATACTTTTCCCGTCATATCCCATACAGAAATAATTGCATCTCCCTCAGCAGGTGGCGAAATCTCGATTACTGATTTGCCTTGCATCGGATTGGGATAGATATTAATTTTAAAAAATTGCTCATTCTCAACAACATAAGAAACTGCAAGAGAATCCAATAATCGTAAATTATCATCACCGTTTAGAGAGAGGGATTCCCCTGTTGCCAGGTTTTCGACCTTTACAGTATCTATGGTACTTGATGCACCCGTACCAGTGAAAGAGATCAGATAATTTTGTGCATTTACAGCATATGCCATAATAAATGTGGCTAATAATAGTAGTCTTTTCATCCTTTAAAAATTACTTTAAAAAGTTCGGATAGCTTGTCCCGCATACACGGGAGAGCTCGCATGTGGATAAGGTTCATGCAAGTTTGTGGTTTTAGTTATACATGCTCGGTTCATGATCCTGTTTGTGAAAGCGGGTAAACTTTATAATCTAAAGTAAAGATTTGGCTTTTTTCGGGATAGTATGTTACAGGATACCAATTTTTTATTGCATAATTCCCAGATCGACAATCAGAACGTTGAAAAGCCAGCCACGCGTTGCGTGACCGGCTTCTCCCTATTCTGATCTACCCTCCTGTTTATCGTAAGCGTAGTGTATAATTTTACCGGATTATTGAAATTTTACACTTGTCTAATGATGAAAAATGTAAAAGACACCCAGTTGAACTCCCCTGTTATACAATTTTGCAGCATCGTTTTTATTAATGTTGCTTAATCCATGATTATACCTTGCATCTAAGCCAAAACCCGTTGAGGGAACAACATAGCTGACACCCATACCCATACCAAGGTCGATGGAATTCAAGTCGTTTTTATTGTCTGCTCTAACAAGAAGCCCCAACTGTGGCCCGGCCTGTAATCTGAATCCATTGTCAAACATATACTGAAGGAGGACAGGTACATTAAGATAGTCCAGCTTCTCCTCAGAACCCCCGCTTTTTCCCCCCTGGCTCGAATAAACCAATTCAGGCTGAACTGCCCATTGGTTTTCCAGATGGATATGACCTATCAATCCCAGATGAAATCCTGTTATCTGGTCATATACGGTGTTTCCTTCACTGCTGATCGTATACAAATTTATCCCGGCCTTGATTCCAAGATTTACTTTTCCCCTGGGTGAACTGCTGTGTTGTGCATTTGCAGCACTGGTAATCATGACTGCTGCAATCATACCGATTAAGAATTTCATTGTCTTCATGTTTATATATTGTTTATTTGTCCCCTTCTCCAGTTTGGCTCAGGGTAGTGACGGCAAAGGACAGGTTATCCTATGACAAAGAGTTATGTAATTACAAATTCTTCTTATAACATTCACACATTAAACAGGAATGAACAGGCAAATTCAACCAGATAGCCATTTGCAACAATTTTCGCGTCGAATTTACAATCATTTGCAACCTGATTGCTATTCACACCCTGCTTTTTCTCTCGAAATTTAATGTGGATTAAATCAGTTTACATCCGTATTGTTTAACCTAAAATGAATATCATGAAAACAAAAAAAGTGATTTTTCTGATTTTTGCATGTTTCGGCCTTATGTCTGGCTGCGAACAGTTTGAAATGCCGGACGATGACCTAACCGGAATTGATCTGACAAAAGCTATTTCTCAAGCGGTATTTACAGTTGAACCTACCGGTTTCGATGATACCGAAAACCTGAAAAACGCATTCGCCGAAGCTGTGGATGCCGGACCGGGTGCCGTTGTACAATTGGTTGAAGGGGAATACTTCCTCGGATTTCTGGAAATACGTAATTTCTATGGAACCATGGAAGGGGCAGGTAAGACTAAAACAATTATTACCGCGATGAATAACCTTGATATGCAGGCATTATGGGATCTAAATCTTCATGGAGACCTGGTTAAATTTGTAGGTGGTGATGTCCGTTTAAGCCATTTTACCATTCAAACACCTCCCGGTAAAATTTCTGTTACCGGATCTCCCAAAGGACATATCAGGAGCCTGGTTAATTTTTCAGCCACTAACGCCGTTTATGAAGCCGGTAATGAAAACCGTTCTATCAATGTAACCGTTGATAATGTGTCTTTTAAAGGACAGTTTATTGAGGGTGGCCCGGGCTACAACCACGGATATAATTGTTTTTTTGGATTACGAACGGGCTATGATTATTTCAGTGGATCCGATATTGCAAGGGAGAAAATTGATTTTAAAATCACCAACTCCGAAATTAATACCTTCGTTTATGGACTGGTATTGGAATCCATGAAAAACAGTAAGCTTATCGTGGGTGAAAAGAACAAAGGGAATGTATTCAGCAACTTAGACCAGAGTGGTGGTGTATGGGAAAGCCGAAATATGGAAATTCTGATTGAAGGGAACACGTTTAATGTTCCGGAATACAGTTGGGGTTTCGACCTGAGCGACTATCCTTATTATGGGGTTTTAAAAGATGAACCGGAAACCGAAACCACACTATGCAATATTCAGAATAATGTCTTTAACCTGCCTTATGCTGAATATGGGATTTACATTCGTAACCAACGTCATTATTTCTATCCCAACGAGAAGCCTGTTGCATACCAGATCCGCAACAATCAGTTCAATATGACAGATGGTTATCCCTGGGGTATCGTAACTCAGGTTACAAAAGACATGGTGATTCGCAACAATAAATTCAGCGGCTATGGATATCAGGCACTTTATCTGACTCTATTAAGCGAGGGGGGGCTGGTTCTGGGAAATAATTTCTCAACAGCTGAATTTTCTTCTGCTGCCATATTCCTGAATGCCAACACCAGCAACTGGACAGTTGTAGGCGGTATGATTAAGGACAGGGTCATCAATCTGGGGGTAAACAATGTGATAACCGGAATGAATGTATCCACTTCCGACAAATCCCTCGGACGATCGATTTCGGAAAAAATGGTTCCGATGAATCATCTAATGAAATAATTATGTGCCGTTTTAGCAACTCATTAAAATATTAACATCATGAAAACACTTTTTAAAATTTTCTTTTTGATGGCTGTGATCAGCCTTGCTGCCGGTTGTAACAAAACCGACGATTTTTTTTCAGAAAATGAAATTGTACTGAAAAAAGCTCCCATTGTCAATCCTGCCCACGGCCTGGACCAGGAAAGGTTTGTGACCATGAAAAATCCGGAACTCACCATCCATTACCGCATTATTGGGAAAGGACCAATTGATATGGTATTTATCCCGGGTTGGACAAATCCGCTAACGGTTTACACCAAACAGTTTGATTATTTTAGAGACAAAGCCCGTTGTATTTACATCGACTTGCCAGGAACAGGCATGAGTGATGCACCCTCTCCAGCTACACCTCTTAACCCAGATGCCATAGGACCTCAATATACTATGGAACTTATGGCTGATGCGGTTTATGCAGTTATTAAAAAAGAAGGCTTACATAAATTTGTTGGAGTAGGATTTAGTATGGGTCCAAAGGTTTTGGGGATGTTCGAACGGAATTATCCGGGAATGATGTATAAACTGGTAACCATTGCCGGTGGTTTTAACCCCTGGCCAACTGATGAGCCGGCCAGGCAAAACCATATTAATTTAATAGAAGCTACTTATCTGAATCAGCTTGAGTGGAGTACTGCATTCAAACAATTTTTGGCTGGCATTTTGGTTCCACCTGGTTCTCCGCAAGATTTGCTTGATTGGGTAATCTATTTCCATGAATTTCCATCTGATATTTTGGCTAATACTCAATATTATAGTTCGGCCGAGAATGCAAATGAACCTGTTGACTGGATGTATCCTAAATTATGCTTTTATGAAAATCCAAGCCCAGATATGGATAAAGTAAATTTATTCTATCCCAATAATACAGTTCATAGTTTTCCCGATGGAGGACATTGTATTCATTGGGTATTTCACGAAGAAATAAACCCGATTATCTGGGAATTTGCTAAAGACCGTCCAGGCAAAAAATATTGATAACTTTAAAATGGTTAGGGATGCAATGAATAATAAAAAAAATTTGTTGATTAAAGGATGTAAAACTGTGCCGGGAATCAATTCTTTCTATGATTTAATCCATTGGTTTTAAAGAAAAGGCACCGTTTTTCTACCCCTCTGTTTGTATTGAAAATAAACTTTCAATTTGGACAGGGGGGTTAATTTTAATGCTTTATTTCTGCATCACTTCTTGAAGTCCAGTAGTAAAGCTGTTCAAAACCTGCTGCAACTATAATATATATCCAAAAAAGTGTAAATATGTAAAAATAAAACATCCAAAAAAGTGGTATTGTAGATTTTTAACATGATAAGCTTCCGAACGGCAGCCCGGAGGGCTTTTTTCATGAAGGTGTCCCCAAGCTGCAGACGTGAGGGTTATTAGATTTGTGAATAAATAGGAATAAACCGGCAAATTCAACCAGATTACCGTTTGCAACAATTTTACCGTTGAAATTACAATCATTTGCAACGATAGTGCTATGTACTGCCAGAAAAAATTTTAGAATTTGGATGTGGATTAAATCATTGAGATCCGTGTTGTTTAACCTAAAAAATTAATATTATGAAAGCAATTCTTAAAATTTTCTTTTGGATGGCTGCATTCAGCCTTGTAGCAGGTTGTGACAAAACCGATGAGTTCATCCCAGATGAAGATTTTCAGTTGAAAAGCGTACAACTTCACGAGGTAACCGTACCTTTCGAAGTAAATCTTCTGGGCCAAATTACTAATGTTGATTTGGAAGCCACCGAATGTACCGACGAAGGTTATTACTGCCGTGTTATTGTTGAATCCACTGGTACTGCCACGCATATGGGTAAAGTTTCATTAACATTTAATTTCTGTACCTATGGCCCTGATGATCCTGATGTTCCAGGCGAAGACAATAAATATGCAGGTAGTTCAGCCGTATTGGTAGCTGCAAATGGTGATGAATTATTCCTTTATTTGGAAGGAGGAACAGTTATTGTTGGCAGAACTGACGACCATCCTGATTATGTAGTTGATTATTGGAGAGATCCTATTGAGATACTCGGAGGAACCGGCAGGTTTGAAGGAGCCTCAGGAACGCTTCAAATGGATGATTTTACTACGAATATTGATACATACACGCATCATCAATGGACTGGTGAAATTACCCTGGTAAAAGGCAAAAAATAACAAATAATAGCTGCTACCACGGAACCTATTCAACTTCTGATTTAATCCATTGGAATTTTGGCTTCGCCGGGCTAGTTTCGCCAGTCCTGGCTACTAAGGAAAAGCCCTCCGAACGTTCGTTCGGAAGGCTTTTTTTAAGGTGCGCCCGGCATGGGCATTAACTATAGGGTGAAAGATTACAATGATAGTAAGTTCAGTGAAATTCAGATAGAATGGAGAAAATATTGATATTTTAAATAACTATTTGTAACTTTCCTCTTTATTGAGCGATGGCTTTTGTGTGCTTAAAAAACCCAAAATGGCTGAATCTTCCTTAAACGGGCAAATGTTTTCAGACAAGCTCACTCAAATAATTGAAGCCAATCTGCAAAATGAACATTTTGGGGTGAATGAACTGGCCCGGGAGGCAGGATTAAGCCGGTCTATGTTACATCGTAAACTAATACAACAAACCGGGAAATCGGCTTCTGACTTCATTACGTTAAAAAGGCTTGAAAAAGCAAAAGCGTTGCTCGAAAAAGGCGAATTTACAGCAGCAGAAATAGCATACAAAACAGGTTTTAGCAGCCCCAGCTATTTCAACAAGGTTTTTAAAAAACACTATCAAATATCTCCCGGCAACATAAGAAAAGGAAAGAAAGTTGTTTCAGCTGATAA
>JAVVEL010000071.1:0-7255 GCA_032260385.1 Bacteroidales bacterium | reverse complement strand
GTCATGGGAACAAATACGCAACAAAATTTAAACTATTATAAAATGGTTTGCTGACTTTCTCAGCAAACCCTAAATAAAGCCACCCTTTCGAGTGGCTCTTTTCTGTCGGGGTAGCAGGATTCGAACCTGCGACCTACGGCTTAGAAGGCCGTTGCTCTATCCAGCTGAGCTACTGAACCATACTAACATTCCTCCTTAACAGGGGGGAGTCAGGGTGCAAAATTAATTCTTTTTTTGGATTACTCAAGCAGGCTCCTTAATTACACATAAGCACTCCACCCTTCCAATACCATGGAATAGTAATAATTGGAGCTTATTCTTCAATAAGATATTCCTCCACCAGCTTTTTATACCTGGGATGTGATTTCAATGGTTCAAATCTTATTTCCCATTCGAGCCATACGGGAGACAGCCAGCCAGGATTTTTAAGCAAGTATTCGATCTGGTCAAAAGCCAGATCATATTCACCCAGCCTGGTATAGGTTATTGCAAGATCATGGACAAAAACAATACCATACTCAGCGTCTTTTGAAATTGGCAGTAAGGATACGGCTTTAAGCCCCTCATTTACTGCTTCTTCTTTTCTTCCTAAACCTGCATATGCGATTCCCAGAGCACTATGGTATCTCGGATCATCAGGGACCTCTATTACTTTACTCTTTAAAATTTCCAGGGCTGCTTTATATTCCTCACTGGCACGCTCATGTTCATCCAAATAATCATAGATGAAGGCAGACATCAGTGGTACTGGCATGGCCCACATTTTGTTATTGACTCCCCAGATATTTGCAGTGTCTGATAAAAGTGCCAATGCGGACTCAAAATTATTCTCCCCAATTTCCTGGAAGTATCTTGAAAAAAGCCACCATTCATGATCCTGATCAATAAATTTTAAGGATTCCCTGGATTCACTATCGGGACCTTTCCAGCTCCAATACGCATATGTTTTGTAAATATAAGGCCAGTTGCCACCTGGTGCCAGTGCAATAGCCTGGTTGCATACATCAATTGCTTCATCATAATGTTTTGTAAACCATAAGCCTAAAGCTAAATCCGTAAGGACAGAAGCATCATTTGGATTCACTTCGTTGGCCTTTGTAAGTAAATTGACGTATTCTTCCCAATGACCCATCGTTATAATTATGTATGCCTTTTCAACCATAATTTCAAAGTTATACGGAAGATCTCTTTCCGCAATCTCCAGATGTTTCAGTGCCTGTTTTTCGTCCCGGTAAGCATATAAAAAATAATATCCCAGGGACAGATGTACTCTTGGCTGGTCAAACCCATATTTCAAGGCCTTAGCCGCTGCCTTATCAGCTTTCTCCAGGCGTGATTCAGAGAGATCGTGCCTGAGGTATCTGAGCCTGGCATGGGCCATGGCCAGTTCGGCATAAGCCAGTGCAAATGTTGTATCTATTTCAACTGCCTCCTGGAAGTATTTCAGAGCTGAATCCCAGTTGCTCAGGGTAAAATGAGGTTGTCCTGCATAATAACGTCCTTTCAGATAGGCATGATATGCAGCCAGGCTATCCGTTGGTTGTTTATCAATAAGTTCTTTTTCTCCGGGCGACATAATAACTTCAAGCTCAGATGCAATTTTCTTTGCTATTTCACTTTGTAGAGAGAAAATCTTTCTTCTTTCTTTTATAAAATCTCCTGACCACACATGTCTGTCATTGACGGCATCTATTAACTGAACCCATACTTTTATTTCGTCTCCCTCGCATCCAACACTGCCCTCAACAAGGTAATTAACATTCAGCTCATCCCCAATAAGCCTGGTGGTTTTATCGGTATTCCTGTAATGGTCTGCAGAAGTTCTGGATCTGACCGAAAAAGCATCTATCTTTTGCAGGTGATTGAGAATTTCCTCCCTTATACCCTCACAAAAATAAACCTGTGTTGTATCAGGGCTTAAATTATTGAAAGGCAGGACAGCAATTGTTTTTTCCAATTCTGAATCAGAAACTGACCGGGACCTCCTTCCTGTAAAAATATTTAGTATTATTAATACAAGAATAACAATAATGCTTACATATGTAGATACCTTCCAGGCTTTCGCTTTCACGGGCTTTTTTAGAGGAGATATGATTTCTTCGTCAAGGGGTTCAGTCTTCTTCATACCTTCCGGTGTAATATCATACACCCATGAAAAAATTACAGAGATTACCAGACCAATAAGTAGCACGACAAATACAAACCGTAATGTCCAGTCAGGTAATCCGAAAGGTTCGGCTATAATATCAACGAGCTCCAGTAAAACAAAAGCTGCAGCAGCATACACCGGGATTACTCGTATTACCTTCCTGCGTTTTAGCTCCTGCCAGAAATTTGTTGGTTTCTGTGCCATCTGAGAAGGGGTTGTGGTTTATGATAATCAAAGTTAAGTTAAATACAAACCAAAGTCAAGCACTATAAAGCTGATGTTCTGCCGCTCGCAAGCTCGGTTCCAAAATATTGCATTTCAGGATTTTTTTACTAGAATTGGTAAAATACTATGAATCAAGAATACCGGAGGATTTAACATGGCAGAAAAGAACTCAATTAAAAGAAGAAGATTTTTACAATTGTCATCAACAGCCTTCCTTGCCGGGGCTGCAGACAAGCTTATTGGCAAGCCAGTAAATATGGAACCTCAATCCCAGGTTGAGGACGCTGCTCAGAAAGTTGGCAAACTGCCCCGCCGTAAGCTGGGTTACAGCCAGAGGGATATATCAGTAATAATCGGGTCAGGCGACCTTGAAAGGCTTTCCACGGAAGCAGGAATACTTTGCGGAATGAACTACTGGCATAAGGCAAACCAGTGGATGCGTCATGGCACTCCCGAATCCATCCTCAAAAACAGGGAAGCCCATATCTGCCAGGTAACAGTAGACAGGGTTGGCGGTGACCATTTCCAGGGTCATTTTGATGAGGAAGAACACTACAGGTTTGTAAAAGAAGTCGTAAAAGAAACAGGTCTTGGTTACTTCGATGATATGCAACTACACTACGGTTATCACAATGTAGCGGAATTAAAGAACGACAGGAGCTTTATACGCGCTTTTGGCCGGCTCAAAAAAGAAGGACTGGTGAAAACATCTCTGCCTGTCCCAGCACAGCTATGACGGAAGCCCGCGTGTTAAGAATGGTGAAAGTGCAGCGGAAGTCCTTACCGCTGTGGTGGAAGACGGGCTTTATGAACATGCCCAGTTCATGTATTCATATGGTGGTGATCCTGAAATGGATGAGTTCATGGAGTTTGCCCGCAATAAGAAATTCGGCACCATAGCCATGAAGACTGCAAGAGGGATTGGCCGTATGAGGGAAGACCAGTCGTTCATGAACAGTCTTCCCGAGGGTGTCGCCCCTCATAATGCATTAACCAGGTGGCTGACCACCGAAACGAAGCTCGATGCCGTTGTAATGCGAGTAAAAAACCTCGATGAGTTTACAGAATCATATTCGGGTGCAGGAAAGCATCTCAGCGCAAGCGATGCCCTGGCCATTGAGATGATGACAGCGAGGGCAAATATTACGGCCTACCGTCTGTGCGGTAAATGTCAGTCGCAATGCCCTCGGGGAATACCCATAACAGATATTCTCCGGTTTGAGCGCTATGGCATGGACGACCATAACTGGGAAAAAGCAAGCAGTCTTTATTCAGGCTTGCCTGTCAGGGCAGATATGTGCAAAAATTGTGGCAACTGTGTTCAGGCTTGCCCCATACACCTGCAAATACCCGGGAAACTGGCAAAAGCACACTTTTTGCTTACATAATGAAACATTTCTTAAAACTTAGCGTTTAAGGGGATATAAAATATTTACTCCAATATTGAAATAAACCTTTTGTTCCGAACCACTAAAAGTATTCCGCTATGAAAATAATTAGAAATTTTACTGCTTACCTGGTTTTACTCGCAGCTATTCTCGCTTCAGGTGGCTGTGATATTTTCAAACCCAGCAATGATGATCTTTTAACAGATCATATATGGAACTTTGACAGGATAACAACAACTTCCACAAATGAAACTGTTCAGGGAATTGTAACATTTGCCAATGCAATGATGATAGGTTCAACATTACAGTTCCACACAGATGGGACTTATACCATAACGATGGGAGATGAAACTGATGATGGAACCTGGAATCTTATCAATGATGATGAAGTCCTGATGATGGATACAGATGAGATGATAGTTATAAAGCTGACAAAAGACGAACTGGTTCTCGAAAGTGAAGAGGTAGATAATGAGTATGGTACATACACTGTAACGATGTGCTGGGAGAAATAATCTAATCACATCTTTGTATAATCTCGGCGGTCCGGTGCCCGTAGGGTATTGACCCGCCTTCGTCTTCTTTTAGTTTTTTCCATGCCCTGGCGATGATAATCTCATCAACATCGTCTTTGTCACATTCCACCTCCACAACGTACTCCTCGCCTGCGTAGGTTGCTATATTGAGTTTTACTATTGCTTTTGCCATGTTATAATATTATTTCATTATTTTCCTCAAGCCATTTTCTGACCTTTTCATGCTCCGCCATGTATTTAGCTTCAACCTCTAGAAGAATACCCTGAAACCTCTCTTCACCCCTGATGCTGTTGAACAGAGGATCATTTTTAAACAGTGTCACCCACCATAAAGGGTAGCTATCCATCCGGCTCCATTCTTCAAGATATGAGTAGGCTTTCTCCTTTTCTCCAATGAAGGCATATGTTCCTGCCAGGTCATAGTGTGCAGCCATGGTCATAGCTATACTCCTGGTTAGCCTTATGCTCTCTTCACCATATTCAATCTGTTTCTCGAAATATTCCCGTGCATCTTTCTCTTTACCAACCTGCCAGAATGCAAATCCAAAGCGATGTGAATA
Organism: Bacteroidales bacterium; assembly: GCA_032260385.1. GTDB lineage: Bacteria > Bacteroidota > Bacteroidia > Bacteroidales > VadinHA17 > UBA9300. The sequence continues at coordinate 2,397 of JAVVEL010000071.1, read as the reverse complement.
CTGAAGAGGGATTGCACCTCTTTCACTGTATCTCTTAATCATTTTCAGTACATTCTGATATGTTTCTTCACTGTAGGTTGGAGGCAGACAATTGTAAAAGTCCATGGCAATTGCCCGGCTTGTATCCCCAGCCAGGGCATCCTTTATTATAGACAAGGCCAACTCAAAATTCCCACTTGAGAATTCCAACCATCCAAGGTACCTATAGTGCCTTATCGTATCCTGATCAAGGGTAATGGCTTTATTCAGGCAGTTTTTTGCCCTATCGGTAAAACCAATTTCAGTATATGAATCTGCCAGTTCCCTTAATAGTGATGCCTGTTCATCCCCTCGAACGAGATTCAAAGCCTGGTTATAATTCTGTATACCTGATATATAATCCTTTTTATATCGAAGGTAGGTATAACCTCTTTCTTCGTAGGCTGAATAGAAATTGGGATTAATTCGGATAGCCTTATTATAATTTTCCAGTGCATCATCAATTTTACCGGTAGCTCTATAATATTGACCTGTGACGAAATATGCTTCATCCAGCCGGTCGTCAAGAGTCAGAGCCTTACGTGCCAGTATAAGGCAGGAATCAAGGAAGTTTTCCTTAAAATAATCCTCATAGTAATACCTGGAATAATATAAAAGTGCAAGGCTGCTGTGGGCCCTGGCAAAGGCTGTATCTAATGTCAGTGCTGCTTTATAAAGGTTCATCGCTGTCTGATAATCGGACACTTCCCTGTTGTCAAAGTAATTTTCCCTGAAATTGTTTGCTTTAAGGTAAAGATCGTATGCTGCAAGGTTTACAGTGGGTACTTTATCAATTATTTGTTTTTTTTCGGTGCTTATGACTACATTTAGTTCTTTTGCAATGGTTTGTGCCACTTCGCTCTGGACTGCAAATATATCCTTCCAGTCCCTGTCGTACTCATTTGCCCATACATGGCCATCATCACTGCTCCTGATCAGCTGGACAATCAACCTGGCATTGTCACCGTATTTCTGGAAGCTGGCTTCAAGTATAAAAGCAACGTTTAGCTCATTACCTATTTCCCTGACGGTTTTGCTTGCGTCTCTGTATTGCTCTACAGATGTTCTGGCAAGCACGCGAAGGTCTTCAATCTTTGACAGGTGCAGTAAAATGGCATCCATAACACCATCGGCAAGGTACTGGTTGGATTTATCTTCGCTCAAACATTTGAAAGGGAGTACCGCGATTGATTTATCCGTAATATCCGATTTAACAGTCTTACCTTTTATTGCAAAAATGTTTACCAGAAGCAAGCCCAGGATAACCGCAAAGCTAATATAGCTGACTAGCTTCCAGCCTTTCTTTTCCTTATGTTTTTCAGCCTCCTGTTGAATTTGTTTCCCTGCAGGTTTCGTTTTCTTAACTCCCTCGGGTGTAAAGTCATAAACCCATGATAATATGACAGCCACCACCAGGCCTATGCAAAGAAGAACAAATACAAGTTTAAGTGTCCAAACAGGGAGGCCGAAGGGATCGGAAATAATATCAACCAGTTCAAGCAGTACGAATGCAGCCGCGGCATATACAGGTATTACACGGATGACCCGTCTCCTTTTTAACTCCTGCCAGAAATTTGGGATTTTATCGTCCATCAAATTGGAATTAGTTGATAAGCGTTATCAAATATACATTAATTGTAGCTCAAAATCAAGATAATATCCGGATGGAAAGACAGATTATCACACCTCAATCTACGTTTTTTTATCTTTGAAAATCAGGTACCAGATACCGTTTTCAATCAGCGCTTCCCTGCCAATTACATAAAACAGTTCTTTGAAATATGCCAGCCTCTCCTCCTGTTTCATCTGTGAGCTGTTAAGCTCATTAATCTTTGTCTCTGCCCTCTTATAAATGACCTGCATGATCTCATGCTGGTTGATTAACTGTTCATAGGACTTTGTCTTTATGTAAGCCCTTATAAGGGCAAAGATACCGAGCATTATGGGTGCTATTACGAGCATTAAATTGAGCATGAAAAAATCAGCGATAAAAAAATTACCCAGGTAAAATATTGATAGAAAAAGGAAAATAGACAGGACAAGGAAGATATTTGATACCCTGTGATAATATGTTATATGGCCCTTCATCTTGCTAACCGAATTCTCAAAATATTTTAGCTGATCCTTTATCCAGTTTTCGGTGAGATCTTTTATTATCTCATTATCAATATTTTTATGGTTGAAACTGATACCGCGGAGTGCCGATAGTATATACCTAACCCAGGTAAATCCCTTGCTGTGAATTCTCAGGATGCAATCCGAAACATTCTCATTTATCCCTGCGATGTTCCAGAAAAACTGCATTCTCAATCCTTCGGCCAGGGTTCTGCTGTACAAATATTTCCTATGATCATTTTTCAACCTTGAATATATAAAAAG
>JAVVEL010000070.1:0-7316 GCA_032260385.1 Bacteroidales bacterium | reverse complement strand
GAATGTAATAAAGGCCCTGCTTTCGAGAGTTTATCTATACAAAGAGGACTGGGCTAATGCAGTTGCAATGGCAAATGATGTGATTGGCAGCGGTGATTATTCATTGGTACCCAATGCTGATTATCCTGCAATTTTTTCAACTGATCATAGCTCAGAAACAATTTTCGAAGTAGATATGAACCCGGTGGATAATCTCGGAGGAGGCTCACTTGCAAGTAATTATCTGGCTAGCGGCTACAATGAGTACCTGCCTACTCTGGATTTATATGATACAATTGCTGACGGGGATGTTCGCAAAGAGACAATGTTCCTTGAGGATTTATCGATCGGTGGTGGTGACTTCGGGACACTGAGAGTATACAAATATACCAATGAGCTGGGTTATGATAACAGTCCGGTAATAAGGCTTTCTGAAGTCTATCTTACACGTGCGGAAGCTAATTACCATATTGGTACTCCGGCTGCAATAACAGCAGCCCAGGACGATGTAACATTAATTCGTCAGAGAGGCCTTCCGGCTGCTCCTGCCGTTACAGAAACCGGAACAGATCTTCTCAATGAGATACTGCGCGAAAGGAGAATTGAATTGTGTTTCGAAGGTCACAGGCTGTGGGATCTCACAAGGAACAAGACGGGTGTCTACAGGAGAGATCATACTTCGGGAGTAAGTGAAGTTCCCTATCCCGACGACAGGTTTGTTCTTGCAATAGGTCTGCAGGAAACCGAGGTTAATGATAATATTATTCAGAATCCGGGTTATTAGTTTTTATAGGTTTAGGTTAATTAATATGCTGGCCCCACACTATTGTGGGGTTAGCATATATCAAAACCTGCCTGATCCTGTTAAGTGGAATATTCAGGCTGCTTTTCAGGCGATAAATTGAAATTTTAAAATCATTAATTATGAAAAATAAAAAGCAGTTTTTTTGCTTCATTATTACCCTGATCCTGGTTCTGACAGGCTGCGAACAAACAAAGACATTTCATACATCAAAGGCACCTGCCCCTAAAGCAGGTAGTATGTTTATTTTTCCTGAGAGAATAATACTTGAAAACGGTGGATTCTATAATGCTGAAAGGGCTACTATGTTCGTCCCATTGAACCGTTCGGTAAAAGGCAGCGATGTAATTTCACTCGATGTCTACAGGTTTAAGGCATCACCCAAAGCTGATCCGGGTACACCTCCCATATTCTTTCTCCATGGCGGACCCAGTTTTGCCGGTCTTGAAGATCAGCTGGAAATACCGGGTACATTTGAAAAAAACTGGCAATTCATGCTTGATGTAGCAGATGTTGTTGTTGTGAGCCAGAGAGGAATTGGTCCTTCAAAACCAACTACATTGATCGAAAATACAGTTCCCGCTCAGGCTCCTGGACAACCTTACGATGAAAACAAGGCAATTAATGATCTCCAGGAAATCCTTACAAAAGAAAGGGAGGTCTGGGAAGAGCTGGGACTTGACTTAAGAGGGTTCACCGTGCTTGAGGCTGCGGAGGATGTTAATGATGTACGTAAGGCTTTTGGCTATAACAAAATAACACTGTGGGGCGGTAGTTTCGGGTCGCACTGGGGAATGACACTGATGAGGATGCATCCCGAAATAATTGAGAGGGCTATAATGAGAGGGATGGAAGGAGTCGATCATACTTATGATCATCCCGGTCATACATGGAATGTCTATGAGAGGGTGGCAGAGGAAGCAGAAAATTCGTCAGAGCTGAGGGATCATATACCCGAAGGCGGACTGATTAAAGCAGTTGAGACAATTAAAATGAGACTTGAAGAGAATCCTGTTACGGTGGAAGTAACTAAGCCCGAATCCGGGGAAGTCCAAGAAGTCTACTTCGATGCAAACTCGATAAAGAATCTTTCAAGAGGCTATTCCGGCAACCTGGCATCATGGCCTGCTGATATTATTACACTATATAATGGTGATTTCTCCGGAGCTGCCGAAAGAGCCGCCAGGAGATACAATAACAGCGGGCGCAGTTTCAGAACGGCAAGCTACTATATGCTTGATTGTGGTTCCGGAATAACAAAGGAGAGATTTGAGGAACATCAAAGCGATCCTGCAAATGAATTTATTGAAACCGGCTGGGGATATATTTATGGTTGTCCATGCTGGGACAGTGATCTTGGGAATGAATTCCGCCAGAATTTCGAGACGAATATACCCATGGTGATGGTACAGGGAACCTGGGATCAGAAAACACCATATGAAAATGCCGTGGAACTGGCACCATATTTCAAAAACCTGCAATTTGTAACAGTGAAGCGGGGCCCCCATAGTACAATTAAAGCCGCAATGGCAGTATCAGATGTTTTTAAAGAGGCTCTTCTGAAATTTGCTGCCGGTGGTGACATGTCAGGACTTCCTGATGTTATCGAGCTGCCGGAGCCTGAATGGGTGGTGCCGGAAATAAAATAGCTTACAGGAAAATATTAATTATAGAAGGAGAAAATATAAATATAAAATGATGAGAAACTATAATACCGAGGGTTTATTCTCAAAGCAGTTATTAAATGAGATCAGGGAGCAATTTGTATATGTGGACTGGGACCCTTATTCAGGTAAAAGAATATTCTTTGAGGCTGCTTCCGGGGCATGCCGGCCTAAAAGGGTTGTGGAGGCAATGGGTATGGAAACGGCATTGCCCGATCAGCAGGGAAGAAAAAATCCCGGATCGGGTCACGCAATGGAAATTACCGCAAAGGGCATTGAAGACCTGATGATATTTTTCGGGGCCAGGTCAGGACAGACAGTCCCGGGATGGAGCAGCAGCCACGTGATATACAGGATAACAGATAGCGTTTTATCATCCATCCCGGGAACAAATGTGGTTACCACCGGCCTGGATCATGCTTCTGTCAGAAGTGCGGTGACACAGTTCGCAGAAAAATACAACAAGGAAGAAAGGATTGCCAGGCCCAATATTGAAACCGGCTCCGTTGAAACTTCAACCATACTTGAAAAAATTGATAAGAATACCTGTTTCCTGATAGTAACCCATACTTCCAATGTTACCGGTGAGATATACGATGTAAAAAATATTATCAGGGCTGCTAAAGAAATTAAGCCCGACCTTTTTACAATGGTTGATGGGGTCCAGTATTCCCCTACCGGGCTCGTTGATGTAGAAGATATCGGTGCGGATGCCTATGTTATTGCCCCGTATAAAAACTATGGGATAAAAGGCTGCGGTTATGCACACGTTTCAGAAAGGATTGCTACCCTTCCCCACTGGAAATATATTTTTAAGCCGGAAAACAGCTGGGATCTTGGAGGCGTGGAGCACCAGTCATATGCAGCATGGTCGGCAGTGGTGGATTACCTGTGCTGGTTAGGGAGCCATTTCACGGCTTCCAGGGACAGGCGTGAACTTGTTGTGTATGCCATGAACAGGATCAAAGGACACCAGGAAGGATTGCTGTCAATCCTACTGGAAGGAACGAATGATACTCCGGGCTTCGACAAGATGGACCATGTCACCGTATATGGTATGGGAGAAGATATTTCCAGGCAATCCCTGCTGGTGAGTTTTAATATTGACGCTTATGAATCCGTCGATGCCTGCAGTTTTTATAAGGATAATCAATTAAGGTTACATGCCCCGGGACATGATCCATTCTTTGCAGATATGCTGAAGCAACTGGGAATATCCAGTATTGTAAGACTCTCCGGGGCCCATTATAACACCCCTGAAGAAGTGGAAACTTTCCTTAAGGCTACAGCTTTAATGAGGAAAGAATAATCTTTTTATATTTACAGGGAGTACTCACACACATAGATCCCGGTGAATTATCTGCCTGATAATGATTGCAAAAAATTATTGGATTCATATCTCTAACCTGAGATTGGTGCTTACAATTGATAAGGTACTGATTTCACTGATTTTAATCCTTATCATTTTCTCAAATAATGAACTGAAAGCACAAGATACAGAAAACCGGGTACATCCGGACCTTCTGCGTAATCTTAAATGGACCAATATAGGACCGAAAAGGGGAGGCAGGTCAATAGCCGTTGCAGGTAGCTCAATTCGTCCAAATGAGTATTATTTTGGAGCAACCGGTGGTGGACTCTGGAAAACGACAGACGGGGGAAATACATGGTCTCCTGTGACAGACGGAAAAATATCAAGTTCATCAGTCGGGGCTGTTGCTGTCTCTGAATCAAACCCTGATATAGTATATATAGGAATGGGTGAGGCACAACTGAGGCAGAATGTGTTGCAGGGCGATGGAGTATATAAGTCTGAGGATGGCGGCAAAACATGGAAGCACCTCGGGCTGGAGGAAACGCAGGCAATCAGCAGGATCAGAATACACCCGGCTAATCCTGACATTGTCTATGTGGCTGCTCTTGGACATCCTTTCGGGCCTAACCCGGAAAGAGGTGTATTCAGGTCAGAGGACGGAGGGATATCCTGGGAGAAAATACTTTATAAAAACGATAAGACCGGGGCAATAGACCTGGCCATAGACCCGAATAACCCGGCAGTAATCTATGCAACATTGTGGGAAGTTTACAGGAAGCCATGGATACTATGGAACGGAGGCGAAGGGTCTGGTATGTACAAATCCGTCGATGGCGGGGATAAGTGGATTGAGTTAACAGGGAATACAGGATTGCCTGGCGGACCGTGGGGAAAAAGCACTGTCTCTGTTTCCGGGGCAGACTCAAAAAGAATATATGTAAATGTTGAGGCCCGGGAGGGCGGACTCTACAGGTCAGATGACGGGGGAGAAACATTTTTACCGGTCAATAATCACCGGGACCTGTGGCAGCGTGCATTCTATTTTCAGAGAATACAGGCTGATCCGGTTAACAGGGATATTGTATATATTCTTAATTTCAGGCTTATCAGGTCATCTGACGGAGGAAAATCATTTGAATACCTTCCGGACTCTCACCGTGATCATCATGATCTCTGGATTGATCCGCTCAACCCGGAAAGGATGATCAACGGTAATGATGGAGGTGGTGTGGTATCAGTTAATGGTGGACAAACCTGGACCCACATGAGATATCCGACAGCCCAGATCTACAGATTGAGCGTTACAGATGATTTCCCTTATCACGCAGCAGGAGGTCAGCAGGATAATTCAACCGCAGTTGTTCCTTCAGACGGAGGATATCTGAGGAATGAAAGACTGGAGCCGGGTGAGATGATGTATGCAGCAGGAGGCGGGGAAAATGGATATGTAGTCCAGCATCCGGCAAAGTTGAATATTTTCTATTCAGGGAAAACCAATTCGCTGGAAAGGTATGATCGTAATACAGGGCTTGTGACAGATATTCAGCCATACCCCCGTATTGTGATGGGTGAAGCTGCTGAAGATATGCCGGAGAGATGGAACTGGAATTACCCCATAGTCGTTTCAGACCTGGAGCCGGATGCAATATATATCGGGTCCCAGCACCTGTGGAAATCGACAGATGAAGGTGAAACCTGGAAAAAAATCAGTCCAGACCTAACCAGGGCCGACCCGGAAACGATGAAAGACTCAGGCGGGCCAATTATTCTTGACCAGGATGGACCTGAGATCTATGCCACCATATATTCAATTGAACCTTCACCTCATGATCCAAACACTGTATGGGTTGGCTCTGATGATGGCCTGGTACACCTTACACGAAATGGAGGACAGGAATGGATTGATGTAACACCCGTGGATTTACCGGTAAACAGTAAGGTCAGCTCCATAGAAGCATCCCCTCATAATCCTGCAACGGCATATATCACCGCAAAAAGATATGAAATGGGTGACAGGGCTCCTTACATCTGGAAAACAGTTGATTATGGCAAAACATGGTCAAAAATTGTAAACGGTATAAGGGAGGATGATTTTTGTCACTCAATATTCGGGGACCCGGTGAAAAGAGGCCTTCTATTCCTGGGTTCAGAACATGGTGTCTGGGTCTCATTTGATGACGGCAATCACTGGCAGAGCCTGTCCAACGGACTGCCCGATACCCCTGTAATGGGTATAGCAGTTAAACAGAACGATCTGGTTATTGCCACACATGGCAGGTCTTTCTGGAAAATGGAAAATATCGAAGTGCTGAGGCATATCGCAGGAATAAATATTAGCGCTGAAGATTATTACCTCTTCAAACCACTTAAGGCAATAAGGAGGGCAGTCCCTGCAATCATTGATTTCTATGTCAGGAAAGACGGTGAAAAAATAAATATTGAGATAGTGAATGAAGAGGGAGAAGCTGTAAGGCAGCTCCTGGATAAGAAAGTTGAAAACAGCGGTATGTTCAGGTTAGAATGGGATCTCAGGTATGAGGGTGCCGTCTCATTCCCGGGCATTATCCTGGAAGGAGGAAATCCATCAAGGGGACCCTGGGCTCCGCCGGGTAAATACATGGTGAAGATGACGGCAGGTGATCAAAACCTTAAACAGGAATTTGAGCTGGAAAAAGATCCGGGATTGACTGACGTGACTGTGGAAGATCTGTATGAACAGTATGAACTTGCCCTTAAAATAAGGGATTGTGAGAGTGCAGCCAATGAAATGGTTGTTGTTTATAGAAAAATTAAATCCGAACTGGAAAACAGGCTCAAACAATCTTCTGACAAAAAACTGCATAAAGAAGTACCTGTATTTCTTGAAAATCTAAGCGAAATTGTAAAAGAAATATACCAGCTTAAAAACCAGAGCCCGAAAGATAAGATAGCATATCCCATCAAACTCAATGACAGGTTTACCGGTTTAAGATCCCATCTCGAGACCGGAGATATGAAACCGACAAAAGGATATTATGATGTATATGAAGAACTATCAGGTGAACTGGAGATACACCGGGATGCTTTCTATAGCTTCCTGGATAAAAAAATGCCTGAACTGAATGAAATGCTGTTCCGGCTGAACCTTGAAAAGATTGGATTTAATGAATAATCTGAGCTGGAATATCAGCGATAATTCAGATTTAAGCTATAGCCTGTTCTATTCACAAAACAGCATGGAATTCAGGGATGATGATGTATATGGTAGAATGCTGTTATCATCGCTTGATTATGATCATATTTACAGGAATAATACTCTTATTGCCGGCCGCCTGAAATATTCCCACTGGGCTGCCATGTAAGTTTCTGAGTTGCCCTGTGATTGTTAATCAATAAAGAAACCCACACGTTATTATGTTTAACATAATCAATTATTTATTGTAATATCTTATTCCATTGCCAATCCTGGTATAAAGGTTTTACTCAATAGCTGAACAGAACATAACGATAATTCAATTAGTAAGCGCAACGATTAAAGATCAAAGGTAATCGGACTAGTCCGATTACCTTTGAAGTG
>JAVVEL010000069.1:0-7410 GCA_032260385.1 Bacteroidales bacterium | reverse complement strand
AAAAGTAGAAAATTCTTAACCCATGATTTTTCAGCATTAGCGTAAGTTGTTGAATAATTGAACAGTTACAAAGACTGGGTTATGGTCTGATACGCTCCACAAGAGTACACTAAGACTCCGTCCCCCAAGGATGGAGTTTTCTTTTTCACCCCCCCGTAAGTGCTATGATTGCAATACTTTCCGACTCGCCCTCGGCATCCAGAGAATTTTTGACTCGACTATGGGGAGGATGAAAAAGTTATTGCAAAAATTAACAAAACCTGCATGCAGGTGGAAAAAACGGATAAAATCGCAGGGATAAGAAGCAACAGTGATATATAACGGGGTTTATCGACCTTTTCCGGTAATTTATATTTGCCTAAGAAAATGGTATATACCAGGTAAAGGGAAATGGCAACCATCAGAATATTGGCCATCACACCCAGAATAAGTATAATCCCGGAAATACCGGGTAACTGGATCTTTGCCTCATAAATCAGTTCCTTCCCGATAAAGCCCAGCATTGGAGGAAAGCCGGCCATAGATAAAGCTGACAGCAGTGTTACAATGAAAGCAATCGGCATTTGACGCCAAAGGCCACCCAGTACCGAAAGATCCCTTGTACCGGTCTTCTTTTCTATGTATCCTGCGGTCATAAATAAGGTAGCCTTGTAAAGCGCATGAACAAACAGGAACAGGATTGCAGCCTTAACCGAAAGACTGGTATCCAGGCCCACAAGGAGGATCAGTACGCCCAGTGCATTAATTGTCGTATATGCCAGCGTAGCTTTCAGGTCTGTTTGCATGATGGCAAAGTATGCTCCGAAAAGCATGGTCAGAACGCCAACAAAAGAGATAATATAGTGCCAGGCAACTGTTCCGCCAAGTATTGGCTGCAGGCGCAATAAGAGAAAGAAGCCTGCTTTTACCATTGTGGCTGAATGCAGGTAGGCGCTGACGGGTGCCGGTGCCTGCATGGCTCCCGGCAGCCAGAAGTGGAAAGGGAACTGGGCCGACTTCATGAAAACACCTACAAGAATCAATTATTAAACCCGGGAGATAAAGCAGACTCTCTTTAATATCTGAAGAAGCCTGGATCCAGTCGGATAACTGGTAGCTGCCGGGAATGGTGCCTAAGAGGATAATCCCGGCCAGCAGGCTGAGACCTCCCATAACCGTAATAAAGAGCGACTGAAATCCTGCGAAGCGGGCTGCCTCTTTTTCATGAAAGAAGGTAATCAGCAAAAAAGACAATACTGTTGTCAGTTCCCAGAAAATAAAAAGCAATATCAGGTTTGCCGACAAAACCATCCCCATCATGGCAATGCTGAAGAGCGTCAGTAAGAGGAAGAAACGTGTGTTGTGGCTGTATGGGCGCATGTACGCACCGGCATAGATAAAGATAAAGCCGCCGATCCCTGCTACCAGTAAAGAGAAAGCAAGGCCCAGCCCGTCGACACAAAGAGAAAAATGTATTCCCAGGTCGGGAACCCAGGGAAAAGTAAGGGTAAGGGAATCACCATGAAGAACCTGCGGAATGTAAGTTAGCAACAATACCACAATACCCAGTTACACAGCACCAATTGCCAGGGGCCTGTACTTATGCCAGGGCTGGGGCATAAAGAGCAGGCCTAAGGGTAATAACAACATCAGCAGCAATATCGTCATATTCCTCTATCAAATTTTCCGTTACAAATATAAAAGAATTTAACCCTTAAAATTATTGTCTTTTAATGTCAGTTCAAGATACTCCATTAAGTTGCTGGTAAGGAATATTTAAACAGGGGCTCTGTTTCCAGGCCCTTCTTTTTCATGGCCAGTATCTCTTCAGGGTCCATCTCCTTAAAGTCAACAGCCAGCCTGAGGGCCATGGCAAATAGATTCTCATCACCGGGGGGTATGGCAGCCGTGACAGGGTGTGAAAGGGTGAAATATAAGCCTTTGCATGCTTCCTCCTCTTCCATCAAAGGCCTGTACCATGCCTTTTCCACCGTTCTTTCCTCCCCTTCTTTCCAGGGCCTGTATGCCATCGATTTCAGGGCAAGGATACCCATATTTTTGTCTTTTGCAGTCTGCATAACCTGCGGACCAAAATTGCCGGCATACCAGCAGGCAAAATTGAAGGGGAAAAGAAGAGTGTCGAAATCAAAACGATCCATCAGTGCCAGTGCAGCTTCAACCGAGTGTGCAGAGAAACCCAGGAATCTCACTTTGCCCTCTTTCCTGGCTTCTAGAAATGTTTCCATTGCACCACCTGTGGAGAAGATAGTATCAACATCCTTCAATTCAGTTACAGCATGCAGCTGGTAAAGGTCAAAATGATCTGTCTGCATATTAAGGAGCGACTGTTCAAGCTCCCTTCTTGCACCCTCCTTTTTCCGCTCTGTTGTTTTGCAGGCAAGAAAAACATCCTTCCTGTAGGGTTTCAAAGCAGGGCCGAGCATCAGTTCAGCATTTCCATATGTTGGTGCAACATCAAAGTAGTTAACACCGTAATCAATGGCTTCCCCTACCCTTGCGGATGCCTGTTCAGTGGTGGCATCCATCACCACTATCCCTCCAAATCCTATTAAGGAAAGCATTTCCCCTGTTTGTCCGAGCACCCTCCTTTCGAGCTTTCCTTTCCGTATCTCACGTATCATGGACGATAATTCGGCCGGAAAAAGACTTATCATGGATGCCGTAATTGCTGATGTCTCAAGGAACTTTCTTCGTTTCATGGTCTTAATGCTTTATGATTTCCTGGTATTCGTCATAAAAGGTAATAAAAAAGTAATCAATTTCCTTAAAAACCTCTAATTTTTCAGGCCTCCCGGCTATCCTAAACTTTCATAAACAAAACCGGTTTTAGATCTCCCCCGGAAGTTGAGACATGTAATATATATATCCCCGGGGCAAGGTTGCCTGTATCCAGGAAGTAGTCCAACCTGCCGGCAGGCATTCTGCCTAAATATATATTTCTGATACAGTTTCCCCTGGTGTCGTATATAAGCAGATTAACCTTACCCCCTGCAGGAAGATCAGCTTCAAGCTTCAATGAGCCACCGCTGACGGGATTAGGAAACACTTTAATTTGAGTACTTTCGCTAATATCCACAGCATCATCTTCAATCCCTGTATATACTCCTTTATAAACTGTTATTTCCGAGCCGCCGGGCAGGCAATTAAAAAACACATATCTTTCATCACCTGATGAAATCACTTCCAGGGTTGTCAGTTCACCTCTATCATCAATTGTAACGTAAGCTTCATTCCAGTCTTCCGGAACCATAAGCTGAAGAGTCAATTCCACATTAAAAACAGAATCAGGAAGACCATCATCCAGCGTAAAGGCAAACAGTTCATCAGATGAATTATTCATAGTCACCTCCAGGCCATTTCTTTGCATGATATATTTATATACATTCTCATGAGTATCAACCCATACATCTCGTTTCATTACCGAATCGATTGTCTCCCGTAAATATTCGAGGCTATATGTATAAATATGAGTTCCCGGATCAAAATATTCATCTTCTATGTCATGGTACATCAGGGGAAGGTAGTAGCCAAATTGTTCGGCTATCGCTACACGTTCCAAGACTGTGGCCGGTGATGTTGTACTGAGCACAGGAAAGGATTTAAGAGTCAGGAAATTTGCCGGGGTGGCCAGGTTATACCCATATTCGCTGCTCCTGGCTGTAAGGAAGGTTTCAGCAATCAGTCGCAGCGTTTCATATTGAAAGCTGCCGAAGGGTATTGAAAGTGTAAGGGTATTCTGTTCAAACCTTTCATCCAGTTCCTCCTTTGAGTGTTGAATTAAGGTCCTGACAGAATCGATCTCCCCTTCGCCTGTCAGAAGCCCGAGGTTAGAATGATTCATTGTATGGGAAGCTATCTCGAAACCCCTGTCCCTGTAATATTTTATAAGTGATGTTCCGGCGAGGGGAAAGTCATATACTAGGATGGTATCAGTAAAAATATAAAAGGTACCCTTCAGTCCCGCCTGTTCCAGGCATTCAGCACCGTGGGCAAAGGCACCATAAGCCCCGTCGTCAAAAGTAAAACTTATAGCTCCCTTATGATTGTCCTTCCATGTTGTAGCCCTGATCATCTCATCTTGATGAAAAAGCCCGGTCATTACGGCAGAAATATCATCAAAACAGCTTCCAGGACCCGACCAAACCGTTTGTTGGTCTAAGAATGAATCTTCGCTACCGGGATACAGTAAAATCTCCCCTGAGCCGCTGCCTGAATTATTATAAAACACAGTGAGATCCGGAAGTACATCCTCATTAAAATGTCCTGCTGCTATATATTGCACACCGGCCGGATCGACGCTTGCATTATTCCCTGTATACCAGGTATCAGGACCAGAAAAGGATAAAGCTTCGCCCCGGAACAGGAGCAATTGATGGTCAGTTGCAGCCGGATTGCTGTAAAACAGGGCTATATCACTGCATCCGTCATTGTCAAAATCTGCAGCAGCAGCATCCTTCACACAATCGAAATCCAGAACCTGACGGCTTGTTGAATAGAACGGGGGAAGCAAAGAAAAAACATTATCCCCGGATTCAAAAATGAAAATCCCCTGGGCGGTTAGGGGATCTTCCCCCGGGTAATCATAGAATACTGCGATATCGGGCTTACCATTACCGTTAAAATCGCCCGGCAGGGCATATTTAATGCAGGTAAAGTTAAATTCGCTCCTCAGGGTGCCATAATATTCCCGGGGATAGGAGAATCCCTTTCCATCAGATTTAAATACATGGATCACCTGCTCTTCGTTCGCAGGATTATTATAAAACACAGCGATATCATCCTTACCATCTGAGTTAAAATCACCTGCCACTGCATGGTTGACACAATTGAAATCAAATTCCGTGTCGATGACAGAAAACCATGTTCCAGCCGGAAGCAGGTCCTTTACATCTGATCTGAAAACCATGATATCGCTGCAGGTATAGTCCGGATTCATGTTGGGTTCATAGGGGACCTTCATAAAAAGGGCTATTTCACTCCTGCCGTCACCATTAAAATCACCCACAACTGATAATCCGGGAATAATCCCCGGTATTTCCCATGCAAGTGAAACGAAGGCGGTATCAGTTTCAAAGCCATCTCCGCCCTGAAAGAAGCTAATAATCCCCATGGTATCGCCACCGCCGCGCAGACAAACAATTTCATCAGCCTTCACAGGGGGTGAGGCAAAAAAAATCAGGATTAAAGGGAAAATGGCATAAATTCTACTCATCACCGGATGATCATTCAAAATCAAATATACAATTATCTGGGAAATCTCTTTATCTGAACCTTACCGGTTAATTATGGATAAACATCAGAATATTCAATTATGTACTTTTTAAAAAACAAATCACTGTAAATGAATGACAAATACCCCTAAATAGTAGATAAATATTGTAACCGGAAGTACAATCCAGACGTATAAGACACTCGGGGCTTATGATAAGATATCTTCTATATACAATTCTGGCATTGCTGTCACTGCATGCTTCCGGACAAGATTGCACCATACTATCCAAAGCCAATAATATTACACCTGATCGCTTATGCTCACCGGTAACAGCAACGTGGACAGTAAGCTACACAGGTGTGAATGATGCAGGAAGCCCCGTTCAAATCAGGTTTGACTGGAATGACGGGGTGGTTGAAACATTTATGGCAACAATGACTGGTGAAGGGCTCTTTGAAGTCACTGCCGTACATACCTACACGTCAAGCGGTAATTTTTGCAACTATCATCCCCAGGCAACATTAATTGTAAACGGTGTTGTCTGCACTTCTTCATCCCAGGAACAAATAGTAACAGTGTGGGATGATGATGATCATAATGGCGGTGAAATGCATATAAGTCCGGCTGTTTATCCCATATGTTTCGGAAACAGCGCAAATGTTCGTTTCCGGGATTTAACACAATTCAACTGTGTACCTCCCCAGGAAGAAGATAATCCAAACATCAATACCAGGTGGATTCAGTGGATATATGGAACAGATATTACCATGACGGGTAGCCCTGTCACAATAGAAGGAAGCTCAAGAACTTATCCCTATGTGGATAATGTAATCACCTTACCTGGACCGGTCACAGGATCAGGTGTATGGTCTGATGTAATTAATGTAGCCGGAGACAAACAGATAGGTGAATATTTTGAAGTAACTCTTCGTAACTGGAATTATTGTAATCCCTATGACGACCCCGATATACCCGGACCACCTGCAGACCCGGTAAACGGGGATAATGCTCCGGTTGTAACGACAGCAATCATATTGATTGTAGGATATCCTGATGCCACAATAAGCCCTGTTGATACATTATGTGCAAATGCTGACCCGGTAACATTATCTGCACACGACCCCGGAGGCACCTGGTCAGGGCCGGGTGTTACGGGTAACATCTTTGACCCGGAGGAAGCAGGCCCCGGCGACCATGTCATAAGATATGAAATTACAGATGCAAATGGATGTACTGACATTGATGAAACAATCATAACTGTTGTACCCATACCTGATGCAACAATACTATCAGGTGGTATAGTATGTTCCACCGATCCCCCTTTCACACTTTCATCCCGCGAACCGGGAGGCACGTGGTCAGGACCGGGGGTTACCGGGAATATTTTTGATCCTGCCCTTGCAGGATCCGGTAACCATGTTATCACTTACATTATAATTGATGCCAATGGCTGTACTGATTATGATGAAACAATCATAACCGTAGCAACACCTGATGCCACAATCACGCCGGTTGATACTTTATGCAACGACAGCCCCCCGGTTACCCTGACAGCTCACGACCTTGGCGGGATATGGTCGGGACCCGGTGTGGTGGGTAATACCTTTAATCCTGTAATTGCAGGTGTTGGGGATCACCTTATAAGGTATAGTATTACAAATGCCGACTGCAGGGATATGGACAGCACTGTAATTACGGTCATGCCCAATCCCATCATAACAATAGAGCACCCCGGAACCATGTTTTTAAACGCTCCTCCCGTGACATTAAACGCCAGTCAGCCTGATGGGATATGGTCAGGTCCTGGGATTACGGGTAATATATTTGACCCGGCAACGGCCGGGACAGGCACTCATGTCATATATTATGAAACCCTTCCTGACAGGTGGGGCTGTATGACAAAGGATACCATTCATATCATAGTTACCATGCTTCCCCTACCCATGGCAGATTTTGAACCCGACACAACAGGCTGTTCACCTTTAACAGTTCAATTTAATAATAAAAGCCTCTATGGTGAAAGCTATGCATGGGATTTTGGAGATGGTGTTTACTCAAATGAAGAAAACCCGGACCACACTTACTATGTAGCCGGAGAATACATAGTGAAGCTTACTGTCAATAATATGACCGGCGAATCTGTCCATAATGGCATAGTCACAGTATACCAGAATCCAACGGCTATTTTCAGTGCTTAC
>JAVVEL010000068.1:0-7454 GCA_032260385.1 Bacteroidales bacterium | reverse complement strand
TGTTCCAGGGTCATTCCTGCCCGGCCCAGGGGAGGATCAATAAATAATGCATAGGTCATGATCCTGTCGGAGACCTTCCGGTCTTTTCCTTCAAACAGGTTTTCAGCCACTATTTCATAATCATTATAGGAGGTATGGGTGAATGCTCCCCTTCCATTACAGTCACCGAGTGCATAAATACCTTGAACATTGGTCTCCAGGTAGTCATTCACCACTACAAAACCCCTGTCATTCAGATCAATGCCGGCAGACCCTGCCTGCAGTGTATCCGTATTGGGAATCCTTCCGACAGCAAGCAGGAGATGCGTTCCGGAAATTTCCTTATCTCCCTCTGAACAATCAACCCTGACGGTTATATTTCCGGGGCTTTGCTGCGTGCCACTTAAACACCTCGCATTTAACCTGAATTTAATTCCCTCTTTTTCAAGGATATGCTGAATAGCATGGGACACTTCAGGGTCTTCTCTGCCGATCAGGCGATCTCCCTTTTCAATGATGGTAACCTCACTTCCAAACCTCCTGAACATCTGTCCGAATTCAAGTCCGATATAACTGCCGCCGACGATGACCAGGTGCTCCGGAATTTCATCCAGTTGGAGTATTTCTTTGTTTGTCATGAAATTTACATTTTCAAAACCTTCAGGGATTCTTGCCCTGGCACCAACATTGATAAAGATTTTATCTGCCGTAATTTCATTTTCGTTGACGATGACTGTCTTTTGTCCGTTAAAGCTTGCTTCTCCTTTATAAATGTCGATATACTTATTGTTTTCCAGGGCATAGCTTAAGCCATCAACCGACTTTTTAATCAAAGCATCCTTTCGCTGCCTGATCTTTTTCAGATTTGCAGTGGCACCTTCCGGGATTTGAATACCGAGCGCCTCGCCGTTTTGGGCATCAAACATTCTCCTGGCGCTTGCCACATAAGCTTTAGTGGGAGTGCAACCAACGTTCAGACAGGTGCCTCCAAAATGTTCTTTTTCAATAAATGCAACATTCATTTTTTGCGAGGCATATTTAAAAGCCAGGGGAGTACCCGCCTGACCCGATCCTATTATTATGGCATCATAATTCTTCATATAAACATCTTTTTGGGAGATCCCGGATCTCGTATTTAAATTTATTTTCTGTTACCTTCCATGTATAATCCCCAAACATAAGCCGTAACTCCTGTTTCAGTGCTTCTTGCTTCGGAATATTTCATTTAATAATCTACAAGATAACAAATTTATATGACTGCCTCTCAGATCTACTCCTTCATTTCACCTGTTAGTTCAAGGGCTTCCAGGATATTTTTTACATTGGATCTGTTCTTATAATCAGGGTCAAACTGCCTCCACGCTATTAAACCGTCCCGGTCAATAATATAGGTGGCCGGAATGGGCAAGCGTTGGGAGTCGTCAGACTGTGATTTTTTGAGTTGGGCATTCAGGACGGTGTTATAGATGATCAGCTCTTTTTTCTCCGGTGTAAAAGTCACATCGTATGCATCTGCAATCGCATAGCCCTCATCATAAAGTAAGCTGAAGCTTGCTCCCGTTTTATCAGCCATCTTATCAAGATATTCAGGCTTCTGGGGGGAGACGGCAACCACTGTTGCGCCTTTGTCTGTGATAAGCTGCAGGCTGTCCTGGATTACAGCCAGGTGTTTATTGCACACCGGGCACCAGTGACCGCGATAAAAAATCAATACCACCGGTCCTTCTTTCAGTGCCGATGCAAGATGAAATTCATTCCCGGATGCATCTACAGCGCGAAAATCAGGAGCCACGGTCCCTGCTTCCAATCCCTTTGCTTCTTCTGCGCTTCTTGTTTTTTGAGCGTTTATTTGTACCATGGTAAAAAATATTATTAATGTTATTACTATTGTTTTCATATGTTTAAAAATTTTTATTTTACTATAAATGAAGAAAATAAAAATTTTCTTCACTCTGTAAGCGCTTCGCTCTCCCATTAACTTTTTTAATCATTTCCTTTTGTGAAATTTTGATTAAAAAAGTTAATGTTCGTTTCATGATTTTTTATTTGTTATTAATTTCAAATATAAGTGACACAGAATCATTACAGCACAAGCTGTAATAAAACTGTAAAAAGCAAGACCGCGCCAATGACACGGTTGATATTCCTGGACAGGATACCCATGCTGCTAAAAATTTTCCTGCTGAGTAAGGCATAGAGCCAGAGTACTCCCATCTTACCGAGCCATATACCCAGGGCAAAGAGAGCAAGGTTAAATACGCTGTATTCGATCTCCAGCAAGGTATGCAGGTAGGTCATGGCGATAAGCCAGTAGAGTAATACCTGTATGCTGACCAGGTTCAGTACCATCCCCCTCAGAAAACCATTTTTCTTCACCGGACCTGCAGCTTGCTTATCCCTTCCCTTCAAGAGGAAAAAAATACCAACAACAGCCGGTACAGCCAGTACCAGGTAATAAAGCACGGGTATAGTTCTGATGAAATGAGCAATCAGCCCTCCTGCTGTCAGTGCAGTAAGTCCATAGGCAACTTCAATAATAGCTGCTCCTCCTGACAGATGCATTGCACGTGCGGGTCCCTGCCTGTAAGAGGTATCGAGCACCGACAGGTTAACCAGGCCGAAAGGCAGGGCCCCGATGATGCTTATAAATAATGCAAGGCTTATGATAATGACCGGTTCCATTTAAATACCTTTTTCCCCTGTTATTATTTCAATAATCTCATTTCCCGAAAGAAGATCGATCCCGCTAAGCTGAACGAATTCAACGGACGGGGACAGGAAAGTGCCCCCGCTGAATTTCACATACATCTTTAGAATTTCAATATTCCTGCCTTCAGAAAGAGTGTACACTTTATATGGCCCGCCTGTGGTTTTCTTCAGAGTGAAGACCCTGTTTTTGTAGGCTGCCAGGCTAAAATTCCATTCCCCTGTCATTGACGGACCCGCTTGAACAGTTTTAATACCGTATGAAAATCTTTTCTGTATCGCGGTTAAAGGTTCAATCCTGTTATCTTCACTCTTTTTCACCCAAAAAACCTTCAGTGGCATTTCCCGGTTTACTGAACCATCATAATCTAAATTGACCGTGTACCAAATCTCATCTGCATCCCGGCTCCTTTCAATTTGAAATAGAAGCACTTCTTCTGCCGATGAAGCTTTTAGCCCGGTAGTGTTAACCGGCTCATGGGCTGTTGCTGTTATGGCAATTAAACCAACGATAAGTGAAATAAGTATTTTCATGCTTACAGAGAAATTTGACTCTCCCCGGAGTTGTGTTCAGGGGAGTTATCGATTCAAAATTATCTTACCTGTATTCAGCCTGAACGGTAACTTCAACCGTTTTGGCAATATTGGAGGCGGGTTTGCCTTTCACAAAGGTAATTCCGTAATCTGCCAGTGTGACGTCGAATTTACTTTCTACCTTCACCACATCACCTGCTACGATAACGGTTCCGTTCTCACTTATGGGATTTGTTTTTCCCTTAATTGTCAGTTCACCTTCAACAGTTGCCTGGTAGCTCCCATCGGTATCAAAATCGACATTCTCCAGGTTGGTGATCCTGGCTTTTAACCTTGCTTCCGGAAACGCTTTTGTGTCCAGGAAGTTATCATTGTTAAAATGCTTCTGCATCAGTGACTTTTCAAATTCAAAACCCTGCATGGGTACTGAAAAGACCACTTCACCGGTGCCCCTGTCAATGGTGCTTACCGGAGCTGTGTTATGGGCCTGAATATCTTCTGCCGGTGTGCTTGAAAAGAACTTGATCTGTGTCTTTGTACTTACCAGCTTTGAGCTGCTCTGTCCGAATCCTGCAACCGAAAGAAAGAAGGCTGCTGTAATGGATAATAAAATTGATTTTTTCATTGTATTACTGTTTTTAAAGTTTGATTTAATATTTGTTTACAGTATGAGTCGCTTATTGCGACAAACCTGACATCTAAGCTGTATTTTTTACCTGATGACCGCACTTTTTTCAAGGATCACGTTAAGGTAGAAGCCGAGGTCTTCATCATAAGAAGCACCTGACCTTATGACTCCTTTAACGATGATGGTCTGCCCGGTTTCAATCCCATCCAGGCTCTTTCCCGTTTCCGGGGTAAATGTGGCACTTACACCTGCCAGATCGTCCTCACCCTTTAACAGGACAACCTTCTGTCCGTTAAAGTCTTCAGTGATATTGCTAACAACACCCGTTACCTCCAGTATTTTTGAGTTTCCGTCGGAAGCAAGGTACTTCTGGTTAGCTGCATTCTTATCATCAAGATATTCCTGAACGATCTCTGTGCCTGTCAGGGCATAATCTGTCGGTTCTGACTGTACGTCACGCTGCGGCATATTGAACATATAAAGTCCTATCCCGCCACCTATTATCACCCCCGCAACTACGAGAATGGCAATAATCTTTAAAATCTTTCTCCTTTTCATTTTTTTCTGTTTTTTAATATTTACAGGAACAGTCGGAGAAAGTTGTATTCCTTACAAAATGGGTATAATAAAGGTTCTACCTGCGGGCAATCAGTTCGGCCACCAGGCCGGTCCAACCGGTCTGGTGTGATGCTCCGAGGCCTGTTCCATTATCACCGTGAAAAAATTCAAAAAACAGAAGCAGGTCTTTAAAATGCGGATCATCACGGTAAAGTGGGTTTTTATTGTTTACAGGCCTGTTGCCTTCGCTGTCTTTTGTGAAGATTGATATGAGCCTTTCTGAAATGTCCCTGGCCACCCGGTCGATATTGACCTTCCGCTCATTGCCGGCAGGGCAGGCCAACATCAGGTTATTGCCATAATACTGATGGATGGTATGCAGGGAATGTATCAATAAATAATTCATTGGCATCCACACCGGCCCTCTCCAGTTTGAGTTACCTCCGAAAAGTGAGCTTGTGCTTTCGCCCGGTTCATACTGCAGTCCGTAATCGAGGCTGTCAATTTTAACGGAGTACGGTTTTTCATGAATTTTGGACAGGCTTCGGATCCCGTGAGGTGAAAGAAATTCATTTTCGTCAAGCAAGGCTTCCAATAATTTTATTAAACGTCTCCTGGGTGTCAGTGACAGCAGGATGTCCTCTCCCTCCTGCATTTCCTCGATTACCTGATAAAAGCCATTCTTGCGGCGGTAATTCCTGAACCACATCAATCGATTTACAAAATCAGGGACTTTTTCCAGTCTTTGCTTATCCAGCACCAGTGTGGCGAAGAAGGAAGTAAGTCCTACCAGCGACCGGGTTTTCAGGGGAACATAAGTACCGTCGGGCCTGGTCAGCAGATCATAAAAAAAGCCTTCATCTTCATCCCAGGCACCTTTCCAGTCTTCGCCAATCCTGTTCAGTGATTCGGCAATGTAAACAAAGTGCTCAAAGAACTTTGTTGCAACATCCTCAAAGGAGGCATCGACCTGTGCAATTTCCAGGGCCATGTCCAGCATGTTCAGGCAGTACATAGCCATCCAGCTTGTCCCGTCGGCCTGTTCAAGGTGTCCACCGCCCGGAATAATGGAGCTCCTGTCAAATACACCAATATTGTCGAGCCCGAGAAAACCTCCTTCAAAGACATTATTATCGTTATGATCTTTCCTGTTTACCCACCAGGTAAAATTGATAAGCAACTTCTGGAATGCCTTTTTAAGGAAGAAAATATCGCCTGTTCCCTTTTTTTCCTTATCCATACGATATACTTTCATGCATGCCCAGGCATGGACCGGGGGATTAACATCTCCGAACTCCCACTCATAGGCAGGTAATTGCCCGTTCGGCTTCATATACCATTCTCTCAGCAGCAGAAGCAGCTGATTCTTGGTAAAATCGGGATCAAGCATTGCCAGGGGCACACAATGAAAAGCCAGGTCCCAGGCAGCATACCAGGGGTATTCCCATTTATCGGGCATCGATATGATATCCTCGTTATTCAGTGTAAACCAGTCACTGTTACGGCCGTTTTTACGGTTCGGGGAAGGAGGGGGTTGGCCGGGGTCTCCCCTGATCCATTGCGGGATGTCAATATTATAGTACTGCTTGTTCCAGAGCATGCCGGCAAAAGCCTGACGCTGAATAAGCTTAAGCTCACTGTCGTCCACACATAACTCATCATAGTATGCATCAGCTTCAGCAATGCGGTCATTGAAAACCCTGTCAAAACTTTTTAGCAGCGGGTTTTTAACGGCTTCTTTTTTTGACAGGCGCAACCTTATCTCTTTCTTTCCGCCTCCACTTAACTGAAAGGAGTACACCGGGGAGAACTTTGTACCCTCTGTTTTAGCGGCAAAGCGTTCAAAAAGGCCTGAAACGATGGCATCGTTGATGCTGTCCTTTACAAAGGGTGAAGGATCAGGATGTCCAAACAGGCGCTCATTATTGGTTTCATTTTCCGTGAAGAGGCAGTGATCAGCTCTTTCAAAGCTGAGGTAATAGTTGCCAAGTTGCTGATGCTCTATACTCACCTGTCCGTATCCACCGCTTTGTTTTTTCAATCGAATGACCGGTTTCTTTTCCACCTGACCAAAACTCCACAGGTTCCTGAACCACAGGCCGGGAATGACAGAGAGACCTGCCGTTTCATTACTACGGTTCCATACAGTTATGCGCACCAGGATATCTTCTTCATCCGCTTTGGCATATTCGGTATAAATATCAAAATAGCGGCTCCCGTCGAAAATACCCGTATCGGTCAGTTCGTACTCCCCTTCGGTCCTTGACCTTTTCCTGTTGGTATCCAGGAGTTCTCCATATGGAAATTCCCGGTGGGAGTACTTATACAGATACTTCATATACGAATGTGTGGGGGTGTTATCAAGGTAGTAATACAACTCCTTTACATCTTCCCCGTGGTTACCCTCATTACCACTCAGGCCGAACAATCGTTCTTTTATTATAGGGTCCTTTCCGTTCCAGAAGGCAGGGGCGAAACAAAGATTGCAAAATTCATCGCTTATACCGGCTATACCATCTTCGCCCCACCTGTAGGCCCTGCTTCGTGCGTGGTCATGGGGGAAATATTCCCAGGCGCTGCCGTCAGCACTGTAATCTTCCCTTACCGTACCCCACTGTCTCTCACTCAGGTAGGGTCCCCACTTCAGCCAGTTCTTTCGCCCCTCATAGTGCGATTGAAGGCGATTCTTTTCTTCAAAGTTCTTGCTCATCATTTCAATGCCCTGTCAAGGTTAAAAGCAGCGCTGATCAGGGAAAGGTGTGTGAATGCCTGGGGGAAATTACCCAGGGCCTCACCGCGTGGTCCTGTTTCCTCTGCATACAATCCAAGATGATTGGCATATGTTAGCATCTGTTCGAACATAAGCCGTGCCTGCTCCAGCTTTTCCTTATCACTGTGGCCTGCACGCGTAAGTGCTTCCACCATCCAGAAAGTACATATATTAAAGGTCCCTTCCTCTCCCCGCAATCCGTCATCTGTTTCTTTCACATTATAACGATACACCAGGCTGTCGGAAACAAGTCCTCCCTCTTCCGGGCTCTTCATTGTT
>JAVVEL010000067.1:0-7532 GCA_032260385.1 Bacteroidales bacterium | reverse complement strand
AAAGTTATACTGAAAGACCTTGCCTTAAAATTTACAGATCCATTCACCGGGCGGCTTTGAAGCACCCTGGGTGGCTGTTCATCCCTCGGGCCTCCTGCAGGTGAACTTACCTTGGCACATGAGGCAATAATCATGAATGAGAGTATTACCAGGCTTATTTTCCGCTTTCTTAATATCATGAGAGAAAGAGATATGGGATTACAAACCTACATGAAATTTTTCATTTTTCCCTCCCCGGTCTTTTTTAAAAAATAAGCTTGTTCTTACATATTAATTTAGAAGGTAAAACAATTTTTATAATTTTGATCCCTGTATCAAAAGCAATGATTATGGAACTGGCTATCATAACCTGGGATGTAAATCCCGAAATATTCAGGATAGGAAATTTTGCACCCAGGTGGTACGGAGTCTTATTTGCCTCGGGTTTTCTTTTCGGCTACCTGATCTTCAAAAGGATTTTCAGAAATGAAGGCTTAAAGGATGAGATGCTTGACAAGCTCACCATTTATATGGCCCTTGGTGTTATAATAGGGGCACGTCTGGGCCACTGCCTTTTTTACGAGCCCTCATATTACCTGAGCAATCCGCTTGAGATACTTAAGATATGGCGGGGTGGCCTTGCCAGCCATGGGGCAGCCATTGGTATACTCTTTGTTTTATGGCTCTGGGTAAGGAAGGAAAAGAAACCCTATATGTGGATACTCGACCGCATAGTAATAGTTGTTGCCCTGGGAGGGGCAATGATACGGCTGGGTAATTTAATGAATTCCGAGATCTACGGTGTTGAGACAACCTTGCCCTGGGGCTTTGTCTTCCTGCGCAACGGTGAAACGGTACCCAAACACCCCACACAGATTTATGAAGCACTGGCCTACCTTATTACTTTTGTCATACTTTACCGAATATACTGGAAAAATAAGGGTAATTTTATCAATGGCCTTCTTTTCAGCCTATTCCTGATATTTGTATTTGTATTCAGGTTCTTTGTTGAATACGTTAAGGAAGACCAGGTAGCCTTTGAATCGGATATGGTTCTCAATATGGGACAGTGGCTAAGCATTCCCTTTATTATTGCCGGAGTAGCGGGGTTGATAATAAGCCTCAGGGTGAAAAGCAGGGGCTTTGTGGCAGGAAGCGCAAGCCGGTCTTCGAACATTCGACCCGTTAATTCCAAAAAAGCTATAAAATAGTTTCTTTTAAGAAATAATATAGATATCTTGCGCCCTGAATGCAATTCTTTAGCAAATGGTTGATAAAGAAAAATTTAGGGAAAAGATTGTGCTGAGTGCAAGTGAGATATTCAGTCGCTACGGTTTTAAGAAAACAACCATGGAGGAAATTGCTGCAGCCCTGAATAAGGGTAAGAGTTCAATATATTACTATTTCAAAAGCAAGGAGGAGATATTTGAGGCTGTTGTGGATCATGAAGCCCAGGTACTTAAGAATGAGCTTTCAAAAGTGGTCAAAAGCACTGATGACCCTGAACACATCCTCCGCAGGTATGTCAAAGTGAGAATGAAGTCGTTCGAAAAACTCTCCAATTATTACAATGCCATATTCAACAGGGACCTTGATTACTTTGATTTCATTGACAAGCAACGGGAGAAATATGATATGATGGAGATTGCCTTCATCAGGTATCTCCTGTGGCGGGGTGTACGCAGCGGTCATTTTAATCTTGAAAATACCGGTCTCTCAGCACTGGCGGTACAGACAGCACTGAAGGGACTGGAGCTGCCCCTGTTCTGGCAAAAGAGAAATTATGGCCTTGACGCCCGCCTTGATGCGATAATTGATATTTTGTTTTATGGGATAGTACGGAAGTAAGGCCTCTAAATAATTTCCCTATTTTTTATTAATTTTGAACATTTATAACGCATGAAATAAAATCATTGAATGCGGATCGGGGATAAACATTATGAATCCATCTGGCTTAATAAAAACGATGATAAGGTGGTAAACATCATCGATCAGACCAGACTGCCCTTTAAATTTGAGATACTATCCCTGAGAACGGTTGAAGATGTATTCAATGCCATCAGGAATATGAACCTCAGGGGTGCTCCACTGATAGGTGTGGCTGCCGCTTACGGCATCTACCTTGCCTGTCTTGAGATAACAGCCTATACAAGGACCCGTGAATATCTCCTGAATGCATCAAAATACCTGAAATCGGCACGACCCACAGCTGTAAACCTGGAGTGGGCTGTTGGCAGGCAAATGGAGGTTCTTTCGGGCTTCTGCCGCCGCGACAGGCTCATCACAGCTTCTTTGAACACTGCAAAGGCTATAGCCGGTGAAGAAAAGGAAAGATGCAGACTGATAGGTGAAGCAGGTCTCGAGATAATCAGGGATTTAAGTAATAACAAGAAGGAAGAGCCTGTGAATATCCTTACCCACTGCAATGCCGGCTGGCTGGCCTGTGTGGATTACGGCACTGCCACCGCACCGGTATACCTGGCACACGACAGGGGAATAAAGGTACACGTCTGGGTCGATGAAACCCGTCCGCGTAACCAGGGATCAAGGCTTACTGCCTGGGAGCTTGGTAATCACGGTGTCCCCTACACCCTCATAACAGACAATGCCGGTGGTCACCTCATGCAGCAGGGTAAGGTGGATCTTGTAATTACGGGTAGCGACAGGACGGCCCTGAACGGTGACACCGCCAATAAAACGGGCACCTACATGAAAGCCCTGGCTGCAAGGGACAACAACATTCCTTTTTACGCCGCCCTGCCAACATCGTCAATTGACATAAATATAAAAAATGGTATCAAAGAGATTCCTGTGGAAGAAAGGGATGATAAGGAGGTTTTATATACAGAGGGCTTATATAATGATGAAATAGTGAATGCCCGTATCAGCCCTGCAAATGCCAGGGCAGCCAATTATGGTTTTGACATAACACCGGCCACCCTAATCACCGGCTTAATAACGGAAAAAGGGATTTGCAGGGCAAGGAAAGAAGATATAGAAAAATTAGTATCAGAAAAATAAGGATCATATATGGAAGGAGTAATTAAATTCAATTGTTACTGGACACAGTCAGGATCTCTCATTCCTGATGAACCGTACAATATTCTCAATTACTGGAGGGAAGTTTTGTTTAATATGGATCTTATAGGAGCCTACGAGAACGGTGTTGGCTTCGGTAATATGAGCTACCGCCACGGCACTAGCAACAGGTTTTTCATTACCGCCTCATCAACAGGTGAAATACCCGTTCTGGAGCCGGGGCACTACGTTCGTGTTGAGGGATTCAATTTTGAGGAAAATGCCATAAAATGCACCGGCCCTCTCAAAGCCTCTTCCGAATCGCTTACCCACGCGGCCATCTACCAGGCCGATCCCGGAACAAATGCTATTATTCATGTGCATAATCTTGAACTCTGGAAGAAGCTCAAAGATAAGGTACCGACCACCAGGGACGAGTTTGAATACGGTACCGCCGGTCTTGCCCTTGATATATTCAGATTATTCCGTGAAAGCAAGGTGATAGAGAAGAGGATAATAGTCATGGGAGGTGATCCTTCAGGCATCATAAGCTTCGGCAATGACATGGATGAGGCTATTAATGTCCTGATGTCATACATAGGAGAAGATTAATGGAGAAAACAGGAATCATAGGAGGATCGGGACTTGAAAATCCCGGTATACTGAAAGATCCGAAAGAGATAAGTTACACCACTCCCTGGGGAAATCCCTCATCACCACTTCTTGAAGGTTTTATTAATAACACCCCTGTTGCACTGTTGTCAAGGCACGGACGGGAACATACCCTTCCTCCCACCCAGGTCAATAACAGGGCTAATATCTGGGCATTAAAGGAATGCGGGTGCAAAAAAATAATATCTACAACCGCCTGTGGCAGTCTGCGTGAAGAAATAGGCAGGGGTGATATAATCATACCCGACCAGTTCATTGATTTTACACGAAGGAGGGATCTCAGTTTTTATGAGGCCTTTGACCCGGGTGATATGAGGCATACACCGATGGCTGACCCTTTTGACGGGCAACTGCGGCAGGAACTTATAGAAGCTGCCGCCATTATGGGATTAGAGGTGCATAAGAAAGGAACCATAATAAGCATTGAGGGGCCTAGATTTTCAACCCGTGCCGAATCAAAAATGTTCCGTATCTGGGGTGCCGACCTTGTGAATATGTCAATAGCACCCGAGGCGGCACTTGCAAATGAGCTGGGTATACCCTATGCGACCTTAGCCATGAGTACTGACTACGATGCCTGGCACGATGAGGAGGACCCCGTTTCCTGGCAGGAAGTAATAAGAATATTCAATGAGAACGTCAGTAAGCTTGTTAATTTAATTCAAAAATTACTGGACTGAAAGAATCAATGCTGATACTGACGCAACCTTAAACGGGCATTAACCATCATAAAAGGGGATCAGAGCTTAATAATGTATGGCAATATATACAATTTAACATTTTTTTATATATTTGGGATGTTTCTGACAGGGGGATAATGTAGACTTACATGCCGGCTCCAGGCCGGAAAGCTTAATGACTTATTTATATTTTAAGAGCTTGATTGAATAAAATTATAAATAAAAAATAATAATGCTAACCTAAAAAACACTACTCTTTTATAAACCTAAATTAATAACTTATGAAGAAAATTTCTGTTTTAATCATGCTACTGGCCTTCCTGGGCGTGCAATTAGTCCAGGGACAAACCAGGCAGATCACCGGTACTGTTAC
The DNA here is from genome assembly GCA_032260385.1 of Bacteroidales bacterium. Taxonomy (GTDB): domain Bacteria; phylum Bacteroidota; class Bacteroidia; order Bacteroidales; family VadinHA17; genus UBA9300. The sequence continues at coordinate 2,810 of JAVVEL010000067.1, read as the reverse complement.
CAGTGCAGAAGATGGGACACCCCTGCCCGGGGTTCAGATTGTAGTTGTTGGCAGTACTATAGGTGCCATTACCAATGTCGATGGTAATTACTCCATCGAGGTACCTGAGTCTGCAACTACGCTACAGTACTCCTTTGTGGGACTGACCACACAGGCCATCGAGATCCAGGGACGTTCGGTGATTGACGTCGTGATGGAGGAGGATCTCCAGGCCCTTGGGGAAATAATCGTTACCGGTTACAGCACCAGGGGTAAAAACCAGCTTACAGGCTCCACCGTGCAGGTCAGTGCCGACCAGCTGAAGGAGACACCTGTTACCTCTGTTGACCAGACCCTCCAGGGTAAGGTTGCCGGTATGACAATTAATGCCCTCTCGGGAACACCCGGCTCAAGGCAGGAGATAAGGATCAGAGGTGTAAGTTCACTTACCGCCTCCAATGACCCCCTCTTTGTTATTGACGGTGTTCCTGTGATACAGGATGAGATAACAGGTTCCCGTGCCTTCTCATCCCTTAGCTCACTTGCAGCTATAAACCCAGAAGATATTGAGTCGATAACCGTGCTGAAAGATGCTTCTGCAACATCAGCCTACGGTGCAAGGGGGTCAAACGGTGTTATCGTTATTACCACAAACAAGGGTAAAGCAGGTAAGACCCGCTTTAACCTGACTGCAAGCTATGGCTTCCAGAACAAAGCCGTGGATGGGCGCAGGCAGCTTAATGCCCTTGAAAGGGAAGAGCTTTACCTTGAGGCCGTGCTTAATACCTACGGTGAAGATTACAGTCTTACCACACCCGAGCAGGCTTATGATTTCGCCGTTGACCAAAACCTGTTCGGAGTACAGCAGTACGTTGAGTGGAATGCTCTTGGCAGACCTCTGACCGACTGGGGTGATGTTGTCCTTAACAAGAACGCTCCAACATACAAGCTTAACCTATCCGCTTCAGGTGGTGATAATGTGTCATCATTCTATACTTCACTGGGTTACATGGACCAGGAAGCTGTGGTTATCGGCAACCTCTTTGAAAGGATAACGGGACAGCTGAACTACCAGAGGAAGTTCCATGAAAAAATCAATTTCTCCACAACGAACACTGTTTCCTACACCAACCAGGATCATGTCTTCCTTGAAACCTCTGCTTACTTTGGAAACCCGCACATCCTGAAGTATTTCATGCCACCTACCATACCGGCTTACGAGGAAGACGGTGTTACACCTAATATTGATTATAGCGCATCAATTTTCAACATTATCTACCTGCAGCAGGAAAACATCACATGGAACCACATGTTGCGTTTCCTTTCAAACAGCTTTGTTGAATATGAAATAATTGATAACCTGAAATTTAAGTCCGTTTATGCCTTTGACTGGATAATGGGTCATTACAAGGACTACAGGAACAGGGTACATGGTGACTCAAGGGATGAGAACGGTAGTTCATACACAACCCTCGACCAGGATTTCAACATGGTCTTCCAGAATTCACTGGACTATACCCTCAACTTCCTTGATAACCACAGGGTCGATTTCAAAGCTCTTATTGAGTACCAGAAATTCAAGTCATGGTATATGTATGCCTATGGTGAGAATTTCGTTACCGATGGACTGACGAACGTGGAATCAGCCGGTGCCAACTTTGATGCCACCTCATCATTCAGTGACTGGGCCAACCTGTCATACCTTGGTATGGTGAACTACAACTACATGGGCAAGTATATTGCTGACTTCACATTCAGAAGGGAAGGATCATCAAGGTTTGCCGAAGACCGCAGGTTTGGTAATTTCTGGTCTGTTGGTGCAGCATGGAATATCAGCCAGGAGAACTTTATGGCAGGTGTTGGATTTGTTGACAATTTCAGAGTCAGGGCATCATATGGTGTCAGCGGCAACTCCGGTGTAGGTTTAAATGCCTTCCAGTCATTGATAGGTTACTCAGCTGACTATGCTGGTCTGGGAGCATCCTATCCTTCAGGCTATGGTAACAACCTGCTTACATGGGAGAAAAACAAGAACTATGACATAGGTTTCGACTTTGCCCTTTTCAACAACAGGATAGACGGTTCATTCTCCTACTTTAACAAGGAAACCTTCGACCTCCTGCAGAATGTTCCCCTGACAAGAACATCAGGATTCAGCAGTATAATAAGGAACGTTGGTGCAATGGTTAACAAGGGGGTAGAAACTATGATAAATGCTGATCTTATCCGCACCAATGATTTTAACCTTGGATTATCAGTTAACTTTGCCACCCTGAACAATGAGGTTACAGAGCTGGCAAAAGACGGTGAAGGTAATGATATCGTGATATCAAACTCCTACAAGAAAGTTGCCGTAGGTCATACTTACTATGAATGGTTCCTGAAAGAGTGGGCAGGAGTTAATCCTGATAATGGAAGGCCACAGTGGTATGTAAATGAACAGGATGAGGATGGCAATGTTATCGATCCTGACGCCCTTACCGAAGACTACAATGAAGCCAACCGTGTCTGGATGGGTAAGAGTGCCATACCAACATGGTCAGGTGGTGGTGGTATACACATTGACTTCAAGGGAGTATATTTTGATGCCAATGTTTACGTGGCAGGCGGTCACATGATAGAAGAGCAGTGGGACCACTATACCTGGGATAACGGTCTTTATTCAATCGGGTACTTCAATGGTGTTGCCAAGCTTCTTGAAAGATGGCAGCAGCCCGGCGACATAACTGATATACCACAGATGCAATTTGGCTTCAGGCCCCAGAAGGCTGTTAGCACCTCTTCACGTGTGCTTTTCAAGGGTGACTACCTGAGGGTTAAGGATATGGTAC
>JAVVEL010000066.1:0-7662 GCA_032260385.1 Bacteroidales bacterium | reverse complement strand
ACTCGCTCCCACCAGCCACAATCACTGTCTGCTCGTGAGCTCGCCTCGATGACTCGAGGCCCGGTTGTCGTTGGTCGTTTACTCGCTCCCACCAGCCACAATCACTGTCTGCTCGTGAGCTCGCCTCGATGACTCGAGGCCCGGTTGTCGTTGGTCGCTGGATACTTTTCATTATCTTTGGAGCTCAAAACACACACCTTATGAATTTTAATCTACCCGGCGGTATAGAAGGAATGATATTTGACCTTGACGGAACGCTGGCCAATACGATGCCCTTGCATATGCAGGCATGGAAGCAGGCATGCCAGAGCTTTGGAATGGATATGAGCAGTGAATTCCTGCGATCTTTTACCGGCACTCCCGGTAAAAACATTGCCAGGGCTATTATCAGGTATTACGGTAAGGAAGACAGTATAGATCCTGATATAATTGCGGAAAGGAAGAAGGAGAATTTTATGAAGATGCAGCACCTGGTGCAGGAAGTTAAACCTGTGGCTGATATTGTGAGGAAGTATCATGGAAAAAAAGCCATGGCACTGGGTACCGGGGGGCCCAGGGACACAGTGCTTCGCACCCTGGAGGTTATAGGAATGAGTGATTATTTTAAACATATAGTAACGGCTGATGATGTCACAAGGCACAAGCCTGATCCCGAGACCTTCATTAAATGTGCCGGCTTACTGGGGCTGGCTCATGACAAGATCATTGTTTTTGAAGATGGCGATCTTGGCATCCGGGCAGCCCGTACGGCAGGCATGCATCCTGTTGATGTAAGGGGATGGTATGAGTATTCATGGTAGAAAGATAACGGCTAACGGCTAACGACGAAAGACAAACGGCTAACGGGAGAATGAAAAAGTAGAGACTGCTGTGGAGCAGCTCTACTTTTTACTTTTATCTTTCTGCTCTGCCTGGCTCCTTACTAAATTAACCCACAGGGTTACTTTTTAACGCTCGGCCCTCTTTTATCTTTTACCCACCAGTCGCCTTCAAGGTACATTTCCTTGCTGAGCGGCTTGAAGTCGCGCGAGTCAGCCACCACCTTGTAATCAACGCCTTCAACAAGAGCCGGTTTGGCCCGGGCAGACTTGGCACCAGTTATATAATCTATTGTGGCTTTCAGGAGAGGCTCATTCTCATCACCAAAGGGCAGCAGGTTTTTATAATCTTCACTGGCCTCGAGATCGGGTGGCAAGCCATTAACATAATCAGGGGCAGATATATCAACCGGGTTCCCCAGGGAATTGGTAATCTTGAGTACTATAGGCTGCATTGCCCATTTATGATCAGGATTAAGGTTTTCCCGTGTATAATAATCCTTCACAGTTACTGATCCTACGTACTTGCCCGTTGTACTTTTGCCAATTAATTTAACATCAAAATATGGTTCAAGTCCGTTTATTACAAGTTCACTGGCAGATGCAGTTGACCTGCTTGTTATGACATATAATTCGCTAATGCCAAGTGAGTTAATGGGGTAGGTCACAACGATATCGTTACCCTCCAGATCTTTTTCAATTTTTTCAATAATATCCGTGAAGTAATAGTTCAGATAATCAGCACCGTAGTTGGAAATAATGTAGGCATTGTATTTATCATTCCATTCCGATTTGGCGAATATTTTAGTGTCATCGGTACCATAAATCATACTTGCAAGATAAATCGCTGTCTGTATTGATCCCCCTCCGTTATATCTCAGGTCAAGTATTAATCTTTGAACACCCTGGTCTTTAAGATCCTGGAATGCTTCATTCAGCTGCACGTCAAAATCGGAGGTAAAGGCATTATATACAATATAGCCTGTCGGAACACCACCTACATCAAGAACATCAGTATAATAGACCGGGTTTTCCTGCAGCTCCACAGCATTCATCACTTCGGTGTCTGCTCCGGGGACTATTACACTTCCACCTTCAGTTGTTTCGATTGTCATCAGGGTAAGATAATAGCTCTCGGTATTAAAAAGAAGTTCCATGTAATTATCAATTGTCAGCTGCTGACCATTGACTTTGAGAAAAAGGTTCCCTCTCTGTAAGCCTGCATCTTCGGCCGGTGACCCTGGTAGTACATACCTTATGTAGCCAAAAATATCATTTGAGTTATATATCTGTACAAGCCTGAAGTCGTAGCCCATTGATTTGGATATCCCTGAGAATGAATTCGCAAGTTCCTCGTAATCGTCAACTATCCACGACCATTTGTCAACTGTCCCTCTTGCATAGAGGAGGTCTTCAAAAAGACTCTCATAGTCTGTCCCGAAATTATTAAGGTAGGTATAAAAATCTTTTGTTGTGTTAAAATAACTGTTCTCCAGTTTGTTAACCCTGTCATACCAGAGATAAACATCTTTCAGCCCTTCATATATAAAGAGGCTTATTTCTTCAGGATCTTCAATTTCAGGTTCCTGGGTTTTCGGGGGAATGTCCTTTTCGCATGCATTCATGCCAAGGATAAGTACTGCTGAGAGCAGTAACAGTATTTTGTAAATGCTTTTCATTATTTCAGTTTTTAATGCTCAAATTTAATAAAATACATTGATTTTATTATCAAAAATTATGCCCCTGTGACTCTGCCATGGAATATTTTCTAATAACTAATAAATAAATTGCATACTTTTTGAAATCCATAATAAATAAATAACCAACTTTGTAAGGAATTGTTGTAGAGAAGATATAATTTGACGTTTATTTTTAAAAAATGCTTTTTATGAAAAACATTAACCTTATTTCGGCTTTTCTCATACTGCTAAGTGCGGGCAGCTGTGTTGCTTTAATAAAAAGTGAGCATAATCTTTTCCACGTACATGATATATATTACCAGTCGTGGATGGTCAGGGATCTGGAGAAAGGTACTGATGTGTTTATTGAATTCAGGGACCTGGATGAAGATGTTGAGTTTAGCTCCCTGGTTTTCCGGGGCATTGAAGTTGACCTCAGTATTGTATCTGAAGGGAGGAGCACAATAGTGAAAGGCACCATAAATACCGGGCCGTCTCTGATTGAAAACTATGAGTATGAGGTTACCGGTGAGACTGATATGATAAAATACACTTACGGGGGCAGGGAATTTTCCTATCCGCTTAAGAACATCAGGCGAGAGAATACCCGTTTCGTTCAATAATTCATAGTTCATTTGAACTGTATTTTAACATACTTTAATTTTTCGTGCAGGGATTTCATTTCGTTCAAAAATTATCCTCTGATCAGTAATCATCCATGAACAGCCATACGGATGCCGAACTCCTTATTATTGACCTCCCCCATCACTCAGAATAGTGTATACGTTAATTTAAGGTGAAAGGTTATGCCCGGTTCAAGCCTGGTAAAGAACTGGTCGGTAGGATTAAAGGACCTGAACACCGATTCCTTTTCATCATTTAGCAGGTTGTCGATCTTAAAGCTGAGCTTTGTTCTCTGCTCGCTTCCGAAGGTCTTGCTTGTTGTGAAGTTAAGGCTGTGGAAGGGAAGCATGTAAATATCAGGACGGTCAGCTATCCCGACATATTGAAGGGTAAGCCCCTGTACATTATAATACAAGCCTGCCTCAAAGCCCTTCCAGAACCCATTCTGGCCACCATTATATGATGCACCTGCATTTATTATATAGGGTGCCTGCCCGGCCATTACACGTTCTTTCTGAATCTCCTGCCCGGTACGGGCATTTTCGATACGGGAGAGATATTCGGTCATGCTTAATTCTATACTTGACCTTGTGACTGAGACATTGGACAATATGCTGAAATTTTCAAGGGCAGGGGATATAAACTCCAGGTCCTGCCTTACCTCAAATTCAAGTCCCATAACAGTGCCATCTCCAACATTTCTGGGCTGGAATGAGCCTGTCACCGATGCATATTGTACTATCTCTATGGGGTCAATGAATTTTTTATAGAAGGCGCTCACTGACACCATCTGCCCAATGCCATGGAAATATTCCCACCTCAGGTCAAAGTTATGGATATATGAACTCCTCAAGTTTCCATCCCAGTACTCCACTCCAAGAACCTCATCAGCATCGCGGAACATTCCGCCAATAAAAGTGCGCCCGCTGAGGGGATCGGCAATCTCGGCAAATGACATCTCTTTGAAGCTGGGCCTGGCTGTTGTCCTTGCATAGGCAAGGCGTATATTCTGGCCACCGGGAATAGCATATACCAGATTCACGGATGGGAAGAAGTCAAGGTTATCAATTACCTTATCATTATCAAGTACATTTATGCCCAGCTGGTCCTGTCCGGTATAATACTGGGTGAATTTCTCTGCCCTTAATCCAAGTATGGCCTTGAAATTCCTGAAGGGACTGAATTCTGTTGAGACGTATGCAGCTCCATTGGTGGCAAGAGAATTGAATTGGTTCGGGTTTTTTGGAATAAAATGTGCTTCATAGGTTGTACCCCTAGTGAATTCTGTTCCGTTCAGCGGCCACAGGTTTTCCGGTTCGAAAAGCTCATCCGGATTGCCCGTGAGTGGTACATTTCTCACATTAAGGGCAAACTTGCGGATTATGAAATCACGTTCCTTGTAGGTGTAGCCCCCACCGAAATGGAATCTTGCTTCTTCTCCCCTCAGCTTGAATTTTTTCGTTATATGCAAGACTCCTGAAAGATTGTATTCGGATAAATCTCTCCATATCCTCTCAGGGAAGCCACCCTCGGTGTTTATTTCGCAGGTTCCGTCGTTTTCAACCAGGTACCTCACAAAGCGGGCATCCGGATCGCTAATGCTGGATATCGTCGGGGATATCTTCCAGACTATGTCCAGGTCAGGACCGGTTAAAGTATGCTTGCCATCAAGCATAACATTGGTAAGGGAGCGCTGGTTATATTCCAGGTTTTGCTGAACGGCAGTGAAATCGGAACCCTGGTCAGAACCTTCATAGTCGAATATGCCCGCTCTGGAGATACCATTTTGCATGTGTATAAGGTTAAGTCGTATCTTGGATTGCCTGGTTTTCAATGCAAAACCGGCCAGGCCGCTCATTAATACACTGTTTGATCCGTAGTCGCCTATCTGGAATTCCCTGACTTCCATCTCGGTCATATCGGGATCTGAAGCCAGCCCGTACCTGCCATACTCGGCGTTCTTGTAATATTCAGTGTTATTCTTGTAAGAGAAACCTATATTGTAGCCAAGCGTTACTTTTTTAAGGGGTACCTGGTTCCCGAAGGAAGCTCCGAAGTTATAATCCATAAGGCTGTTCGTCCTGTAGGCTCCCATTGTGGGATTGAAGGATTCAAGTACCTGCCTGTACCTTGTGGCCTCTTCACCGTAGTGGTCTGACAATACCTCTACAAAGGAAGGTAGATTATCCGTAGCAGGTATGCTGCGGGTGCCGTCATCAAAACCCAGAAAATCCGTTTTCCCTCCGGGGTAGGTCAGGTAATTGCTGTTAAAGTGGTAGTCAGGATTGTATGCACTACCAATAAAAACGGAGCCTTTCTTCTGTTCCGGGAAATCGATGATCGATATATCTACAACACCCCCGGTGAAGTCAGCTGGCATGTCAGCACGGAAGGACTTATAAACCATTATATTATCAATTATATTGGTGGGAAAGATATCCAGCTGCATCGTATTCCTGTCTGGATCCAGTCCCGGGATGTCAACCCCGTTGAGAATGGTTTTTGTGTACCTGTCGCCCAGTCCGCGGACGTATACATATTTACCACCATCCACTGATACTCCTGTTACCCTTTTCATGGAGGATGCAGCATCAGAGTCGCCCATTTTCTTAAAATTTATTGCCGAGATACCATCCATTAAGGATGCTGATTTCATTTTGAGGGTGAGAAGGGCATTTTCGGTATTCCTGCTCATTGTGGCTGTTACCTTTATCTCGTCCAGCTCGACCGTTGAGGGGCTCATCATTAGGTTATTAAGCAGGGTAACTTCATCCTGGGTAACGTTGACGCCGGTTACAGTAAGCGCCTCGTAGCCTACAAAGGTTAGTTTGAGGTTATAGGTACCCGGAATGATTTCAAGGTTAAACTTACCGTCGAGGTCGGTGAAAGTCCCGGTGGTGGTTCCTTCGGCAGCCACGGTGACCATTATCATGGCCTCGCCGTTAGTCTTATCATATACCGAACCTCTTATGATACCTTCCTGTGCATTGAGCACGGCAAAGAACATGGTGAAAAAGACCGTTATAACTATTCTGAGTGAGTTCATTTTACGTTTTGTTTAATTTAGTTTTATGAAAGAACCCGCAGTCGTAAAACTGCGAGTCCTCTTATTTTTAATAATATATTTTAGAAATTACTTAAGGATCCTGATACAGCTGCCCATGACCAGCCATCGAAGGCAGATTTGTCAGCACCGACAGTATTCTGTCCGGCTGCAACTGCAGTGGTAAAAGCATCACTACCGTCAAGGAAGAAATCCGTAAGAGCCGATCCTGCCGGTATTGTTGCCTCGAAGTTGGTAAATGTACAGGTGTAAACAGTGGGTATCTGGTCGAAGCTCTGGCCAATGGTGGGGTCCATACCAAAGAAGTAGATATTTTCCATATCGACCCAGGTATTGTCATCATTGTCCACCAGACCTTTTGTGTCAGCTCCGGCATAGGCGGAAACATTCTTTAAAGTATACTTATCTTCCATGGTTCCCTCGGGTCCGTCCAGTTCGAAACACTCATCACCGGGATTTACAATGATTATATTGTCTGCTGTTCCTCCCCATGACTGGTCGGCATCTATTGCATCATCACCAGTATTCCACACTACGATATTGTTAACATCTACCTTGCCACCGAACCATTCAATACCATCATCCTGGTTGGCTACTATTTCAATATTTTCGATAACTGTTCCTGATCCGACACCGCCCAGGGTGAGGCCGTTTATCTCATTTCCTTCACCGATATTGGCTCCGCCGTGACGAATGGATATATATTTCAGGATACCTGAATTATCTGTTTCGTCGTCACCACCATAGAGTCCATTGAGGTCAGATGCCGGTATACCTTCTATGCCTACTGCGGGTGCGTCAGCAGAGATGGGAGCTTTACCCAGTACCAGCAGGCCGCCCCAAAGGCCATTGGTTGTCGGGTCCATGTTTGGGCTTGCCACTTCTCCCGGGAGTATCTGGTCAGCCACGGAGGTAAAGATAATGGGCTCCTGGGCTGTGCCTTCAGCGATTAGTGTAGCACCACGTGCTATCAATAGTGCGGTGGCATTTGAACCTGATCCTGCTTCACCCTTGATTATTACTCCGGGCTCAATGGTAAGTGTTACGCCGTCGAGTACCGCGATACGTCCCTCCAGGATATAAACATTACCTTTTTCCCATGTTTCATCAGCAGCTATATTGTCGTAAACCGATACGGTAGGTACATTTATAATGTCAATTACAGCCATTGCTGAAGCTGTCTGGTCCTGGGCATCAGAAACATTAAGAGTAACAGACCCTGCACCGGATGTGTTTCCTGCTGTGAAAGTAATAACTATAACGCCTGATGTCTCACCGCTGGTACCGTTTGACTTGATGACAGCACTGCCGTTAGTTGCGCTGACAGAAGATGATTTAAATCCACCGTCGGCGGTATAATTGAACGACAGGTCAACAGAGCTGGCCGTTTCTATAGTTTCACTTCCGGGGCTTGTCAGTACTGGTGGCGCGTATTCTTTCTCACAAGCTACCAAACCTGCCAGTAATGCGGCAAACG
>JAVVEL010000065.1:0-7799 GCA_032260385.1 Bacteroidales bacterium | reverse complement strand
ACAACAAGAACCTGAACCATAGGGATTTCTTGGTGGACGACCGGTCAAAAGAGTCTTTGAAACCAATTCAAACCTTTCTTCTGACCGGAGTTAGTTTCATGCCAGTTGTTTCATGGATTTTCGAAATTCCCAAACACTGTCCCCGGCGTAATAAGCTGCTTCATTGACAGATATTAATCCTTAACCAAGTGCAAAGTAGACCAAGCATAAGAAACGTACTGGCTTTTCCTGACCAAATACTTTCCAGGTTCATTATTGTCTTTGTGATATTATTTCATAAAACATATTGATAAACAGTATAATTGCGCTATATTTGCACAATTGTATAAGGAATGCAATCATGCAAAAACATGCAATTGACAACAATAAATAACCAGAGGGCTTACAATGGAAGATCTTAAAATGTACATAAAAGACACGTTGGGAGTTGATGTTGACATTAAAGCAATACACCCTGACAAAAGAAAGGCTTTACCCCTTTATATTAAAAGTGAGTACAATATTTTCCGGGTAAAGCTATTTCGCCAGGATCTGATATTTGCCGAAGTAAAGGGAGGGTTTACCACGGAGAAGCTCAGAAAGAATATCGAAACCATAAATAAAATATTTAATACAAACACAGTTGCGATAATCCGGCAGCTCGAGGCATATACGAGGAAAAGGCTTGTAGAAAAGAAGATTCCATTTATTATTCCAGGAAAACAAATGTATATGCCGGATCTGCTTATTGATCTGAAAGAGTTTGGAGTCCGACCAAAAGTGCAGCCCAAAGCAATGACTCCTGCAACTCAGTTATTGGTTTTGTACCACCTTCAGAAAGAGCCATTAGAGGAAATGAACTTTAAAAGTCTTGCAGAAAAATTCAACTATGATCAGGCCACAATTACCAGGTCTGCTTACTATTTACATAATATGGAAATATGTACACTAAAAGGGACTAAAGAGAAGTCATTGCATTTTAATTTAGATAAGAGGGAATTATGGGATAAAGTTGAGCCGCTGATGAGTTCCCCGGTAAAAAGAACGCAGTATTTCAGTGGTTGGATTGGAGAAATGGATTTGTATCGGACAAATAATAATGCCCTGGCCCATTATACTGATGTAAATGATGATGTCGTGGATTTTTATGCTGTGAGGCCAGGATATTTTAAGTTTATTGGTGGCGTTAACTTGAGGAAAGCTGCTTTCCTTGAAGGGAATATTTGCATAGAGGAATGGAAATACGATCCTTTCTACCTGGCAGAATCGGAATTCGTTGACCCGCTATCTGTCTATTTATGCTTTCGTAATAAACCTGATGAACGCATTGAAATGGCCCTGGAACAAATTATTGGTAACATAAAATGGTAAGAGGATTAGATACATTTGGGAAATACTTTGGTCCTTTTACGGACAGCTACATAATCATAGGGGGTACGGCCTGTGACATGATTATTGAAGAGGCAGGATTTAAGTCCAGGGCGACGAAGGATATTGACATGATACTTGTAGTAGAGGCGTTGAGTTCTGATTTCGTAAAGCAGTTTTGGACATTCATTGAAAACGGAAAGTATGAATTAAAGCAGAAAAGTGAGGATGATCACCAGTATTACCGGTTTATTCAACCGGAGCATACAGAATTTCCACATCAGATTGAATTGTTTTCCCGTAATCCTGATCTCCTTGATCTGGATGAGGATGCTCATTTAACTCCCATTCCGGTTGATGATGATCTGACCAGCCTGTCGGCCATATTATTAAAAGATGAGTATTACGATTATTTGACAGGCCATAGCACAAAAGATGGTGATTTAAAAAGGGCCAATACCGAAGCATTAATTTGCTTAAAGGCAAAAGCTTACCTGGATATTTCAAAACGAATTCAAGCGGGGAGTCGGGAAGATAGTAAAAAATTGCGCAAGCATAGAGGGGATGTCTTTCGTTTGGCCGTTATGCTGTCTGAAGCGGACGTGTACGACCTTCCTGAAAGCATAAAAACTGACATGCTGGAATTCTCAAATAGAATTAAAGATGATCTGCCTGACAAGGCAATTTTTAAGGAAATGGGACTTGGGAATATTGATCCAGAAGTTGTATATCATCAGATCATAACAAGCTTTCAATTGGACAGTCAATCATAACTGAATGCAATATAACCTAAACCTTTTTTCTATAGATTTTGTACTGATTTTTGGTTTAACTGCGGGGAGCTAATCTTTCATCCAAATATTTAAACTGGTTTCAATACTTCCCCTTTCCCGGAATCACATTTCTCACTCCGCCGGTGGAATCTTCCACATCGCCGGGATACCTGGGAATGATGTGTATATGGACGTTGCCAGATATCGTTTTTCTCTACTTCGCTTAATTCAAAATAACCGGGAACATGCCGTTTGAGGACAATAATGCCATTTGTGGAGGCTCTTCTCTTGCTAATTCGATAATTCACTTGGTTATCACATTAATCCATAAGCAGGATTGGTCAACCCATTGAACAATGATTACGAGAAGAAAAGCCATCAAGACAATACCGATCGTACGAGACTGTCAGGTCCGGAGTTTGTTCTGATTCATGCTATAAGAAAATATACCGGAATTACAGGTGATAAAGAATTGATAAAAAGTAAATAATTATTTACCTTTATACCGTATAGTTTTGAAATGTTCTGAACTTTGCAAAATTTTGTCGCGGGCTGGCTGGTATCCGGTCTCTCAGAAAGGATCTCATGTAAAGATGAAGCATGATAAAAAGCCAGGGATCATTATTTTTCCAAATCATGGCAGTCAGGAAATTGGGAAGGGACTGGAAAAAAAGATATTAAAAGATGCAGGAATTCAATAGTGGTAGATGATGAAAAAACCGGGAAAGAAAATACATATGATTGTTGAACGGACCGAAACGGGTTTTTCAGCTTATTCAGAGCAGTTTCCAATATTTACTACGGGAAAAACTATTCCTGAACTGGTGAATCATGCCTACGAAGCTGTTGCCCTGTTTTTTGAAGACATGGAAGTAAAAGTTTCTCCAGATAACGTTCTGTTTGAAATTGATTTCAAACAGTTTTTTCAGTACTATAAAGTGCTCAATTCAAAATTTCTGGCTGAGAAAATAGGAATGAATCCTTCGCTTCTTTCCCAGTACGTTCAGGGTCATAAAAAGCCTTCTTCCAAACAAACCGAGAAAATTCTTTCCGGGATTCATCAGATTGGACAGGAACTGTCGGAGATCAATTTGATTTTCAAGCATTGACCGCACCGGCGGACTTACATTCTGCAATATGTAACAGGGCATTCAGACATTGTGCGCTCGGCAAGATCAGGAAAGGAGAGGTAGCTCAAACTTCCGGTATGGTTGAGAAGATTCTTGGTCGGAAAGCAATTACACTAAGGGAATATGTGAAAGAGATGCAGCAATATTTTTCTTAAATCAAATCGGAATAAATAGGGAAGAAAAGGAAGCATAAAAAATGCAAGTTACGCATTCAATGATTCGATATAATGCCTACAGGCAACTTCAATTCTTTGACAGATCTGTTTCCAGGATAATTTGTCATTTGCAATTATAACCGGCCAATCAGACAGGTTCTCTTTTTGAAAATAGGTAAGGCTTTTGAGTGCATGCAGGGAATTTCGCAATTTGTACTTGTTGCTGAAAAAAGTCAGGATATCTTCCATTGAATAGGTTTCAAGCAGATAATAGATATCAATAAAATCCTTTATTCTTGTCCCATCATTCAAAACGGCATTTACTTTCATTGCTGCGATGTCTCTGATAGAAGCAAACCTGATAGTTGTGCAACTTCTTTTCTGCAAAACCCCCATTCCCTCCACTAAACTATTACCCCCTTCTTTCTGTTAGAACTCATAAGCCTCTATCACTAAGCCTAATTCCGGGAAGGTATTGCTACCACCAAAAAGACACTAATACAACCCACCTGGCTGCTTTCGTTCATAACTTTATCCCGATCCCCAGGTTAAGATAGGAGATGCCATATCCTAATTCCATAAACCCGAAGAAGCTGTCTGAGAAATAATAGCGACCACCCGCGAATCCGGAAAATGCAATGCTTCCTGCATCGGGGGTATAGGCATAGGTTCCTCCATTAGTTCCGAAGGAACTCGCACTAATAATATTGTAACCCAGCATTATCCCCAGATAGGAATCCAGTTTATCAAGCAGGGGATAGTGGAAAGTGCCACGTGCGCCAACCACTATGTTCGAATATTTCCAGCCATACTCAATACTGCTGTAAGTATATTGCCATTTGTAGGAAGTATAGCCCAAATATGCCCCGACTCCAATCACCCCTTTTCCCAGCACTTCATCCTTAATGGCTCTTTCAAAGGAAATGGAAACCGGGGGTATGGTGGTATTGCTGTTGATGCCAGATCCATAAATGGAACCAATGCCAACCCCCAGATTTACGACATTGTCTTTCACGGTAAACATGCTATCCTGTGCATTCAAAGAAATACTTAATAAGAATGCCAGCAACGTTAACGTTATAAAGTTTTTCATATCTCAAAATGTTTGATTAAGTGACCTTGGATAAAATTTTTAGCAATCTATTCGTGTATCTCATCATACAGAATGTTAGGCCATGCAGCATAGGTAAGGGGGTTAAGTGCAATTCTAATCCCCTCCCAGTCACCATCCTGGGGTACAAGGGCAGAACCCATGCCATCCGTATCCCCTAATAATGTATCATCACGTAAGGAGGTAAAATATACTCCCGGACCATCCCTGTTAATGATTCCATCAGGATTTTGTATCAGGTCAATGCATGTACCCACAACTATTTTTACAACTGCATTATCCGGCAGGGTAAGCGAACCGCTTGATTCAAGTCGCAGACCTGACTTATTGGCAATGACAAAAGGTACTTCAGTTTCATGCCATGAAACGTTATCATCAATGGTATAGCTGTTGGTGAAAATCCCATTCATTACATTTATTGTTTCCGGATCCTCCGGATTGTGGAATACATTTGAGTCATCGATGCTGAGATTTGCATTGATGGTCATGGGTAATACATTATCAAAGAAGACATTATTTGTAATCATACAATCCGGATTAGCCAGGTCCAATTGAACTACACCAATATATTCCGTATGCTCTCCTCCCAAATTGTGAGCGAATACGCAAAGATCCACATCAACTGAGGAACGGATAACTTCAATGGTGGGCAATACTGCACCTCCTCCATAGTAAAAGTGGCAATAGGAAAAAGCTGAACCGGAAACTTCATCGAAATAAAATTTGCCCCAATCCCCCGGTGCTGGAATGGTTGGGCCATCGCCCAGGTTATCTCCTCCGTGAACGTCATCCAGGGGAGAAGTGAAAATGATCGGCTTATCGTACGTACCATTGGCTTGAATAACTCCTGCATCCCGGACAATAATCCGCTGATTCTCTCTGAGAAATTTTACGATAACGTTTGGTTCAATCGTCAATAATGCTTCGATGGTAAAATCCCCGTTTATATCCACCAGGTAAATCTTGCCTTCTAACCAGGTAGTGGGTGAAGTAATATGTTCAGTCACATAAATTACTCCCAGATCTTCTTCTGAACCCAGCTCATCACAACTAACAGAAACAATAATCAGGAGAAAAGCCAGTAAGATGTGTGTGAATTTTCGTGTTTTCATATTGATACTTATTTAAGGTTTAAAATGGTTTGGAGAACATGCTCCACTGGAAATATAGGGGAAGACAGATTCATATCTGATACAGATTTGAATCTGAAGGAACTTGGTTTGAATCCGTTGGAAAAATAGAGGAAACCGTTATACCTGTCCCATCCGGGACGTTCAATCAAGGAAATTACAGATGATTAAGCAAATCTTTTATCATCTGTTTCCTACGGGCTGAAATGGGTATTTCACTGCCATTTTTCAGAATCACAAATCCTCCATCGGATTTATCTATTCGACTGATAGCGTGCAGATTTATTAAATAGGATTGATGGGGACGAAAAAAGTTATATTCTTCCAAAATCCCGGTGAATTCTTTCATGGGCTTAGAGACCAATATCCTCTCTCCTCCAGACAAATAAAAGGAGGTATACGTATTATCGCTCTGGCAGTATTCTATTTCAGAAATATTTACGACATGTATGGCCTCACTGGTGCGAAGCACTATTTTTCTTGTCTGGGCTTTTTTCTCATACATATCGATAAGTTGTGTCATCTGTTGTTCAGTTTGCCCAGGTTCAATCAATTTCAATGCACTTTCGATGGCACTGACAAATTCATATTCATTGATGGGCTTTAAAATATAGTCGATGGCACTAAACTTTATGGCCTTGATGGCAAACTGGTTGAAGGCCGTGACAACCACCAATTTAAATGTATAGGGTTTTACCTTTTGTAAAATATTAAATCCGGTCCCCCCTTTAATTTCGATATCCAGCAAAACAAGGTCGGGCTTTTCCTTTTGGATCAGCTCAATCCCTCCATCCACGGAGTCGGTCTCGCCAACGATTTCGACTTCATTGAAATTGGCACTTAACAAACCGCGATTTAATTCTCTTAAGTCCGGTTCGTCCTCTATGATAATTGCTTTGATCATGATGCGTGATTCAGTACCGGCAAACAAAGTTCCACACTGGTCCCCTGCCCGCCTGAATAAGACCTGTCTTTGATTGAAGGCAATGGCAATTTACTGGAATGTTTTTTGTAGATCTGCATTCGTCTGTTGAAAATAGTAAGGGCCATAGACTTATGTCCCGATTGATTGGATTTCATCGTCTCATCAATACCCACTCCATTGTCTGTTATCAGGACTTCCACGTACTTATTATTATCCTTAAACGAAACGATAAGTCTGCCATCGTCCTTTCCTTCTTTTAATCCGTGCTTTATGGCATTCTCCACAAAAGGCTGTATCATCATGGGAGGAATGTCAATGAGATCCGTTTCCAGATCTTTGGGAAAGTGGATCTCATAATCAAAGGAATTTTTTAAACGCATTCTCTCCAGTTCAATGTAATTTTTCAGGATCTCAATTTCTTCCGAGAGACTGATACTCATTTTGGAGGAATTGTTTAAAATAGCACGCATTAAAAACGAGAAACGAGCCAGGTAGCTTGCAGTTACCTCAGGCTTGTTTTTATATAAATAATTTTGAATACTCCCCAGGGCATTGAATATAAAATGTGGGTTCATTTGCGACAGAAAGAGTTGTTGCTTTAAATTGGCTTCTTTTAATTTTTCCTGATGCCTTCGCATGAAAAACACGTAAATAATAAGAAGCAAAAGAATAATAAGAATTACCACGGTGAGAATACTGATGCGAAGTCGCTGACTGCTGAGTTGATTCTCAAAAGTCAGCAGTTCAATCTGTTGTTCATTCACTTTGGTTTGGTATTTGGCCTCCAGTTCACCAATATTTTTCTTTACATCAGCAGAAGATATCGAGTCTTGCATAGCATAATATTGCTGCAAAACCGGATAGGCATCTTTATAATTGTCCCGGGAGCTGTAATAGTCGGCAATAAATTTCAATGCCTCACTTTGTCTGAGCGGATAGTTGCACTCCACCGCCTTTTGAAGGGATTTATTTGCAAGCACCAGGACGGAATCGTATCTGCCAGTTTCCAGGTACAATTCTGCCAGTCTAAGGTATTCCTCAGAGATCCCTTCACAATCAGTAAGCTCTTGAGAGAGTCTTAGGGAATATCTACGATATATGATCGAGCTGTCTATCTCGCCCATTTCGTGGAATACATCCGCCAGGTTACCCAATCCTGCAGCGATCCCGGCTCTCCAATTTATCTCCTTCGAAATTCGTAATACATTTCTGTTGCAAACGATGCTGC
>JAVVEL010000064.1:5102-7812 GCA_032260385.1 Bacteroidales bacterium | reverse complement strand
GTCAGGAGTTGTTACATAACTTATTCAAACATCCATATACAAAAATTGAATTCATTGTAAATGACTTGAATGTTTCAAGAATAACCGCTGCAAATTACCTGAACAATCTGGCTGAAGACAGATTAATCAGAAAAGAGAAGCTTGGAACCGGGAATTATTATATTAATGTGCAGTTGTTCGAACTCTTATCCCGAAGACAATCCTGATTTGGTGCCAGTTTTTTCGCCAGTATTCTTGTAAATCCATGTAAAGCAGTGGAATATTTTACATAAAATGAACAGTTGTTTTTAATGACAAATACAGATAAAACCCTGTAAATGTTGAAGGTAACTCAAACACCCCGTCATTTTCGAAGAGGCGAACAAATCGAATAAAGGAAACTCATAATCAGGGGGTCGCTGGTTCGATCCCAGCTGGGCCCACAGCCAGGCAGCCATTCGGCTGCCTTTTCTTTTACTGGTTGGGATCGAAGCCGGCGCTGGATGGTCAATATGCGCATAGAAATAGAAGGTCAGGGTCAACGACATTTCCTGTGAGACACCTTTGGTTATAGCAAATTAATATACGCAACAATAAGGCAGGGTGGTACAGGGCCAAATGCCGGACAGGTTGTTTATACTCCTCCAAAGGGCCAGACGATAATTAAAGAAAAGCTGGACAACCTGATTGCATTCCTGAACGATGATGAAAAGTTCGGGATGGACTATTTATTTAAAGTGGCCATTGCTCATTATCAGTTTGAAGCGATCCATCCGTTTCGTGACGGCAACGGGAGAACGGGACGGGTCTTTAATATCAATTATCTGACAAAAAAGGGATTACTTGATGTCCCGATACTGTTTCTAAGCCGATATATTCTGGATCACAAAGAAGATTATTACTCGGGATTATCCGGGGTTTCTCAAAGAGGTAACTGGAGGGACTGGCTTCTATTCATGCTTAAAGCTATTGAGTATACATCGATGATTACGTTCCATAAAATCAATGAAATTTCATCAGCTAAGGATTCAATTTTAGAGTTTATCAGAAAGGATGCCAGAAAGGTTAGAAATCCCGAAGAACTGGTAAATGCTCTGTTTACTCATCCCTTTACTAAAGTAAAACATATGGTTGATTCAGGACTATACTCTGAAAATACTGCAAGGGATTACTTAAACAGATTATCCGATATTCATGTTCTTGAGAAAAAGGAAATTGAAGGTCGTCATTATTATCTAAACATTGAATTATATCGCATACTTTCAGAATAAGCATCCCAAAATAAAGATATTTCCAGAAACAGTTTTGGTGCAAGTATTATAACAGAAACAGCGTATGAAAATCAAAAAAAGATAATCATAGTAGGAGGAGGAATAAGCGGTTTGGCGACGGCTACCTCCCTGGCCAAAAAAGGCGCGAATGTACTGTTGATAGAAAAAAAAATGATAAGACAGGAGGATTGGTAAACTCCTTCACTAAGGATGGATTCATGTTTGACGGTGACGTAAGGGCAGTGGAAAATGCCGGAATGATCAAACCGATGCTCGAAGAACTTGAAATAGACTTACCGATTTACAAAAGTGATGTTTCCGTAGGAGTGGAAAATTATGTAATAGGTGCAGAAAGAAAAAAGAGCGTGGATGACTATGAAGAGATGCCGAAAAAGCTGTACCCGGAAAGTGAAAAAGAGGTAGAACGTGTAATCAACGTCATAAGGAAATATGATAAATACATGAATGTGCTCTTCGGCAATGACAGCCCGTTCTTTAAGGATGCAAAAAGAGACCGCTCCTAATTATTTTACAACATTCATAGTCTGGATTTTCAGGCTGATAGCAACGACAATTGCCGTATTGAGGATGAGAATGCCGGCAGAGGACTTCTTACACAAGATCATTAGTGTCCACTTAATTTATAAAATAGTCCCTGTAATAACTTGAATTTATGCAATATATATTTAAAAATGCATGTCCACGATCTGAATTCATACTTTTAAAGACAAAGGTGAATGAAGGACTATGCTTACTGGAAAATATGTATTTGCACAACTTGCCGAATTTCTTCCGCAAAAGACATTTCAACGAATTGTAATGAAATATCAGGGAGATAAATATATCAAGTCGTTCAGTTGTTGGAATCAGCTTCTGATTATGATGTATGGTCAGTTGTCTGGCTGCGAAAGCCTTAGAGAACTTGTCTGCGTAATGACTGCTCATTCTCAAAAATCTTATCATCTCGGTTTCGGTAAATCTTCGATAAAGCGCAGCAACCTTGCCAAGGCAAATGCGAACAGGGACTGCAAGATCTTTGAGGAATTTACATACAAAATGATATCTATCGCCCAGGGGAAGCGCATTACCCGGGAGTTTGTCATTGCCGGCAGATTTTACGCCTTCGATTCTACTACCATAGACCTGTGTTTGAACCTTTTCTGGTGGGCAAGTTTTCGCAAGGCAAAAGGCGGAATTAAAGTACACACCCTTTATGATGTTGTTACTCAGATCCCAACATTTCTTCATATAACCCAGGCCAGAGTCCATGATATGAATGCCATGGATGAGATTCCTTATGAGCCGAATGCATACTATATCTTTGATAGAGGTTACTTTGACCTTGCGCGACTTTTTACAGTCAATCTCATCGGTTCCTACTTCGTAATCAGGCAAAGAGGTCATCTTCAATATGAAATTGTGGAGGGTGAAGATCTTCTTGAAGGTCCTGATAATATTCT
>JAVVEL010000064.1:0-5003 GCA_032260385.1 Bacteroidales bacterium | reverse complement strand
CTTTGACCAAACGATACGGCTTACCGGACAACAAACAAGGAAAAAATATCCGAGTCTTCTCCGGCGTATTGTTTACTATTCTACGGAATACAACAGGAGCTTTACATATCTTACTAACAGCTTTGAAGTCAAAGCTGAACATATTGCCTTGCTTTATAAAAATCGATGGCAGGTAGAGCTGTTCTTTTATGGAAAGCATATCGTTATGCAAAGTGTCCAGCATCATTTGCTAAAAGTAGCGTGAAAATCAACATTATCAGTATATTACTTTACATAATCTCTTTACATAATAATTTTGACAAGGCGATATTGCCAAATCAAAATTGTATCCATTATGCAACAAGAGATTACCAAACTGATTCAAGATTGCCTGCTGTTTTTCAGCAGCAATTGTTACACCCAGAATCGCATTGACAAGTACAGGTCATTGTGGAAAAATGGGATACTTAGGTATATGAAGGAAAAGAGCCTGTCGTTATACACCCCATCTTTAGGGCAGGAGTATGTTACAACTTGCATTCCCCATGATAATTTGAGGCATGATGACCGTGAAAAGATAAGAAGCATACAGGTTCTGGATGATTACCTGAACCTCGGCTATATCAGAAAGCGCACAACCGTACCGGTGAGGCACACATTGGAAGGGGAGATCGGATTGCAGATGCAAAAACTTATCGTCCATTTACAATCTTTGCGCAGAAGCACTGTGACCATTAAGGATTATGAGCTTTATTTGAACAGGTTCCTCGTTTTTCTCAACCACTCCGGAGTTTACTCGGTGAGTGGAATCAGCGAACGACATATATTGGAGTTCTTATCAATGACAGAGTACAACAAGATTAATGTAGTCAGCTGCTTAAGAGTATTGTTCCGCTTCTGGTTTGAAAGTCAAATAACTGACGGGAATTTTGAGGAAATACTAAGAAGTTACAAATGGGTAAAGCAAGAAAAAATACCATCATTCTTTACTGCCAATGAGGTTCGTGACATAGAAGAATCAATAGACAAGAGCAGCGGTGTGGGCAAACGCAATTATGCCATGCTGTTGCTGGCGAGTCGATTAGGACTCCGCGCTTCTGACATTGCTAATCTTCAGTTCTCCAATATTGATTGGGATAAGAACGAGATAAAGCTTACACAGTATAAGACCGGTCATCCTATCACTCTACCTCTTCTTAATGATGTTGGCAATGCTATCATTGATTATCTCAGATATGGCCGCTTCAAGTCTGAATCTCAAAATATTTTTATTTCCAGTCGCGCTCCATATATCCCAGCCAACAAAAGTATGGTGTGCTTTGCAATAAGGGAAGTAATATCAAAGTCAAGGGTCAAAATAGATGGCCGCCATCATGGTCCGCACTCTTTGCGTCACAGCCTTGCCAGCTGTCTTCTGAAGAACGAGACTCCAATACATGTGATATCAGAGGCATTGGGCCATACAAAAACAGAATCTACGCTGACATACCTTCGCATTGACCTGACTTCTCTGCTAAAGTGTGCTATTACTGTTCCACCCGTATCGGATGAATTTTATACCCAGAAGGGAGGAGTGTTTTATGAGTAAAGATTTTGCATATAAGAGTGTCCTGGCTACCTATATCAAAGGCTTCATTAATATGAAAGAGGCTTCCGGCTGCAATTTTCTTCGCGGGAAATGGATTCTTTTTGAAATAGACCGTTTCTTTCAGGAGAATAATATTCTTGAACCGGTTATCACCCGGGAACTTGTTGGGAGATGGCGTAAGACCAGGGTCAATGATAGTCAGTCAACCATCTACATCAAATACTCAATCATATCTCAGCTTGCCAGATACATGACCCGTCAGGGCCGTGAGTGCTTCATCCCGAGGTTACCTGGATTTAGTAGTTCAAAATGGAACTTCACTCCATACATTTTTACCCACAAACAGATAGACCAGTTATTTTGCAGGAGTAACCTGTTGAGGATGTATGACCGGCACATGAGCAATACGATGTTCAGTGTCCCTGCAGTACTACGGCTGATATACAGTACCGGGCTAAGAGTATCGGAAGCTCTCTCCATTAAAAATGCTGATATTAAGCTCGATCAGAGATACATTCTTATCCGAAAAACAAAAAACGGCTCTGAAAGGATAGTCCCCATCAATGATGGGTTATGCAAGGTTTTACAACAATATGCAAATTATCGGGACAAAATACCGGTCAGGCATGTCAGTTCGCCGAGCAGTTTTTTCTTTATCAAAAGCGATGGAAGCTACTGTGCTGCGCAATCCATCTATACATGGTTCCGTCGTCTTCTTGCTGAATGCAGCATACCTTATGTCGGCAATCATCATGGCCCTCGTGTTCACGACCTTCGGCACACGTTTGCCGTTCATGCCTTTGTACAGATGGCACATAATGGTATGGATCTTTA
Organism: Bacteroidales bacterium; assembly: GCA_032260385.1. Classification (GTDB taxonomy): domain Bacteria; phylum Bacteroidota; class Bacteroidia; order Bacteroidales; family VadinHA17; genus UBA9300. The sequence continues at coordinate 2,602 of JAVVEL010000064.1, read as the reverse complement.
CACCAGCCTTCCGATAATATCGGCCTGTTTGGGGCACAAATCCCTTTATGCGACAGAGCAGTATATAAGGCTAACCAGTGAAATGTATCCGGAATTAGCTGGGCAGTGTTCATCTGTTAACGCGTTTGTGTACCCAAGAATATAAATGGCATGGATATGCGCACAGGTACTGACTTTGCAAAACACCTCAGCAAGTTCCTGTCTGAATATCTTCCATACGAAAGAAACATGAGTTCAAATACAGTAGCATCTTACCGTGATAGCTTCGTACAGTTCATTGGCTATATGAAAGACGTAGAGACGATTAGGGTAGAGCGACTCACTTTGGATATCATTACCCGCCAGCGGGTACTTGATTTTCTTTCCTGGGTTCAGAAAGAACGAAACTGCGGAATAGCCACACGAAACCACAGGTTGGCTGCCATACACTCCTTTATGTCTTACCTCCAATATGAAGAGATCCACCATCTGGATGAATGGCAAAGGATACTTTCTATAAAAGCCATGAAGGATGAGAAGAAAAGCATCAACTATCTAACGACAGACGGAATAAAACTGATTCTGGATCAACCTGATATAACAACCAGGAACGGGCGCAGGAATCTTGCACTTTTGGCTCTCATGTACGACACCGCTGCACGAGTGCACGAAATAATAGACCTGACACCGGAATCGCTGAAAATAGAAAGCTCACCTTACACAATCCGGCTCTTTGGAAAAGGTAGAAAATCCCGCGTCGTTCCTCTCATGGAGGAACAGATTGTAATACTTAAACGGTACATTGATGAAAACCATCTGTTTGAAAATGGCAAGCTGAAACACCCTCTGTTCTTCAACAGCCGACACGAAAAGCTTACAAGAGCTGGCGTAACATACATACTTAAGGCTTATGTCGGTATGGCAAGGCAGGTGACTCCGGCATTGGTTCCCTGTACCATCAGCTGCCATACTTTTAGGCACTCCAAAGCGATGCACCTGCTGCAAGCCGGTGTAAATCTTGTGTATATAAGAGATCTCTTAGGGCATGTATCAATACAAACAACAGAGATTTATGCAAGAGCTGACCATAAGCAGAAGCGAGAAGCGCTTGAGAAGGCTTATACAAACCTTATTCCCGAAAAAGTGAAGGAATGTGAATGGGAGCAGAATCAGAATTTGCTTGATTGGCTGAAAGGCCTTACAATGTAATATTATTATGTAAAGTTGTAGTGTAAAGTAAGTCCGTAACATGTTGATATACAATACAGCTTTCACTTCAACTTTGCATAACGATATGCTTTCCATAAATTGTTTCTTCTATACTCCATCGCTTCAGATAAGCTGATATAATAAACCATAGATCTTTCTGCATGGAACTGATTGAAAGGGATGTCAGCAACATCATTGGCTGGCCTGAGAAGCCCTTAACGACTACCATCGTTAATGGATTATTTAACTCGGGCTGCTTTACGGACATGCAGCCATATCTGATATTGAACTGAACTTCTTTACCGTCAATAATTCTAATAATATTCTTTTCATAAGGAAGCCTGCACGCGTGGGCTAACCATAATGATCTTATTGACTTACCCTGGGATATCAGGTCTCGTGAGCCTACCAGTCGTATAATGAAGTTATTTTTATTTTGAAGAAGCCATTGGTACAGATAATCTCTGTCTCCGCCACGATCAATGACCCATATACCCTTGTTTTGTAATACCTTGCTTACCTGATCAAATGCTTTAATTATCTCTACATTCTCACTTTCAAAATCCGGCGATTTCTGTGAGTAAAGAGAATAATAAAGCGGCGTTATCTCATTACTGTCTACCTCTGATGCAATGACCTGGTTAGTCCAGTATCCATCAACAAGTTCTCCATCTTCACTGCCGTCACGGACTGTTGCCAGATACTCCATCTTTTCAGCGTACTTCTTTTTCAGATCACTTAAATCAAGTATTAACAAAGTCCTTTCTTTTATTCTCTCACTTGCAAGTGATAAGATGTTTTTCCGTAAGCAACCCCAGATACCAGGCTTTAGTAACTGCCTGCTAAATCTCTCTTCAATTTTCTTTAATGAAACACGGCTTTCCAGTTGCCTCCCAATTTCTGTCAGCATTACTGACTGGGATGATATGATGCCATAGATAGCTTCCTGTATGAACCTTCTCGCTGTTTTATCGAGTCCTTTGGAAACTATCCCCGAAAATTTCGTTATTTTGCACCGTAACTTATTAGCTAAATGGCTAAAGTTCATTTCGTATCCTCCTGTTTTTGTGTGTCGTAATACAAATATATACAGGAGGATACTTTTATGCTAATTACAAATGAACTATCCCCATTTTTTCATTTTTCACTTGTTGATTTCTCCAAAATTCCATGCAGTGGTCAATACAGAATCTTCAACCTCTATTATTGGGGTATGTCCAAAAAATCAGAATCCTGAAAGTAACTGTCATAAAATTGATTGTAATCTTAGAATTTATGTGTTTTTGATGGTATCAACGCACCTCCGGATACTCACAAAAGAGATTAGCGATTTTGGGTTTATCTTTATCAAAAATCCCGTTATGGCCCTAAATACAGACCTGCCAGATTTTGACCTTCTCCGGAACCAGTGCGA
>JAVVEL010000063.1:3212-7965 GCA_032260385.1 Bacteroidales bacterium | reverse complement strand
TTAACCCAGTAGCCCATCCGGCGGGTGAGGTCGACCCACTCCTCGGTATAGCGCATCACATCCTTGCGGCAGGCCTTATTAAACTCCTCCACCGATATCTTCCTGCCTATATCTTCCTTGGTGATACCCAGGCTTTTCTCCACGCCCAGCTCCACGGGCAGGCCGTGGGTGTCCCATCCTGCCTTGCGCCTCACCTTGTAACCGCACTGGGTCTTGTAACGGCAGATGGCATCCTTTATGGAGCGCGACATCACATGGTGTATTCCCGGTTTGCCGTTGGCCGAAGGGGGACCCTCGTAAAAAATAAACTCACCCTTGCCGCCGGTGCTTCTTATGCTTTTATGGAAAGTGTCGTTCTCATCCCACCGGGCCAGGATGTCCTTGTTAACCTTCGACAGGTCAAGGCCTTTATACTCCGGAAACTTTTTACTCATCTCAACTGCCTTTATTTAAAGGTGCAAAGATAAGAAAAAGTGTTTAAACAAAGGCGGCTAAAGGCCAACGGCTAACGACCAGGGGAAAGAACTTTTCGCCTGCCCTCTGTCTGGCTCCTCGCTGGATACGCACCGGGCAAATCATTTACGCTCGGCCCGGCTAGTCATTTGTCGTTTGTCAGCAAACACTTCTATTCCTTTATGAAGTGCAACTTAACTTAACAAATTAATATTAATTTAGCAGGTTGAGTTGCCAAATTCAATTAAACTTTCCGGATCCTGAAGGCACTTCAGACAATTTTATTAGATTAGCATAAAATTTATGTCATGCAAAAGATAGCGGCCCTTGCACTTATCCTCCTGGCCCTGGCTTCATCACTGCCGGCCCAGTACATATCCCACAATGTGAATAATAAGGGTGTTTACGAATTTATCGATGAGCTGGCTAATGAGGGACTCTTTGACCTGAACTCGGTGGTCAAGCCCTACAGCCGCATGGAGATATCGGAGATGCTCAGGGCGGCTGATGAGCAAAGGGATAAGCTGACAGGCAGGCAGCAGAAGGAGCTCGATTTCTACCTCAGGGACTTCGGCAAGGAATTCCGGGAAGGCAAAGACTGGGACAGGCGGAGGGACCTTTTCTTTTATGATGACAGCATGTTTACCTTCACCGTTAATCCCATACTGGGAGGGGAGGCCTTTTTTAATTCAAGCGGGCGGGCCACCCACTGGCGGAACGGTGCCGAAGCATGGGCCTACTACGGTAAGTGGAGCTTCTGGGCCTCGCTGCGCGATAACCATGAGAAACCCCTGCTGAGCGATCCTGACTACCTTACTCAGAGGGAGGGCGGACATATAAAGATGGGCACCGACTGGAGCGAGATGCAGGGTGGGGTGGCCTATGGCTGGAAATCGGGCTACCTGGCACTGGTGAAGGACGGACTTCAATGGGGTAACCACTATAACGGGGCCAATATTTTTGGCGGACACACACCCACTTTCTTTCAGTTCAGGATGCACCTTGAACCGACCGAATGGTTCCAGTTTAACTATTTCCATGGTATACTGGTGTCGATGGAGGTCGACAGCACCCGTTCCTACTGGCTTGATGAACCGGAAGGTCCCTTCTACCGGAGTGTCTACCACAGGAAATATATTGCTGCCAACATGTTTTCTTTCAGGCCCCTGAAAAACCTGTGGATCTCCGGCGGCAATTCAATTATTTACACCGACCTGGGCTTCCACCCGGTCTACCTCATCCCGGTCTTCTTTTACAAGTCGGTTGATCATACCTATAATTCGGGAATTGACAACATGAATTCCCACATGTTCCTGGATATCAGCTCCAGGCAGATAAAGCATCTCCACCTTTACGGCACCGTCTTTATCGATGAGCTGTCCATACCCAGGATCTTTGAGAAAGGGGTATATAATTACTTCAGCTGGAAGGCAGGCTTCAGGCTCAGCAATTTCCCCCTGAGCAACCTGAGCCTCACCACGGAGCTCACCATCAACTACCCCTACACTTTCAGGCACCCCAGGGGCACCCTCACCTACGAGACCAACAATTATAATATGGGGCATTACCTGAAGGACAATGCCAGGGAGTGGTTTGTTGCCCTCGACTATAAGCCTCTGCGGGCAGCCAATGTAAGGCTCTTCTTCACCGATGCCGTGCGCGGACCCGACTATGTAACCCCCGGTGGGCCGAGGCTGGGCTTTCCCATCATCGGCACCGTGGAATGGCAATCTACCAGTTACGGGATTGACATGTCATACCAGCTCATCAACGACCTCTACCTCCATGCCTCCTTTGTACACAGTAACACCTGGGGCATCGAAGAATGGTCAGCGCCTTACTTCCGGGGCGTACAGAACACCATCAACTTCGGCCTCACCCTGGGCTACTGATCCAAAACGACGACCCCTTCCTCCGCGCTCTGCGCTTTGCGCTTAGTTCTTTACGCTCCGCTCTTTGCCCTTCGCGCTCAGCCCTTAATCTACGGTCATCATACTTTCGTCGTCACGGTCCTTCAATTCATAAAAATCCCCCTGACTCTACCAACTTTTTTATTTACCTTTGATAATTACCAATAAAATTCTTATGTCAAAAGTAGCATTGATTACAGGGGTTACCGGACAGGACGGTGCCTACCTGGCTGAATACCTCTTAAAAAAAGGATATATTGTCCATGGCATTAAAAGAAGGGCATCACTGTTTAACACTGACCGTATAGACCATATCTACCAGGATCCCCATGTTGAAAACCGTAATTTCATCCTGCATTATGGCGACCTTACCGATTCCATGAACCTGACACGTATAATACAGGAAGTGCAACCGGATGAGATATATAACTTGGCTGCCATGAGCCATGTCAAGGTAAGCTTTGACACACCGGAGTATACCGGTAATTCAGACGGACTGGGGACACTGCGCATACTGGAAGCGGTGCGCCTCCTCGGGCTGGTGGAGAAATCCAGAATATACCAGGCATCCACATCCGAGCTCTACGGGCTGGTGCAGGAAGTACCTCAGACTGAAAAAACACCTTTTTACCCCCGCTCACCATACGGTGTGGCCAAGCTCTACGCCTACTGGATAACGGTCAACTACCGTGAGGCTTACGGCATGCATGCCAGCAACGGCATCCTTTTCAACCATGAATCGCCTATCAGGGGTGAGACCTTTGTCACCCGAAAGATAACAAGGGCCGTTTCAAGGATAGCCCTGGGACTGCAGGACAGGTTCTACCTGGGTAACCTCTCTTCACAGAGGGACTGGGGACATGCCAAAGACTATATCAGGGCCATGCATCTGATGATGCAGCAGGATGAACCGGATGATTATGTCATAGCCACAGGGGTTACAACCACGATAAGGCAGATGGCAGAGAAAGCATGCAAAGAGATAGGCCTTGATGTAGGATTCAAAGGAACCGGGGAAAAGGAGAAAGGGATGATAATTAATGTTAATGAGGATGTTTTCCGGGAGAAGGTAGGGGATGAACATATAGGTGCAATGAAGGAACGTATCAGTAAGAGCGACAATATCTTCCTGGAGGTTGATCCTCAGTATTTTAGGCCTACCGAGGTTGATATGCTTATTGGTGATGCCACAAAGGCAAGGGAGAAGCTTGGCTGGCTACCCGAATATGATCTCGACGGTCTGGTTACGGATATGATGGATGCGGACCTTTTGCTGATGAAAAAAGATATCTACCTGCGCAATGGCGGGCATAAAACATTGAACTATTTTGAATAAGTAACAGCATCATGAATAAAAGTGATAAAATATATGTAGCCGGGCATACAGGTCTTGTGGGATCGGCCCTTACCAGGGAACTGAGAAACAGGGGCTATGAAAACCTGGTATACCGCGACCTGTCTGAAATGGACCTGCGTTCACAGGATGAGGTAAACAGGTTCTTTAAGCAGGAAAAGCCTGACTATGTCCTCCTGGCTGCAGCCAAGGTGGGTGGTATTTATGCAAACAATACCTACCGGGCCGATTTTATTTATGATAATATAATGATACAGAACAATATCATCCATGCAGCTTACAGCAATGATGTCAAAAAGCTGCTCTTCCTGGGCAGCACCTGTATCTACCCGCGAGAAGCACCTCAGCCTATGAAGGAAGATGCCTTGCTCACCTCACCACTTGAGTACACCAATGAGCCCTATGCCATTGCCAAGATTGCCGGCATCAAGATGTGCGAGAGCTTTAACCTGCAGTACGGCACCAACTTCCTGTCGGTGATGCCTACCAACCTCTACGGGCCAGGGGACAACTTCAACCTGCTGAATTCACACGTCCTGCCCGCCCTCCTCCGTAAGATACACCTGGCCAGGTGCCTCGAAGATAACGACATGGCAGCCCTGAATAAAGATTTTTCTGCCCGTCCTCAGCCGGGGTATGATAAGCTTGATGATCCGGACAAACTGATAGAAATGTTGAACGATTTTGGCATCACGCGCAAGGGGGAAAAAGTGTCCGTTGAGATATGGGGTACGGGAAAACCTATGAGGGAGTTCCTGTGGATAGATGATATGGCAAATGCCTGTGTCTTTGTTATGGAGAATATCGACTTCAGGGATATAATCAGGGAGAAAAGCCTGAAGGAGGAGGTGCGTAACACCCATATAAATATAGGTACCGGCCTTGACATCCCTATCAGGGACCTGGCAGGGCTTATTAAGGAAATCATCGGTTTCAGGGGCGAATTGGTCTTCAACCCCTCCAAACCCGACGGCACCCCCAGGAAGCTCATCGATGTGTCACTCATACACCGCCTTGGCTGGCATCATAAGACCGA
>JAVVEL010000063.1:0-3112 GCA_032260385.1 Bacteroidales bacterium | reverse complement strand
CTTTGCTCTCAGCCCTCTGCCCTTCGTCCTTCGCAGCCTTCACCTCTCCCTCCTCATAACAATCCATTTTTTAAGAAAAGGATCATCAATGGTATAAGACCCGCTGGCCTTTACTATTATTCCTTTTTGCATCAGTTTCTGGATGGAACTGTAAACAGTGCTGCTTGGACCGGCATTGAAAACGGAAGAGAATTCTTTGGACAGGGGTTCAATATCACTGGCAGCCATCCCGGTAAGAACTTTCATTTCAGTTCTGTTAAAACCCTGCCATAATCTTTCATAGTTGTTGTCATTATTTTGCAGGATCTCTTCAACGGCTTTACTTATAATATTTTCCGTATATCCCTCCCTCTTAAGGCTATCCCAGGTAAAGGAAGCCAGTTGCTGGGTATAGTAGGGCTGACACCCTGTTACCTGCAGTATTTGAGATGATAGCTCCTTGCTATGTTTGGATATGTCTTTAAAGCGTTCTGTAAGAAAGCCCCTGAATTCCTTTTCAGGCAGGCCTTTAAGGGTCATTACGGAAGCAAAATGATAGAAAGGTGACTTCTTATCTTCGAATATTTCCCTCATCATTGATTCGCTGCTGCCTGCAAGAATATAGTTTATGTTTTTGTGATTTTGCATTATCGATCTAAGTAAGCGGTCAAGCGTCTTATCAATTCTGAAGATCTCCTGGAATTCATCCAGGGCTACAACAATTCTTTTATTTTCAGAGCCCAGCTTTTCTATCATATTGAGTACATCTTCAAGAGGGTAGCTGCTACTTTTATCATCAGCTTTGAAATTGACATCGATCTCCCCGGTTGACGGATTTAAAACAAGGGAAGGAACTACCCTGAAAGATCTTACCATGTTTTTAATCCTGCTGAAGGGAGAGATCCTGTAGACTCTCTTCAATAGTTGGGCTGCAAGATCTTCAGGCGTTAATATTACCTGCATATCCATGAAGATATGACGTTCCTTCCTCCCGGAAAGCGCTCTTCTTATCAGGCTTGTCTTGCCGTATCTTCTCGGACTGATTATTGTAAGATGATTAGGGCTGTTTAATACATCCCTTATTCTCGCCAGCTCCTTTTCACGGTTGAAGAAGTAGGGCTTATCCACTACGGTTCCATATTTGAAAGGATTCATAGCCATTCCGGTTAATTTCGCAACGATAAATATCGGAATAAATATACCGAAAATATTAGTAACAAACAAATCAATTGTTGTTTGCTGCCTGCCCTGGGCCCTTGGCGCTTAGCCTTCCGCACTTTGCCTTTAGCCCTGCTTCGTTGGTCCTGACTCTTTTTCAAGCCAAACGTATATTATGCAATTAAAGTACATAATATGGCGTAAAAAAGAGAATAATACTACTTATATTAGCGTAAATATATTACCTTTATATAATATTTTGCTTATATTTACGAATAAAAATATGTTCAGAAAGAATGAAAAACAGGAAAATTGCAGATATTTTACTTAAAAGGAGCAGGTCAAAAACGGGGCGTATAACCGTACTTACCGGCGCCAGGCAAACAGGTAAAACCACCCTCGTTCGTCAATTATTCAATGATTATGAATACATTTCACTGGAAGATCCGGTTCTCAGGAGTAGTTATGCACGGCTGACAGCAGAGCAATGGGAAAGCCTTTATCCTGAAGCTGTACTCGATGAAGTGCAAAAAGAACCCGTACTTATTGAAAGTATAAAGGCTGTATATGACAGGTGGGAACACCCAAGGTATCTGCTCCTTGGTTCCAGTCAGATCTTATTGCTGGAGAAAGTAAAAGAGAGCCTGGCGGGAAGATGCAGTATAATTGAACTTTATCCCTTAACCCTGCCTGAATTGAGAACCTTTTCATGGGAAGATCCTGTGGCCGATTCACTTTTTCAGGCTGCACTTAAAGAACCGGGCAGCTATGATTATTTGCCTTCGTTCCTGATGGATAAAAAGATGACGGAGAAACAAAAGGCCTGGGAATTCAATACAAATTTTGGTTCTTACCCGGCAGTTACAGATGACGAACTGGATAAAGAGGAGAAATATAACTGGTTGCACAATTTTGTGCGTACTTACCTCGAGCGTGATATACGTGATCTTGCAAGTTTCCGTGACCTTGATGCTTTTGTTAATCTTCAGCGTTATCTGGCCATCAATACTGCATCGCTGGTTAATGCTACAGATATTGCAAATCGTCTGGGCCTGACAGCCAAAACGGTTAAGCGTTATATTCATTATTTCGAAATAAGTTATCAGGCATTACTACTTCCTGCATGGACACGTAATCCGAATAAGCGCCTTTCCAGAATGCCAAAAATTCATTACATGGATAATGGTATTGTTCAGGCCGTCCTGCAAAAGCGTGGAGGAATGACAGGTAATGAATATGAAAGTATGCTGGTATCAGAAATATTCAAGCAAATACAGACTTCAAATTTGCAGGCAAGGCTCTTCCACCTTAGAACACATGATGGGAGAGAAGTGGATCTGTTAATTGAATTACCGGATTATTATTATGCGGTTGAAATAAAAATGACCGCTAAGGTCAATAAAACGGATATAAGGCACCTGGCAGGACTGGCAACGATCCTCGATAAACCTTTAAAAAAAGCTTTCCTGCTCTCAAACGATACTGAAACAAAGCATTTTGATGACAATATCGTAGCAATAAATGCTGCTATGTTCCTGGGCTAACACGAAGCACTCACCGCTCACCGCTCACCGCTCTCCGCGCTTTGTTTTTCCGCCCATCCCCACATTGCCATGTCAAAATTTCTTTGTACCTTTTTAACTGGAAATGAGCACAGTGCCCTAAGCTTCTGCCATGGGTGAGCCCTTAATAAATAAACTTACCGGGATAGTCCTTGCCAACCTCAGGGATGAGAATTTCAGTGTCGATACCCTGGCCGAGGCGGCCGGTATGAGCCATTCAACCCTCTACCGCAAACTGAAACAGCTGAGAAACCAGGATGCAACCCAGTTCATCCGCGAGGTACGCCTGCACAGGGCTATGGAGCTTCTGCAGCAGGATGAGGGCACGGTGGCCGAAATTGCCTACAGGGTTGGCTTCGGCAGTTCGACATATTTCACCAAATGCTTCCGCGATTATTTTGGCTTCCCCCCGG
>JAVVEL010000062.1:0-8049 GCA_032260385.1 Bacteroidales bacterium | reverse complement strand
ATTACAGATGTTCGCATTTCATCATGAAATAACATCTCCGGTTCCTTGTGCAGGATACCATCTTTATCAAGAATATGATATTTTACTGCTTTAGGAACAGAACCTTTCCCCTTTAATAACTCCCAATATCGCGGAACTCCTCCGAAAACACTGTAGCCCTCAACTGCTGCCACAGGGTCTGTTTCAAAATACTCGCAGAACCACTTAACAGTCATTGGCTTAATATTTATTATCTCATCACATCTGCCATAGAGGGGAGATGAACTGTTTAAGACCATATCTTCCATCATCTGTTGTGAGGATCCACATAACACCAGGTTGTATCTTTTATTAACCTTATTATCTATAATATTCTGCATTATGGAAGGCAGACCAGGATCATTTTTCACCAGATAAGGAAACTCATCGATGCAAACGGTGATCCTTTCTTTCAGTGAATTATTTAAATTACTGAATAATGCACGCCAGTCAGGATAATGCACCGATGAAAATCCCGGAACAGCTATATCAAGGTTCTTTGCAAATGAAGATATCTGTAAAGACTTCTCTCTCATGTCGGCAACATAATAAACATCCTTTTCTGAAATTATCCTTTTCAGAAGGGTTGATTTTCCACACCGCCTCCTGCCGTATATAGCCAATAATGCAGGTTTACTCTTTTTTAATGAGGTCCTTATTCTCTCTTCTTCTTTTATCCTGTTTACGAACATCTTTCAAATATTATGTATTACAAACATAATGTTTTATGTGCATAATAATAAATTTCATTTCCCTCACTGCGCTAACTGTACTAACTACTGGGTTCTTTATTGTACCACCCTTTGATGCGTTCCGCAGCCCTCGAATGATTTGCACTCCGTAGCCTGCAGGAAGTAGGTGTGTATGGCGGTGAGCATAGCGAAGCGCTCATCGAAGGGTGTTTGCTCAATAGTGTCAGGGAAGATTCAATGGATAAGTATATTGACATCTCAGCCAGGAGACTACCTGGAACTAATATTTTAGTTTTCATAAATATTCTCTATATTTACGTTTCACATTCAATTGCATTCCATTAATCACGGTCCCATATATAATTATCATATGAAACTTTGCGGGATGAAATATCATCTTATACTTACACCGGTTGCCGGGCTTTTTTTCAAAAAGCTTATAAAATTTTCCCGGGAGATATATCATGTTTTACTTATACCTGGGATAGGGCTTTTATTGCTGTTTTCCTCCTGTGCAGACAGTAGCCGGTCATCCAATGAGCTTGAAGAGATTGATCTTTATGGTGCTTACCGGGAAAGATCAGAAGTGCCTGTAAGTAATATTGCTTCCGGCATTGAATATATCCGTTTGGAAAGCGGAGAAGAATTCATGCTGAATGATCCGCACCTGGTAAACGTAAAGGATAGTCTCATTCTTTTTATTGGCTTCAGGAAAATATATGTCTTCAGCAGGCACAGCGGCAAATTCCTTCATGAAATTTCATCCTTTGGAAGAGGACCTGGTGAGTATTCTCACACGACAAATATTTATGATGAGAAGAGGGACCTGTTTTTTGTCAGTTACGGATCTAATAAGAGAGATACAAATAATTACCAGGTTTATTATGCACATGATTTTGCAGGTAAAATTGTTAAGGCTGTAAGCAAACCCCATCTATTCAACCAGGATGGAGATGAGATGCCAATAAGCCGTTTCTGGCCTCTTGACGACACATTGTATGCGGGATATGCCGACAACCTGTCAGGTAATCTGCCTGAAAAACTTGTTATCTTTGACCGGGATGGTAAATTCATCAAATCATTTCCAAACTATAATACCTGTACAGGTTATCAGGACTTAAATACTTTTATCATATCAACTAATAAGGGAAAGTTTTTTAATGCAGGCGACACAGTCCGATTTTACGAGGAACATACGGATACGATTTTTGATGTTAATTATAAGCAAATAAAACCCAGGTACCGTATTAACATGGGCGAACTGTTATTCCCATACCATATGCGAATATCAGCTGATAGATCGGAATATCCAAAATATTTCCAGGTCAATACCATGCATGAGTCTTCAGGATTCCTGGTATTTTCGGTAAGCATTGATAATTTCTGTCACCTGGTATATTATGATAAAGCAAAAAAAGAAACGATGGTATGTAATATGCCATCGGATCTTGACTTTTACAGGCAAACCGATTTTGCCAGGGCACGCTGCACCGGTTTTGTGAACGACCTGGACGATTTTGTTCCGGTAGGAACAGACAAAAACTTTTACATCAACGGCAATGATGAATTTGTAACACTTATACCTGCCTTGGAAGTGAAGAGGTGGTTTGACAGCAATCCTGAAAAGGCATCCATGCTGCCGCAACATCTCCGGTCTCTTGGCGACATAAGAGAGGAAGATAATCCTGTTGTAGTTGTTGCCACACTTAAAAAGCAGGGCCAATGATCTGTATATTGAGAAAACAGATGCTTGCTTCAGGGAGAATAATCCGGCTCTTTACCATCTGTGCTGTTTTATTACTGTTCTCATGTTCAGGGGAGGATGAAAGCCTGCTCCCTGTGATGCCGGATCATTTTGAGGAAATCGCCTTTAGCCTGGATGATATTGCAACAGATCTGGAAGTGATCCCGCTCTCGAACGATGTTCCGGTGCTTAGATCAAGACATGTAGAATGGTATGATAACAGATTTTATGTCGGGGATTTATACAACAACAGGATATACAGGTTCACCAATGACGGGAAGTATATAGATATGCTTGACAGGCAGGGGAGGGGTGCTGAAGAGTATCTTTATATTGTGGATTTCTTTATCGATGAAAGGACAGGTCATATTTACATAAGCACGAATATTGACAAAATTGTAGTGTATAATCAGGACTTTGAATTTATAAGGAACATACCTTATCCACAGGAAAGGGAGGGTGCATTGGATGCGAAGTGGCTTAACGGATCGATACACCTTTTCTACTTCAATTATTCTGGAGAAGGTAACGGATGGGTAAACATTGATACATCAGGACAAATAATTAATTCGAGACAGGCAATTGATAAATACAAATTGCCCTGCAGTGAATTTGATATCCAGATTTTTGAAAACAATGGCCGGTTATACAGGCACTATAACCTGAATGATACAATTTATGAGATAGACAGTACCGGCTATCATCCCTATTGCCTTGTGGGCAGGAAATTCAGTGATGGTTACAACCTGGTAGTTGATGAGCGTACCGGTGGGAGATCATTTCATAAAACAAATGATCCTTACAGGGAATTCCGGTCAATTTACGGTATCGGTGACTACTGGCTTATTAACTACAGAAAGATTTTTCCTTCTGCAGAATATAATGTAATTGAAGAAACTGTTTTATATGACTATAAGGCGAATAAATTTTATCTGATAAACAGCTGCAGGGCAGAGCCCGGATCACCCGTACATATAGGTCCCCCGAACGACTGGGCAGGCTGGGGCGCGATATTTCCGAGAGCCTACCTGGAAACGGATGATGGGAGTTATATCCTCTATCCAATGGATTCTTACAGGTTCATTGAAAGAACCCTTTGTGATGAATTTATCAACAGCGATCCCTCAAGACCGGAAATTAAACAAAGAATGATTGATATTGTCGATATACTTACAATAGAAGATAACCCGGTGATGGTCCTCCTAAAACTGAAACATTAAGTTTAAAGAATGAAGATTTTAGAATATTGCCACGATGAAGATTTAGTTTCTTTTTTTAAACCCAGGCTTGTGTTTTTACTTTGTGTTTTTTCTTTTTTCGCCTTTGCTTGTGATCACGATGAAAAGCATGATTTAAAGACCTTCCCGACAGAATTCACGGAAGGAGATTTTAACTTTGATACCATTGCTTCTGATCTTGTTATAATTCCCTTGGATTTCGGAGAGATTACAGTCTCTCAGATAATGGATGTTAAATGGCGTGAGCCTTATCTATATATCTGTTCAGCAGAAGGTACCGGTGTTGGAAGATTAAGCCTTTTCGACCTGGATGGCAAATTGATAAAAACCATGGATCGTAGCGGCCGGGGTCCGGGTGAATATCTTAGTATTCAACAATTTGGTGTTGATGATAATGGGACAATTTATATTAATACCTGGCATAAGGTAGTAGTTTATGATAGACAATTAAATCATGTTCGTGACATTAAATGGCCTGACGATTTAAATTTTGCAGAAATGTATTTTCATGAAGATCATATATTTCTTTTTTCTGAAACTGCTGGCAAAGTCCCGCATTATGATTGGGTTATTCTGGACACCACGGGTAATGTAATAAATACCAAGCTATTCAATTGCTACCCGGAAACTTCTTACCCACCACCATTCCCATTAATCATATTCAAAAGTAATAACAAGCTCTATCGCTACAGATCTATTTCAGATACAATCTTCAGAGTAGGGCTCAGTGATTATTCTCCTGAATATTTTGTTAGGCGTCAATATGATGATGGTTACAGGAATTACACTAAAGAAGAGATTTCAAAAAATATAAGATGGGATAGACTTATGCAAAGCCTGTATAACGTAAAACTAAGATATATTGAATCCATAAATGCTATCGGTTCTAGCTGGATAATAAGTTACAGGACGCATATTAATAGAAATGTAAAATCAGAAACTGCGATATATGATCAGAAGAAAGAAAAGATGACTTTAATAAACAGGTGCAATATAATACTTGATGAGCCAACATTGTGGGGAATACCCAATGATTGGGTTGGATACGGAACAATTAAGCCTGAAGGTGTGGCTAAAATCAATAACAAAAACTATATCATTTCTTTCATGGACGCTGTCCGGCTCAAAGATATGGTCAACAGTAATGGTTTTAAGAATGCTATTCCTCAACGACCTGAAATAAAACAAAAATTTCAGGAAATTGCAGATACATTAACTATGAATGATAACCCCGTATTGATTTTGGTGAAGTTAAAATAACTGAAATAGCCCCTTAGCAGGAATGAATCTGAAACCAAACAACTTGTATTAGTCTGTTTGGGACTTATCGTCTTAATTATGATATGCTCATGTTATAGGAAGTCGCAAAAAAGGGAGGGTATTGAATCCATTAATATTCATTCTGCTTTTGAGAACAAAGAACCTATATCGGTAAGTGACATTGCTCAAAGCATCGAATATATTAAGTTACAGTCTGAAAACTGCCCTGTATTAAATTCACCAAATATAATAGACAGTTATGATTCTTTGATTATTGTAACAGGATTCAGGCAGTTGTTGGTTAGAACTACTCCCTGCCCTTCCGTAGCCCTAAACAGTCTGATCTGCAGCTTTTCTTAATCGCTTAAGAATTCAATGAAATTATCCCTGTTAATCACCTGATAATAACTGCCAGGATATGCTTTCATAAATGTTTTTGAGCCAGGAGGAGTTTTTTGCGGGTTCCATTTAAACTCATAAGTTTTTAACTCCCCCTTACTTTCTTCAATGAAATCAATCTCCTGTTGATCTTTTGTTCGCCAGAAATAATAATTCACCCATCTGCCACTATAGTGGTTTTGTTTTTTTCTTTCGCAGATCATGAAATTTTCCCATAATGCACCAACATCATTTCTTAATTCCAGTGAATTGAAATTTGATAAAAGGGCATTTCTAATCCCGTTATCATAGAAATATATTTTTCTGCTTGTACCTATTTCAGTTCGCAAGTTTCTTCTGAGGGGATTTAGTCTAAATATCACATAGGCCTTTTCCAAAAGATCAATATAAGTGCTGATAGTATTCTTATCAACCTGGAGAAGCCGGGCCAACTCATTATATGATACCTCCGAGCCCAGCTGAAGGGCCAGTGCTGTTAACAACTTTTCGAGTATCTCTGGTTTTCTAATATTCTGATATGCCAGTATATCTTTGTAAAGATAACTGCTGCTTAGTTGCTTTAGCAGTTCCTTCTCATTGCCCGGATTATTTATTACTTCCGGATACATTCCATATATTATCCTTGTTTCAAGCTGTCTCAGAGCAGTCATATAATCCGTGTGATTCAACAATTCTGACCAGCTAATCGGATACAGGAAATATTCAATCTTTCTTCCGGTTAGTGGTTCGTTTATTTCCGACTGCAGATCAAGTGATGAAGAGCCACTAACCATCAGTTGGATATGTTTGAACTGGTCAGTAATGATTTTAAGTGTAAGGCCTATGTTCTTTACTCTTTGTGCTTCATCTATAAAAACATAAGTATGCTTACCTATTATCTGTCTTATACTTTCGGTGTTTGCATCCTGGAGTTGCGTTCTGCTCAGAGGATCGTCACAATCGATAAAAAGGTAATCTTTTCCAGAAAGCAATTTCCTCATTAGAGTAGTCTTCCCGGTTTGCCTGGGACCAAGCAATATTACAGCCTTATTAAGCGAAGATGATTTCAATATTTGGTTTTCAAGCTTTCGTTCTATCATAATGTAGAGATTATATTCACCAAATATACATATAAATAGTGAATATACACTCTGTTTTTGGATTTATTTCAGGAATATGTAGTTAATTCCGCCTCCCTTGGATGTTTTCAGCAGCCCTCGAATGCCTGGTCCCACAGATACACCAATATACCAATGCCAAATACTAGCGACTGATAACTGGTAACTGCCTGCCAGGTTACAATATTGCATTTAATTGCAAAATTGTACTTTATAAGAAAAAAAACTATTATGCGGTTCTACTCTTTAAAAATATCCTCAGTTGGGATAATTTTTATATCCTACGAAACATTTCCAGGTAAATACACTATTACATAAATTAAACGGTAATACTAACTAACTTACTACTGTTGCTAAAATATTTCTACTACCACCCCTATTCCGGAACTCACATAAATAAATTCCCTGCCAGGTACCCAGATTCAGGCGGTGTTTGGTTATGGGGATGGTCAGTTCTGCTCCAAATAATGAACTCTTTATGTGTGCAGGAATATCATCACTGCCTTCAAATACGTGGGTGTACACCGGATGGTCTTCCGGAATGAGTTTATTAATGAAACTTTCAAAATCATCACGAACTGACGGGTCTGCATTTTCATTTAATGTTAATCCTGCTGAGGTGTGTTTGATAAGCAAATGCAATAATCCTGTTTCAGGTAAATCGGGAAGTTTTTGTTCTATCAAGTCCGTTATTAAATGAAATCCGCGTGAATAACCGCTCAGTCTTATTTCTATTTGTGTAATCATTAACTGTAATTTTTATAATTCTTATTAAACAACATTATCCAACAAAAAGTGTGGTTTTGTTTGTCCCCCATAATGGAACCCTAAAACTTCTTATTATTTGAACAGGACAGTAAAACTATTTTCTTCTACTTTTTTATTATATCCTCAGGTGTAATAATCTGTATATCCTCCGGAACATTTGCGGAATGCCTCTTAAGGAATAGAACGGGAAGAATTTTTTGCCCTGTAATAAAAGGTAGTTTTTGGGTTTTAAGGAGCAATTCATTATAAACACTTTTTACCTTAACTGAATCAGACCATTTTGCTTCTCCGATAAGCAATGTAGATTTATCTAATGATTCGGAAATAATATCGATTTCCATTGCTTGCCTGTCTGTGCCATTGCCCCACCACCTGCTTGCAGTTTTGAATTCCCTGCCCTGTATCCTTAGGAACGGGATAGCCTCCCTGCACAATTCTTCCCATACTCCGGATGTATAATGATCCATCTCTCTCTTGATCTCGCTCCATACCTTATCGTGCATACCATATTCCAAACGGCTTTTGTTGGGTACTACAAACCTGAAATAAAAATTCATAAACGGATCCGCAATTTTATAAAGGCTCTTTTTAGTGGGCCTGCCAGAAGTATTAAATGGTGTTTCCCTTCTGAGGTATCCGAGGTCAATCAGCAGCCTTAAAGGCCTGTTTAGCTGAGTTGCAGGTTTTTCCAGCCTGGATGCAATCTCTGACAGACGTCTACATCCCATACCTGTGAGGGTCAGGATGGAATAAGCTATTACAGATGTTCGCATTTCATCATGAAATAACATCTCCGGTTCCTTGTGCAGGATACCATCTTTATCAAGAATATG
>JAVVEL010000061.1:0-8130 GCA_032260385.1 Bacteroidales bacterium | reverse complement strand
CCATCCCGTTGTGCACCTCCACATTATTGACAGTAAGGGACAAATTTTCCTCCAGAAAAGATCATTAATGAAAGATATTCAACCCGGTAAATGGGATACCTCCGTGGGCGGACACGTTGATCCGGGTGAGACAATAAGGGAAGCCCTTACCAGGGAGGCAGCGGAAGAAGCAGGACTGAAAGATTTCAATGCGAGACTGCTTGAAGAGTACTTATGGAAATCTGACCGGGAAAGGGAAATGGTACATTCCTTTATTACACATAATAACCATGTGCCGTATACCGATCCTGTGGAAGTTGATGAAGCACGCTTCTGGTCAACCGGAGAGATAGAAGGAAACCTCGGTAAGGGTATTTTCACTCCCAACTTTGAATACGAATACCTCCACGTGCTCAAAAATCATATGTATTAAAAAAATTATTATTTTTGAAGCCTTTAGCGGAACCATGCAACCGGGGCGAGTTCATTTACGGCCAGTTATTCCGGCCTTATGGAGAGAGAAAACCCGGACCGCGCCCCGGGATGTCGGGGCAAGCTCACGAGCGGCCTGTGATTATGGCTGGTGGGAGCGTGTAAACTTGGAACTTGAAGCTTGGAACTTGGAACTTGAAACTTGGAACTTGAAACTTGGAACTTTTTGGGGTGTTAGCTCAGTTGGTTTAGAGCACTTGCTTGACAGGCAAGGGGTCGGCAGTTCGAATCTGCCACATCCCACGAAGTAATCTTCCATACCCCACAAAAAAACTGCTTTAAATCCAGGTTATCACACAACTATCACCGGAAAAAACACATACGTCCTGTATGTAGTTTTTATTTGACATGCAATGTATTAATTAGTACCTTTTTATTTTTATTATTCACATTCGGATAGAAGTTATATTAATTTTTAAAAAAGGAGAGTCTTATGCAGTATCGTTATTATTTATTGATGCTCGCGGTTTCATTGTTTTTATATGGCTGTGGCCAGGATTATAAAACCGTTGAGATAGATGTTCCTGATTCAGTTAAGCAGGGAATAGTAGAGGCAGCACCGGGTGGAAAGTACCGTTTTTGTGCCCTTGATGAATCTTACCCCCGGAATTATGACGACTTGAAAAAGTCAACATTATTTGTATGTGGCGAAATAGAGAACAAATTGGGGCAAGAGCTTATTATGGCTTCACGGGATGAGAATAATTCTTTTTTATTCCCATTGGTACGCAGGTATTTTATTAATACAAATCTTCTGGCCGGAGAATTATCAGCTACGGAAATTCTGACTCTTACCACTGACGGAGGAGAGAGTATTAGCATTCCATGTGTACAATCCATTTACGGCCAGGATCATTCATTTAATGATATTCTTGGCAATTGTTTGCAGGAAATGGAGGGAGATAAAAATAGTATCCTCCTCATTGAGAAAAAGGAAAAAATTGATAGTAACCTCATGAACGGGATGGTTGAATTAAAGTTCAAATAAACTCTTCAACCCCTTTGTCTTTAGTCGCTTATTCCGAAAATGCTCATATTTTCGAGGATTCTTGAAAAACAATTAAACAAAAGATTTTCGTTTTTCGGGATCTCAGGTCGTCCTTTAAACCTATTATCTATTTATTCAACTTTTTAGAGCATCGTTAACCTTCCCTTATGCACCACCTTTAATCAATCATTTAGCAGCACGCATACTGGAATAACACGGCTTCCCCTCAATATTAGTTTTCTCTGTCAATCATAGTCCCGCGTATTCGGGATGGAGGGGGACGACTAATCCTATTTTACTATCTTTACCTCATACTTGTTTAATTACAAACAACCATGACATCCATCTCAATTTTTAACAATGTTATCGGTCCGGTGATGCGGGGACCAAGCAGCTCGCATACAGCAGCAGCGGTGCGCATAGGACTTCTTGCACGCAGGCTCCTTGGTGAAGAGCCGGCATATGCCCTCTTTACCTTCGATCCCCGGGGCTCACTGGCCACAATATACCGCGAACAGGGATCAGCAATGGGACTGGCAGCGGGACTCCTCGCTATGGATATAGCCGCTAAGGACATGATTAAAGCTGAAGATATATGCAGGGAGAAAGAGCTGGCTATTGAATATAAAGTAGAAAAATACAATAACGATCATCCCAATATTTACAAAACATACATCATGGGGATCTCGGGTAAGGAAATAAACTTCATGGCAATATCCAGGGGTGGCGGTATCATCAGCCTGACCGAACTGAATGGCGAAAAGGTCGTGGACGACCTGGATTATATTAATCCCCTGATGCCTGTAAAGCTTAAACGTGAACCTGCAGTACCCTTCAAAGATTATGATGACCTTGTTTCAATGCTCGGAAGAGACGGGGGCCTGCTTTCAGACTATGCCATAAAATATGAAACCGGGGTGGGTGAATTATCCGATGATGATGTCCTTGCCCTTGCCCGTTCTCATATCTATATTATGCGTGAAGCTATAAGTGACGGGCTGGCAGGTACGGAATATAGAGACAGGCTCCTGCACAGGCAATCACACCTTTTCTCTAAGCTGCCTGAGAAAGGACAGCTTATACCCTCCGACCTTACCAACAAGATAATCCAGGCCGTAACGGCAGTGATGGAAGTTAAAAGTTCAATGGGGCTGATAGTGGCTGCACCCACAGCAGGCTCCTGCGGCACCCTGCCGGGCGTGCTTATCCCTTCGGCTGAAGCTGCCTTCAAAACTGAAATGCAGATGATGAATGCCCTGCTGGCTGCCGGGCTTACAGGTATCTTCATAGCCGGGGCATCCGGCTTTGCCGCTGAAGAGGGAGGATGCCAGAATGAATGCGGCTCTGCCTCGGGCATGGCTGCCGCTGCCCTGGTTGAACTGATGGGCGGCGATGGAATAATGTCACTGAACGCCGCCTCCATGGCCCTGCAAAATACACTGGGCATGATATGCGACCCTGTGGCCGGAAGGGTCGAAGTACCCTGCCTGGGCAAGAATGTTATGGCAGCCCTCAATGCCCTGGCAGCAGCCAACATGGTCATCGCCGGCTACGATCATGTGCTACCACTTGATGAGGTACTGGCAGCAATGAAAGATGTGGGCACGGCTATGAAACCTGAATATCGCTGCACCTGCAAAGGGGGACTGTCAATCACTCCCACCTCCCTGCTCCTCCTGGAAAACCTCCCTTCCACAGATAAATAAGTTTAATAATATTCCACCATAAGCCTGAATCCTTATGACCGGGGGACGGAAGACAGCTTGAGAATTAGTTAATTGGCTTTTGATCACTCACCTTATGCACTTGTCATTTAACAGTACCTGCTTCTCTCCTTTCTTTTTCCAGCTCCTCATCCATCTGCAGCAATTTGCTCCTGAGTTCCTCCGCCTTGCCTGGCAATTCATCTATCAGGTTGAATTTTTCCCTGAAATCAATATTAATGTCAAAAAGATATTCTTCCTTATCTATCATCAGATATTTATAATCACCAACCCTTATGCCTGATGCCACACCCTCCTTTGAATAGTAAAGGAGGGGATAGGGTTCCGGTTCTTCCCCTGAACCTGTCAGCAGCTTTCCGATATCCTGTCCGTCAATCTTATTTTCGGGCAGCCTGCCATTAATGAGCTTCATGATGGTAGGTAAGATATCCATATTAGTCACCTGGCTTGTTATGATGGCACCCTTACTTATCTGCCCGGGCCATCTAATTATGCAGGGCACGCGGTGACCCCCTTCCCAGTTAGTTTGTTTTCCTCCCCTGAAGGCTCCTGCTGATCCGCCGTGAGTTCCGAAACTCAGCCAGGGACCATTGTCAGAGGAAAAGATTACCATGGTATTCTCATCTATTCCGTATTCCTCCAGGGCATCCAGGATCTTACCTGTGCTATAGTCTATTTCTTCTATTACGTCACCGTAGAGCCCGGCCCTGCTTTTCCCTTCAAATTCACCGGAGGCATAGATAGGTACATGTGGCATGGGATGGGGAATGTAAACAAAGAAAGGCCTGTCCCTGTTTTCAGCAATAAATTCGATTGCAGCATCTGTAAACATGCCCGTGAACCGGCTCTGGTCAGGATTCAGCTCAATGGTGTCATTACCGCTTATCAGCGGAAGGTCATATATATAGTTGTCATTTCCCTTCTTTATCATTTCGGTACGGCTCATATCATTGCTGAAGGGTATACCGAGGTAGCTGTCAAATCCATGCTGCAGTGGAAGGAAGGCTTCCTGGTAACCGAGATGCCACTTCCCGAAGATGGCTGTAGCATAAGCCTTTTCCCTGAGCAGCTCGGGCAGCAATTCTTCGCTGGCATTGATACCATGCTCTGAATGAGGGAATAACACATGTTCATGGAGGGATAAACGTTTGGGATAACAGCCCGAGAGCAAGGCTGCCCTCGATGGTGTACATACACAGGCAGGGATATAAAAATTTGTCAGCCTCGCCCCTTCGGAGGCCATCCTGTCAAGGCGCGGAGTTGATATAGAGGGATTGCCATTTATGGTAAGATCCCCATAGCCCATATCATCGGCATATATTATGATAAAATTGGGAAGCTTTTCCATGGCAGTATTGTCACATGCACTAAAAATAAAAACTGAACAGGCAATAAGATAAAAAATCAGATATTTCATAAGGGATGGTTTTTCCTGTAAATATAAGAAATATGACTCTCACAGGCTTTCCTTTAGAAAGCATCTATTAGCCCTGTACATCATGGCCTTCAATTCACGGGCCATTTAAACTTAAGCTTCCTGAATGAACTGTCACACTTTTCACAATAATACTTTATATTCGCTAAAAGAAATCTTAGAACCCAACAATGAATATCTGCTTTATCATAAACCCGTGGGAAAAACTTGATCCCGCCGATGATTCAACCCTCAGGCTAATACACGAATCGGTCATAAGGGATCATAATGTAGGGATAATGTATCCCCATAACATGACCATCAGGCAGTCCCAGACTATGGGCTTCGTGCGCAAAATAAAGAAGCAGGATAAGTATTCGCACAACATGACAGTCTTTCATAAGAAGGTGGAATTCAAGGAGCAGCTGCTTCCGATGTCAGGCTTCGACGTGATCTTCGCACGTAACAATCCGCCCATCGATCCCGTGATGCTTAACTTCCTCGACTCTGTCAAGGATGATACCTTTATAATTAACGATATCGACGGGCTCAGGAAGGCCAACAACAAGCTCTACCCTGCATCCTTCCATGATAACGACATCATCCCTGTAACCTATGTGTCAAAAAGCAAATCGGTGCTTAAAAAGGCCATCCTCGAATCTCCCAAAGATAAAATGATACTGAAACCACTGGCCGGCTATGGAGGGAAGGGAGTCATTGTTCTCGAAAAATCGGCCCTGCAAAATATCAATTCATTGCTCGATTTCTATATATCAGGCACCAGTGATGGCAATTACGTTATTCTCCAGGAATTCATTGAAGGCGCCGAAGAAGGTGACGTGAGGGTGCTAATGCTCAACGGTCAGCCACTGGGGGCCTACAGGCGAATACCTGCCAGTGATGATATCAGATCGAATATCAAAGCCGGAGGATCGGCACAGAAACACATCCTCACGAAACAGGAAAAACTTATTTGCAGCAGGATAGGTCCCAAACTGGTAGCCGACGGTCTCTGGTTTGTCGGTCTCGATATTATTAACGGTAAACTGATAGAAATAAATGTATGCAGCCCCGGTGGCATAACACGGATCAATGCCTTTAACCGCACGCGGCTGCAAAAAAGAATTATTGATTTTATTGAGGATGTCATCTCCGCAAAAGAAACGGCCATCGAACGAAAGAAACACTTTAAGAGACTGATCGATGAAGCCTGATCTGAGCGTTGGCGATATTATATCTGCAATACAGGCAGGCAAGACCTTCGAAACCCTGTCGGCCTGTGGTTCATTTTACGTAAAGATTGAGGATTATGTACCCTATGCCTGCTTTGCCATCCATAACGGTCACAGGCTGAGACCGGAGCTGAAGGAGAAATGCCTCCTCACCGATCATGAAAGATGGCAGGAAGAGGATCCCCATACCCATGATATGATCTCTTCATTGCCACTTGTAATATCCGCAGTGGATTCGAGGTATGAGTATGACCTTAACAGGAATGCCGACAATGCCCTCTATGAAACAGCATGGGGGAAAAAGGTCTGGAAAGAGCCGCTTACTGAAGAGCAGAAAGAGGGAAGCCTTGAAAAACATTCTGACTTCTACAGGATAGTGCACACTCTTATCAGCACCCTCGAAGCAAAATTCGGATCTGTCCTGGTCTTTGATATCCATTCATTCAATTACCGGCGTATCAGGGAAGATGCACCGGTCTTTAACCTTGGCACCGAACTGATAAGAAATGCCTCGCACAGGAAGTATATCGATCACTGGCTTTCACGGCTCAGGAAGTTCAGGCTGCCAAATATTGATGTTACCGTGGCTGAAAACGATATCTTCAGCGGCAGGGGTTACCTCCTTTCTTTTATCACCTCCGGTTTCAGCAATACCCTGGTCCTTGCCACAGAGATAAAAAAGGTATATTGCGATGAGGTGAGCGGAGAATCCTATCCCCTCATCATAGAAAAGCTGGCCGGTCATTTTAAGGAAGGAATACTCAATACCGCTGCCTTCTTCACCCGGCATAATACAAGCATGGTCTTTCACAAAAACAATAAACTCCTTTCATCGCAACCCGAAAAAGACCTCCTGAAGGTCGACAAACGTCTTTTCAGCGTGGCACGTGCCTTCGAGATACTTAACTACGTTAACCCTGTGAATATCGAACAGGCACGAAAAGATTTCTTCAAATCAAAATATAAGCGTAACCCTTCTTTTAAATATAAGCAACTGTCAATTAATCCCTTTGAGTTCAAAAGGGAACTGTATAATATCCCCGTGGAGGATATACACGACATCTCCATACGCAAACTATACCAGGATGTGATAGATTCATATGCCGATAAGGTTGATATAATAGCATCCATAGGCACAGGCCGTTTCCTCTATAACTCACTCCGTTATTTTGGCGAACCCGGGGTTGACGATATTGATAATGCACATTATCTGATGCACTGTTCAACAAGTGCCGATAAGCCGGAAATTCTTAACCTGGATGCAGGGGAGGTG
The DNA here is from genome assembly GCA_032260385.1 of Bacteroidales bacterium. GTDB lineage: Bacteria > Bacteroidota > Bacteroidia > Bacteroidales > VadinHA17 > UBA9300. The sequence goes on along the minus strand of JAVVEL010000061.1, from coordinate 1,028 downwards.
GCCCGGTATTTTAAAACCGAGATAGCCCGGTATGGCTTTGACTGCCGTATTGAGATCACCCGTAATATCATAGCCAAGGTCCTTATTCTCAATACCCGAAAAACCATAAGGATAAGGAAGGATGCCATGTTCTCCGGTAAAAGTCTTCATGCCCTTAGCGAACATGAAGTGGGAGTGCACATGCTTACCACCATCAATGCCAGGCTGCACCCTCTCAATGTCTTCAGGCTCGGCACCCCGCTGAATACCCATACCCAGGAAGGGCTGGCTATACTGAGCGAATACCTGTCGGGTAATATGAGCATTAAACGCCTGCAGGTCCTGGCCTTAAGGGTCCTGGTTATAGATATGATGCTCAGGGGCTACGACTTCAGCCGCAGCTTCCATGCCATAATGGACACGGGTGAACTGACAGAGACACAGGCCTTCTATATAACTGCACGTATCTTCAGGGGGGGAGGCTTCACCAAGGACTACCTCTACCTGAACGGATTCAGGGATGTACTTAAATATTACGGGAAGAACCACGACTTCATAAACCTCCTTGTCGGCAAGACATCCATTCAGTATCAAAATCTCATTAATGAGATGATCGACCGCAAACTGATATCGGCACCCCACTTTAAGACGCGGTCATTCATCAAGCCCGTCGACCCCGACCCCATCATCGAATATATCCTCTCCGGCCTGAAATAAGCAAACATTCTCGTATCTCATCTCCAGCCTCTCGCATTTCTCATCTTTCGTATCTCATCTTATCAGGTACAAATTCTGCGGGTAGCCGTCAATCAGACTTGCTTTACCGCCGATGAATATTATATCATCTTCAAAACCCATGCTTACCACGGTGTTGTTCCATTCGGGCACAAGGCCGCTTACACTGAATTCAAGGGCATAGGTGGTGCTGTTATAAAGGGGATGTTCACCAGAGCCGGGAAGGAATTCCTGTTCTTCGGTCCTGCCAATGGTCATGCCCGAGCCATGACCGAAATAGTTTATGGGGTGGCAGTACTGCACCGGCTGCAGTC
>JAVVEL010000060.1:0-8152 GCA_032260385.1 Bacteroidales bacterium | reverse complement strand
CTGACTGATTGCAGGCTCAGGTGGCTGATGATGGCACCGGGTGCAAGGACAAGGATAAATGCAACGAAAAGGATTTTCGTTTTGGGGCCTATATTTTTCAAAAATTTAAACATATTACAATTTATTAATTCCCTGACTTAAAATCAATTAATAAATTGTAAAAAATTGTAAAAGTATGTTGTGCGGATTTTGCGTCAGGTAATTACCGGGCATATATGGAAGAATGAATAAGAAGAATTTAAGTTGCTTTTTCTATGGTATTTTCCTAACTTACTTGATTGGATATATCTTATCAATAGCCTGACAAGCTCACAGCTTTAATTATAATATTAATCATGCTTAATCTCACCAGTTGTTATCAAACAGATAAACCAGGTATTAAGCCTGGCTTCAAACTAACAGTCATACTGTTAATCCTGCTCCTCCATCCTCTAATTTCTGTCTCACAGGAGGTAAGTTTTTCTGACGATTCAGTTACGGACACATCAAAATCATCTAAAATCATTTATGAAAATCCGAGGGTATATAATGTTGATATATCCTTTGAAATAAAACCGGATCTTTCAATAATTGACAGAGACAAAGATCTGAAAGTCTGGATCCCAATACCTCGTGAATGGGATTCTCAAAGAAATGTTCAGATTATTTCCGTTCAGCCTGAACCTCATTCACAATTCACGGATCCTGAATACGGAAACAAGATCTTCTACTGGGACTTTGGAAAATATCCTGAAAAACCATCCTACCGTGTTGACATTAAAGTACGTCTGATATCTTATTCGGCAAATATCAATATAGATAAATCAGATATAACACCTTATGACATGCAAAGTAAGGTATATCAATTATACACCAGATCTGAAAATACTATTCACATCACACCTAAAGTGGAAGAGCTAGCGAAAGAAGCTGTCAGAGATGAAACAAATCCTTACCTCAAAGCACAAAAAATTCTAGAATTCGTCCATAGGAAAATCAAATACAATAATAAAACAAGGTTTGAGCAAGGACTTGAAGCAAGTCTTGATTACATGTTATCCAGGCCTGAAACTGATGAGAGAAGTGGAGAAGAATATTTTGCCGGCGATTGCGCTCACTACAGTGCTCTCTTTACAGCTATGTGCCGTGCTGAAGGTATTCCGGCCAGATGTGTTTACGGGAGAATAGGATGGGCTCCTTATTTAAAAGAAGAAAACTCAGAGATGTTCTCAGTGCTTGATACAATGACTACTGATAAAGGTTTTTCAGGCGCCGAGCATCATGGTATGGGCCCTCATATGTGGTCCGAGTTCTATCTTCAGGATGTTGGCTGGATCCCTGTCGATGCCAATGCAGGATTATTCGCGTGGCTGCACCACAATAAAATAATTATGAGCAAAGGACGTGATATACTGTTAGGTTCAAATGCCCCACAGGATAATCACGAAGGTTATGGTTATCAGTGGGTACCTATCAAAAATGGACGTGTGGAAGATTTGCTGTCAGCTGTTCATAATATAGGGAAAATTAACAGAGCGAGAAGCAATGTTTATCACCTGTTGGATCCATTTCCAGCTGATGCTTTACAGGATTATAAAGATGATTATATCCAGATTGACAAGAGAAGAGGGATCCTGGGCCAGATCGACTATTGTACCAGAAATATACCAGACAGGGATACAGAGTTTTCAAGAATTTTTGAAGACCCCGTCTGGATTCGCTCACTTCAATACACTTACGATCCATTGGTGTGCCATATGCTGAACAAAATAATGGGTGCTGAAAAGTTTAGCCGGCTTACAAAAGAGTATGAGAGTTTAATACTAAACACCACCAGGCCTGTACAAACCAGCAGGTTTATTCAAATGGCTGAGAATATTCATGGTGACTCTCTTGAATGGTTTTTCGATCAATGGCAAAAATCAAATGGATTACCTCATCTAAAATTAGTTGAAGTAAAACTCGGCAAAGACAATAATGGCTGGAAAATAAGAGGTACCCTGATTCAGTCAGGTAAGTCATTATTCGTGTTACCAGTTGAATTTACTCTCGAGTCTGAAAAGGGTCAGGAGCTTTTTACAATATGGCAGAAAGAAAAGATAAGCGATTTTGAATTCAAAACGATGGATAAGCCTTTATTATTAAAGGCAGATCCGGTTCATGATATTTTAAAACTTCAAAGGATGCCATTACAGCTCTCACGTATTTGGGACAGTTACCCTGATATGATCCTTATTTACGGAACTGTTTCAGAATCAATAGCTAATAAAGCAGCAGCTGAGAGATTCAATAATGAATATCTTGGATTGGATCCTGAAATAATTAAAGCGGACACCTCAGTAATTGAAAGTGATCTGAACAAGGAGTGTGTTATACTTTTTGGCAGGCCGGAAACCAACAAAATTTCAGAACTATTTGAAAATATATTTCCCATAAGGTTTAATAAAAATAGTTTTAACTGGAATAGGATAACTTATTCCGATCCTTCCCAGGGCCTGGCACAGATTACTGAACATCCCCTGAAGCCCAGAGGACAATTCATTCTTTACGCCGGTTTGAGTGCAAGCGCAATGCTTCATATTGGGAATCTTTACCTGTATGACACCCCGAGCTCTTACGTGATTTATAATGCTGATAAGAAAATAGAATCAGGCGATTGGGCAGATACTGATCCTGATCTTGTATGGGAATTTTAAATTAAGAAGTTAAACAACGGAGTCGCACAGAATAAAACACGGAGTTACACTGTTTTAATCAAACATGATTTCTGTTCTTATGCCGTGTAACTCCGTGGATAATATTATTTTTTTCCAATTTTATCAAGTCTTTCAATCTCCTCAACAAGGTTATCGATGACCCTCACTTCGGAAACTCTTTCTCTTATGGAGAAAGTCACCTGGTTGCCGTCAGGATGGATATCATAAATCTCCACCCTGTTCTCAGGGCTCCATAATTTCTCAGGTTTTCCTCCTTCAGCCGGGACACGCCATAAGACACTTTTTGTACTTTGTGGCAGTTCAATAAAATAAATATATTTCCCATCAGGAGAGTACTTAGCCCATTCAATACCGTGTTTTCCCTGTGAAGTACAAATGGTTTCTTCCTTACCACCTTCAGCAGGCATAGTGACCAAGTGGCTTTTCTCCTCACCTGGATACTCCAAACCAAAGAGAATATTTTTACCGTCAGGAGAGAGTTCGAGTATGCCCCGTGAAAATTCAGGGTACTCATAAAGTATCTTTTCTTCACCGGTTTCGAGGATATATTTTACCAGGCGGTCTTTAAAAAACAAATAATAAAAGCTTTTACCATCCGGGGACCACTCAATACCTGAAAGCGGATATGCGTCATCCTCAGGAATATTGTATTCGTAGTCGGACAAAAGAAAAATTTTATCTACCCGGTCAGTTTTTAAATCAACCGTGAAGACCCCTCCTTTATAGCTTTCAGTCAGACGTTGGCTTCTTTCCCATCCTACGACAAGTAAAGAATTTCCATCAGGCGACCAGCTAATTTCCCATGGTCTTAATATATCTTTTGCCTGTTCTTTTCCTTCACCTGTTTTCAGATCATTGACAATTAAACTGATGTCCTCACCCAGCCTCAGATAAGCCAGGTATTGACCATCAGGAGACCATAATAATCCAAAATTTGAACCTTTCAGGGATTTGCCTTCTCCCAGGTTTACTTCACCAGTTTCCTCATTAAATGCAGCAATACCCGAGTAGAAATTACGTCTTACAAAACCAAAATAACATTTGCCATCTTGTGTAAATCCCATTGGTTCAACCTCACCAATATCTGCGTATAATCGTCTTGGTGGTCCTGATGGTTTTGTTCCATCCAGTTGTATCGCCCATAAATCCCAGGCTCCTGAGCGGTCGCTTATAAAAAGGAATTCCTTTCTTCCGGGAACCCAGCCAAGCACCCTGTCATTCGACGGATGAGTGATAAGTGGGATATCACCATCTCCATTTGCCTGCAACAGTCTTATATCCATATTACCATTATCAGCTTCGTTTGCAAAACCATATGCAATATATTTCTCGTCCGGGGAACAGGCTAATCCCCCAAAGTGACCTGGTGCGAAAGATTTTTTGACCTTAATTGTCTTATCCTGGATACTAACAGTAACAATTTGCATTATCCCGTTATCGGGTATATATCTGGATGCAACAATCACATTGTCAGACAACCATGCAGAAGGATACAACTCCTCGCCTGTTTTCCTGTAAAGAACTTCGGGTTCGGGATTATCCACATCAATGAGTCGCAGAGCAGTTGTGTTGTAAGGATTCGACCATGAATATGCTATATGCTTTCCGTCCCGGGAAATCACCGTATTTTCAGCAAATTGCCATGATTCCCCCAGATCTGCGTCATCTGTCAGCACCTTTTTTTCATCTGTTATCAGGTTATGAATACCCACGTTACCAATGCCCCAATCCACATAAGAGCGAAACCGTCCATCATAAGATACAGTTCCCAGGTCGTTCAGTAAGTTACTTTTCCATATTTGCCTGATCTTTAAACCTTCAGGTTCTTTGGTTTCTGTCATTGGCTGTTTCAACCTTGCAAGCCTTTCTCTAGCCCTCGCTACAATTTCTTTTTGTTCACCATAATTTTCGATAACCTCATTATATGCTTTCATAGCGTCCTGCCTGCCCAGTTTTTCAAAGCACATTCCAAGGTGAAAATACGCTTCAGCGCAAAGATTCCTGTTTTCAGGGTACTGTTTGATTACCGACTGGTAAATTTTTATGGCTTCGTCAAGGTCACCATTAATTTCTTCCTGGTAAACAGCCTCACTCAACAGCTTCTGAGCCTGCTTTTCCTGCCCTGATACCATAAGCATCGATACAAGGCATAAAATCGCGATTGAAATAATTGTCTTCATAACTTTTTTTATTCAAAGGTACGGGCCTGTACAGGCAGAAGCCTCAAGAATAGCTTGAGTTTTATTAAGAGTGGATCAAGGAACTAATCTCCTGTAAATTTGTATCCAAGCCCCCTTATGCTGATTATGAACCTCGGGTTTGAAGGATCATTCTCAATCTTCTTTCTCAGGTTTGCCATATGCGTATCTATGGTATGTGGAGTAACAAATACATCTTTCCCCCATACTTCATCAAGCAGTTCATTGCGTTTGACCACATGCCCCCTGTTCTGAACAAGATATTTTAACAGTTCAAATTCATGGGCAGTAAGATTAATTTCCCTGTCGTTTTTACGGCATACATACTGCCGGAAGTCCACTTCCAGTTTGCCTGATCTAAATATTTTATCTGCTTTTTCATCCGTTTCGGCTTCCATTCTTCGTAAAACGGCTTTAACCCGTGCCTGCAGTTCCCTGGGGCTGAAAGGTTTGGTTATATAATCATCGGCGCCTATTTCCAGTCCAAGCACCCTGTCAATTTCCTGGCCTTTAGCCGTGAGCATGATAATCGGTGTTTTTACACCATTGTATCTGAGCTTTTTGCAGACTTCAAACCCATTCATGCCCGGCAGCATGATATCAAGTATAATAAGATCGATATCAGGGTCTGAAGCCTTTGACAGTCCCTCCAGTCCATCCGTGGCCGTGATAACCTCATAATTCTCAAGTCTGAAATCATCTTCGAGGGCTGTTCTTATGGGTTCTTCGTCTTCTATTATCAGTATCTTCTTCATCAATATTTATTTATTAGTCTTCAGTCGGCAGTCAGATTGCCGACTGCCGATTGCCGACTTTAAGGTCCTGTCAACGGTAGCGCAACTATAAAGGTACTGCCTTTACCGATTTCACTTTCTACATCAATTGTACCACCATGCGCTTCCACAAGCTGCTTAACAATAGTGAGTCCTATGCCGCTTCCTTTCACCGTCTGGGTAAGTTCATCCCCGGCCCTGTAGAAGCGGCTGAAAATTTTGTCATGGTCCTCTTTTTTTATTCCCGTGCCAAAATCCCTGACACTAACAATTACCCTGTTTCCTTTTCCTTCTATCTTAACGTCTATTTTCCTTGAATCACCCGAATATTTACTGGCATTGTCAAGGAGGTTGTGCATTACCTGTTCCATTGCTTCATAGTCAAATACAAGCTCCGGTACTGGTTTAAAAACTGAAAAGTTAATATTAAATCCCTGTTCCGAAGTGTGATTCTGGAATGATTCAACAATATTTTTTACAACCGGAACAATATCACTTTTTTCGAAATTAAACAGTTTCTGTCCTTCTTCCATCTTTGAGAAGTCAAGAATATTATCGATAAGATGGCTCAGCCGCTCACTCTGCTTTAATATAGTCGTATGATACTTAAGTTGCCTTTCCCGGGTCGGAACCCTGCCCTGGACCAGCATTTCTGACATCTGTCTTATGGAAGTTAAGGGGCTCTTGAATTCATGTGAAACAGTGGACATAAACTGAGATTTCATCTTTGACAGGTTCAGTTCACTATTCACTGTCTGAAGAGTAAAAAACAAACCGAAAGCCAGGATGATAACGATAGCAATGAATATATAAAGAAAAATACTCGCCCCCGGTCCGAACAAAGACGCCAGCAGACCTGAGGATTCAGGGTATAGTGTCAGTGACCATGAAGGTAGTTCCTGCGGGAATACAGTCGAAACAGGTGGTATATCTTCCGGGATATATTCAGACCGCAAAAGCGATTCCCCATTCACACTGGCTACCTTCCAGTAAAATTTTGATATGCCTGTTCTTTTAAGTATCGCAGGATAAACAGAATTATGCAGGATATCATCCTGGTTTATTATTAATCCCCAGTGACCACGCTTTTTTGCAACAAAAAGAGAAAAGAAATACGAATTTCCGTTTACCATGGTTTTACACCTTCGTCCATTAGAATTCTGTTTTATTTTTTCGCCAGCCTGTATGAATGTCAGAAGGTAATCTGTGTGGTCCACTGATGAAGATATATTATCACGCAAAGAATGAATCTCTTCACCAAGATTTTTTATTTCAATATCATTTGAATTTTCACATCTTGATGCAATCTCATCAGCTTTTGATAAAAAGTTAGTGAAATCCGAATGCTCCATTTCCCACATGGGTTTATGTAATTGTATCATCAATAAATAGACATACTTCAGCGCAGCCAGTGAGTCCCCTTTCGCAAGGCAAAGCATACTTTTCTCCAGCAAAGCCACGGCACCCAGGGGAATCTTATTCTGAACAAGGACATCGGGGCAATCATTCCACATCAGATCATAGGTTTCAATGGCTTCATCAGCCAGTTGAAGTTTTTTCTGTATACGGGCAATGGCATTCAGTATTTCACCCCTTGTTTGTTTTTGGGTGATACCGGGCAGGACTCCCTGATAATATCTCAGTGCTTTCTGAAAGTCATGTTCCCTGTATTCAATCTGCCATCCATTTTCAAATATATCCTGTGTCCCCCGGGAGGGCATAAAATCATCGGCAGTGGTTAAATCTTCAGGTAAATAGAGCAGGTTATTGTTTAATAAATATGGAGAGCCGCCGGCCGGTAAATAAAAGATCCCCGCAACGGCCAGGTTTTCGGCGATGAACTCATTCAACTTGGTATCTGTGAATATTATTTCAGAGGGAACAGCAATTGAGTCAACCAGTTCCGTAAAGCTTTTTTCCACCGCAAGAAGGTATTCATCTGTTTCATTAATAATTTGCCTGCTTGATTCAAGTAAGTTATTCCTTTGCTCACGTTCCACCAGGGCCTGGTCATTTTTTACTCCCCTTAAGGCAAGAAATCCCAGAATGAGACAGGGAAGTACAATGGCAAGGGCATAAGAGATTATAATACGCCTTCTTTTACCTTCTTCTTTCTTCTTCATCACAATGACAGATCAATCCATTATGAATCAATTGAATATTGTTTCAAGTTAGGAAATCCCCGGAATTTATCCTTAAAGAATCGGTCCAGATTTATCAAGATTTGATCAAGCCGGAAGCAAGCTCTTACACCTTGAAGCTACTGCGGGCGTAGGAGGGCTGCGATGTCAACTAATGCAGAACGTCCGATTTAATACCGCCAATCAGGGGTGATTTTTCACCCTGTGGAGAAAATGCTCCACACAAAAATTATTTTTCAACATTATTTTTGTGAATCAAAAAAGATATCTATTTTTGCAGCCGCTTTTAGAAGCAGTGAGTTCATTTATTAGAGGGAAAGACAGTAGATGTTGCAGGGATGATG
>JAVVEL010000059.1:0-8289 GCA_032260385.1 Bacteroidales bacterium | reverse complement strand
TGCACATGCAATTGTGATGGTACATGAGATAGCTCATGCCATTGCCAAACATGGGAACGAAAGAATGAGTCAGGCTCCGGTGAAGCTGTGAATAAAAAGTTTATCTTGAAGTGTTAATTAAATGACCTGATTATATGAATAAGACCAGCTTTATTACACTGATAGTAATAGCCCTGGTATTTGCAATGGGCTGTACCACGAAAACTGAGAAGGAAGGAATAAATTCCATTAAAGAGCTCAGGGATGATTTCAATAATCCACCCTCCGGGTACCGGAGTGCACCGCTGTGGGACTGGAATGAGCAAATCACCGAAGAAGGGATTGACTTTCAGATGAAAGAATTTAAGAAGGCAGGTATAGGCGGTGTCTTTGTGCATCCCCGCCCGGGCCTTATCACCGAATATCTTTCCGGCGAGTGGTTTCATCTTTTCGATTACACCGTTCAGAAAGGGAAGGAGCTGGACATGAAGGTATGGATATATGATGAGAATTCATACCCATCGGGGTTTGGCGGAGGACATGTGCCGGCAGAGATGCCGGATTCCTATAAACACGGGTCCAGCCTGATAATGCATGTCCTGGATAAAGTGGATGTACTGCCGTCAGACGATATTGAAGTGTCATTGAAGAAGGATGGTGATAAATTCATTAATATTACCGGTTTGCATTATAAGGAGAAGGGTGAAGAAGGAATATATTATATTTTCGAGAAAGGATATTCCGGGAGGTCGTCATGGTACGGTGGTTTTTCCTATGTTGACCTGCTTTACCCGGGAGTAAGCGAAAAATTTTTGGAAGTAACCATGCATAATGGTTACGAGAGAAACAGCGATGATTTTGGCACCACCATACCCGGGGTGTTTACCGACGAGCCCAACCTGGAAGCAGCCATGGCCGGGGGATCCGTAATACGCTGGACACCCGACCTGTTCGAGGTTTTCCGGGATCGATGGGGATACGACCTGGAAGTAAACCTGCCTTCCCTGGTGGAGGAAGTGGGTGACTGGCAAAAGGTTCGTCATGATTATTACGAGACCCTGCTTGAGCTGTTTGTCGACAGGTGGGCCAAACCATGGAGCCGCTATTGTGACGAAAACAACCTGGTCTGGACAGGGCACTACTGGGAGCATGGCTGGCCGGAACCCACTCACGGCTTCGATGAGGCTGCATTCTATATCTGGCACCAGATGCCGGGGGTGGATATGCTTGGTAATAAGCTGGATAGCCTTGGCCTGGGCGGGCAGTTCGGTAACGACCGTGCAGTGCGTGAACTACGCAGTGCGGCCAACCAGGCAGGCAGGAAGCGTACGCTCAGCGAAACATACGGTGGCGGAGGATGGGAAGTGGATTTTGAGAAACAAAAAAGGCTGGTCGACTGGCAATGTGTGATGGGTGTTAACTTCGTGAACCAGCACCTCTCATATTACTCGATTAACGGTGTGAGAAAGTTCGATTACCCACCCTCATTTTCCTACCATGAACCATGGTGGGAACATTACAGCCTGATGGGTGATTATATCGGAAGGCTGTGCATGGCCCTGTCAGCAGGTGAACAGGTAAACGAAACACTGGTCCTGCAACCCAATACAACTGCATGGATGTATTTTTCGCGTAAGGTGAGGAATCCGGCCATACAGGAAATACGTGATGGATTCAAGAATTTTGTTTATAGCCTCGAACAGCTACACCTTGAATATGACCTTGGATCGGAAAATGTGATCAAAACGCTGGGTAGCGTAAATGGTAGTAAACTTACCGTGGGCCGGCGCGACTATTCGCTGATCGTAATACCTGCCCAAATGGAAAACATGGACAGCACGACGGTGGAATTGCTTGAAGAATACCTGGAAAACGGCGGTAAAGTGCTCTCTTTTAAGCTCAAGGCAGATCGTATCGACGGAGCGAAGTCGGCTAAGATAAGGGAACAGGCTGAAGAATATCCCGGTCAGTGGACAGATGTTGGGGATTTAAATGATGAGAGAGCAGTGGGGATGCTGAGAAACGGTGATTTTGAGATGGATGATATCAGCCGGAACGGAATGCTCTACCACCAGCGCAGGATACTGGATGATGGAGAGTTGCTGTTTGTGGTCAATTCACATGAAACAGGAAAAGCAAAGGCAGAAATATCCATGCAGGGCAAATATCTTATCAGGCTGGACCTTGTCTCGGGAAAAGAATATATCTACCCGGCAAAAGCCGAAAACGGTAAAGTAAGCTTTGAGCTGGAACTGTCCCCGGCGGGAAGCGCCCTGTTCGTTGCCACAGGCAGTAACCCGGGTGAGATGGAAGAATATACCTTCCCGGAAAAGGGGAAGACGGTGGAAGCTAATGGCCCGGTGGAAGTGAAACGTGAATCGGACAATATCATGATGATTAACTACCTGGATCTGAAAACCGCCGGGCAGGTAAGGAAAGAGACCTATTTCATGGATGCCCTGGTAGCCCTGTTCAAAGAAAACGGGGTGGAAATGGGAAACCCCTGGCAGCATAAGATACAGTATAAGAAGGATTACCTTGAAATGGACTCACTGTTTTCGGATAATTCAGGTTTTCAGGCAAGCTATCATTTTAACATAAACGATAAGCTTGGCGAGGATGCCATGAGATCTATCAGGGCAGTTGTTGAGCGCCCGGGCTTATGGAAGGTGTATATGAACGGTAAGCAAGTGAATGCCGTGGAGGGAGCTTACTGGATCGACAGGGATTTCAAATTATTTGAAGTGGGCAGATACCTGCAGAAAGGGAAAAATACACTTACCCTGGTAGCCCCAAAGATGAATATCCTGGCGGAGGTGATGCCCGTCTACCTGGCAGGTGATTTCCTGGTTACGCCAGCAGAAAAAGGTTTTGAGATCAGTGGAGGAGATATTTCAGGGATAGGTTCCTGGCAGGATAAAGGCCTGCCTTTCTACCCGCATAAGGTGGCCTATTCCCAGGAATTTATCATTGATAAATCAGAAGGTGATTATTTTAAGGTCAGATTGAAGAAATGGAATGGCACGATTGCAGAGGTCCGGGTTAACGGCAAAGATGCCGGGCTGATTGCATGGCAGCCTTATGAGCTGGATATAACGGATAAGCTGAATGATGGTGAAAATGAGCTTACAGTGCTGGTGACGGGTAGCCTGAAAAATACTTTCGGCTTTTTCTATCACGATAACAGCAGCTGGATACACGGACCACATTCCTGGAACAGTGCACCCGGGGAAATACCACCGGCGGATGATTATTTCCTGGTGGATTACGGGCTGTTTGAGCCGTTTGAGCTGGTTGAGTGCAGTAAGTGAGCTTGCCCGGGTTCATGAGGGTGGCCGGCGGCATGCACAGCGGCCTCCAACAGTCCCCTCCGGGCCTGTATTACCGCCACATTTTGCTGCCTGCTGTAATGAAGTATATTGGCTACTAAAGAGGGCTATTCCATTAATGTACTGGAAATTAGTTTGTGGCATAGATGAATTAAGAAAACTGGCCCGCTCAACAATCACCTGTTTATCATTCCCAACCAGTAGAATGACACAATTTGCCAGTAATATGATTTTACAGGAAGGCCATCCTTAACAGCGGGTTTCCATTCTTCCATAGTCTGCATTACCCTTATTGCTTCCTGGTCAAGCAGTTTGCCTCCGGATTGTAAGATCACAAAATCACCCGTCTTACCGGCTGTATCCACAGAGAAGCTTACTATTATACGGCCGGTTTTCTTTGACATGGCAGCATCACGTGGATACTTGATATTTTTTTGGATATGCAGTTTTATCCCGTAGGCTCCCCCCGGATATTTTGCCAGAGTATCGGGTATAAAGCCTGTCTTTGCCATGTCATGCAATTCAAGTGAGGTTGGTTCATACTCCAGTGTATCTGCCTGCTCCTGTGCAGATAACCAGGATGGCAAACCGACCAATAAAACCAGGATGATTACAGGATAATATACTTTCTTCATAATTAATTATAATATTTTCACTTCGCCCGGGCCGTCTTATGCCAAAAGCGCCGCACCCAATCCTAATCCCAAAATGGATAATATGGCAAATGCTAGTGGAACAATTATCAGCACTATTGCTATAAAGGCAATCCAGTTTCTGATCGAACGCAGGTAGTTATTTGATTGCCTTATTTCATCCTGTATCACAAATAGTTCTTTTTCCATTATTGTCTGAGTAAATTTGTATTACATCTTTTCAATTAATTCTTTTCTTACCAGAGCAAATCCGTCTATAGGATCATAAGTTTCATCAGGACGAAGCAAGGCAGTTGTATCTCCAAGGAACTCCGGATTATTCATTTTATCTTCAAGGTTCTTAAGAAAAGAATCTTTAGGTGGAATACCAGTAAGTTCATGCTTCATATAGTGTTGAAATACCTGGATTATTTTCTCTTTGGATAAAGAGTCGTTTGTTTTTAGTGCTTTAAAAAGGTCAAAAAGATCTCTTCCCTTCTTCCTTTGATAAAGTGCCCTTAGCTTAGTACCCAACAATTCTTCGACCTCATACGTTGTGATATTACATTCTCCACTGAACCATGGTGAATTGACTTTAAATATCTTATGCTTAAGATTAAAGACTGAGAAGTGCTCTCTGCAGTTTGTCTCTACTTTTAATTTTAGAACCTGCACAGGTTGAATCTCAGATTCAAAATTAAATATCATTGTAGTATTTCTATTCTTTTGTTTGATCTTTGGTTCCCCTAAGAAACTCAACAGTTTCCTTATTTTATCTATTGATGGTCCAAATGGTTCTACTGAAATCTGTACTAAATCTATATCTTCAGAGTATCTGGATTGTGGTTCCAGGAAAAGTTTATGTAAAGCCGTACCTCCCCGGAAAGCAAGTTTCTCAGCAATAAACTCATCTGAAAATAATTCAACAAGTGATCGACAGATAATTAAATCCTGTTCGACCTGCTCGTTAGCCTTCCATGGAGCAATTTCAGACCATTCTGTAATATATTGTTGCGGGATCATTCGTCTATTTCAATTTCAGCATTAACGATTACTTTCCACCTATTATCTGAAGAGAAACCTTTGCTTGGAGCGGATGCTTTTAACGGAACCCTGAAAAAATCTAATCCATTTTCCTGAGAGGCTTCAAATAATGCGTTAGCCAGGTTCTCGTTATTTATAATTTTCTCAATCAGATATCCAAGTCTTTGGATAGCAGTCGAAGGAGTCGAAGAAAAAAATATCGGATCAAACTCTTTGGGATCCATTTCTTCTACAAGTTCGTTCAATACGGTAGCTACCCTGGCAATTCCTCCGGATCTTTTTTCAAATTGAACAAGATCACTGGCAGTCAAAACCGGTGAAGACACTTTAAGATAACCTGATTCAGTTTTTCGTTCTTTCAGCAACCGACTTTCAATATTACTTTTACTTATGAAATTCACTTTTAATCCCTTCTTGAGGGAAGGTCGTAACACCGGGAAATCAGTTATAACAAAATATTCCTGAGGCTGCTGGTGTGCCGCTCCATATAAAGCTGCGGCACTTAATAATCCTACATAATATGGTCGGTTAAGGTATGTCATGAAATTGTCCATGAATAAAGCAGCAGGAAGAATCCCTCTGTTTGCATATTGTGCAGGGATTATTAAATAGAATCCTTTGTGGAATGATACTATTTTCCCCTTCTTCGATAATCTTCTTAAAGCGCTTTTAATTGCTACTCCGGAGTCGTTCGGTAATTCCTCCTCTAACTGTTTCAATGAAAATGAAATTCTTCCCTTTTTTTCAAGGTTTTCAATCCATTGACTTGCATTTATGTTAAGCTGTTCCAGCATATAGTTGAAAGTGATATTTTGCGAAAGGTACCGATTTTCGGCCATTTTTGCAAAAATTCTATTCCTCTGTTATTAGTGTGCAAAAGCCGGAGTTCATGACCATATTCAGCCGGTCATTATAACATTATAATATTTATTTATCCATCAAGGAATTGACTCTGGCTAAAGTTGGTTAATTTTATCCGACGAATTGTGGTCATGGGCAATGGCTTTTCCAATATGAGATTGTATTAAAGTAAATGATTTGCTTAAGTTAATGAAAAATCATGAAACAAAGAAGTCGGGGAAGGCCGTCCTTACCGGTATTCACAACTGAACACCTCAACATCCCATTTCAACGATTACACAATTCAACGGTTCAACAATATTCAGACATTAGATTATTCGAACCTTCTCTTCGCCAAATGGTCTTATGCCAAAAGCGCTGCACCTACGCCTAAGATAACTAATAAGTAAAATGCTATAGGAATAATTATCAGCACTATTGCTATAAAAGCAATCCAGTTTCTGATCGATCACAGGTAGTTATTTGATTGCCTTATTTCATCCTGTATTATAAATAGCTCTTTTTCCATTATTGTATGTATTGATTACTATGAATTACCCGCCGGACTCTGTTATTTTGATGTATCATCATATTATATTCAAAGTTAACTATTTGATTAGTACAGGTAAAATATATTTTACCGTACCGGGGATATATTCTTCCGGCATTCCGGTAACCGGTTAACGCAAGACATACTTCCAGGAAGTCAATTAATAAATTCTTTTAAGTATCTGGCAATTGTAGTAAATTGTATATTCAAAACAGCTCGGTCGTCATGGATATCAAATTCCTTCTTGCAATTCAGACAAGAAATGTATCAACAGTATCAAATGATCAAATCTGTTGGATATAGTATTATTTTAATGGTGATTAAACATTAAAACGCTTAAAATGATCCCAAAAAACATAAACAGAAATCACATCCTCGAGGCTATCAAGGAGGTTGATGATAAAGGTGTTCCCGGTAAAAGATATTCAAACAAGTACATAATGGCTTTCAATGAACGTCTATACCCACCAAAATACATAATATCCATTGCAAATAAATATGCCAATGGTGAAATGCTTGATTCGGAAACTTTCAGCGGAGGGAAAGAAAGTAATTCCTTTTTACAGGAATATGGGTTCACCATATATTCTAAAGAATATGTGCCAGATAAAAAGGAAAGAAAAACTAAAAAAGATCGTACAAAGAGAATAAAGAGCACTCATTCCGAAAATTGCCCTGATTGTAAAAGAACTATCGAAGAAATGCTTATAAAAATTTATGGTGAGGTCAAGGTAAACTATAAATTCAATATAGGTGTTCACCCTACCGAATATATCCATTCACCGTATTATCGGCATATACAACGAATATTTGAATCCTTACAGGAATTCCGGGGATATCGTGATTTTATAAAAACCAGTAATTTGCCCCGCGTTGATTATTATATTCCTGATCCTGGTTTTATAATTGAATTTGATGAATCGCAGCATTTTACAACACCCAGAAAAGTGGCCCTAAGTAATTATCCGGACAAACTAAAACTTGGATTCTTAAGGCAATATTGGATTAAATTATGCGAAAAATTGAAACGGAAAGATAGCGATCCTTCATTCAGGGATGAGCAGAGAGCATGGTATGATACTTTAAGGGATTTCTTACCAACTTTGTTAGATCTGGGACCAACTGTAAGATTGTATGCTAATGATTATCAATGGTGTAAGTTGAACCCTGAGAATACTGAAGACATAAATAAATTTAAAATGTTTCTGGAAGTCGATGATTCACCTGGTGGCATTGAGGTAAGGAAAGACCCAGATCCAACAATGGCGCGCATAGTAATTGCTGGTGAATGGGACGGGACTGTAAAGACGGCCAGAACTTTATTGAAGGATATTTGCGATAAATGGCCAGAAAAAGAAAGGGTTGATTTTCTAATTAGCTGCGGAGCATTTTTGACTTTTGACTGGCCACCTGAGATTAAAATAGTCAGAAATAATAAATATCCGGATATTCGAATTTTAAATCAACTTAAATTCATAGCCATAGAACAATGCAAATTGTTACTTGACAATCAATTAAAAGCCAGGTTGAAGAATCTTACAGATTATATAACTATCGGGATAGATTCTTTCAAAGATAAAATATCTGTCAGCCAGGCAATGATCAGGCAACCTCATATTGAGATGGTAGCTCTTGTCGATTTAGCATCTGATAAAATACATTTAACAGGAAAATCATACCCAACAGCCGGTCAGCAGGATGGATTGGTGAGATTTGACGATTTAGGCTCACATTTTGTATCCACAACAAGGGGTAAAGTGATGCTTCTTGGTTGTCATGATCTAAACGTATTCAATCCTAGAGGTGAGGCAACTACCAGGAGAGAATGGAGAAGAAAGGTCAGAAGAGATTTTTACGATTTAATTAATAAGGAAGAACCAGATATAGTATTACACCACCCACATACAACAGACTC
>JAVVEL010000058.1:0-8503 GCA_032260385.1 Bacteroidales bacterium | reverse complement strand
TTCAAGGCTTCAAATAAGCGGTATTTAGAATTTATTTCGGCTTTTGACAACAAAGAAGCCGGACGTAAAAGGCTAGATAAGGTAACCAGATCAAAGCAAGAGAATAATAGAAAATACAAGGGGTTCAACTTGTTTTGTGATACAGATCTGTCTTTATTGCTTACTGTTCTAAGAGGAGAATACAATATCTCTGGATTCAGAAACAAAGACATAAGAATGAGGATACCCGGGTTTAATACAGGAAAGATATCAAGACTTATTAAACGGCTGAAAGTATTTGGGCTTATAAAAAAAGCTAGGAAAACATACAAATACCATTTGACGAGGTTGGGTAAAGAACTTGTTATTACTGCTGAAAAGCTTAAAGAAACAGTATTGATCCCGGCATTGAATTATTAAACTTTTGCCAAATATTACACGAACATTATTGTTAAGATACTAATGGAAGGATGACTTGCGAATTATCAAACTGGACTGGAAAGGCTTATAAAATTCCAAGGATCAATGTAAAGGATTGTGTTGATCGTCCAGACTTAGCCAATCCGGGAGTTTACCTCCTCTTTGGTCGTGGAGAAACAAAAGATCTGGTGTATATCGGTGAAGCCGAAAACACACTAAAGAGGCTCGGCCAGCAACTTGTTCAGAAAGACTATAATACTCCCCAAAATTGGGACCACTGGTTAAGTTGAAAACAAAGTATTAATTTTAACCAGTGAATTATGAAAAAATCAAGAAGAAAATTTACCAGTGCATTTAAAGCGCAAGTGGCAATTGAGGCGCTCAAGGAGCGAGAATCTCTTGCTGAATTATCCAATCGATATGAAGTTCATCCTACCATGATCAGTAAGTGGAAGAATGAATTTTTAGAAAAATCTGCCGCTGTATTTGATAAGAAATCGGAGGCAGAATCTGAGGTTGATCCGGAGAAGCTGTATGCAAAGATCGGACAGTTGGAGATCGAGAATGATTTCTTAAAAAAAAACTTACGGAAAATCGGGTTATGATTCAGCGGCGGGAAATGGTTGATGATCAGCATGTATTGAGTCTTCGCAGTCAGTGTGACCTATTGTCGGTTCACAGGAGTGGTATCTACTATGAGCCCAAAGGAGAAAGACCTGAAAACCTTGAGATCATGCGCTTAATGGATGAACATTACCTGGAGCATCCCACTGAGGGTGTAATCAGGGTGCAGGATTTTTTGTTTGCAATGGGCATTGTTGCAAATCACAAGAGGATTCGAAGATTGCTTCGGCTGATGGGGTTAATGGCTATTTATCCGAAAAGGAATCTGAGCAAACTTGGATTGAAGAAATACATTCATCCATATTTGCTGAAGGGTCTTGAAATTACGCGACCAAATCAGGTCTGGGCCACAGACATCACCTACATTCCCATGAAGAGCGGGTTCATGTATATGACGGCTATTATTGACATTTACAGTCGATATATCGTTGGTTGGGGGATCTCCAACACGCTGGATGGAGAAGCATCCTTAAATGTCCTTAAACAAGCCATTAAGGATCATGGGAAACCGGAAATCATAAACTCTGATCAGGGTAGCCAATTTACCTGCGAAGATTGGGTAGAGTATCTAAATGAAGCAGACATCAAAATAAGTATGGATGGGAAAGGCAGAGCCATTGATAATATTTTCATTGAGAGGTTTTGGCGGACGCTGAAATATGATTATGTGTACATCCATCCAGCCAGTGATGGTCTGGAATTGTACCAGGGAGTAAAGGAGTATATCCGGTATTACAACCATGTCTTACATCACCAGGGTATTGGCAGAAAAATACCGGCAGAGCTATATCAACCGGCTGCATAGATATTAACAGAAAATGAAGATGTTAACAAAAGAAAAAAGTAGGCAAAAAAGAAAAAGTGTTAATAACCAGAATAACTCTTTGCTTCGCTGCGAGTTATTTCCGGTTATTAACACTATATTACATCATCATAATAAAGAGAATAGAATTCAATTAAGAAACCACTTTCAGTGGTCCTAAGAATGGGGAGTACTTTAAACTTCTGGAATGAAGCCATTGTTTTTATAAGCAAGGATGAAAATCTAAACAAAGCGCATATTAAGTACATTGAAAACCGTCTTTATGAGATTTCGAGGGAAGTGAATCGCTATGATATAGAAAACAGTTCTGTTCCGACTCAATCATCCATTGCTGAGCCAGATAGGGCAGAAATGGAGGAGTTCATTGAAAATATAAAAATTCTTGTAAGTGCACTTGGGCACAAAGTGTTTGAAAAGAAGAGGGAGATAAAACCTCCTAGAAGAGAGGCTGAAGAGTCATTTTTTATTAAGTCTGTTAGGAATGCTGATGCCATGGGAGAACCCACTTCCGATGGATTTGTGGTTTATAAAGGCTCAAAAGTGGCAACATCAACAGTGCCATCAATGACGTCAAATTTCCTTAATTACAGGGATGAACTTCTCAGAAACAGGGTAATAGTTGAGGTGAATGGACAACTGGAATTGGCAGAGGATTTTGTTTTTTCCAGCCCTTCAACGGCAGCAGCAATTGTATTGGGAAGAAATGCTAATGGACTTACAGAGTGGAAACTAAAGGATGGAATAACTCTTAAAGAGTTCGAAACAAATAAGTAATCAAGAAACAACTATGAAGAAAATCTCAACATCTAAACTTGCAAAACAGCTTGACAAAGAACCTAAAGAGTTATTTGATAAACTCTCCGCAGAAAAATTAATTTATCGTAAAGATGACCAATGGAATTTGACTCATAAGGGTAAAGAGTATGGGGGGGAAATGGAGTTTTATCCAAAGACTGGCAAGGAATACGTAGTTTGGCCTACTGACTTAAATCCATTCCAATTAGACTCAGAAGAGAGAGAAGAGTTAATCAATGCAACGAAAATTGGAGAATATTTCGAAGTCTCCAATAGGAGGGTAAATCAAATATTTTCTGAACTAGGATGGACAGAGAAGTATGCCAGGGGTTGGAGGGCTACTCGTCATGGGGAGAAAAATGGAGGAAGGACATTTAATCACGAGTCGGGTACTACTTATGTATTGTGGTCAAAAAGCGTTCTTAATAATATTAGCCTTCTTAATTCAATAGGTTCCAAGGAAATTGAAATACTTGAAGATGAAAAATCGGAGACTGTAACCCAGAATAATGAAAATCCAGCAATAGCGGATGACTATAGAAAAAAATTTGACGCTAAGTATCGCACGAAAGATGGTCATTATGTAAGGTCAAGGGGCGAAAAGATTATTGATGATGCCTTGTATGATTATGGGTTAACTCATGCATACGAACGAAGACTTCCTGTAGAAAAGGAAGTTTTATGTGATTTCTATATACCCTCAAGAAATGGTAGTAAGAATGTTTACATTGAGTATTGGGGTATGACAGATGATCCAAAATATATGCAGAGAAAGGAAGCAAAAAAAGAGATTTATTTTTCCAATGATTTTAATTTGATAGAAATATTCGACAAACACCTGGAGAACCTCGATGACCATTTACCAAAGATGTTATTGAAGTATGAAATTAAGGTTGAATCTTGAATGATAATGAATTACTATATTATTCAACTATAAATAATCAAGTGAAGTGAACTCAACTAAAAACACATACAACATTTTATTTGACCTGCTAAATTCTATTATCATCTTAATTAATTTCACAAAGAATAATAGACCCCGCTATCTTTCTCTTATATGCATACTTGCATTTTCTTATATTTTATCAAGCTCTTGCACGAAAAATGATAATCCATCTGTAATTATATTAAAACCTTTAAATAATGAGTCTTATTTTCAAGGAGATACAATATCAATATCAGTCGAGGCAACAGATAAAGACGGAATTATTGAAGAGGTAAGAGTTTACATTGATGGTATTGGAGTTACAAGCCTAAGGCAGTTCCCATATACATATTTATGGAATAGTTCAGATGAAAAAGTCGGAGCCCATTTGATAAAAGCTACGGCACTAGATATTGAGGGTGGTGTTGGTGAAGATACCGTTCGATTTTTTTTAACCAAACCAACACCAATAGTGATTACGAAAGAAGTCTATGATACAGCTACATCAAAAATATATATGAGTGGCGAGATTACTGATCAGGGTCTTTCATTGGTTACAGAAACTGGATTTTTCTGGGCCATAAATGATACACTTGAGTGGAATAAGCGAAGCCTTGATCCAGAAATGAGTGAATTTACGTCAAGTGTCTTCGTATATCCAGATTCAACTCTTTATTTTAAAGCATATGCAATAAATGATCATGGAGAATCTTGGGGAAATTTAGTTTCTGTTATCAAAAAAATCCCTGAAATAGAGAATGGGACTTTTACTGATCAAAGGGATGGAAATACATATAAATGGATTAAGCTAGGAAATCAAATCTGGATGGCTGAAAATTTACGCTATCTACCCTCAGTAAATAATGTCAATGAATATTCCGATAGTTTACCTAGATTTTATGTTTGGAATTATAATGGAAATAATGTTGATGAAGCAAAACAACTGGACACATACAGATATAATGGAGTATATTACAACTGGCCGGCTTCTATAATTGCTTGTCCAAGTGGTTGGCATTTAGCAACCGAAGAGGATTGGTTTGCTTTAAATGGATGGCTAGACAATGGACTTGGTAGGCCTGGGGATCAAATTAGGTCGGATTCAGGATGGATTCGTGGTGACAACGGATTGGATTATTGGGGATTTAATGCAATTCCTGCAGGTGAAAATGATAATGGCGAATTTCAATTATCTGGATTAGTAACATATTTCTTTACTCCTGAAGAGTATGAGTTGCATGAAATATCATATGCAAATAACATAACTCTCACTTTAGAGAATGGTGATATTAATTTCTTTAAATATAATAGAAAGGATAGAGGATTATCTGTTCGTTGTGTTAAGGATCAATAGAGATTTTGTACATTCGTATTTATGAATTCCAAATCCGTCTACGAATCTGACATCGAGGACTTAGCCATATCCTTGCTGAAGGATCAGAAATATCAGTACATAAACGGTCCTGATATTGCGCCCGATGGAATTTCCCCGGAGCGAAACACTTATGAGGAAGTATTGCTTGAAGGGAAATTAAAAAGAGCCTTAGAGAAGATCAATCCGGGAGTGGACTCTGAAATTCTCACGCAAGCGATAATAGCGATAAAACGAGTTCCATCTCCGGAGCTGATTTCCTCCAATGAGCATTTTCATTACCAACTGTGCAACGGGCTTGATATAGAATTCTCACAAGATGGGAATGTGCGTGCAGAAAAGGTATACTTAATTGATTTTGACAATCCCGACAACAATGAGTTTCTTGTGGTGAATCAGTTTACCGTTATTGAGAATGAACATAACCGCAGACCCGATATTCTCATATTCATTAACGGCATACCACTCATTGTATTTGAGATGAAGCGAGGAGATAAGGAGACCGTTTCACTCAAGGATGCCTATCAGCAAATACAGACTTATAAAAGCCAAATTCCGGCACTTTTTCACTATAATGAGCTTGTCATCCTTTCCGATGGATACGATGCTAAAATGGGCTCTCTTTCGGCTCCATGGTCAAGATTCCTTGCCTGGAAATCAGTAGATGGTATACGGGAAGATGCTACTACCATTCCTCAGCTTCAGACGATGATCATGGGCATGCTGACAAAAGCTGTATTGCTCGACCTGATAAGACACTTCATCGTTTTTGAACAGATTAGCCGGCAAGATACACATACAGGCCAGACAGTTTCAGAGCGAATAAAAAAAATATCTGCTTATCACCAATACTATGCCGTGAACAAGGCGGTAGAATCCACGCTAAGAGCAACCGATATCAAAGGGGATCAGAAGGCAGGGGTCATATGGCACACCCAGGGCTCCGGGAAGTCCCTCTCAATGGTTTTCTACTCTGCGAAACTTGTTCTACAACTCGACAATCCTACAATAATCGTTCTAACTGATCGAAATGATCTGGATGATCAGCTGTTTGATACTTTCAGTGCATCCAGAAACCTGCTTCGACAGGTACCTCTACAGGTTTCAGACAGGGAGAATCTTCGAGAGGCCCTTAATGTGGCTGCCGGAGGAGTCATTTTTACTACCATTCAGAAGTTTTTCCCGGAAGAGGGAGAGCGGTTGTTCCCCTTATTATCTGATAGACGTAACATCGTGGTGATCGCTGACGAAGCCCACAGGTCCCAATACGGATTCAGTGCCAGAACAGTTTATCTTACCGATGAAAATGGACGAGAGATTGGCACAAAAACGGCCTATGGCTTTGCAAAGTATATCCGGGATGCGCTTCCAAACGCTTCGTTTATTGGCTTTACAGGTACACCTGTCGAAAAGGAGGATGCCAACACCCCAGCTGTATTTGGTAACTACATCGACATCTATGATATAGCCCAGGCAGTAGATGATGGAGCAACGGTCAGAATATATTACGAGAGCAGGTTGACCAAGATTAAAATCAAGGATGGATACCTCGAGAGGTTAGATACAGAACTGGCGATGGTCGCAGAGGATTCAGAGGAATACCATCTGGATGCAGCCAAGGCTAAGTGGAGTAGCCTGGAGGCTATTGTCGGTGAGGATGACCGTCTCTCAAAGGTCGCAGAGGATATGGTCAAGCATTTCGAGGAGCGACAGAGGGCTAACGAGGGGAAAGCCATGTTTGTAGCGATGACCAGAAGGATTGCGGTAGACCTCTATGAGAAAATTATTGCTCTTCGACCTGTATGGAACAGCAACGATCTTAATAAAGGTGCCATAAAGGTAATAATGACCAGTGCCGCTTCAGACCCGGAAAACTGGCAGAGGCATCATACCACCAAGCTGCAAAGAAGACTCCTGGCAGACCGGATGCGAGATCCGGATGATGAACTGAAGATGGTCATTGTGCGAGATATGTGGCTTACCGGCTTCGATGCCCCTTGTCTGCATACGATGTACATCGACAAACCAATGAAGGGCCACAACTTCATTCAGGCCATTGCCAGGGTGAACCGGGTGTATAAGGATAAGGAAGGAGGTCTGATTGTTGATTACATTGGTATTGCAGATGACCTTCGCAAAGCTCTCAAGGTGTATTCTGATAGCGGAGGCCGGGGTGCCCCAACCTTGGATACAGAGCAAGCGGTACATTTTTTCTTCGAGAAGCTTGAAGTAGTCAGACAGATGTATCATGGTTTTCCTTACGAACAATACTACAGGGAAGAAACTGGCAGAAAACTGGTGATCATTCTCGAGGCGCAGGAACATATTCTTGGACTTGAAGATGGTAAAGATAGGTATCTCAGGGAAGTTACAGGATTATCCAAGGCGTTGTCCCTGGTAATCACTGAGGATGAAGTCGACGCCTTCAAGGAAGAAGTCGGTTTTTTTCAGGCCGTAAAGGCCCATCTGGCCAAATTTACCACTGGCAGAGGCCTGAGTCGGGAAGATGTCGACTCGGCCATAAAACGGCTTGTTAATGAGGCAATAGAAGCTCAGGATGTAGTGGATGTTTTCGATGCTGCCGGCATAATGAAACCAGATATTTCTATACTTTCAGATGAATTCCTTCAGGAGGTGAAGCGGATGAAGTACAAGAATATTGCCGCTGAGTTATTGAAGAAGCTGCTCAATGATGAGATCAAGATAAGGACCAGGTGGAACATGGTTGAAGGGAAGAAGTTTTCAGAGATGCTAAAAGCTGCAGTGCAGAAATACGAGAACCGGTTCCTTTCATTACCGGAATTCATCGAAGAGCTGATGAACCTGAGTAGGGAGATGAAAAAGGTGGAAGAGAAGGGGGAGGAGCTTGGTCTTACACAAGACGAATATGTCTTCTATGCTGCCCTCGCAGCTAACAAGAGCGCCAAGGAGGTGATGGGGGACGAGCAGCTGGTGCAACTAACACACGTTCTGCTTCAGAGAATTAAGGAAAATACCAGCATTGATTGGCAGTACCGGGAGAATGCCCGGGCCAGGCTGAGGAGGGCGATTAAAAGGCTACTCAGGGAGTATGGGTATCCACCGGACATGCAGAAGCTGGCGATGGAGAATGTGATAAAGCAGGCGGAGATGATGGTGGTGGCTCTAAAATAATTTAAAATGGGGTATCTAATCATCTCCCGTAAAGTTTTATCTTTATGGAATGAAATATCCGGCAGACCAAATGGAATTTGAAGAAATGTTTAAATCGGAGCAAGCGTGCATTGATTACTTGGTGTCATTGAGATGGCCCAATGGTTTTGAATGCCCACAATGTGGCTCAATTCGATTCTGGAAAAAGAACAAAGGACGGTATGAATGTTCTGATTGCCATAAAGAAACTACAGTTACAAATAATACAATGTTCCATAAAAGTACTAAGCCCTTGCTGATATGGTTTCATGCCATTTGGTGGATGGTCGCTCAAAAGAATGGAGTTAGTGCAAAGGGCTTGCAAAAGGTACTTGGATTAGGAAGCTATCAGACTGCATGGACATGGCTGCATAAGTTTAGACGATTAATGGTG
>JAVVEL010000057.1:0-8685 GCA_032260385.1 Bacteroidales bacterium | reverse complement strand
GTTTGTCTCTGGATGATATAACAAAGAGTCTGCCTGTTACGGGATGAATTCCAAGAGCAGAAATGCAAAACTTAATATGTGGCCTTGTCTTTTTCCCCTTCTTTTTTTTCTTCTTTTTCAGGGGCACAGGTATCTTATTCTCAAGAATAAACTTTTCAAGATCAGAAAGATTAAAGGTTAATACGGGTTCCTTAATGAGTTCTTTTGTGTCAAGCCTGAAACCATATATAAATCGCAAGTTTTTTTTTCCTGATTTTTTATCCGGTATTTCTTTGGGGCCTATTAGCAGCCTGTTATTTCCCGGGTCATAGCATAAACCTTCGTTATCACTCCATGGCACTCCTGTAGAATAAATATTCTTTTTATAATTTACTGACTCATAATTTATAATTTCAGACAAGAGTCCGTCGCTCCTCAATACATATAAGCTACTGCCAACCCTGGCCACTCCTTCAAAGTCGCCCTTCCCTCCTACGGCATACTGCCTGATTATCCTGCTTTGATTTATATCATAGATAAAAATTATTTCCCGGTTATCTTCGACACAGACAAGCGAACTGCCATCCCTTTCGGTAATTCCTGATATTTCTTTAAGCTCAGGAGGCAGAATATAAACCTGATCCGGCGATGACAGGTCATAACCAATTTTCATTTCACTGCTTGCTTCATAAGGCATCATGGTCAAAAATGTACAAAATATTTTTAAATCGCAAAGGAAACCTGAAACCGGCGGGGCAGAACAGCGGGTAGTCTTACAGAATATGAATGGCTCTGACTATATGAAATATGAGTATGATTTCCCCTAGCCCCGGCACACATTTGGAACTTACTCTTTCCTTGTGTATTTTTATTATAAAATTAAGGGAATATGAAATACAGGAAACTGGGAGCAAGAGGGCCACTGGTCTCAACCGTTGGTTTTGGTTCATGGGGAATAAGCGGCCGTGACTGGGGCAGGACAGATGATGAAAACTCCAGAAAAGCCTTACATGCAGCCCTGGATGCAGGGGTTAATTTTATTGATACGGCCGATGTGTATGGTTTTGGCCATTCCGAGGAGCTGATCCGGCAGGTCCTGGCTGAAAGACCTGACAGGGATAAAATTATCATAGCCACCAAGGCGGGCAATAATTTTTATCCCTACCTGGGGCAGGATCTTAACCTAAGCCCCCTCAATCATGATTATTCTACGGATTACCTGGTATATGCGGCAGAACAGAGCCTTAAGCGGCTTAATGTGGAAGTGCTGGATATATTGCAGCTTCACAGCCCTGACACCGAAATACTTGAGAGAGACGAACCCTGGCTGGCGCTTGAAAAGCTGAAGAAAGAGGGTAAAATCAAACATGCAGGCTGGAGTGTACAATCGTTCAAAGAATCGGAACAGGCCCACCTGCTTCAAAGGCATCATGAATTAATTGATGTTATACAGGTAAGGTACAACCTCCTGGAACGTGAAGCTGAAGATATATTGCTGCCACTGGCAGATAAATACCGTACAGGTGTAATTATACGCATTCCACTGCTCTTTGGCCTGCTCACGGGAAAGTTCAGCAAGGAAAGCACTTTCGGAGAAAACGATCACAGGAGGCTTAACCTGGCCCCTGAAAAACTTAAAGCCTACCTGGAAGAATTTGAAACCTTCCGTCCTGTTTTTCATAAATACAATAACTACAGCCCCGCCCAGCTAAGCCTCAGGTTCTGTATCTCCCACCCGGCATGCCATGTGGTGATCCCAAGTGGAAAAACACCTGAGCAGGTCAGGGAAAATGTAGTGGCAAGTGATATTGATTTTGTTGATTACGATGCCTTTAATGGCTCAGAAGATTAGTATCTTAAGGCTTGTTGAAGCGAGCCACCTTTGGTCGCTGCCCGTATTTTTTGTACCTTTGCAGCGCAGGAATAGAAAACAATGAATATTTTGAAAGTCAGAGAACAGATCGCGACACTAATCGAGGATAGAATTTTCCAGTCCCGCAACAACCCCTGAGACAAGCTGTGCATATTTAAGGCATCATGATATCAATATACTATGTGACAATTCGTTACATGGCTTGACTGACATTAAAAAATAATTTAACTTAATAGATTATAAAAATTAACATAACAAGATCATGTTAAAGACAAAGGTTTACAACACTGAAGCATCAATGACCTCAAAAGAGAAAGAGGAGACGATAAATTTTCTTTTTGAACACCTCGATCAGTACGGTGATAAAAAAGAAGACATCACCAAAGCGATAAATTTCTCGCTAAAGGTAAACGACCCGGCGTTCAAGCCCATGCCACTGGGAGGATTTATCCTGAACGGATATATGGATGACGAGATAGTAGGTTCAGTGGTTATCAACAGGACAGGAATGAGCGGGTATATACCTGAGAATATCCTAGTTTACATAGCCACTCACCGTGATTATCGTGGCAAGGGGATAGGCAAGCAGCTTATGAAAACAGCCCTGGAGACGGCAGACGGTAACGTAGCCCTCCACGTTGAGCCTGATAACCCGGCAAGATTCCTTTATGAAAAGGTAGGGATGACAAGCAAATATATTGAAATGCGCTACATTAAAAAATGACAAAGCCTGCCCACTTAATAAGCTTTAGGAAGGAGTTGCACTCAAACCCTGAGATAGCAGGACAGGAAAAATCTACCGCAGAAAGACTGAAACGTTTCATTGCTGCCTTTAAACCGGATAAAATAATAGACAATATAGGCGGCTATGGCCTGGCTTTCATATTTAAAGGAGAGCAAGAAGGTAAGAATATTATGTTCAGGGTCGACCTGGATGCCCTGCCAATCAAAGAGATAAGTGAGCTTGAATACAGGTCGGTTTACTCTGACAGGGCCCACCTCTGCGGGCACGACGGACATATGACCATCCTGGCCGGCCTGGCCGGGGAATTACAAAGGAGCAGGCCCTTGAAAGGTGAGGTAAGCCTGCTTTTCCAGCCCTCGGAGGAGACAGGTGAGGGAGCAGCCCTGGTATTGCAGGATAATAAATTCACAGGCTCAATAAAGCCTGATTATGTATTTGCCTTACATAACCTCCCCGGCTTCCCGGCCGGATCAGTAATCATTAATGAAAATATTTTCAGCTCTGCATCAGTCGGACTGACGGTAGGCCTCCACGGCAAGTCCTCACATGCAGCCGAACCGGCAAAAGGTAATTCCCCGGTGAAGGCACTCTCACGGATACTGGATGCAGTGCATGCAATCCAGGAAAGGAAGGAATTATTTAATGACTTCATACTGGCCACCGTTGTACATATCAGCCTGGGTGAAAAAAGATTCGGCACCTCACCCGAATATGGTGAAATATCAATGACCCTCAGAGCTTACAGGGACGAAGATATGGAAGTGTTGAAGACCGAGGTTCTCGATGCCGTAAAACAAATCTGTAAAGGCGAAAAGATAAGATTTGAATACGTGTGGAAGGAAGAATTCCTTTCCCTGGAGAATGCCCCCTACCCTGTTGAAATAATAAAAAAAGCAGCAAGGGTATCCGGCCTGGATATCATTGAAATGGAAGAACCCTTTAAATGGTCAGAAGATTTCAGCCATTTTACAAAAAAATTCCCGGGGGCAATGTTTGGCCTCGGTGCCGGCACCCGCCAGCCGGCCCTGCATAATCCTGATTATGATTTCCCGGATGAGATAATCCGGAACGGCATGGATATGATGATGAATATATACAGGCTAATAAATGAATGATTTAGCAAAGGCATATGGCAACAACATCAGTAATTGAACTAAAAAGATCTGCCCTGGCAAATAACCTGGATTTTATCAGGAATAATATCCGTGACCGCTCACGGATATCATCAGTGGTAAAAGGAAATGCCTACGGACATGGCATTCAGCAATTTGTGAACATGGCCGAGAGTGAAGGAATAGATCATTTTTCGGTTTTTTCGGCCGATGAAGCTGAAGAAGTATTTAAATGCAAAAGACCGGCCACCGAGCTCATGATTATGGGATGGCTCGATAACGACCAGGTGGAATGGGCCATAGAAAATAATGTTGAGTTCTATGTATTCGACCTCAATTTTGTAAACGAGGTAGTCAATCTGTCAAAAAAGCTTGGTAAAGCCGCAAAGGTGCACATAGAAGTGGAAACAGGAATGAACCGGACAGGGTTTAAATCCAGGTCACTTAGCAAATTGCTCAGCATAATAGCTGATAAGGGGGAATGTTTTGAAATAAAAGGCATATGCACACATTATGCAGGAGCTGAAAGTATTGCTAATTATGTAAGAATACAAAAACAGATACGTACTTATAACAGGATTTACAGGAACCTTGTCTCCAGGGGTCTTAAAACCGGCATACGCCATACCGCATGCTCGGCCGCGGCAATGAATTATCCCGGCACCTGCATGGATATGGTAAGAATAGGTATTATGCAATACGGGCTGTGGCCAAGCCCCGAAACATTTATCCAGTATGCCCATAAGCAGGCCGATAAGACCGACCCCCTTACCAGGGTACTCAGGTGGAAAAGCAAGATAATGACTGTCAAGGAGGTAAAGGAAGGTGAATTTATAAGTTACGGCACCAACTACCTGGCACAGGAAGATAAGAAGATAGCCATAATACCGGTGGGATATTCTAGTGGCTACAGCAGGGTTTTGAGCAACCAGGGAAGGGTTCTCATCAATGAAACCTTTGCCAATGTGATTGGGCTGGTAAATATGAATATGATGATTGTAGACGTAAGCCTTATACCATCAGTTAAAAGAGGAGATGAAGTGGTGCTTATAGGCAAGCAGGGTGACCTGGAAATAACAGTGAACTCCTTCAGTGCCATGAGCGATACCATGAATTATGAATTGCTTGTACGCCTACCCCAGAATATCGAGAGAAAAATCGTAAATTAAACCGCATATGGCATTTATAGAATTACATACAAAAAAACTGAAGCACAACTTCGATTATCTTGAGAACCTTTTCGAGAGAAACAATATCAAGTGGGCAATAGTATCCAAGCTCTTATGCGGGGAGAAATCCTACCTTGAGGAAATAATTAACCTGGGCATAAGAAAAATATGCGACTCACGGGTTACCAATCTTAAAGTCATAAAAAGTATCTATAAGGATATTGAGACAATCTACATAAAGCCCCCGGCCAAAAGAAGCATTAAAAGCATTGTGAAATACGCCGACATCAGTTTCAACACCGAATACTACACAATCAAGCTGCTCTCGGAAGAAGCTCAGCGCCAGGGCAGGGTCCATAAAATAATGATAGTAATAGAAACGGGCGAGCTGCGTGAGGGTGTCATGGCAGAAGATTTCCTTGATTTTTACGAAAAAGTCTTCGAGCTGCCCAATATTGAAGTTGTGGGTATAGGCACAAACCTTTCATGCCTCTATGGCGTGCTCCCAAACAGGGATAAACTTATACAGCTCAGCCTCTATGAACAGCTTATCGAGGCCAAATTCAACAAGAATATACCCTTTGTATCAGGTGGATCATCCGTTACCATACCACTGATACTCAATAAAACCCTCCCAAAAGGCATTAACCATTTCCGGGTAGGTGAAACGCTCTTCCTCGGAACAAATGTTTATGACGGCTCCCGTTATAAAAACATGGAGAATGATGTATTCAAGCTCTTTGCTGAGATAATTGAATTATCAGAAAAGCCTATGGTCCCTGACGGAGATATGGGAACAAATGTTGAAGGTGAAGAATTTACTTTTGATGATAAAGATATCGGGAAAACTTCCTGCAGGGCAATACTGGACCTTGGACTGCTGGATGTTGACGAAGACCATATATGGCCCAGGGACAAGAAGATAAAATTTGCCGGTGCCAGCTCTGACATGATAGTGATTGACCTCGGGAAGAATTCAAAAAAATATAAAGTTGGGGATCTTATTGAATTCAGCCTGGACTATTTGGGGATACTCAGAATTATGAGCTCCAGGTATATTGAAAAAAAGATTATCAGGGAATAATAAACCGGCATTAACACAATAGTTAGAGGTATATATTGCATCTGATCTGCAAATTTATTATTTTCAGTGCCTTGTGCATAAGTGTTTAAGCACATATGGTTACAGAGTTATGCCGTCTTATACAGAGCTAATATATTTTAAACAAATTACCCACTAAGCAATGAAGAATATTTTAATCCCTTTAATCGCAATGACAATCCTCTCATCCTGCAATAACCCCGCTTCAGTCAGGATTGAATATCCTGAAACAAAGAAAGTTGATGTTGAAGACAACTATTTCGGGACTATTGTAAAAGATCCCTACCGCTGGCTCGAAGATGACAATTCCGGGGAAACAGTTGCCTGGGTTAAGGCACAGAACAAGGTAACATTTGAATACCTGGATAAGATACCTTACAGGGAAAAGATAAGGGCAAGGCTCACAGAAATGTGGAATTATGAAAAGTACACAGCTCCCTTCAAGGAAGGTGATTACACCTATTTTTACAAAAATGACGGTCTGCAGAATCAGTTCGTGGTTTACCGTCAGAAAGAAGGTGGCGAACCGGAGGTCTTCCTGGATCCAAACAAATTTTCGGAAGACGGCACCACATCACTGAGTACCCTCGCATTCTCTGAAGATGGCAGCAAGGCAGCCTATGCCATATCCGAAGGCGGCTCGGACTGGAGAAAGGTAATAGTAATGGATGCACTCAGCAAAGAAATAATTGGAGATACTTTAAAAGATGTTAAGTTCAGTGATCTGGCATGGAAGGGAAACGAAGGCTTCTATTATTCAAGTTATGATAAGCCTGAAGGAAATGAGCTTTCAGCCAGGACCGACCACCACAAACTTTATTTCCATAAGCTTGGCACTTCACAGGAAGAAGACGAACTGGTCTTTGGAGCCGACATTAAAAGAAGGTATGTGGGGGGCTATGTAACCGAAGACGGCAGGTACCTGGTTATTACAGCATCAGTGTCGACAACAGGCAATGAATTATATATCAAAGACCTTACAATACCCGGATCAGAATTACAAACCCTTGTGGATAATTTTGACAATGATAATATAGTAATTGATAATGAGGGTTCAAAACTCTACATAGTAACCAACATGGATGCCCCCAACAGGAAAATTGTCACAGTTGATGCCTCCGCTCCCGGACCTGAAAACTGGGTGGATTTTATACCTGAAACAGGGAATGTACTGATGCCCTCAACGGGTGCAGGCTATTTCTTTGCCCATTACATGATTGACGCAATATCAAAAGTTCAGCAATACAATTATAAGGGTGAAATGATAAGGGAGATAGAGCTCCCCGGGGCCGGGACAGCATCCGGCTTCAGTGCCAAAAAGAAAGACAGTGAGGTTTATTACAGCTTTACCAACTACATCACCCCCGGGACGATATACAGCCTCAAGCCCGAAAGCGGTGAAACAACTGTTTATAAAAAGCCCGAGGTCGATTTTAACAGTGCTGAATATGAGTCGAAGCAGGTATTTTACAATTCAAAGGACGGCACCAGGGTACCCATGATAATAACATACAGGAAGGGAATGGAGATGAACGGGCAAAATCCGACGATTTTATACGGTTACGGAGGTTTTAATATAAGTGAAACCCCGTCATTTAGCATCACCAATGCCTACTGGCTAGAGCTGGGAGGAATATATGCGGTACCAAATATAAGGGGCGGAGGTGAATACGGTGAGGACTGGCACCTGGCAGGGACAAAGATGAACAAGCAGAATGTCTTTGACGATTTTATTGCCGCAGCCGAATACCTTATTGAAAATAACTACACATCAAGCGATTACCTGGCAATAAGGGGCGGCTCCAATGGCGGCCTTCTGGTGGGTGCTGTTATGACACAACGCCCCGGTCTAATGCAGGTAGCCCTCCCCGCAGTTGGTGTTCTCGATATGCTCAGGTACCATAAATTCACAGCCGGAGCCGGCTGGGCCTATGACTATGGCACATCCGAAGAAAGTGAGGAGATGTTTAAATGCCTGCATGGCTATTCACCGGTACATAATGTAAAAGAGGGAACTGAGTACCCTGCTACATTAATTACCACGGCAGACCATGACGACAGGGTTGTGCCGGCACATTCATTCAAATTTGCCGCTCAACTGCAGGAAAAACAGGCAGGCGACAGTCCGGTACTTATAAGGATAGAAACAATGGCAGGTCACGGAGCAGGAACACCGGTAAGCAAGATTATTGAGCAATATGCTGATATCTTTGGGTTTACCCTCTATTCAATGGGCGTGGAGGAAATATAGTTATTCAGAAGCTGTAATGTAACTGGACAAAAACAATATTGGTGCAGGAATTGAGATTCATGGATCTGGTAATATCATTTCCGAGTTCATACCTGAGATCGATTCCTGCATTTTTATACTTAAGGCCAAGTCCGGCAGCCAGCGACTGGGTATACCTCCTGTAGTCAGGTAAAGCCACTCCGGTAATTTCTGTTTCTGTTGAATAAAAATGAGCGATAGTAGTTTTATTGTTAAGGGTAATCGTATTAAATACGTTAACCATCCCTGCATAGACATAGGGTTTAAATTTACGGGCAGGGTAAGTGTAGGCGAAAACTGACAATAATCTTATATTGTGTCCACCGAGACTTATCTCAACATCATCATATTCATTTTCGTTCTCATACCATAGTATATCATCATGTGCTTCCCATTGCTGCAATCCCACCTCATTATATACTGAGAAAGCCTTACG
>JAVVEL010000056.1:0-9686 GCA_032260385.1 Bacteroidales bacterium | reverse complement strand
GTTCTTCTTTGTCATTTTACAACGATTAATAAATTTTGCACTTCAAAGGTAATCGGACTAGTCCGATTACCTTTGATCTTTAATCGTTGCGCTTACTAATTGAATTATCGGTCCCATAACCTTATAGAATCTATAATTCCTTTCGTCGCTCCTTCATCTCCAGTTTACTATTTTATTCACTCTATAAACCTTATAAACTTTATCAACTTTATAAACTTTATCAACTTACAATATCCTTAGGCTTAGTCTTAGCCTCAGCTTTTTCTATATTCCATTATTTCCTATCTTTGCTCCTGGCAATAAAAACACCCCAGATGAAACGCATTCTTATAACCGGTGGTGCAGGCTTCATAGGCTCCCATCTTTGCGAGAGTCTCTTAAGCGAAGGGAATGAAGTTATATGCACAGACAATTTTTTTACCGGCGCAAAAGAAAACATAGCCCACCTCCTCGGGCACCCCTACTTTGAACTTATAAGGCATGATATCACTATGCCGCTCTACGCAGAGGTGGACGAGATATATAACCTTGCATGCCCCGCTTCACCCATTCACTACCAGTATAATGCCATTAAAACCATCAAAACCTCGGTGATGGGTTCAATTAATATGCTTGGACTTGCCAAGCGCACCGGAGCAAAAATACTACAGGCCTCATCCAGCGAGGTCTATGGTAACCCCGAAGTGCATCCCCAAAACGAGAACTACCACGGCAATGTAAATATCCTGGGCCCCCGTTCATGTTATGACGAAGGGAAGAGATGTGCCGAAACCCTCTTTATGAATTATCATATCCAGAACAGGGTGAGAATAAAAATTGCCAGGATCTTCAATACCTATGGTCCCAGGATGATGATGAATGACGGCAGGGTAGTTTCGAATTTCATAGTACAGTCCCTTCAAAACAATGAAATAAGCATTTACGGTGACGGAAGGCAGACAAGAAGTTTCCAGTATGTTGATGATCTCATTGCTGCCCTTAAGCTATTAATGAACACCGCGGATTCATTTACCGGTCCCCTGAACCTTGGAAATGACAGGGAAATAACTATAATTGAACTGGCTGAACTTATAATAAAAATGACAGGGTCAAAATCTTCAATTAATTTCAGGCCCCTGCCGGAGGACGATCCTGAGCAGAGAAAGCCGGATATCAGCCTGGCCAGGAAAGAGCTTAACTGGGAAGCTAAGCACGACCTTGAAAACGGATTAATGAAAACCATAGATTATTTTAAAAAGAAAATGAAAATATGAAAGGCATAATTCTGGCCGGCGGTGCAGGTACACGACTGCATCCGGCAACCATAAGCATTTCAAAACAAATATTGCCTGTTTATGACAAACCGATGATCTATTACCCCCTTTCGGTGCTTATGCTGGCCGGCATAAGGGATATACTAATAATAAGCACACCACGTGACATATTACTATTCAAAGACCTCCTGGGAGACGGGTCGCAGATAGGACTTAAATTCAGTTACCAGGTACAGGATTCACCGGGCGGACTGGCACAGGCCTTTTTAATAGGTGAAGACTTCATCGGTGATGATAACCTTTGCATGATACTCGGTGATAATATTTTCTATGGGCAGGGGCTGGGCAATACCTTACTCGACACAGCAAAACTGACCGCGGGAGCATGCATCTTCGGTTATTACGTGACCGATCCGGCAAGGTATGGAGTGGTTGAATTTGACAATGCAGGTAAGGTTATCAGCATCGAGGAAAAACCTGAAAAACCCAAATCAAACTATGCGGTAACGGGCCTGTATTTCTATGACAATACTGTTGTCAGCAAGGCAAAAAGGCTTAAACCATCAAAACGCGGAGAGCTGGAAATAACCGATCTGAACAACTTATACCTTGAAGAAGGCAGGCTGAAAGTTAAATTGATGGGCCGGGGAATGGCGTGGCTCGATACCGGAACCCACGACAGCTTGCTGCAGGCATCAAACTTCGTAGCCACACTGGAACAACGGCAGGGACTGAAAGCATCGTGCATAGAGGAAATAGCCTATATACGCGGATTCATTGACAGAAAACAACTTCTGAACCTGGCAAAAAAAATGGGGAAAAGCCATTATGGAGAATACCTGAAAGATATTGCTTCCGATAAGCTCCTGTCACCGGGTAAGTTTATGAAATAATAAGGTGAATGAAAATAATAAAAACTGAATTTAAAGGGCTTTACATTATAGAACCAGGAGTATTTACCGATAAAAGGGGATACTTTTTTGAAAGCTATAACCAGAAGCAGTTGAAGAAAAATCAGCTCGATTTTGAATCACTGCAGGACAATGAATCTTTTTCATCAGGAAAGGTAATCAGGGGACTCCACTACCAGCTAAACCCCATGGCACAGGCGAAACTGATCAGGGTAATAAAAGGCCGTATAAGAGATGTGGCTCTCGACATGAGAAAGGGATCCCCCACTTTCGGAAGGTGGAAAGCCGTTGATATCGATTCAGAATCAAAAAAACAGTTGTTCATACCGCGGGGCTTTGCGCATGGATTCTCGGTCCTCAGCCATGAGGCAATCATCCTGTATAAATGCGATAACTACTACAGTCCTGAACATGAAAGGGGAATAAATCTGAATGATCCCTCCCTGGGAATTGACTGGGGTGTCGACCCGGACGAGGCAATCATCAGTGAAAAAGACAGGGATAATCCACCCCTCCAGGAAGCGGAAAATAACTTTGAATATATGCTATGAAGAGAATTCTTGTCACCGGTGCTAAAGGACAACTTGGAATGGAAATCCGGGCACTGAAAGAAAAACTGCAGGGGCTTGAATTCATTTTTACGGATATCGAAGAGCTTGACATAACAAATAAGATTGAAGTTAAAAAAATAATACGCAGTATCAAACCTCACCTGCTTATAAACTGTGCTGCTTATACCGCTGTTGACAGAGCCGAGAAAGATGAGGAAAATGCTTTTGCTGTAAATGCCACGGCTGTAAAAAATATAATTGATGCAGCCGCCCTGGCACCAGGAATGAAATTAATTCATATCTCAACAGACTTTGTTTTTAACGGTAAAAGCAAAAAACCATACGATGAAGATGACCTGCCCCTTCCGTTGTCAGTATATGGCAGGAGCAAACGTAAAGGAGAGGAATATGCCCTGATCTATCCCGGATCAATGATAATAAGGACCTCATGGCTTTATTCAGAATATGGAGGAAATTTTGTAAAAACAATTTTGAGGCTGGCAGGCGAAAGGGACGAAATTAATGTTGTTAATGATCAGACAGGAACGCCAACCCTGGCGGCCGATCTGGCAGCTGCCATATTAAACATATGCAGGCAAATAATTTTTAAGGAAAAGACATTCCTGCCCGGCATATATCACTACTGCAATGAGGGCCGGTGCAGCTGGTATGAATTCGCATGCGAGATAAAAAGATTAAAAAATCTTGAAATTAAACTAAGGCCTGTAAGCACCCCGGAATTTCCCCTGCCGGCAAAAAGACCTTCCTATTCGGTCTTAAGCCTTGATAAAATAAAAAATACTTATGATATTGAGATCCCTTCCTGGCAGGAAAGCCTGGAGATATTTTTAAACAGATATAAACCCTGAGAAATGGAAGATAAATATCTTGAGACAATCTATCAGAGAGCGCAGGCATGGGCATCCCCGGAATATGATGAGGAAACGCGCAAAGAAGTCATGCATATGATGCAAAATGATGAGAAAAAACTGATCGACTCATTTTACAAGGACCTTGAATTCGGAACCGGCGGATTGAGAGGGATAATGGGACCGGGCACCAACAGGATGAACAGGTACACTGTTGGCATGGCAACACAGGGCATGGCCAACTACCTTGTGAAAAATTTTCCCGGTAGGGATATCAATGTAGCAATTGCCCATGACTGCAGGAATAACAGCAGACAGTTCTCAGAAATAGCAGCCGGGATATTTTCGGCAAACGATTTTAAAGTATACCTCTTCGAATCGCTCAGGCCCACCCCTGAATTATCATTTGCCATAAGGCAACTGGGATGCCGGAGCGGGGTTATCATTACCGCTTCCCATAATCCACCTGAATATAATGGCTATAAGGCATACTGGGAAGACGGTGGACAGGTTACCGCACCCCATGACAGGAATATTATAGAAGAAGTGAGAAAAATTACTGCTGTTTCAGAAATAAAATTCGATGGCCCCGCCGCTAATATAATAAGTATCGGAAAAGATATTGACGAAACGTTTATCAGGACAATAAAAAAGATTAGCCTTAACCCGCAATGTATACAGGAAAAAAATGATATCGGTGTAGTCTACACCCCCATTCATGGCACTGGAGTGAAAATAATCCCGGCAGCCCTGAGGGAATTCGGGTTCACCAATATAATCAATGTACCGGAACAGGACGTGGTTGACGGGAATTTCCCGACGGTGGCCTCACCTAACCCTGAAGAACCTGCAGCTTTTAAGATGGCCCTGGAAAAAGCCAATGAAAACGGGGCAGATATTGCCATGGCAACCGATCCCGATGGCGACAGGCTGGGTGTGGCCGTAAGAAACAGGTCGGGAGAATTTGTTTTGCTTAACGGCAACCAGACAGGTGCGATACTGACCTGGTATATAATCAGCCAGATGAAGGAAAAAAATATGCTCAGGGGTAAGGAATACATCATAAAAACTGTCGTTACATCAGATTTGCTTGACAGAATAGCTGAAAAAAACAATGTTGAATGTTATAATGTGCTTACGGGTTTTAAATATTTTGCCAGCCTGATGGAAAAACTGGGAAGCGGTAAAAAGTACATAGGGGGAGGAGAAGAAAGCTTCGGCTACCTGCCGGGTGATTACGTCAGGGATAAGGATGCTGTAGGCTCATGTGCCCTGGTGGCAGAGGTGGCAGCCTTTATGGCATGCAGGGGAAAAACACTCTTTGATGCACTGGTAGATATTTATTATGAGTATGGCCTGTTCAGGGAAAAACTGGTAAACATCGTCAGGAAAGGAAAAGAAGGGGCAGAGGAAATAAACAGGATAATGAGCAAGCTCAGAAATCAGCCACCGGATGAAATTAATAATACTGCAGTGCTTAAAATAATAGATTACCAGGGTGGTATTATGAAAAATCTTAAGACCGGTACAGTAGAGAATATTGACTTAGAGAAAAGCAATGTCTTACAGTTTCTCCTCCTTGACGGAACAAAGATCTCGGTGCGTCCATCCGGCACCGAGCCCAAAATAAAGTTTTACTTCAGCGTGAATGATAAACTGGAGAATAAGGATAATTACGAGAAGAAAGAAGCTGAACTGGATGCCAGGATAGAGGAAATGATAAAAGAAATGAATGATAAATTCTAAGCCGGACTATTCACCGATAATCTTTACCAGGACCCTTTTGCGGCGTTTGCCGTCAAACTCACCGTAAAAGATCTGCTCCCAGGGCCCAAAGTCAAGTCTGCCTTCCGTTATGGCTACCACAACTTCCCTGCCCATCAGTGTACGCTTGATATGAGCGTCAGCATTATCTTCAAAGCCGTCATTATGCCTGTACTTTGAGTAGGGTTTCTCCGGTGCAAGTTTTTCAAGCCATGCTTCAAAATCCTGGTGCAGGCCCGGCTCGTCATCATTTATAAATACACTTGCAGATATATGCATTGCATTTATAAGGGCCAGTCCCTCCATTATGCCACTTTCAGCAAGGGTAAGTTCAACATCACGGGTAATATTTATCAGCTCCCTCCTGCTGCCTGTATTAAACCAGAGTTCTTTCCTGTATGACTTCATAATTCAGATAATTTTTTGTTGTCAGGTTCAAATTTAGTCATTTAAGCCGGGAATCCTGGTAATGGGAGGTGGTGCACTTTTGAAAAAACTCAGATAAACAGGATATCTTCCGGAAATTTCAGGCAGCTTATTAATCTTCCCCGCCAAAATATGCAGGGAGGAAATTCACAAGGTAGAGCCTGTCTGTGGCCCTGGTTACGGCAGTATACAACCAGCGCAGGTAATCCATCGTGGGCTCCTTCCTGTTGAACATCCCCTGGTCAACAAATACCCTCTCCCATTGACCGCCCTGGGCTTTATGACATGTTACGGCATAGGCAAATTTTATCTGCATGGCATTGAAAAAGGCATCCTCCCTGACAGCTTCATACCTTTTCTTTTTTGTGCTCAGGTGGGAATAATCTTCCAGTACCTGCTCAAACAACATTCTATTTTGTTCTCCTGAAAGAGAAGCGCTTTCAGAGCCCAGAGTATCCAGTAGAACCTTCACTTCAAGCTCGCGGGAATAATCAACGAAGTCAAGCACCATATCAGCAAACCTGAATCCATATCTTTCTTCTTTTCGCAAGACTTTCTTTATCCTGGCTATATCCCCGTTGGCAATAAAATCAAGGTTTTCCTCTTCGCCGGCCCAGAAATAATTGTTTTTCACAATCATCAGCATATCGCCTGAGCTTATCTCTTCCTCACGAAAAAGAATCCTGTTACGTATTCCCTGGTTGTACTTATTGGCCATCCTGTTTGAATTAACTATAATCACTGTACCGTCAATACCGGCCCGGGAATATGATTCTTCGAGTTCTTCAAGCAAGGTTTCCCCGTTAATGCGTAAGATATCATCATAGCCTTCAAGTGTAAACCCCGGCACACTGAGATCATTATCGGCCACCTTCTTCCGGATGGATGTTGCATTCATCAATATACCTGATTCCCTTGACTGCCTCACCACCTCACGCAATTCAGCCGTCTCAATATTGAAGCCGTACACAGAAAGGTCCTGCACACTGAGTGCGGGACTCAGTACTGATCCCACCGGAGGCAGCTGGGCAGTATCACCTACCAGCACCAGTTTGCAATTTCTGCCACGGTAAACATATTCGATAAGGTCATCAAGTAAACGGCCACTTCCAAAAACTGACGGTTCGCTTATTTCCTGTGATATCATTGAAGACTCATCCACGATAAAATAGGCATCCCTGTGCATGTTCCTGTCAAGCTCAAAGCGGCCCATGCCATCTTTACTGCTTTTCTGCCTGTAAATATACTTATGAATGGTGAAGGAAGCCATGCCTGTATACGAAGCCAGTACTTTGGCAGCCCTACCCGTGGGCGCCAGTAATACTGATTCAAGATTAAAACTATTAAGGGCATGGACCATGGCACTGATCAGGCTCGTCTTGCCTGTGCCTGCATAACCTGTCAGAAGAAAAATACTGTCATTGGTGTTGCCCGCAATGAATGATGCAAGTCCTCTTATGGCAATAAGCTGATCATCCGTTGGCTGATGACCAAGTTTATGTTCCAGTATCTTTTCAATATGCGAGTGTATCATTTAGTTCAAAAACGGCCGGATCGATTTGGTATTCAATTTATTTTTTTATTTTTGCAGCAAACATAACCAAACTTATTTAACAATAAAAAAAATGAATGTAGTTGTACGAATTCTATTGATTGCAGCAATTGTCGTCCTCGGCTGGCTTCTCGTCGACAGTATTTTGAATCCTATAAGATTTAATAAGGAAAGAGACAGAAGAGAGGAAGCGATAAAAGAAAGACTGATTGATATCAGGACTGCCCAGGTAGCTTTCAAATCAAAATATGGAAGGTATACCGGAAGCTTTGACACACTCATTAATTTTGTCAAGACTGATTCATTCCCTTTGATTTATAAAGAAGGTGCCGTTACAGATGAAATGATAGAAGAATGGGGAGCCAGGGCAGAAAGGGAAGCACTTCGCAGAGGACTTATAGTGCGTGACACCTCGTATACAACTGTATTTGATTCAATATTCGCTCCGGATTTTCCGGTCGACTCCCTGAGATATGTACCCTTCAGTGGTAAAACGGAATTCAAAATGGAAGCCGACCTGGTTGAAACAGCATCCAAAGTTAAGGTGGAAGTATTCGAAGCTTCTGTTTTAAACGATGTTTTCCTTCAAGGACTTGACCCACAGCTTATCATTAACTATAATATCCTGCGCGAAAAAATTACCGGCTTCCCCGGAATGCGTGTCGGAAATGTTAAAGAGCCAAACAATAACGCCGGTAACTGGGAGAACTAACAGTTTTCATATGTATGAAAAAGAACTGTTTGACGAAACACTGGATATAAACTCAACGAATAATTATGAAATATCCATTCAGCTCGGGCTGAATGGATTTTCTTTTTGTCTCCTGGATAACCTCAGGAACAGGTTTGTTATGTTCAGGGATTATAAACTGAGTGGAAAGGAAGCAGGCATAATTAATGAGATACGCGATATTGCCGAAAAAGATGAGTTTCTGTCAAGGGAATACCGCAGGTACAGAATCGTATTCAACACAGAACAAAGCACCATAGTGCCTGCTTCCTTGTACGACCCCGCAGCTAAAAATGAATACTTCGAGCTGAATCATGCTCTCCGTGATAATTATCTGGTAGCAAATAATAAACTGACGGAACCCGACGCCTACCTTCTTTTTGGTGTTAGAAAAGATATTTTTGACCTGGCAATTAATCTTTTCCCCGATGCTTCCGTAGCCCACCAGCTTAAGCCCCTGCTGAACTCTTCATTCAGACAGGCACGTAAAAATAAAGACAGGTATATAAGGGTGCACTTCGACAACGGGTTTTTCACACTGATACTGGTAGCTGACAATGATCTGCAGTTTTTCAACACCTTCAGGGTACGAAATGACTCCGATATTCTCTATTACCTCATGAATACCTTCAACCACTTTAAGGTGGAGAAAGACCATAAAGTTTATCTGAGTGGCAGCATCTTCAAATTCGACGACCTCTATAATAACCTTCTCAGGTATATTAAAACACTTAAATTTGCCACTCCTGAAGGAGACTTCTCAATGAGTTATATCTTTGATGAGATGGCAAGCCATCAATACT
Organism: Bacteroidales bacterium; assembly: GCA_032260385.1. Classification (GTDB taxonomy): domain Bacteria; phylum Bacteroidota; class Bacteroidia; order Bacteroidales; family VadinHA17; genus UBA9300. The sequence continues at coordinate 827 of JAVVEL010000056.1, read as the reverse complement.
GTAATCTTTTCAATATTGTAAATTGCGCATAATAAGTGGCTCTCATAAGGGAAGACTTATAAGGCCCCCTGCAGGTCTTAAACTCAGACCTACCACCGATATGGCACGGGAAGGACTTTTTAATATACTCAATAACATCATTGATTACACTGAATTGCATGTACTGGATCTCTTTGCCGGGACGGGAAGCATAAGTTACGAATTTGCTTCACGCGGAGCCGAAGTGGTACATGCGGTGGACATAAATTCAAAACATGCCTCTTTCATCAGAAATACAGCCCTCAAGCTAGATATGACATGCATTGAGGTTTTCCGTGCCGATGTAAGGAAATACACTGGAAGCACGTTAAATACCTTTAATCTTATTTTTGCCGATCCCCCCTATAAGCTCGAATGGATAAGTGATATACCTGACCTGATTATCAACAGCGGCTGCCTCCGCCCCGGAGGCTGGCTAATCCTTGAACACCCTCGTGATAATACCTTCACCCATCACACCTACTTTGCACAGCACCGCAAATATGGCTCCGTGAACTTTACCTTCTTCCGCCTACCCGAATGATTATAACTGGTTCCGGGTTCCATGTTACGGGTTCCGGGTTCCGGGTTTGAGGCATTGACAGTTTCTGATCCCCGCCTCAACGATTACACGATTCAACAGTTAAACCTTTAGTAATCCTCCAGCTTATTTATCTCATCGAACAGCGTCTTAAAACACTCCACTACCGATCCTCCGGATCGCACATTCTCTTCCCCCTCCCCGTACCAGGCCTCCAAAAACCGTCCTGCCCCGGACCATACCGTTTGCATCATGCCCAGGAAATGAG
>JAVVEL010000055.1:0-9707 GCA_032260385.1 Bacteroidales bacterium | reverse complement strand
GAAGTATTGCACCCATCCTCTGATGTACTGGCGCAATGCTTCCTTCCTTCGCTTATTGCCCCATCCGTTGCTTCTCGATGTCAGCTTTCTAATCTTAGCTTTCCTCTTCAGTACACTTTTAGGGTGTATCCGCAACCTTCCCTCACCTCTGTAAACGTAAAATGAGTAACCTAAAAATTTTACGCCACTGATATAAGATACCTTGCTCTTCTCCCGGTTAACCTTTAAGAACAGCTTCCTTTCAATAAAAGGTATGATGTTCTCCATGGTTCTTTCGGCGCTTCGCTTGCTCTTACACAAAATGACACTGTCATCTGCATATCGAACGAACTTGTGCCCTCTACGTTCCAGTTCCCTGTCCAGTTCGTTGAGCATAATATTGCCCAAGAGCGGACTTAAAGGACCACCCTATGGTACTCCTTGCTTGCTCGGTTCTTCTCTGCCCTCTGTCATCACCCCTGCATTAAGGTACTTATGGATCAGCGAGATTACCCGCCCATCCTTTATCGTTCTTGACAGTACCTCTATCAGTTTGCTATGATTCACTGTATCAAAGAACTTTTCCAAGTCCATATCTACAGCGTATCTATAGCCGTCGGTGATGTACTCCCTGCACCTGTTCAATGCGTCGTGGGCATTCCTTTTCGGTCTGAACCCGTAACTGTACTCAGAAAATTGTGGCTCGTAAGCCGGGCTGAGCACCTGGTAAATGGCTTGCTGGATTACCCTGTCCACAACGGTCGGGATCCCTAACTGCCGCTTACTTCCATTATCTTTGGGTATTAATACCCTGCGGACCGGATTCGGGCGATACTTGCCCCTAAGGATGGATTGTATCAGCACTTCCTTGTTCCTGACAAGATAATCCTGTAAGGATTCGACTTCCATCTTGTCTACACCTCCGGCACCTTTATTTCGCCTTACCTGAAGGGTAAGCCTTGTTAAGGTTCGTTGGTGAAAGAATGTACTCTAACATCCCATACTCCAATTGGTCTTTGCTGAAAGCGTTGTTTTCGGTTATCCCAATGAAAGTCTGCCCTACCACATAGCCTTCGGATACCGTCCTATTCTTCTGTGGGCAGGTCTCTGATGTATCAAAGATTTTCTGCTTTTTCCCTTTCATCTGGTAACTTTCATTTACTGCTTCCTTATTAAGGTTCGGTCCTTCCCATAATTGTCGTATCACGGTACTTTGACCTCGGCTGACTTCTCACGATAAACCTTATTTCGACCATGAGTCATACTCCGTTTCATCATGTCCGTGAGACCTCCCCGGGTAAGAACATTAACTTTCATCCCATATCTCTGCTGCATTTACCTTGGTTACCCCGGACAGTATCGGACTTCGTTTTGTTTTGCAAACTCATCCAGCAACCTTAGGCCTTCTATGCAGTTTCTGTTCGTCAGACCGGGATTTTGCCGCAGGTTTCCTTCAGATTCCACCTCGCGATGGACACCCTTGCCTTAAGCTAACGTTTCCTACTGTCAAGGTACGTTCGGGACTTGCACCCTATAGTTAATGCCCATGCCGGGCGCACTAAAAAAAGGAGCCTCATGATGCTTTGAGGCTCCTTTTTACTATATGTTTATCTCATAATCTCTTATTTAATCTCCATCCCAACCGGCCATTCGTGCCAGCATCCACCACATTGCCTTTGCCAGTCTCACCTGGCCTTCCACAGAGATATGGCCCACTGATTCAGGGGTTCCATTTTTTTCAGTTATTATTGGATATTCATTACCGTTCCAGCTTGTCATATTAGGCTCTGTTGAATTATCATCATAACACAGTATATCTGCGTAATCAAACAGTATTCTCGTGGAATCCTCATCCACATAATTCCTGATGGCCTCATATGCCAGGTATTTGAGATAACCACCTTCACCCTTGGCATTCCATGAATCCACCGGGCCTGTTGTAAAAAACACTTTTGTGTTATATCCATTCACATTACAATGGTCAATATATTCCTGTGTGGCCTTTAGATAGTCAGTCATGTCAGTATAACCCCCATCATAGCACCATCCAAAGCCCAGTGCAGAAATTTCAAGATCATTATCATGGCAATAGGTTATCCCTGCCTTAGTTCTGTTTATAGCCATCTCACTTGTGAACCAGTCTTCTTCACCGTAGCTATAAATCCAACCGTTTTCATTATTCAGATCACCCCAGGTAGAAATGCTTGCCCTCAGGTGTGAGGTGGTGTACCCTTCCGGATTACCACGGTAAGTATAGGATACATCATTATCCGGGTATGATGATTCAAGTGCCACCAGACCCTTCATATACCCCAGTGCATGGGATTCACCAGGCACTGCCAGCCACATTCTTTTCACCTCCTCCAGATAATACTCCGGAATATCATCAAACCTTTCCACGATAGTATGGTCAGCAACTATCTGACCTCCTGTCACCCCAAGGCTTTCCGTTCCATTGTCGCCAGGGGTTAAGGGTTCACCATTAAAACAGGATGGCAGGAGAAGTGATGAGATTAGAAAATTAGTCATTAACAGTAGTAAGTGTATTTGCATTTTCATATTATTTATTTATACAATTTTAAATATTAAGCAAGGTCTGATTATTCCACCCTGTGATCTGCCACGTCTATAATGAACTGGGCAAACAGGGGGGCAACTCTACCCGCAAATTTCCTGTTGGGGTGAGAGTCATCAGGATTAACAGCATGTTCATTCTTCAGGAAAAGACCGCCATCCGTTTCATATTTATAAAAATCAAAAAGAAAGATATTGTCTCCTTTCTCGTCCCATTCATTCATCATCCATTCATAAAATTCCTTCGTTCTGAGAGCTTCTTCCCGGGTCAGCTTATTTTTAACCATAACAGCAGGAGTCCATATGATGAAGCAGGTCTCTGGGAAACTGTGCATTTTCTTCTTAAGGGCATCATATTGCAGTTTGTAATTTTCTATTCTTTTTTCAGCAGAATCAATGTCAGGGTTACCGCTATCCTCCATAATTTTACTTACCGGGTAACAATGTTTGAATATGATGATATCATATTTCTCTGTCAGTATATCCAGTGTTGGTTCATCCATGTAGGGCTTGCCACCTGCATTTTTCACCCAGATATTATAATAATCAAAAGGGCTATTCGACCCCTTGTAGGAAGTTCCAGACGGAAAGGGTATTTTAGTTATGTAATAGCCTGTTTTATGCTTCCTGTTATACTTTTTTATATAGGTTTTCACATCACTTTTATCGGTAAGTTTCCTTATATACCGGTTCGTTTTACCGTACCAGATCATCTGACCGGTACTGTGATGAAGAAAAATAATCTTTTTTGTTTCCATGTTTTAAATCTCTGATTCGAAAAAGAATATTAAAAACAGATAAAAAGAAGAACTTTGTCAGGCAAGGTTTTAAATTATATCGATCTTATATTAAGATTTATTGTATTTCATTTATAATATTATTCAAGCCCAAAGTGTTTTTTAACTATTGGTTTCTTCTCTTCATCAGTCATCCTGGCTGTCTTCAAGCGATTTGGGTTCTGATTGTACAGTAATCTCTGTACGCTCATATTGGAAACAACAGTTGCAGGGTTGCCAAATATAATAGAGTTGTCCGGGAACTTACCTCTTACGACACTGCCTGCTCCCACAATACAATTATCTCCAATAAAAGTATTGGGCAAGATTGTACATCTCATCCCAATGAGGACATTATTACCTATTTTTATTTGCCCGAAGACATCATACTCCGGATCATCTTCTGTAAAACACCACATTCCCGGATCATGAGTAATAAAAAGTACGTCGGCTGCAATAGCCACATGATCACCGATCTCAATAAGGTAAGCCTCATCTGTATAGATTAGACCTCCTATATGACAGTTCTCTCCTATTTTTATCCCCTGACTCCTGTAAAACTCAAGCAGTCTTGCCGGACCTGCAAATCGTTCCAGATAGAATCTTCGTAACCTTTTGTATAAACGCTTCACAAACATATAGGTATAGAGTTTTAATTTTTATTTTTCATATACTCCAGGGCATCGCCGGAACTCATGAATTCCACATCTGGCCATTTATGAACAATTGCCCTTAATAATTTCCTCAGCTCTGACAAGCCATTTTCCCTGTTTACCGGATTAATCCCTCCAATAAAATTCACCCTGTGAGTGCTTATATTAGCAGGCTTACCCCACCTGAATGCAGCTGCAATCTGTTTAAGGGTTAAATCAATGCCTTTATAATTTATATCAGATGGTTCAAAGGCACAGTTACGTGTGTAATATATTAAGCCGTGGGGTCCTTTTTGACCTGTAACCATGTGTCTGTATTTCAGTTCTCCTCCATTATCAGGATAGGCAGAAGCACGATTGACATACAGGAATTTGATACCTCTGCCTGCAATTACATGTTCAAAGTCAGGATGAAAGATACCATTACCCGGTACAAAAACCCTTGGTTGTTGACCAAAAATGTTTGAGAACAAAGACACTGCTTCTTTTAAGGAATCGACTAGAAAGGACTTCTGATCCTCCGAGGTGAAGTAAAACTCAGCCCTGAATTCCCTTGCAGGGGGAGGAATATCTTCTATTTCCAGGGCTGTAAAGCCATGATCAAAGGCAATGAGTAAGTCTTTATTCCCCTCCTTAAGTTTTTCCATCCACATTTGCACGGTAAGATGTTCCCGCCCGTGAAGTTCCGGCACAAAAATGCCTGATGAAATACCCTCCTCCCATAATCTGAATACATCCTCATCAGGGTAATATCTTTTGAGTGTTTCAGTAAAAGGTTCATAGTGGTACCCGGAAAAACCAGAAGCCCTGATTTTTTCAAAGTCAGGATTTGCCACATTAGTTACCGGCGTCATTATAGATGGATTGCCATTTCTGTCCCTGACGGATGTAAGTACATCAAATAGCGGCTCAAGATCCTTTTTAGATTCAAGAGTATCATACATATTAAACCAACCCTGACCAACTTTCAGGCCCTTCGCGGTAAGAAGCTCATATACCTCTTTTGATGGCATTCTGGTTCCTCCCCAGTCGTCACACTCGATGATAACTATTTTTCGTCTGGTGTGCCAGCCCGGAATATTTTTTATATTATGTATAATATCTTGCCTTATATTGCCCATCATGCCTGATCTAAAACAATGTATACCACTTATATGAAAAAGTATCTGAATAAAAACGCATCAAAATATAAAAAAAACTGACTTTGTCCGTTATATTTGCAGAATATTTTAAATATATTTATATATGAGAAGAATTGCCTCTCTGCTTATCCTGGTTTCCTTTTCCCTTATTTCGCTCAGCCAAAGAGTGTACTATGTCCAGGATAAGGCTTACAATCCTAACGCTAGTGACATGAACCCCGGTACTGATATTAACTATCCCTGGGCAACCTGGCAGAGAGCTTTTAATACAGCTCAGGCAGGTGACACGGTATATTTCAGGGAAGGAATATGGTATCCCACGATACCTGTAGATATAAATTATTACCATCCCGGCAACAGTGGTATTCACAACCAACCTATCTGTTATTTTAATTATCCCGGAGAAAATCCAATTCTGGATTGTGCTCTTTTTGAGGCCTCTGAATCTTCAAGAAGCGGACTTACGATACGTGATGTTAGTTACATAAAATTCAGGGGACTTACTGTAAGGAACGTCCTGCAGACAACTCCCGGTCAGTGGATTTCCGGCATTAACTGGAATTGTCAAAATACTTCGGGAGGTGTTGCCTTGTTTGAAAACATTGTGACAAGCGGGCACGGAGGAACTGGTTTATACATAGCAGGATATGACACCCTATATTTAAAGAATTGTGATAGTTATAATAACTGTGACAGTTTAGCACAGGAGGGATCGTTCGATGGAGGCCGTGCAGATGGTTTTCTTATTACCAGTGGAGGAACAGCCGTTGATACTTTCAAGATTGCCTATATATCGGGATGCAGATCTTGGAATAACTCAGATGACGGATGGGACATGTCAACCACAAAGCAATACCAGATGCATGATTGCTGGACCTGGGGCAATGGTAATCTATCAGGTGGTGGTGATGGCATTAAGCTGGCATATTCTAATGTATTTGATCCCAAAAAGAGAAGAATATATAATTGTATCAGTGCATATAATATGTGCGCTATAGGCCATGCCAATCTTAATGATGCTAATTTAGGAATATACAATGAATTTATAAATATTTCCTCTTATAAGGACTATATTGGATTTGTCAGCAACAAAGGTGACTATGACATATATACCACCAGGGAGTCAATAGTATTGAAGAATAACCTGGTTTATAAGGCTACCAATACTATGGGATGGGCAGATACGCCCACATTCCCGGCAAGGTTTTATTCAAGAACCATGGAAAATGTTACACTGGAAACTAACAATTTCATATGGGTAGGTGAAGACGGGAACACGAAATATGATCCAGCATATTCGATAACGGATGATGATTTCGTAAGCCTGGATACGGCTCAGCTAAGCAGGCCAAGAAAAGCCGATGGTTCACTCCCTGATATTTCATTTTTCAAATTAAGGGAAGGAAGTGACCTTATTGACGCAGGTATAGATGTAGGATTACCCTTTTATGGTTCAGCACCGGATATTGGATATTCAGAGTATGAAGGCTCAACTTATACACCCGGTAATGAGTTACCGACAGTCACAATCACTTCTCCTGCCAATAACAGCTCTTACTCAGCACCTGCCACAGTTGTAATAGAGGCAAATGCAAATGACCCTGATGGTACGATAATAAGGGTAGAGTTCTATCGTGGCGGCACAATGATAGGGCAGGCAGGCTCCCCTCCCTACAGCTATAGATGGCAAAACGCAGGAGCTGGCAACTACGAGCTAACTGCAATTGCCATTGATGACCGGAATGCTTCCACCACATCCCAGCCAGTTAATATAGTGGTCAACAGTACAAATCCTGACCCCCCTGCCAATTCACCACCTTCTGTTACTCTCTATTCGCCAACCAAAAATTCTGAATATATAGCTCCGGCTTCAATCACAATTGAAGCTTTAGCGAGTGATTCGGATGGAACAATAAGCAATGTGGAATTCTATAATGAAAATAGCATGATCGGGCAAAGTACTTCTTCTCCATACACATTTGTCTGGAAAAATGTTGAAGAGGGTAATTATTCATTACATGCTGTGGCCACCGATAATGACGATGCCACAACAAAATCTTCAGTTGTTAATATAGTGGTCACCCTGGATGATAATACACCTGATCTGATGGAACTCTATCCCAATCCTAATGCGGGTGTTTTTACAGTTTCTTTCACTGAGGATGAATTTCTGAGTTCATCAAACAGCAGTAATATTATAACAATATACGCTATCGAAGGACGCCCTGTTTATCAGAGAATTATTTCAAGTGATGAACTTACAATGTATCTTGATCTTCCCTATATCGAACCTGGAATCTACGTACTAACACTGAGCAACAATGAAATTTTAGTCACAAGAAAATTCATCAAATATTAAGAGTGTTATTTTCAAATCAGATTCATACTTTCTTATTTTATAATCATATCCAGTACTAATTGCCTCTCTTCACAGGTCATATTAGACCCTGAAGGCAGGCATAAGCCATACGAAAACAAAGTCTCGCTTACCCCGTTTAAAAATGCAGGATAAGATTTAAAAACAGGCTGGAGATGCATCGGTTTCCATAAGGGTCTTGATTCAATATTCTTTTTCTGAAGTCTTGCCTGTAAATTTTCGCGTGATTTTCCGCTTTTTTCCTTCTCTATCCAGATCGTGGTCAGCCAATAATTGGAGAAGTATTTTTTATCCGGTTCTTTAAGAAAATTAATTCCAGGATATGCCTTAAGATTTTCATAATAGAACTTAAAATTTGCTCTTCTCTCTCTTATCCTCTGGTCCAATACATCCATCTGCCCCCGGCCAACACCGGCCAGAATATTACTCATCCTGTAATTGTAACCAATCTGGCTGTGCTGATAATGGGGAGCTTCATCACGAGCCTGAGTCGAAAGGAATCTTGCCTTTTCTATAAATTTACCGTTGTTTGAAATTAATGCTCCCCCTCCGGAAGTTGTGATAATTTTATTGCCATTGAATGAAAGAATTGCCAACTCCCCGAAAGAACCCAGAGGCTTTCCCCTATAACGGCTTCCTAGAGCCTCTGCTACATCCTCAATTACAGGTATCTCATAGCTGCTCGCTATGTCCATTATCTCATCCAACTTTGCTGGCATACCGTATAAGTGTACTACAATTATTGCCTTAGGCTTTTTACCCTTTTTAATTCGTTCTTTAATTGCCGTAAAAAGCATTTCAGGGTCCATGTTCCATGTCTCAGGCTCACTGTCTATTAAAACAGGTGTGGCTGCCTGGTAAACAATGGGGTTTATGGTAGCTGAAAAAGTTAAGGTAGGGGCAATTACTTCATCTTCCCTGCCAATACCAAGCAGTATAAGAGCAAGATGCATGGCTGCAGTACCTGAACTCAGCGCTGCAGCATGCTTTACACCGCAATATTCTGCCAGGTCATTTTCAAAAGCATCAACATTGGGACCCAGGGGAGCAATCCAATTCTGATCAAATGCCTCCCTTATATATTTCATTTCATTGCCTGACATATGAGGGGGAGAAAGGTAGATACGTTTGTTCTTTTCTGTCATTTATATTGTTAGATTCAGATTTCTTAGATTTTATGTCTATTAATCAGCGTAAGCACAAGAGCATACCTGGCAATAAAAAGATGCTCATTATTTCAAACGAAAGCTATATCACCATCGTAATATCGTGTAGTTATCTTCTGGAAGCTTTTTACTGTCTGGCTTGAAATGTCATTCATTGAATAGAGAAAGCGCCCTACTCTATTATTGATAAGTTTGTTGGTGAAGATACCAAGATTGAAATACTTTTCAATATCTGAGGGAATCTCTATACTATCAGCTAAAAATCTTTGAGCATATCTCAGTGTGAGCACAGCAATCTGTTTACCTACAATATCATCATCATTTGTATGGTCTAATAATTTTATTCTTACGTAGCCTTTATTCCTGGACAGGGAAAATATAAAGAAGCCATCTTTGTTTTTACCTCCTGATCCTACAATCTTGATCAGTATGTAACTAAAATGGTCACGGGAATCTGAAAAATAGTAATTTGTATCAATGTGACCCGCCTCTTCCCTGCTCAGGACCCACTTGTATTTTAACATCCAGTTAATCCACTCCAGAGAACGTGGAAAGCAATTTTTTTCTGTACTTATTCTGCTTCTTAATTTATCATCCAGTTTATTAATTTCCTCACTCTTTATGTTATCAATATTTCTGTATCCATGTACTATTATCTTATAGGCAATTTTTTTTTACTAGTCTATAGATAAAGTAACTAATCAGTCTATTCTCAAAAATAGGTGTTTATAAACAATTTTCCGCGGTTTTACACGGGTTTTATTGTGATACATTTGTGATTTACCAAATTCAGTGGATATCAACAAATTTATGCTGTTGGTATTGATATTTAGTAGTTTAAAAACTTGACATTGAAAATATTCTGTTATTGCTTTGTGATAAAGCAAAGCTGAGTGACAACAGATTCAAAAATAGCCACCTTAACCAGGAAGATAGAAAAACTGATCAATCTTGTAAATGACCTTCACAGTGAGATAAAGGGTTTGCGTAAAGAAAATGACAGATTGAAAGAAAAGCTGGCTAAATACGAACATCCTAAG